>JBEHYZ010000012.1:0-92491 GCA_048497915.1 Pseudomonadota bacterium
GCCAGGGTCCAAGGACCCTGGCCGCCGGAGGCTCGTCCTTACTGGCCTTCCGGCATATCGTTCTTGACCGGCGGCGACTTGGCGTCCGGATTGCTCTTGGCTTCCGGCGTAGTGCCGTCAGTAGCCGGCATCGGGTTTTGCAGCGCCGGGTCGCTGGTCGCCGGCGGCGTCGCGTCATTCGACATGGGCTGCTGGGTCAGCGGCTGCTGCGCCGTCGTGTCCTGACCGGCGGTCGTGTTGGTCGTCGACCCCATGGTGCTGGCGTCAAGCGCGCTGGTGTCGGTCGTCTTCAGACCGGTTTGCGCCTGCGCGTTCGCGTCAGCCTGGCCATTCAGCGCGGTGTTCTGCGACGGCGCCACGTCCGGAACACCAGCCTGGGTGCCCAGCATCTGCGCCTTGGCGAGCTGCTGCTGGTTCAATTCGTCGCTCGAGGCGGAATTGAACGGGTCATTGGCATGGTCGCCCGACTTGATGGCGCGCTGATGTTCGCGCTGCAATTGGGCCGGGCTGGCCAGCTGACCGGCGGTCTTGGACTTGGCGGGAGCCGCCGAAACGGCAGGAGCCTGGGCGGTCAGCGCCAGCGCGAGGGCGGCCGCAGCCGTCGTAAGATAGATCTTGGTCATGGTCATCACCTTTATCTGCCCCCGAATGAGTATCCCGCGCTCCGCATAAAAAACGGAGCGCGGGACGACTGAGGTTGCGCAAAAAGACGATTAGCGCGTACCGCCCTGAACGTTGGCGGAGACGCCACCGTTAGCCGAAGCGCCACCGGTCGAGGCGCTGCCGCCCGCCGAAACATCGGCGCCGGCGCCGGCATGGGTGTTACGGGCCGAGTGGACAGCGCCCTTGGCGGCGCCGCGCGCCTGGCCGGAAACCGTGCCGACATCGCTGCGGGCATCGGCGGCGGCCTGGCCCACCACCCCGGTCGCCGGAGCGGTGTTCACCGAGGCCGAGCCATTGGCCTGGCCCTGGGCGTCGAGGTTGCCGGTCGTGCCGTTGAGCGCGCCGTTGGCCGAACCGGTCACCGAGCCGTTGGCCTGGGCTGTGTTATTCAGCGCGCCACGAGTCTGGGCGCCAAGGTCGGCCGATTGACGGCCGGCCATGCTGGCATCGTCGCGGGCCGTATTGGTCGCGCCGCGCGCCGTGTTGCTGACGCTGCCAAAGGCATCCGATCCGGCCTGGCCGGAAATGTTACCCGCGCCGCCGATGGAGCCCGTAGCGCCGCCCAGCGTGCCGCCAATGGCGCCGCCGGCATTGCCGCCGCCGCCGACCGCACCGCCCAGCAGTTGCGCGGAGGCGAAGGAAGGGGCGAGCGCCAGGGTGGCTACCAGGCCGAGGGCGGCCGTCAGATGAAGAGCGTTTTTCATGATGAATTTCCTCTCATTCCGGCGGAAACGGGAGAAGTAAGTCCGGCCGCCGCCTGTATAGATGAAAGGCGAGGTAATATTTAACCCGGCCCGTATGACTTGCGGCGGAGATCATTTGCTTGAGTATTTCCGCCAACAATTTCAAATTCTAAGCCGGAAGCGGGCGAAAATGCGGCGTAGAAATAATGAATCTATTATACTTTTCTAATAAATGGTTTGAATGTATTTTGTTTATGCTTTTCTTATATTTTTATACTCAATTCTTATTCACCTGCCGGGCGAGCGCGGACAAAAAAATCCCTGGCGCCGGGGGATTGGTAGCGCCAGGGATAAGAGGGACGTCTGCTCGCACAAGCGACAGCGATTCCGAGCGGGATCGCGACGCCTGATTACCAGAAGTTGTAAATAACGTCCAGTATCTCGCCCGTCGATATGACCATGAGAACGGCATCCTCGCCGACGAAATACCAGGCACAGCCATAAGGTGGCTGCGGCAGGCCGTAATCGTACCAGTCATTGATGCGATAGCTGAAGAAGACGCTCGGCAGATACTCGCCGCGCCGCCACTGACGGTCGTAATAGGCGTCCGGCACGCGATAATAGCCGCGGCCCGGGAAGAAGTAGAAGCCGAGACGCACGCCGGTGTAGCCGTTCCAGCGGTGATCATTGTGCCAGTCGAAATGGCCGCCGCCGCGACCGCGGTCCCAGCCGCCGTCGTTACGGCCCCGATCGTTGCCGCCGCGGTTCCAGTCGTTACCCCGGTCATTGCCGCGATTCCAGTCCCCGCGGTTGTTGTTGTCGCGGCCGCGATCCCAGCTGCCGTTATTATTGTCGCGGTGATCATTGTTCTGCGCATTGCCACCGTTACCGCCTTGCCAGCCGCCGCCGCGCGTACCGTTGCCGCCACGGTTGCTGTCGTTGCGGTTATTGTTGTCGGCGCGATTACCGCCGTTGCTACCGCCGCCCTGCCAGTTGCCGCCGCCGCGATTGTTGTCGCGTTGCCAGCCGGAATTGTTCAGGGCCTGACCGGTGCCGGGCTGGGCCGCCGGCGGGGTAGGCGTCTGTCCACCGCCGCTGTTATTGTCACGGCGTTGCCAGCCACCACCATTGCCACCGCCGGCTGCTGCCGCCTGGCCGCCGCCATTATTGTCACGCCGCTGCCAGCCGCCGCCATTGCTGCCGCCGCTGCGATCGCCGCCACCGGAAGCTGCCTGGCCGCCGCCACTGCTGCCACGTTGCCAGCCACCGCGGTCACCGCCGCCGCTGTTACCACCGCTACCGCCACCGCCATTATTCTGGCCATAGCGTTCGCCGCCACCGCGCGTCCCGTTGCCGCCGCGCATGTGGTCCTGCGCCGAGGCGATCGGCGCAGCCAAAACCAGCACCAGGCCTAAACTCAGGCCGGTCGCCGCTTTCAAAGCCATTTTTCTGTTCATATTCGTCCTCATTGTCGAACCAGGTCGTCCCAAGGGTGTTAAAAACGCGGACCTGACACGCTGGGGCGATAAAATTATCGTCTTGAGGCGATCATGACAGACCGCGTGTGAACTGAAGCTGAACGAACTTGCCGGTCATCGGGCGCATTTTCGCCAAGATATCAGGCAGGGCGGGTGAGGTGGTTTTTCTGAGTCATCTTGCTGAGCTCTGAAATATATTCGGCTTTACCTGTGTTGTTAATTGCGTGCTTGCCCTGTTTCGCTTTCATTTGCATGAATATTTACGAGCTGTAAGCAATTTTAACATGAAAATTATCAAATAAGTAATGAGTATATCGTGATGTGTAAATGAGTATATTAATATTAAATCCGCGTTTACACAAAAAATTTAGCCTAAACTATGCTGTTAACTTTAATTTCACTGGCGGCTGTTGAAATCATCACATCAAGTTTTCAGGGGACGTGCAAAACGCACGACACACAAAATGATGATTTCGACCGAAGCCAAGACCACGCAGAACGCCATCCCGCTGCCGACGCCGGATATGACGGGTGACGAACTGTTCCGTCTGGGCATGATGTATTCGACCGGTCAGGGCGGCGCGCCCGTCGACATGATCTCGGCGCACATGATGTTCAACCTGGCCTCGATGCGCGGCTCGCTGGAAGCCGGCATCTACCGCAAGGAGCTGTCGCGCGAAATGGAACGCGAGGACATCGCCGAGGCCCAGAAGGCCGCCCGTCAATGGCTCGATCAGGGCCGCGTCGGCTACGCCGCCTAAGGTAGTTCAGGCACGCACCCGTTCGCGCCCGCTTTCAGGGCCAGTTGCGGGAAGGTGACCGTGGTTTGACCTTCCGGGCGATAGTTGACCGTGTGGCTGCGCCCGTCGCCATCATCGACGCGATAGCTCAGCGTCACGCGCGAATCGTGGGTCGGCACTTCGTCGATCCGCACCTTGTCGCCGGATTTCAGGCCCGCCCGTTCCGCCGGGCCACCGGGTTCAAGTCCCGCCACCTTGCCGCGCGCTTTCAGCGTCGCCTCCAGGTCGAAGCCGCGATCGAACACCGGTTGCGTCACCTGTTCCACGCTCAGGCACGGCCCGAACAACGCGCCATCGACCACCGGTGGCTCGCCCCTGTCGACATAGCGCGTCAGATCGTCACTCATGTCCATGCCCGTCAGCCGCTTCGCCACCACCGGAAACAGCCGGTCGGCGCTGACGACGTGGCCATTACGGGCATTGCGCGCCGCGTCTTTCATCTGTGCGCGCAACACATCGCCCAGACCGATCCGGCCGCCTGTTTTCTCCCGGAACGCCCGATCCCATATCATCGCCAGGATCCGCCCCCGGTCGTAGGGCAGCTTGCTGACGTCGAAATCGTTGAAGCGGTCGGCCAGGATGCGGCTGTTGGGCGCGGCGCGGACCGGCGACGTGCCCAGCCGCGCCAGCGACTCGTTCCAATCGTCGACATAGTCCTGCGTGGTCCACAACCCCGACTTCAGCAGCAGCCGCGCCGTATAGGCTTCGGTAAAGCCTTCGTTGAGCCAGGCCTCGAGATCGTCGTCGGTGGCCGGAAAGCCGCCGATGGCCCGTGAAATCCAGCCATGCAGGTTTTCGTGCGCGATCAGCCGTCGCACCGCCTTCCGGTCGGCATTTTTACCGAGATAGAGCGAAAAGCCGCCCTGCAGGCCGCGCCCGCTGAAATCGCCGTCGTCGCTCAGTTCGACCAGCCCGATGAACATGGGCTTGGGCGGCGTACCCCAGAACCGCCGTTCGGTGGTGACGATGGTCGCGGCGTCGTCGAGCAGGCTGCCGGCGCGGTCGGCCATCGCTTCCGGGTAGGCCAGCCGGAATGGCGCGCCGTCGACCGTGCGGGTGGCGATCCGGTAGCCGGCGCCGCCCAGGAAAAGCGAATCCCCGACGGTTTGCAATGGCGCAGCCCCCGTCAGGCTCGAGCCGATCGACCAGCCGCCCATGGGAGCGATCCGGACCGTCGTTGTCGTCCGCGCGCTGCCTTCCGGCATCAGCAGGCCTTCGTCGCCGCGCATGGCGAACCACGCGGCGTGGATGGCCATGCGCTGGTCGTTGGCGCGCGGGCTTGGGCGGCCGTCCGACAGCAGCCGGTAGCTGACGGTGACGTGCGAAGCCGTGGCCGTGACGGGGAGGGCGTCACCCGTGGTCGCGCGCGTCCATTGTCCGCCCTGGATCGTGAAACCCGATGGCGCCAGCCGGTCGCGTAACCGCTCCGGCACGTCGAGGACAAGCGTACTGCCCGGCGTGACGGTAAGATCGAGGCGAACGCGCAGGCCGGTGAATGTCCCGGCCACCCGCTCAGGCGTGAGGTCGTAATGGATGGCGCGCGGCGCGGCTTCCGCCGCTGCCGAAAACAGCATCCCGCTCAGCGCTGCCGCCAGCCAACCCCGCTTGCCCATGATCGCTCCGTCTTTAGTCCCGGACAGGATCGAGCGCAAATGACCGCAGGGTGCAACTTAAATATCTGTAATTTTATACATTTTCAAAAATACCACGGCGGGCGGGAATCGGGCGGATATGATCGAATTTGGCTGGTTTCGATCAGATATCGGTTGCCGCCGTCGGATTCTTTCCTCTACATCGTGGAAAACAATCATACGTCATACAGGGAAATGCCATGCCGCGCTTGCCGAAAACGCCGTTCAGCCTCCGTCAGCACGTGTCCGCGCTGGCGGTAGGCCTAAGCCTGCTGGCCGGACATGCCGTCGCGCAGATGCCGGCCGACCTGTCCCTCAACGGCAACTGGTCGTTCGCCATGGCCCCGACCGAAGCCGCCGCCGACGCCATGGCCGGTTTCTACAAGCCCGGCTACGATCTGGCCGCCTTCAAGCCGACGCCGGTGCCGTCGAACTGGGCTGTGCAGGGCTACGAAGAGCCGCGCTATAAGACCTTCGGAACCGGTGAGGCCAGTCAGGGCTTCTACCTGACGCATTTCACCCCGCCCGCCGATTTCAACAACAAGCGCGTTCTGCTCAAGTTCGGCGGCGTCTGGTCGTCGGCCGAGGTCTGGCTGAACGGCAAACCGCTCGGCCGCCACGACAGCGGTTTCACCAGCTTCGCCTATGACGTCACCTCGGCCCTGAAGCCCGGCGCCGACAATGTGCTGGCGGTGCGCGTCCGCCAGGTCCAGCACGACTACCTGTTCGACGATAATGACGACTGGTCCCTCGGCGGCATCTATCGCGATGTCTCGCTGGAAGCCACGCCGAAGGATCGCTGGCTGGACCGGGTCGACGTCTCCACCGACTTTGACGCGCAGTACAAGGACGCCGACCTCAAGGTGCGCGTCATGGTCGGGGACCTGAACAAGCCGCAGGTCGCCGGCAATCTGATCGGCGGCGGCACCGGCTACGACCTGCGCCTGACCCTGCTCGACAAGGACGGCAATACGGTTGGCACCCAGCAGACCACTATCCCGGCCCATTACCGCACCGGCCGTGCGACCGATGCCGTCCTGCATGTCACCGCGCCGCTACCGTGGACCGCCGAGACGCCCAATCTCTACACCTTGCGCGTCGAACTGCTCGAAGGCGGCCAGGTCGCCCATACCCGCACCGTCAATGTCGGCTTCCGCGAAATTTCGACCGAAGGCGGGGTCTTCAGGGTCAACGGCCAGCCGGTCAAGCTGCGCGGCGTCAACCGCCACGATGAATATCCCGATGTCGGCCGCGCCACCACGCCGGATCTGTGGCTGAAGGACATTCAGCTGATGAAGGCGGCCAATATCAACTTCGTGCGCACGTCGCACTATCCGCCGGCCGCCGGTTTCCTGGAGATGGCCGACAAGCTGGGCCTGTATATCGAGGATGAAGTCCCGATGGGTTATGGCGGAGACAACGCCTACGACCCGTCATTCAACGCGGCGGTGATGCTGCGTTCGTATGAGACGGTCACCCGCGACATCAACCATCCCTCGATCGTCGCCTGGTCGATCGGCAACGAAGACCCGCTGACCGCCCTGCACATCGCCTCGGCCCGCACGGTCAAGGCGCTCGATCCGACCCGGCCACTGCTGATGCCGTGGCGCGCCGAGGACTGGATGCCGCCGGAATTCGACATCCTGGCGCCGCATTACTGGTCGGCGCAGAAGCTGGACGACCTGGCGGCGCACGCCACCCGGCCGATCATAACCAGCGAAGTCTCGCATGCCTATGGCGACGAGGGCTTCGGCGACATGGACAGCCGCTGGAAAGCCATTCAGCGCCATCCGGCTGGCGCGGGCGCCGCCATCTGGATGTGGGCCGACCAAGGTATGAAGGTGACGACGCGCAATGCCGACGGCACAACAACTTCGGCGCTTAAGGTCGTGCCGGACGGCTGGGACGGCATTGTCGATTCCTACCGCAAGCCGACGCGCGACTACTGGGAAACCAAGGCCGTCTACGCCCAGGCTTACCCAGCGGTCGACAAGCTGTCGGTCGCCGCCGGCCAGCCCAGCGTCAAGGTGCCGATCCAGAACGATTTCGACTTCACCGACCTGAACAGCGTCCGCATCGCCTGGACGCTGATGGAAGATGACAAGCAGCTGGCCAAGGGTAATGGCCAGGTCTCGGCCAAGCCCCACGCAGCCGCCGACCTTGAGGTGCCGCTGACGGCGCTGAAAAAGGTGAAACCCGGCGCGACCTATTACCTGCAACTGACGTTCACGCGTCCGGACGGTTCCGAAATCACCAAACGTTCGGTCGAACTGACGACGTCGGCGGCGCCTGTGGCCACCAAAACCGCCAAGGTTACCGTGACGGAGCAGGGCGGCGACACCGTCATCCAGGCCGGCGACGTCCAGTATCGCTTCAATAAACAGACTGGCGAACTGGTCTCGGCCGGTGCGCCAGGCAAGCCGGCGATCACTGGCCTGCGCCCGACCATCTGGCGGCCGTTCAACAAGAACGAGGAATATGTGGTCAAGGCGGATGTCCGCGCCCAGGTTCCCGACCTGAACGCTTACAAGGCCAGTGTTTCAAGCTGGACGGCGACGCCCGACGGTACCATCAAGGCGGTGGTGAACTACGCCATCGACGCCAAGAACCACTTCCAGGTCGCCTATGATTATGCTGTCGGCACTGACGGCAGCCTGACGGTCAAGTACGTCGTCACCCCCGAAGTCACCGCGCCGACCCTGCCGTTTGTCGGCATGACCGCGACCACCGCGCCGGAGCTGAAAAAGCTGCGCTGGCTGGGCCTCGGGCCGTATGACGCCTTCCCCAATGAAAAGACGGCGACCTATCTCGGCGTCTGGCCGGGTGAAGCGGGGACAAAAGCGACGCGCTGGATCGACGTCACCGACGCTTCGGGCAAGGGGCTGCACGTCGTCAATGACGGCTACATGGGTACGGATGCCGACAAGCCCGGCACCTTGCGCATCCTGTCGTCCGTCGCCGGACGGCCGACCAAGTTCGGTATCGCCGAGGAGCCCGCCCACCAATTGAAGGTGACTCAAGGTGTGTCGTTCTCCGGTCAGTTCAGCCTGAACGTGACCCGGTAACGGCATTATTTGCGGCCCGCCGACGGGAGTCCCCGCGCGGGCCGTTCATTACAGCGATGATACAGTGCGGGATTTGCCTCGGCGTGCGTCGTAAGGACCGTCGACTCGCATTCAAAAAGGGACAGGGATATGATGAACAGACGCTCGCTCATGGTGGCCATGACCGCCGCCGCCGTTGCCGGACCCGTGCGGGCGGCTAATGTCTCCGCCTTTGCGTCGTGGCCCAAGGGCCAGTCGCCGCAGGAAATCGGCAAGCGCGTCGCCGAGCACTTCGTCGTCCAGCCGCACGGCAACGTCAATCGCCCGATGACGCGCGGCAGCATCATCTATCCGGAAGCCTGCGCCTGGTATGGCGCGCTGACCTTCGCCAGCCTGAGCGGCGACAAGGCCCTGAGCAAGAAGCTGGCGGATCGCTTCGAGCCTTTGTTCACCACCGAAGCCAATTTTCTCCCGACCGCCAACCACGTCGACCCGTCGATGTTCGGCGCCGTGCCGCTTGAGCTGTACATCGAGACCAAGGACAAGCGTTACCTCGACATCGGCAAGGCCATCGCCGACCGCCAATGGGCGCCGCCGCCGGCCGACTGGCCGCCCGCGACCATGAAGCCGGAAGACAAGGCCATTGTTGACGAAGCCGTTGCCAAAGGCCTGACCTCCCAGACGCGCTTCTGGATCGACGACATGTGGATGATCACGATCCTTGAGGTGCAAGCCTTCCGCGCCACCGGTGACGCCGTTTATCTCGACCGTGCCGCGCGCGAGATGGCCGCCTATCTCGACCGCCTGCAGCAGCCGAACGGCCTGTTCTTCCATGCGCCGGACGTGCCGTTCTACTGGGGCCGCGGCAACGGCTGGTTCGCCGCCGGCATGGCCGAGCTGCTGCGCGACCTGCCGGCCAGCCACCCCGATCACGCCAAGATCCTGGCCGGCTACAACAAGATGATGAAGACCCTGCTGGCCACGCAAGGCGATAACGGCCTGTGGCGGCAGCTGATCGACAAGCCGGAATCCTGGCCGGAAACCTCGGGCTCGGCTATGTTCACCTTCGCCATGATCACCGGCGCCAAGTATGGCTGGCTGGACAAGTCGTACGCCGCCGCCGCCCGCAAGGGCTGGCTGGGTCTGTGCGCCAATATCGACGAAAACGCCGAGCTGCACGAAATCTGCGAAGGCACCAACAAGAAGAACGACTACCAGTACTACATTGACCGCAAGCGCAATGTCGGCGACCTGCACGGCCAGGCGCCGGTGCTGTGGTGCGCTTCGGCCCTGCTGCGCGCCTAAGTCATAATTCGAGAGAAAACCATGTCCCTGACCCGCCGTCTTTTCACCCTGTCGACCGTGTCCGCTTCCCTCTGGGCCGGAACGGCGCACGCCGCCGCCAAACAGGCCGTGATCACCGACTTTGGCGCCGTCGCCGACGACGCCACCATCAACACCAAGGCCATTCAGTCGGCCATCGACAGCCTGGCGGGGCAGGGCGGCACCGTCGTCGTCCCGAAAGGCGTGTTCGTCAGCGGCGCTTTGCACCTCAAGCCGAAGGTCAATCTGCGCCTGGAGAAGGACGCGGTCCTTAAGTGCTCGACTGACCTGTCGAACTTCCCGGCCCAGCGCACCCGCATCGAAGGCCATTTCGAGGACGCCTTCACGCCGGGCCTGATCAATGCCGACGGCTGCGACGGCCTGAAGATTTCCGGCGAAGGCACCCTTGACGGCGCCGGTATGCCGATCTGGGAGCTGTTCTGGAAGAACCGTGCCGCCAATCCGAACTTCGCCAATATCGGCATGCCGCGCGCCCGGTTGGCCATCCTGTCCAATTCACGCAACGTCACGGTCGAAGGCATCACCTTCAAGGACTCGCAGTTCTGGAACCTGCACATCTACAATTGCGAAGACGTCATGGTGCGCAATGCCCGCTTCCAGGTGCCGGACGACTATCGCCAGGCGCCCTCGACGGACGGTATCGACCTAGACAGCTGCCGCCGCGTCACGGTCGACGGCTGCTATTTCTCGGTCACCGACGACTGCGTCGCCGCCAAGGGTTCTAAGGGGCCGTTCGCCCTGGATGACAAGTCGAGCCCGCCGGTCGAGCATATCCGTATCCGCAACTGCGTCTTCAAGCGCGGCAACGGCATGCTGACCCTGGGCAGCGAGGCGACCGTCGTGCGCGATATCATCGTCGAAAACTGCAAGGCGATCGGCAAGGTGCAACTGGCCGTCCTGAAGCTGCGCCCGGACACGCCGCAGCACTATGAGGATATCCACTACCGCAACATCACGCTGGATTCGTCGGTCGGCGGCAACATCATCTCCGTCCAGCCGTGGAAGCAGTACTTCGACCTGAAGGGGCAAGAGCCGCCGAAATCGACCGTCAAGAATATCACCCTGACCAATATCAAGGGCAAGTTCGGCTCGTTCGGCACCATCCGGCCGAATGCCGGCCAGACCGAGATCAGTGGCATCGTCCTCAAGGACATCGACGTGCAACTGACGCAGGAGAAGCTCAACGTCTCCGACACTGATGGCGTCAAGCTGATAAACGTCGTCGTCAACGGCAAGCCGGCAACGATTTAAAACCGCATAGTTGGACACCTATTCCTTCCCCGTTTACGGGGAAGGTGGCGGAGCGAAGCGACGACGGAAGGGGAATGGTCATCTTCCGCAAGTTCCCCCTTCCGTCATTTCGGCCTAAGGCCTCAATGCCACCTTCCCCGTAAACGGGGAAGGAAGGGGAGGGCGATTAGGTGCCGGAAACCTAGTTGAACGTCCGGTACGTGAAATAGTTGAGAATACCACCGGGGATCAGGTTGTTGACCCACTGTTCGACCCAGACCCCGGCCTCAGCCACATTGGTCCGCGGCACATAGATGATGTCGTAGCGGCGCAGCGCCACCATCTGGCGGTCGCGTCCTGCCAGCATGTCCTGCACGTCGATGATCCGCCGCATCGCCTGGCCGTCGCGGCCACGCCGGATCAGCACCACCTTGTGCGTCTTGGCCGAGTGCAGGAAACCACCAGCCGCCAGCACGGCCTGCATCGCGTCCATGTCGCCCATCACCTCGACCCAGCCTGGTGTTCGCACCTCGCCACCGACTAAAGCACGCGTCGAAGCGGCATCGCCTGGGAAAACCGTGACGGCCGGATTGCGCAGGATCGGCGTGAACTTGGATTGAATCTCGGTTTGCAGCTCCGGCACGCTCTTGTAGGCCGCCACCACCTGGCCGACCATGGGCAGCGTAATCCGACCGTCCGGCCCGACCTGGGTGGCGCGGTTAAGCTCGACGGCCGAAGCGAAATTCACTTCAAGCTTGTCGCCGGGATAGAACAGATACTGCGGCTCCTCGTCGCTCCAGTCGGAAAACTGGATCAGCGGCGCTTCGGGCTGCTTTTCCGCCGCGAGGGCCGGGAAGGCAGCCATTGCCCCGAAAGCAGCAAGAAGGGTTCTGCGGGTGAACATAGCTCTGGAGCCTAAACTGAGTCGCCGGACAAAAACGCGCCGGCTGATGCTAAGCCGGGAACATCGTAAAGATTCGTTAATGGGCGGCCTTTTATGGTGGCGGATGGCGCGCGATTCCCCTTATTGCGCCTTTGTTTCCGCTTTTCCGGAAACGGCCGAGAACGGGCCGCATCTTTTTCAAAATTTCTAGTCGCCACCGGAGAATCCATGCAGTCTGCCTCTGATTGGCAAGACGACGCCGACGAGGCGATGCGGCTGCGCAAGACGGCGGCAAGGTCCGGCGCATCAGGGAGTTCCATGGCCGCAGCTACCGGCAACAAGAAGACGATTGCGTTCACGCAGATGGATCTGCGTGACATCGTCTCCCTGTTGCTGCGTGAAATCCTGCTCATGGCGATCGTTTTCGCCGTCGTGTTCGGCATCGGCGTCGCGGTGGCGCTCAAGATGCCATCGACCTACACGGCCAATGCCAGCCTGCTGATGCAGCTCAACAAGGACTATGTCTACCGCCCGCTGGCTGGCGACGCCGCCAACGGCGCCATCGCGACCATCGACCAGGTGGTCGAGTCCGAAGTCGAAATCCTCAACTCCACCGAACTGAAGCGCCGCGTCATCGCCAAGGTCGGCTACAGGGCCGTCCTGCCCAAGGCGCCGCAATACTGGAACCCGCACGTCGGCGTGCAGAAACAGGCGGCCGAGCAGGCCGCGCTCAAGGTGTTGCAGGCGGGGCTGGCGACCGCCACGGCGCCGCAGAACAATGTCGTGCGCCTGAGTTTCAAGCATGAGGACGCCACCTCGGCGTCGCTGATCCTCAACACCCTGATCGACGAGTATCAGGACTATCGCCTGCACGTTTATGGCGACACCGTCGGCCCGCGGCTGGCGCGCCAGAAGGCCAGCTTCGATGAACAGCTGGCCGTCGCCGACCGGGCCTATCAGGACTTCCTGACTGCCAACGGGGTGGGGGACTTCACCGCCACCAAGGCGACCTACGCCAAGATCTACGACACGGTCACCGCCGACCTCTACACCGCCCAGTCGCAGATGGCCCAGGACCAGGCCAAATACGCCGACGTCAAGGCTAACCTGGCCCGCCTCAACCCGGAAATGAGCGTCGAACGCAACCTCGACCTGAGCATTCCGTCGCGCATCCTGGCGCTTCAGCAGCAGCGTCAGGAAATGCTGGCCAAATATCTGCCGACCGCCCAGCCGGTGAAGGACGTGGAGGCCCAGATCGCTTCGCTCCAGGCCATGATGAGTACCGGCAAGGCGATCGGCGAAAAGGACCACAAGATGGGCGTCAATCCGATCTATCAGGAACTGCTGACCCAGAGGTTCAACCTCGAAGCCGACATGGCGTCGCTGCAGGGCCGGATTGCCCAGGGCCAGCGCCAGGCCGATGAGGTGACCCGCAAGTTGCAGACCCTGCTTGGGGCGGAGGCGCAGTTCAACACCCTGGCGGCCGAGCGCGATGCCCTGCAGAAGAACATCTCGACCTTCACCCAGCGCATCCAGGAAAACGCCGCCCAGCAGCAGATGACCAAGGGCGCCGACGATGCCGTGCGCGTGGTCGAAAAGGCGTCGTTGCCCGACAAGCCGAAGAGCATGAAGAAGATCGTGCTGATCCTGGCGGTCCTGTTCGGCGGGTTTACCGCCCTGTGCGCCGGCCTCCTGCGGGTGTTTACGCGCCGCGGCTTCGCCAGCGCCGCCATGGCGTCGCGGGCGCTGGACCTGCCGGTCCTGGCCCAGGCCTCGAACAAGCCCTCGAACACGGCCGCATAAAGCGTCACAATTCTTGCGGGAATTGTGAAGATTTGCCGACAACCTTTTATAGTTAACATTTAGGCAAGGTCTTGCCTGCCAAAACGGACTCCAGTTCTGAGGAGTTCCTGTATGCTGTCGCGCTCGCTTCCCGTCAAAATCGCCCTGATCAGTGTTTCAACCCTGGCCCTGGTGTTTGGCGCCAGCAGTTTCATCCTGTCGCAGGGCACCAGCCACAATCTGTCGAGCCAGGCCAGCGCCTTGCAGACCCGGGAGGCGGAAAAGGAAGCCAATTTCGTTCGCAACCGTCTGGACCGCGCCGCTACGGTGGCCGAAGACATCGCCGCCGCGTCCATGGCCGTGCGCGCCAGCGCGCCGGGCGATCGCGCCGCCCAGGAAGCGCTTCTGAAGGCTATCCTCGAGCAGCATCCCGAGATCATCGGTACCTATACCGGCTGGGAGCCGAACGCGCTCGACGGCCAGGATACGAAATACGCCGGCCAGCCGGGCTATGACGCTTCCGGCCGTTTCGTCCCGTACTGGAACCGTGGGCCCGGTCACGTCATTCGCGAGGTTCTGCAGGACTACGACAAGCCCGGTCCCGGCGATTATTACCAGTTGCCCAAAAGCCAGGGCCGTCCGGTGGCGATCGAGCCCTACGTCTATCCTGTCGGCGGCAAGGACATGCTGCTGACCTCCTTTACCCGCCCGTTGATGATAGACGGGCGCTTTGCCGGCATTGCAGGGGTCGATGTCGACCTGAGCACGCTCAATACGGAACTGGCGGCGCTCAAGCCGTTTGGCACCGGCCGGGTGGCGCTGGTGTCGAAAGGCGGACTTGTCGTCAGCTACCCGGACGCCAAGGCGACCGGTAAGGCTATGAAGGATTTCGATGCAGGCACGGCCGACGCTGCCGCGCGGGCCATTTCCAGTGGTGCCGCGGCGACGCTTGACGCCAAGGGGCCCGATGGCAAGACGTGGCGTTATCTGGCGTCGCCGATCGCCACCCTGGGGACGCAGGATACCTGGGCCGTTGTGGTCCAGGTGCCGGCGGCGACGCTGAACGCCCAGATTGACCAGAACAATCGCTTCATGCTGGCCATTTCGATCGTTTGTATCCTGATCTCGGCGGGTCTTATCTTCTTCGTGCTGCACTCGCTGGTCGGCCGGCCGCTGAACAGCCTGAAGTCCAGTTTTGACCGCATGGCCGGCGGCGATCACAATGCCGACGTCCCGGAGGCGCGCCGCGTCGATGAGATCGGCCTGATCGGCAAAGCGGTCATGGCCTTCCGCGAAGGCCTGCGCGGCAGGGCCCAGGCCGATGCCGATGCCGAAACCGCCCGCCGTATCGACGGCGAGCACGAACGCCGCGCCGCCATGGCGGCATTGGCCACGCAATTCGAGCAATCCGTCGGCAGCCTGGTTCAGGAGGTCAGTCAGGCTTCGGCTGAAATGCGTCGATCAGCCGAGGCGCTGAACATGATCGCTTCGCAGACCTCGGGCCAGACGACGTCGATTGCCTCGGCCACCGAACAGGCGGCTGCGAATGTCCGCACGGTTGCGGCAGCGTCGGAAGAGCTGTCAAGCTCTATCCAGGAAATCACCGCCAAGGCGCAGATGTCCTCGACTATCGCGCTTCAGGCGGTCGAACAGGCCAATATCTCCGACGCCCGCATCCGGGATCTGGAAGCGGCGGCACACAAGGTCGGCGAGGTGGTCAGCCTCATCCAGGCCATCGCTCAGCAAACCAACCTGCTGGCGCTCAACGCCACGATCGAGGCGGCGCGGGCAGGCGAGGCCGGCAAGGGATTTGCCGTCGTCGCCACCGAGGTCAAGAGTCTGGCGTCACAGACGGCGCGCGCCACCCAGGACATCGGCGCCCACATCGGGACCATCCAGAGCGCTACGTCCGGTACAGTCGACGCGATCCAGTCCATTCGCGGCACCATCGACCACATGAACCAGATCGCCCAGGCCATTTCGGACAACATGATCCAGCAGGGCGCCGCCACCAGCGACATTGCCCGCAATGTCCACGAAGCGGCGCAGGGCACGGATGAGGTTGCCGGTCACGTGCACGCCATGGCTGACGCGACGCAGGAAACCGGCCGGGCCTCCAGCCACGCGCTCGATACTGCCGACCGCCTGGTCGAGCAGTCGGCGCGCATGCGTGAGGAAATCACCCGCTTTGTCGCTCAGGTGCGTGGCTGAGGCGCGGTTACTTCGCCTTCGCCACCCCGTCGTCCAGCTCAAGACGCAGATAGTCCCACACCACGCCGCTTTGCAGATCGCCGGCCGGAACGGTGAAGGTCAGGGTGTTTTCGCCCGCCTTCAGCGCCGAGGCGTCGAACTTCAGCGTGCGCTGCTGCCAGAAACCCTTGTCGGTGTTGTAGCGGATGGCGTTCGAGGTGATCATGCGGGCATTGTCCGGATTTGAGCCGTCGCCGATGCCGCCGACGCTCTTGCCGTTGACGGCCACCGGCAGGAGGCCGTTCATGCCGTCTTCGCCCGCCAGCGTGACGCGCAGCGCCGCCGTGCCGGTGACCGGCTTGTCCAGCTTGAACTTGACCGTCCAGACGGTTTCCTTGCCCTTGCCATATCGCTTCCACGGGCCGCTCTGGTCGGTCTGCGGGTACTGTTCGAGCGACTCCGCCTTGACCCAGCCGAACTGCTGGTTGGCCGGGTCCTTGGCGTCCGGGTTGACGAACGACAGGTCGGTGGCGGTCGGCACCTGCATGAAGAACCAGTCCTTGGCCGGGTTGCTCTTGCCGACGGTGTAGGTCAGGCCGTTCGGGAAGAGCAGGGCGTAGCGCAGGTTCCAGCCCCACAGCCACCAGTTCTTGCTGTCGCCCTTGAGGAATTCGCTGGCCGTGCGGTTGGGCGTGCCGATTTCCCACAGCTGGCGCCCGTTACGCACCGGCTTCCAGGTCAGGGTGCCGAGGTCGAGTGTCTTTCCCGGTTCGACGGTCACGTCGGCCTGCATGTACTCACCGAGCACGCCGTCGGCCCAGGCGTGCAAGGTGTACTTGCCCGGCCGCACCTTGGTCAGCGTGAACTGGCCGTCGTCCGTGCCGTCATTGATGAACTGATAGCCCTTGGCGTCGTGCGTCCAGCTGTCGGCATTGGTGTACATGTCGCCAAAGCGGTTGGAGTCGAAGCCCGGCGGCGGCGGGGTCGAACCCGCGGGCACGGTCAGGGCGACGACCAGGTTCGGCAGCTTCTTCGACGCGCCCTTGGGGGCCATTGGATCGTCGAGCACGAGCTTGCCGGTGACCGTGGCGCGCTGTTCCAGCGGCGTATAGCCCGGGTCCTTGACCCAGCCATAAGGCCACTTGGCGTTCTGCGTCTTGGCCTGGCTGAGCGCGTCCGCCCACAGCGAGTTGGCGTTGGCCGTCCAGCTGGCCGGGACGGTGGGGTTGCCCGCCGTCGCAGCCAGCTTCTTTAGCTCGGCATCGGTGGCCGGGACCGGCTTGTCCAGTTCGTTGACGTAGACGAAGATCGGGCCGATGACCTTGTGCCATTCCTCACCCGCCGCGATGCGGGTATTGGCGCCGGCATAGTGGCCGCTGTGCCAGTAGTTGAGGATGATCGGCTCAGGATCGCCATTGTCGCCGAAGTGGGCGCCCAGGTCGATGCGGAACGGCCCGCCGCTCATATATTCGACGGTCGGGTTGATGAACCAGACGCCGAGGTGGGTCTTGGTGCTGGACCAGCCCCAGGCGGGGGTGCGGTAGTGCATGCCGGAATAGGTGTACTTGTGCTCGACCGAATTCTTGTACACGCCCTGCGCCATGATGCGCTGTTCCTTGGCGTGGACGACGACGCCTGTGCCCCAGTCCTTGGGCGCGGCCTCGAGCATGTTGCGGTCCTTGTCGACGCTGATCCAGTCGAAGTCCTGGTTGAGGCGCGTGATGTAGCGGTCCTCAGGCCCGGTGCCGGCGGCCGGATAGCTGGCCGGGTGGTCGAAGATGGCATAGACATAGATGCCGCTGTCGCCCTGGCCCAGCGAATAGCGGATTTCCATGTCGACATTCTGGGCGCCGCCGCCGGGGGCATTGGGCGTCAAGGTATAGGCGCCGTTGGTGACGCCCTTGACCGAGACTTCGGCGCGCGTGCCGTCATTGGCCGACGGGTCGATGGTAACGGAGTTGATCAGCACCGGCGCGCCTTTGGGCGTGTGTTCCCAGGTGCCGCCGCTGGCCTTCAGGACTTCCTGGCCCTTGTACTGCAGGGACGGCATGAAGGCCGTGTCCTTGCTGATCGTCGCCTTGACGATGCCGTTGTCCAGCGTCCAGGACGTGCCGTTGTCGGTGACGGTCACCTTGGCATCCGCGGCCTGGGCGGCGAGGGGGCTGCCGAGGGCGGCGGCCAGGGCCAGCGCGGAAACGAGGGAATGGACAGGCTTCATTGGAGGCTCCGAGCATGTTCGGGACTTGGACGGGTCCCGTTGTTATAGGGCGTGTTGCACCATTGAACGTCGCAGCCGGCGGAATCCTGCGCCAGAAGTCTTGATTGCCTGACAAATTTTCGTCTCAATTGGCCCGGTAGGTGTCATAAACGATACCGCGCAGCCAGCGATGGCCGGGATCGGCGTCCATGCGCGGGTGCCAGATCTGCGATACGGTGATGTCGGGCAGGGGGATCGGCAGGGGAAAGGTCACCACGCCGCGCCCGGACTCGCCGAATTTCTTCGGCAGCAACCCGATCAGGTCGGTCTCGGCGACGACCGCCAGCACCGACTGGAAACTTGGTACCACCACCTTGACCTCGCGCGTCAGTCCAAGTTCCGCCAGGGCCTCATCCACCGGGCCGACCGAACGGCCCTGGCGCGACCCCGAGACATGCCGCCAGTCGGTGACGTGGCCGAAGCTGGCGTAGCGGGCGGGTGTGACTTCGCCCTCAAGCAACGGGTGGCCGGGGCGGGCGACGCCAACGAAAATGTCGTGATAGAGCGTCTGCGCCCGTAACTCGGCGCCGTCGCCGGCAATAACGCCGATGTCGAGATCAACCGCGCCGTCGCGCAGGGCCCGGATATCCTTGTCTGGCTTGGGCGCGAAATACAGCGACACCTCCGGCGCCTCGGCTGCCACTTTCCGGATCAGCCGCGACGCATGGGCGACCGCGAAGGCTTCATTGGCGCGGATAGTGAAGACGCGCTTCAAGGTCCGCGCGTCGATCCCCGGCGCCGGACGCAGCACCGCATGGGTGGCAGCATTCAAACGGCGCACCTCCTCGGCGATGGCCTCGGCGTGCGGGGTCGCCACCATGGCCCTTCCCGCCGGCACCAGCACTGGATCACCGAGCACGTCACGCAGTCGGCTAAGCGTGCGGCTCATGGCCGATGGGCTGAGGCGCAGTTTCTTCGCCGCCGCCGTTACGCTGCGTTCGCTGAGCAGCACATCCAGCGCCGTCAGCAGGTTGAGATCGAGGTCGCTCATGCCGCCAGTCTACAATGCGTGGCGTCAAACGCAAAGGTTATTTGAATATGTTGCGTCTGGTGCAATTTTGGGAGCGGCGTATATCCGGATCATCGAAGGAGAAAAGCCATGTCCGATGTTGCCGCCATTTCTGCCCAGCCCGACGGCTTGCCCGTGCCGCGCCGCCATCTGGCGGTTGCCGTCCTGCTGATGAGTCTTGTCCTGGTGGTGCTCGACGGGGCCATCGCCAATGTTGCCCTGCCATTGATCGCGGGATCGTTCCACGCGACGGCCGCCGATACGGTCTGGGTGGTGTCAAGCTATCAGCTGGCCGTGTTGGTGGCGTTGTTGCCGTGCGGCGCGCTGGGCGAAATCCTGGGCAGCCGCCGCGTCTTCCTGAGCGGCGTCGCCCTGTTCGTCGTCGCGTCGGCAGGCTGTGCGTTCGCGGTCAATCTGCCGATGCTGGTGGGCGCGCGCTTCGTCCAGGGCCTGGGCGGCGGCGCCATCATGGCGCTGGCCACCATGAACCTGCGCTTTGCCGTGCCGCACCGCATGGTCGGCGCCATCATCGGCGTCAACGCCATGACCATAGCCATCTCCTCAGCCGCCGGTCCCGGCATCGCCGGCGCCATCCTGGCGGTCGCGCCATGGCCGTGGTTGTTCGCCGTCAACCTGCCGGTCGGCGTGCTGATCCTGCTGGGCGGCCTGGCCCTGCCGCGCCCCGAAGGCAAGCCGCGCCGTCTGGATGCCGTGGCCCTGGTTCTGAACACCGCCATGTTCATCCTGTTCTTTGCCGGCGCAGATCAGGTCGTCAAGGCGCCGGTCCTGGGTACAGGCATGATGATCGCGGCCGTGCTGTGCCTGGGCGGATTGCTGTGGCGGGAGAAGGGCATGGCCGCGCCGCTTGTCCCGGTCGATCTGTTCAAGGATCCGGCCTTCCGGATTGCGGTCATCGCTTCGGTCTGCGGCTTTACCGGCCAGATGATGAGCTATGTCGCCCTGCCGTTTTACCTGCAGCACACCCTGGGCATGAGCCCAACCCAGGCCGGTTTGTACATGATGCCCTGGCCGGCGACGGTGATCGTTGTGGCGCCCGTGTCCGGCTGGCTGGCCGACCGGTTCTCGACGACCTGGCTGTGCGGTATCGGGGGTGGTTTGCTGGCGGCGGGACTGGCGATTGTCGGCCTGTTTCCCGGCGGCGGTCCGGTCTTCATCGCCGGAACCGTCATCGCGGGTATAGGCTTCGGCCTGTTCCAGACGCCGAACAACCGCGTGCTGCTGATGTCCGCCCCCAAGGCGCGCAGCGGTGCCGCCGGCGCCATGCAGGGCACCGCCCGCCTGACCGGCCAGACCTTCGGTGCCATCGGCATGTCGCTGGTCTTCGGTGTCCTGCCGACCCCCTCCGCGCCCGGCGTGGCCTTGATCCTGGCTGCGGGCTTTGCCGCCGCCGCGGGCCTGATCAGCCTGAGCCGCGCAAAGCATGAAATGCGCTGACTTCGGTCAGCGCATTTCCGCTGGCCATTTTCAATTGTCCGACATATGGTCGCGCATCCTTGAATCGCAGTCCAAAAGTCATGTCCGATTTTTCCCGCCGCACCTTTATCGCCTCCACCGCCGGAACAGGTTTAATGGCCGCCATTACCCCCGAAGCCGCCGAGGCGGCTAAAGCCAAGATCGTCAACCCGCTGGTACTGCAACGCGCCGACCCGCAGGTGTTCCGCCACAGCGACGGCTATTACTACATGATGGCGTCGGTGCCGGAATATGACCGGCTGGCTATCCGCCGCTCGAAGACCCTGGCGGGCCTGGGCGCCGCCGAGGAAGTCACCGTCTGGCGCCGTCCGGAAAAGGGCGTCAAGGGCGGCTATATCTGGGCGCCGGAGTTGCATCATTTTGACGGCAAGTGGCACATCTATTTCGCCGCTGGCAACAGCGATGCGGTTTTCCATATCCGCACCTATGTGCTGCAATGCGCAGACAAGAACCCGCTGACCGGGACATGGACCGATATCGGCCAGGTGATCACGCCGTGGGACACCTTCACGCTCGATTCCACCGTGTTCGAGCACCGCGGCACCCGCTACCTGTGCTGGGCGCAGTCGGAGCCGGACATCAAAACCAACAGCAATATCTACCTGGCGCCGCTGGCTACGCCGACGACGCTGGCCACCGCGCCCGCCCGCCTGACCGTGCCCACCCTGCCGTGGGAAATCATTGGCTACAAGGTCAACGAAGGCCCGGCGATCCTGGCGCGCAACGGCCGCCTGTTCCTGACCTATTCGGCGGCGGCGACCGATGAGCACTACTGCATGGGTATGCTGACGGCGCGCGACGACGCCGACATCATGGACCCGGCCGTCTGGACCAAGTCGCAGGAGCCGGTGTTCAAAAGCTCGCCGAAGAACAACATCTGGGGCCCCGGCCACAATAGCTTCACGGTCGACGAAAAAGGCCGCGACATGCTGGTCTATCACGCCCGCGATTATCGTGAGATCGTCGGCAACTCGCTGCACGACCCGAACCGCCACACCCGCGTCCAGCCGGTCCACTACACGGCCGACGGCGTGCCGGACTTCGGTGAGCCGGTCGCCATCGGGCCGCTGGCGTAACTCAGGACTTCCGCTTGATCTGCCCCGGATCGACCACATCGGTGGTGGCGGGCGGCGTGATGACAGTGCCCGGCGCCGTGTAGCGGCTGGCCATCCACTTATCCAGGGCGGCGACGTCAAGACGCGCGGCCGGTTCGAACTGCGCCGAAGTCATGTGATCGAGCACCGACTTGCGCAAGGACGGCCCGCCCGGATGGCTGGCGACGCCGCTTTCCGACAGGTCGAACGACGTGACCATCAGGCGGCCGTCGCCGACCTTTGCTTCGAACAGCATGGCCAGGCGCAGGTTGCGGTTCCAGTCGTCGATCGGCTGGACCACAGGCCGCAGGTCGGTAGGCAGGCTGTCCAGGTTCATCGCCGTTGTGCCGCCCAGCAGGTCGACCCACTGCCAGTCGCAACCGGTCTCGGTCGGGAAGTTCTTGAGCGCGCCGTGTCCGGTGTCGTTCAGCAGTCCCAGCATCCAGGCGCGGCTTGGGTTCATCAGTCGGTTCCAGAAAATGGGAACTGTTGTCAGGGCCAGATCCGGGTTTGGCTTTTCCGGATTTCCCGAAAGGAGCAGCACGCGCCCGCCGCCGGCCAGCGCGGCCTTGGCCTCATCCCAGGACTTCGTCACGGTCACACCCTGTGGCGCGGCGGTAGTAATACCTGCCGGATAGACCCAGAACGGCCAGCGGTTGCGGAACGACGTGCCCTTCAGCTCCAGCACCAGCGTATAGGCCGCCGGGCTTTTCAGCTTCGACAGGTCGGCGGTGATGGTGCCCAGCTTCAAACTCTTGCCGCGTGGTGCGGCGCGCTTGGGCAGGCTGCCCGACAGCACCGTCTTGCCGGCGGCATCGAGGATGCGCCACACCGGCGTCACGGACGCCAAAGGAGCAGGCCCGAAGTGCGCCAGTTCGGCCTCCGCCGTCAGCGGCTTGTCGGCGGTGAGCACGCGTTGCTTCAACCGGACCAGCGGCACGGTGGTGGCGCAGAACTCACGGAACTCGTCGGCCTTCACATAGCCCTTTTCTTCCCAGAAGGCGTCGAGCAGCCCCATCAGCGCGCCGCCCTGGCCCAGATAGTCGTGCAGGTCGAGCAGCTGGAAGCCGGCGTGCGACGGCGTGCGCAGGCTGGCTTCGACCTCCTCCTTGTAGCAGGCGACCTGGAAGCGGCCCGACGCGTGCGCCAGCTCGGCATTGCGCGGCAGCATTCCCTGTGCCTTGGCGGAATCGCGCATGATCTCGTAATTGCCGGGCACCATATAGGCCTGCTTGCCCCAGCCGATGCCGTCCGGGAAGGCGGCGTATGTGCCCCTGCCGGAGAATTTGTCGATGACGCCGAAGTCGGGATAGGCGCACCATTGCCCGACCTCGTGGCCCATGACCGGTTGCGCCACGCCGCCGAGGGCCTTGTTCGTCTGGTCCTCATAGTCCTCGCCGAACCAGCCGCGAGGCCCGCGCACGGTTCCGCCGATAACCAGGTAGTCGGCGGCGAATGGCGTGCCGGGACCGCCCGGAGGCGCGGCGTGGCGGCCGGTGCCGTCGGTATACAGGCGCCGGTCGTCGGCGGCTTTCCACTTGCGGTCCCATTCGGGCATTTGCAGGTTGTACTGTCCGGCCGGCTCGTTGCCCGCCGCCAGGAACAGGAAGGATGGATGGTTGCCATAGGCCCGGATCATCCGCGCCGTCTCGTCATTGAGCACGCCCAGCATTTGGCGGCCCGGATCGAAATTGTTCCACATGCCGCATTCGGGTTGCAGGTAGAAGCCGAGCTCATCGGCGGCGGTAAAAGCGGCTTCGGGCGGGCACCACGAATGGAAACGCATGCCATTGAGGCCCCAGGTCTTGCAGATGCCGATGATCCGCTTCCAGGTCTCGACATCGGTCGCCGGATAGCCGGTCAGCGGGAAGCCGCCGCCATCATGCGTGCTGCGCAGATTAAGCTCATCGCCGTTGAGCAGGATCTTCTTGCCGTCGGTTTTGATCTGGCGCATGCCGAAGGTCAGGTCGCGCTGATCGCTGGCGTCGCCGCCGCTGAGCGCCACGGTCAGCTTTTGCAGGACCGGCGTGAACTCCGACCACGGCTTGGCGTCCGGCATCGGCACGTCGATGACGCCCGCGCCGCCTTCCGCCGTCCAGGTGACCGGCACGGAGACCTTGCCGACCGTGATCGTGCCCTGGCCCGGCTTGCCGGTCAGGTTGCCGACCTTGACCCGCACCTGGGCCGACTTCTTGGCCAGGTCCGGGAAGACCTGCGCGTCGTCGATCCATACGGGCGAGGTCGCCGACATCTCTATACGCCCGACCACGCCGTTCCAGGTCGAGCCTTCGCCATCCGACACGCCATGGCCGTCGGGGCGGTAGACCGGCTCCTGCATGCTGTTGTCGATGCGCAGCGTCAGGCGATAGGTGCCGGGCTTGAGGACGCCCAGGTCAACATCGTGCGGCGCGACCAGCGACCGGTCGGACCCGCACAGCCGATTGCCGACATAGACATCAGTCCGCCAGCGTGTGCGCTCCAGATGCAGCTGCACGCGCTTACCGTCCCAGGCCTGCGGAATTTCGATATCGCGCTGGTACCAGGCGACGCCGAGATAGTGCCGGACCGGCTGCGACAGATAGGGCACCTTGACGTTGCCGGGCTTGGTGTATTCCTTGTATTGCGGCAGCAGGTACCAGCGCATGTCGCGGGGCAGGGCGGCGACGAACTGCGTTTCGGCGGTGATCTCGTCGCCATAGCCTTGCGTTTGCAGGATGCCCGGCAGGCTGATGCGCAGGTCCGACGGCATGACCTTGTTGAACCAGTAGTCCGCCGATCCGACGTCGGCCGGATCGAGCGCGAACCGCCAGTCTCCGGCTAAGGACACCGCCCCCTTGCTTGCCGGCGTTTCGGGTGTCGATGCTGCATGCAGGACCGTGGGCGCCGCGGCGGCGCCGGCTATGGCCAGGCCGGAAATGAGAAAACTGCGGCGGTCGAGCGGCTTGGTCCCGAAAGACTGGGGCATAGGGGCGTCCTCAGAAATTGTATGTTTTATTTAGCATATTGATCTGAACGAGCGTCGGCGGCAATACCGTCGTCCAGACACGAACAAACTTTCTTGCAGGCCCAAAAATGAACGCGCAAAAGACAGCCATCGCCCGGAAATGCCTGGCGGCCAGCTATGACGCCAGCATGGATTTTCCGTCAATCGTCGGCGCGCTGATTGAAGCTGGCTTCGAAGGCTATACCGTCGATTACCGCCGAAGCACCGCGACCTATTACCTGCCGGACGGCGACTCAGTCGAACTGGAGACACCAAAAACCGAAGGCGCGGTGGCGGCGCTGTTCAATGCCACCGTCGTCGAAGCGGCTGTCCGCGAAGCCCAGGCCAACGCGCCGGGCTATACCTACACAGGCTTCTGCGCAAAGGTGAAGGCGGCCGGATGCGCCGGCTATATGGTGTCGTTCCTCGGCAAGCGTGTCGTCTATTTCGGCCGCACCGCTGAAACCCATGTCGAGCTGTTCCCGCAGTAGATCAGCCCCGCAGCACTTCGCTTAAGCCCCAGAACAGCGGGCCGACACCCTTGGCATCATTGGCCCGGACCTTTTCAGTCAGGTAGTAGCCGTAGGTGCCGTCGCGATAGCGGCCCTTGCCACCCAGACCGGCCACTGAAACCGTGCCGTTCAGCGCCTCCGGCGTCAGGAAGGTGTCGATGCAGGCATGCAGGCTTTCCAGACCCGCCGCCTTTTCCTTTGCGCCGACGATGCCGAGCCGCGCGCCCTTGAGCAGGCCATAGCTGATCATCAGCGATCCTGACGCTTCCTCGTAATTGCCCTCGCGGTCCTGCTGATCGACCACCTGGTACCACAGCTTGCGCTTCGAGCGGGCTTTCAGCAGCGCCATCAGGGTGTCGCGCGTGATGCGGGCGACTTCGGCGCGGCCGGCCGGATCGAGTCCGGCGGATTCGTCATAGATGTCGACCAGCGCCGCCGTCCACCAACCCATGGCCCGGCCCCAGACGCATTCCGACAGCCCGGTTTGTGGATTGGCCCAGGCCTCTTTGCGGCTTTCGTCCCAGCCATGATAATAAAGGCCGTTCGGCTTCTTCATCACCTTTTCGATGACCTGCAACTGACGCACCGTGTCGGCAAACAGTTCGGGCTTGTTGGCCAGCTTGGCATAGGCCGTCTGCACCGGCTGAGCCATGTACACCCCGTCAAGCCAGACCTGATTGGGATAGACCTGCTTGTGCCAGTAATTGCCCGATTGAGTGCGCGGCTGGCCATGCAACTGCGCGATCGGCAGCTCCATCGCCTTGCGGAAGCGGTCCTCGCCGGTCAGGGCGTACATCGGGAACAGCACCTTAGAGGCGTTGATATTGTCGAGCGTGAAATCGGAGGGATGGTGGCCGGGCAGGGCGCCGTCCGGCAGCACGCGGGCCTGCATCTCGGTCGTCACATAGTCGAGAAATGCTTTGTCCTTGGTCACCGCGTAAAGGTCGAGCGCGCTTTTCCAGATGCAGCCGTCTTCATAGGTCCACGAAGTCGGCTGGCCGCCCCGGGCGGCGAAATAGGCGGCGACAAAAGCTGGCACCTGCGGCGCGATCGCCTTGAACTTGGCCACGCTGGCGTCGCTGAGCGTGAAGCTCCGCACCGGCTTTTGCGTATCGGTCTGCGGCGGTGCGACGGGGGGGACCACCGATTGAGCCAGGGCTGGCATGGCGAAAGCCGCACCGGTCACGGCCAGAAAACCCCGGCGGCTCAAGGAATTGGACATGCGGACCATGGAAGCTCCCCCTGTAAGGCACGACTATATGGCGCACGGCCAAGGCGGCTGGCAACCGCATTCTTACACGCGTCAGGCGCGGTTTTCCGCCTCGATAATGTGCAATTGGAACCGTTTTCAGCCGGCAGCAAGGCTTTGGCTTTGGTTCGTTGCGGCATGAAGTCGTCGTTCTCCGCTGCGGCCGCTAACCGAAAGTGCGCGGTTAACCACGTCGTGGCAATTATGTCACTTTTGCAAAATTGTAGGATATTCCTTTGAGGGGAATTCCGGCCGCTGCGTTTTGACCTTTTGAATGGCCGGAGAGACCACCGGCTGTTCCTCAAAGACAAAAATAACGGTCGAGGAAAACAAGACATGAAAAAGCACACCATCAGCATGAAGTCATGGCTGCTGGCCGGCGCGGGAGCCGCCAGCCTGTTGGCCGCTACGCCGGGCCTGGCCCTCGCGCAGGACGCCGCCGCCGCTCCGAAGGCGGCCGATGAAACCGTCGTCGTCGTGACCGGTTTCCGCAGCTCGCTGAAAAGCGCCCTGAACGTCAAGAAGACCAGCGCCGGTACGGTCGACTCCATTCTTTCCGAAGACATCGCCAAGTTCCCGGACAGCAACCTGGCTGAATCCATGCAGCGTATCCCCGGCGTCACCCTGTCGCGCGGCGACGGTGGTGAAGGCCGCAACATTTCGGTGCGGGGCCTTGGGCCAACGTTCACCCGCGTCCGCATCAACGGCATGGAAGCTTCGTCGCAGACCGGTTCGGCCGACATCTACGGCGCCGGCAACAACGGCCGCAGCTTCGACTTCAACACCTTCCCGACCGAAATCTTCTCGTCGCTGGCCGCCCGCAAGACCGGTTCGGCCGACGTCGAAGAAGGCAGCCTCGGGGCGACGGTTGACCTGCGCGCCCCCAAGCCGTCGGATTTCCGCGGTAATCAGGTGCTGGCGGTGACGGGTCGCGGCGTCTACAGCGAACTCTCCAAGCAGACCGATCCGCGCTTCTCCATCCTGGCGGGCAAGAAGTTCGCCGGCGGCAAGTTCGGCGTCCTGGCCTCGCTGGCCTATCAGGAGCGCAACCTGCGTGAAGTCGGCTATTCGGCCGTCGATATCCTGTCGGCCGGCATGGGCGGCAACGGCCTCGGTTCGGGCGCCGCGGTCCAGCCGTTCTGTACGCCGCTCGGCTATACCCCGGTCAGCCCCGATCCGACGGCACAGGCCGCCAAGGGCGCAACGGCCGCGAACTGTGCGTTCAACAACCCGCGTACCGGCACGCTGGCCGCCTACAACACCATCATGGCCCTGCGCAGCCCCGTCCAGCCTAACACGCCGGCGTCGGGCGCCTTCTTCCCGCGTATTCCGCGCTACGTCGACTCGACCCAGCACGCCGAACGCACAGCTGGCACCCTGACCATGCAATGGAAGCCGGACTCTAACACCGACCTGTCGCTGGACCTGCTCTATTCGAAGTACGAAGACGAACGCCGCGACAGCTATATCGAGCCGATCTCCTTCGCGCGTAACGTCAACAACAACGGCCAGCCGATGGTTTCGGTCAAGGAAGTCCAGTTCGACTCCAACGGTTCGCTGGTCTATGGCCTGTTCGACGGCGTCGACGTGCGGTCTGAAGGCCTGGTCGACCAGTTCACCTCGAAGTTCCAGCAAGCTAACCTGAACTTCTTCCACCGCTTCAACGACCAGTGGGAAGTGTCGGGCCTCATCGGCACCAACAAGTCCAACTGGGACGGCCCGATGCGTCTGCAGACCTTCATGGACGTGATCGATACCAATAACTTCTCGATCGACTTCCGTGGCGGCGAAGACACCCCGGTTATCAAGTTCGGCTTCGACGTCAATGATCCGTCCAAGTTCACCTACGCCCCGACCAACGCGGCCGGCGACGTTCTGGGTGGTTTCTCGGTCCAGGGCAAGCCGCAGTTCAACGTCACCACCAACGACACGGTCAATGTCGATTTGAAATGGCACGCGTCTGAGAGCGTGACCATGAAGTTCGGTATCCAGGAGCGTGTCAACGACTTCAACTCGCACAGCCTGAACCTGATCCCGTCGCTGGTGGCGGTTAAGGCCCTGCCGGCAGGCGTGACCCTGGCCAGCCTGACGAAAAACATCACCGGTCTTGACGACCTGTGGGGCCATGGCGCGCCCGCCAGCTGGGTGCAGATCGACTCCGAAAAGTGGCGCAAGGCCTTCGGCTTTGACAGCTTCCAGTATTGCGGCATCGAATGCGGCGCCGCCATGTCGGAAATCAAGGAAGAGATCCACAGCGCCTACGTGATGGCCGAGTTCAACAGCAGCAACTGGCTGCCGATCCCGGTGCGCGGCGACGTCGGTGTCCGCTTCATCGACACCGATCAGACCGCCGTTGGCTACATCCCCGTCGCCGCACCGGCCGGTTCGACCTATCCGAACGTTGGCAAGCGTAACGAAGTCAACCGCTCCTACAAGGACGTGCTGCCTTCGCTGAACGTGGTGTTCGAGTTCAACCCGAACCTGCTGGGCCGCGTCTCGGCCGCCAAGGTGATGTCGCGTCCCGACCTCGGGCCGCTCACGCCGTCGGCGGGCGTCACGGCGACGACCCGTACCGGCACGGTCAACAACCCGTACCTCGATCCGATCCGCGCCAAGACCTTCGACGCGTCTCTGGAATGGTACTTCAAGCCGGGTTCGCTGGCCAGCGTCGGCTACTTCCACAAGGACATCGAGTCGTTCATTCAGCGCGTCAGCAGCCAGACACCGTTTAACCAACTGGGCCTGCCGGACTCGCTGCTGGACAACACCAACTCGATCCCGACCGACATCTTCACGGTTGGTCGTCTGGTCAACACCTCGGGCGGTCCGCTGGACGGCTACGAGTTGAACCTGCAGACCGAGCTCGACTTCCTGCCGGGCATCTGGAAGAACCTCGGCGTGCTGGGCAACTACACGCACGTCGCTTCCAAGATCAATTACATCCTGGCCAGCAACAACGGTGTGCCGACCGCCACCACGACGAACGACCTGAGCGGTCTGTCGCGTGACTCGGCTTCGGGCACGCTCTACTACGAAGATGACCGGTTCTCGATCCGCACCACGGGTACCTATCGTGGCAAGTACATGCGCGCCATTCCGGCTTCGACCGGTTCGGACCTGCAAGGTAACGACGACACCTTCTATCTCGACGCCTCGGCTTCCTGGACGATCAACCCGCACTTCAAGTTGATCCTCGAAGCCCAGAACCTGACCGACGAACAGAACCGCCTCTACATCGACAGCGTCCGTCAGGACACCCTGTTCCAGACGCGGATCGGTCGTACGTTCACCTTCGGCGTCAACTACAAGTACTAAGTCCTTTTGAAATAGCCCCGGACTTCCCCGAGGTTTGCACTGGCCGTTCCGGTTTTCCGGGACGGCCTTTTTTTGCAGCGGCGGATCGGTTCGCCGCGACTGGAAAACCTTGCCGTGGCCGCCCACCTTTGCGACAGTTAGGTTTGTGATTCGACGCCCCTGATGGCGAAAGACGAAGCTCTGGCGTAAATGGTTGATCTGACACGCGAAATGGCCGACCTGATGTCGGCTTTGGGCCGGCCGCAGACGCGGGCCGGGCGGGTGCTGATGTTCGTCTCGGCCCTGACCGGTGAGGGTGTGTCGACGGTTGCGCGCGAATATGCCCGCTGCGAGGCTGCCTTCGCCAGCAAGCCGGTCTGGCTGATTGACGCCGATTTCAGGCACCAGACCCAGATGATCGCCTTCGGTCAGGACGCCGCCCGCTTTGGCCCGCCGGGCCCGCTCAGCCAGGCCACGCCGGACGGTTCGGTGTTCTTCCGCCTTGCGCCGCCCGCCCGCGACAAGGAAGGCCGCCCGATCAGCGACGACAGCTATCTGGTCGCCCGGCCGTTCCTCGACCGCCGCCTGTGGGTGACGCGCTTCCGCGACCAGCACCTAGCGCCGGGACAGCGCGTCAAGCTCTTCGACCAGACGACCTACTGGAATGCCTTGCGCCAGCATGCGGAAACGGTGGTGGTCGATGTCCCCGCCGCTGACCGGTCGACGGCCGGCCTGCAACTGGCGGCGCGCACCGATGGCATCGTCCTGGTGGTCAGCGAAGGCGAGGGCGACATCCAGAGCCGCGTCAACCTCAGGAACGACCTGGAGGCGGCGGGCGGCAAGGTTCTGGGCATGGTCTATAACCGTGCCCGCGGCGGTGAGCCGTCGGCAGTCAGCCGGCCGCTCAAGCGCTTCGGCCTCGGCCGGTTCGCGGCGCTGTAGGTGCGCGGCTTCATCGACGATTGGCGCGGCCAGTGGATATCGCTGCTGTGCGGCGTCGCCATTATCTTCGCCTTCTCGCAGGCCTGGCAGGCGCCGTTGTTCGGCTACACCAACGACCAGGCCAGCGAAGGTGCGCTGATCCGTTACTTCTACTATCCGTTTTACCTGTGCGGCCTGGGACTGGCCGTGCTGTGCTGGCGGCGGCTAATCGATGCCGCGTGGCGGACACCGCTGATGCTGAGCCTGCTTGGCCTGGCGGCCATGTCGTCGCTTTGGTCTATTGATCCCTCCGGCACAAGCCGCCGCATCATCGCCCTGAGCATGACCATGCTGTGTGCCTATACCCTGGCGGCGCGCTTCAGCTGGGCGCGGCTGACCGAGACGGTGGCGATCGGCTTCGGGCTGATGATGGCCCTCTGTTATATGCTGGCCCTGCTGTTCCCAAAGCTCGGTCGCATGGTTGAACTGTTTCCCGGCGCCTGGCGGGGCACCTGGCTGGAAAAGAACAGCCTGGGCTCGGTCATGGCGCTGGGCTTTATCGCCGCCGCCGCCGCCGCGTTGCATAACCGGTCGCGGCGGATCTTCTGGGGCGGGATGGCAGCGGGCATGCTGGGCCTCGTCCTGCTGTCGACGTCCAAGACCTCGCTGGTGGCGGCCATGGTCGGCGTCGCGGCCATGGCCTTCGTCATCCTGATCCGCCGCGGCCCGGTGCTGGCGGTCATCATGACCTGGCTGGCTGTGAGCGTCGTACTGGCCCTGGGCACATTCGCCGTGGTCGCGCCGGAAAAGCTGTTCCTGCTGCTCGGCAAAGACCCGACCCTGACGGGCCGAACCTTCATCTGGGACGGTATCAAGCACGCCATGCGCGGCCATGAGACGCTCGGCTTCGGCTACGGCGTCGTGTGGACGGATGAAGACGCCTACGCGCCGCTGGCCCGCATCAAGCAGGTGGCGGGTTTCCGCGCCTACCACGCCCACTCCTGCTGGTATGAGATGTGGCTGGGCCTCGGTGTGGTCGGGCTGTACGTGTGGGCGGCGGTATTTGCCGAGACCTGGGTGAAGGGCCTGTGGCGCAGCTTCAAAGGGGACGGCGGTTATTTTGCCTTGCCGTTGCTGGGTATTTTTAGTCTCACCAGTTTGACCGAAAGCATGGCGCTGGTGTGGAACGACCTGCGCTGGTGCCTGTTCGTCATGGTGCTGGTCAAGCTGTCCCTACCGGGTGACAAAGACGCCGTGGAAGAAACCTAGGACTTGGCCCGTGGACGCGGCACGCCTTCGAACACCCTTTCGATCGCGACCGCGTAGCCAATCTGGACCACAACCATGGCGCCGATGGCCCAGGCCGGGGATATGAACGCCAGCAAAGCCGCGCCGGCATACAGCACCTGAGCCGTAATGATGCGGCGATGGTAAGTCCTGGCGAACGAGGCCGGCATGTCCGGAGACGTCAGTTCGCCCGCCACGGCGCGCTGCCACGCCAGCCGCAGCATCAGTCCCATCAGCAATATATTCAGCCAGTACACGCCGACCGACAAACGAAAGGTCGGAAAGGCCAGCAGCAGCCGGGTCGACAGCGGCACGGTGCTGATCAGAAACAAAAAGCCGATATGCAGCCAGGTCACGTCGCGGTTGCCCCGCTCCAGCTGGGCCAGTTGCGACTGCTGGCCGATCCAGAAAATGCCGAGCGTCAGGAAACTCATCACGCATACCGCCACCCGCGGCAGGAAGGCGATCAGAGCCTGGCCAAGCTGGGCTTCGGTATGGATCGCTTCCGGCTCGGGCACATGCAGCTCAAGCATCAGCAACGTCATGGCGATGGCGAAGAGGCCGTCGCTCAGGGCACTCAGCCGTTCGATGCTCCGCCCGGCGGCGGCGTTGTATTCGCGGGACATGTCGGCGGCTCTCTCGTGACCCGACAAGGTTACGCGGAGCCGTCGCCCGGCTCAAGCCGCTTTGGCGCGTTCCGAACCTTGCGCCAGCCGCGCCCCTTCGGCGAAGGTGACGACCTCGAAGCGCATCTCGCGCGCCTTGGCCAGGATGCGGTCGAGCACTTCCGGCGTGCAGCCCCAGTCGGACGGCGTGTCGCGCACGTCGTGGGTGTAGAGCACCAGCCACGAGGACGGCGTCCTGGCCGCCTTGATCATCCAGTCATAAGCCGTCTGCTCGCCGCATGGGCCTTCGATGCCGACCGCCGGGACCTGATTCAGATCGCTGCCTGAGGTGACCAGCCCGTGATGCAGGGCGCGCGCTGCCAGGTAGCGTTCGTTGAGCACCTTCTTGCCGGCCGGCGACACATCGCCATAGGGATAGGCAAAGGTCTCGGACGCTGTCACGCCCATCTCGCGCAGGGCGGCCTGATTACGCGCGATATCAGCTTCGATGTCTGGATTGCTGGCGCGGCCGCAGTCGAGGTGCGTGAAGGTGTGGCAGGCGATCTCATGCCCCATGGCCGCCAGCGCCTGGATTTCGTCAGGATTCGTATAGCGGCCAAGGTGGCTTTCCTGGCCGCACAGGCCCGCCGAGATGAACCAGGTGCCCCTGGCGCCGTATTTGCCGAGCAGCCCGGCGCCATTCTCAGCCGCCGACACCGGCGCGTCGTCAAAGCTGATGGTCAGCAGCGGCCGGGAGAGGTTCTCCAGCCGGGCTGGCTTGGTGTTGACGGCGCGGGCGATGCGGCGGCGCAGTTTGCCGTACAGCGACCGGTCGGCGGAGTAGGGGACATCACTCATCAGACGACCTCGGCATACAGGGCGGCGCGGTAAACGCGAAGGCTCAAGGCGCGCAGTTTCAGGGGCAGCAACGGCGACAGGCCGGCGGCCTTTAGGCCCGCGCGCCACAGCGGGCGCAACGGGATCTTTTTCAGAGCGCGGGCGACTTTGAAGCTGGGGTACTGTGACACGACCGCCGGGTGCTTGGCGATGACGCGGGCGAAGTTGCCGACCGACTGCTCGTACTTGCGCGCCAGCGTCTCCGGCCGGTCGAGGCCCATGTGCGTGGCGGTATTGTCGATGTGTTCGACGCCGTACTTGGCGGCGACGCGCATGCCCCATTCGGTGTCTTCCCAGCCCCAGCCGGTAAAGTTGGGATCGAAGCCTTCGGTCTCGAACACGTCGCGGCGGATCAGCAGGTTGGAGGTGAAGACGTACTTCTCCGGCGTCAGCCTGCGCGTGGCGGCGTCGAGGCAATCGCTGTGCGCCGCCATCAACCGGTGCACGGCAAAGGCGCGGTCATTCGGGCATTGCCGGAGCGAGAACCCACCGAAGACGACAGCCGGCCGGGCGTCGGTTGTTTTGAGCCACGAATCCAGAAAATCAGAACTGTCCGGCAGCATGTCGGCGTCGAGAAACAGATAGTAAAGCCCGCGCGCAGCTGAGGTCAGGCGATTACGCCCGCGCGCCCGACCTTCGTTTTTCTCCAGCGTAATCAGCTCGCAAGCCAGTGATGAGGCATCGATAAACGCGCTGACTTCTGTCGTGATTTCCGGATTTTGCGAACCGTCGTCGATCAGGATGACTTCGATTTCGTGCGGATCACGCGTCGCCAAAGCCGTGAGCAAGGCCAGCGGCGATTCCTTGTAGAACGGGATCAGCACCGACAGTTTCGGCTCGGCGGTGGAGAAGGCGGCGTTGCGCAGGGGACCAAAAGACTGAAAAACTTCTTGGCTCATGCGAAGACCCTCGTGCGGACCCGTTGCAGGATGCGCTGCACGGGCGCGCGGATGCCGTTGAGGTCAAGCAGCAGGGCGAGCGCACCGTAAATGGCGATGCCCGCGACGGCGCGGCTGATCAGTTCGGCTAGGCCGCCCCAGCTCGGCAGCAGCGACAGGGCAAGCATCATGACGGCGGTGCTCAGGCCGATCTTGGCCAGATCGCCCACCGGTACCGGCAGGCGCAGGGTGTTGAGCCCCAGCAGCCACGATCCGATAAGGCCCATCCCGAAGCTGAGCGCGCTGGCCAGGCCGGCGCCGACCAGGCCCATCCGCGGGATCAGGAGGACGTTCAGGACGATATTGCTGATCGCCGGAATGGCCATGGCGACAACCAGCAGGCGGGTCTTTTTGGCCAGGGTGAAAGCTTGCAGGAAATAATAGGTGTTCAGCCCCGAAAACAGCGCCCCGATGGTGATCAGCGGCGTGACGGTCAGGGCGGCTTCGCGCAGCGGCCCGCCGATCACCAGGCCGCCCAGCGACGGCGCCACCATGATCAGGCCGCCGACGGCCGGGAACAGGACGAATGCCATGGTGGTCAGTTGCTGACGGGCAGTGGCTTTGAGCGCGCTTTCGCCGCCGGATTCCAGCGCGTGCACCATCGCCGGAGCGCCGGCGGCGCCGAACCAGATGAACAGTACATCGAGTATGCGTGACGCCAGGCTGAAGCCGGCGTGATAGGCCCCGGCCTGGGCTTCGCTCAGGTAGTTGGCGATCAGGAAGCGGTCGACCGTATACAGGGCCAGGGTCAGGATCAGGCTGGCCGCCACCGGAAAACCGTATTGCGCATAGGCCCAGGCGCGCGTGGCGTCGAAAGAGCCCCGCGCCGCGCGGCTCCAGTCCTCACGTACCACCAGCGGCAGACACAGCGCCGCGATTACACCGGTGCCGATGATCGGCGAGGCGCCGCCCAGCCCGGCCAGCGCACAGGCAACGCCAATAACGAAGCTGCCGCCGGTCTGAACCATGTCGATGATCGAAGCCTGACCGACGCGGCCCTCGGCGCGGCGCTGCTCCTGCACCAGCCGGATCAGCGAGCGTGGAATGATGGTCGCCAGCGAATAGCCGACCGCCAGCTTGAGCGCCGGATTGCCCTGCCACAGCCACAGCCCGATGGCGCTGAGTGCGGCGAACACCAGGACCACGCCGATGAATAGGCGATACACCGTACCGTAAAGTAATGGCGCTTCGGTCTGGTCACGGTTTTCCCCGACGAAGAAGCGCGCCATGGCCGCTTCCATCCACGTGAAGAAGATCGTGTAGATCAGCGACGACACGCCGAACGCCAGCGCATAGCGGCCATAGTCGTCCGGCGACAGGATGCGCGTGAATACCGTCAGCGTCGCGAACCCGATCAGCCCCTGCAGGATATTGGCGGGCAGATACCCGAGCAGGCCTTTCTTGAACAAGCTCATCAGCGCACCGTCTTGGCGTCGCCGAGCAGGCACGGCACGGTCATCAGCATGATGTAGAGGTCGAGCCACAGCGACTGACGCTCGATATATTCGACGTCCCAGGCGATGCGCTTGCGCACGTCGTCGGCATTGTCGAGCGGCCCGCGCGACCCGTGGATGGCCGCCCAGCCGGTCAGGCCGGGCTTCATGCGGTGGCGCCAGGCGTATTCGGCGACCAGACGGGCGGATTCGTCTGGGCCGGTCTTCATGCCGATGGCGTGCGGACGCGGCCCGACCAGCGACATCTCGCCAGCCAGCACGTTAAACAGCTGCGGCAGTTCGTCGATCGAGGTCTTGCGGATGAAGCGGCCGACGCGCGTGACGCGCGGATCGTTCTTGGTCACCTGCTGGGCCGCCGTATAGTCGGTCATGTCGGTGCGCATCGAACGGAACTTCCATACCATGATGGCTTCGTTGTTGAAGCCATGGCGGCGCTGACGGAAAAAGACCGGGCCGGGGCTGTCGAGCTTGACGGCGATGGCGGTAATCAGCATGACTGGCGCGAAGACAATCAGAGCAAGCGTGCCGATCAACAGGTCCTGGACCCGCTTATAGCGTGCCTGGCTTTCATCCGAGGAAATTCCGGACATGCGGGCAATCGGCATGTCCGCCACGCGCGACCAGGCTTGTTTGGCGCCGTTGCTGTCGACGTCGACAAACAGCGACACTTCGTTGGGCAGAATACGCAGGCGTTCGATCAGGGTCTTGACCCGCGCCTTGGCCGACGTGTCGAGCGCGACGACGATCTGATCGACGAACGGCGTGATCTTATGGCCGAGCAGGTCGGCGGTATCACCCAGCACCGGCACGCCCGCCACATTCGTCGGGTTGCGCGCCAGACGGTCGTCGAACACACCCAGGACGTTGACGGCATTGGTTTCAATGGCGGCGTGGATCAGCTTTTCGGCATGGCGGGTGGCGCCGACGATGACGATGGACGGCGTCAGCTTGCCTTCTGCCTGCCAGCGGCGAACCAACTGCCACCACAAGGTATGCAGAGGGATGAAAAAGCTGAAACTGCAGACCAGCCAATAGAGCAGGGCCGGTTCGACATCGTCATGACGCGGCGAGAAATGCAGCAGAATGCGCGCCGCTACGAAGGCTGATATGAACACACACGCCAGTTTGGCGACGTGTTTGGACAATCGGGCGTTCCGGCCGAAACGGTAGAGGCCGCCGGCGTCGAGCATCCAGTACACCGTCGCCGTTGCCACGATGAACGGCAGTGTATCCCCCAGGGTTGCGCGCAGATATCCCTCCGGCAGGGCCGGGTGCGGGCAAATAAGGGCGAAGAAAATAAGGGCGCACAAATCGAGGGACCGGAAAAGTCCAACGAACATTTCGCCGCTTTTGCGTTCACGCGCCGACACCAGCCTTTCCGGCCGGAAAGGGCCGCGGCGGTCATAAGTCAGCGTTCTGCGCGCGGCAGTGCGGGGTGTAATGGCATCCATAGCGTAGGGCGTTCTGTCCTGATCCGGAACCATATACCGGTTAGGCTTCGGTTCCGTTAACACCGAGCAATTTTCGCGCCAGGAGAGATATTCGTTACGCTTTGGAAATGGGTATTGCGGCGCAGCAAAACCTCTACAATGGTTTTAACTGAGGCGAACTTCGTTTCGGCTATTAGGCGAAAAAATTTTCAGGAATGGGTATCGAGCCAGGCCTGGGCCTGCGGGTAACCGCCTGCCGCAGCCTGTGCCATCAAGGCACGGGCGGCCGCCAGGTCCTGGGCGACCCCCTGGCCATTTTCGTACATCAGTGCGAGGTCGTGCTGGGCGAAGATGTTGCCTTGCCGGGCCGCTTTTTGGAAGAAGCTGACGGCTCCGGCCAGATCGGCGGCGATGTCGCTGGCGCCGTACCGGCCGCTTTTGTCGGCCATCTTGATCATGGCGTTGCTATAGAAGCCGAAGCCAAGATCGTACTGGGCGCTGTCATTGCCTTGTCTCGCGGCCTTCAGGTACCAGCGCGCCGCCACCGCCGGATCGCGCGTCACGCCATGGCCGCGATCATAGGCGTGGCCAAGTTCGCATTGGGCATCGGCATCACCCTTGTCGGCCGCTTTGGCAAACCAGCGCGCCGCTTCGGCAGGGTCCTGCACAAGACCGTCGCCATTATAGCAGGCAATGCCAAGGAAATATTGCGCGCGGACATGACCGGCTTGCGCCGCGGTACGCAGATGCTGGACGGCAACGGCATATTCCTTGTGGGAATACGCTTCGACGCCCGCGGAATACGCCCGCTCCGCCTGCTCGCCGTCGATTACCAGCGATCGGTTTACTCGTCCCATGGCCGCGTTTTGCTCCCCAAAGCCCAAGCTTCTGCCTGGGTAACGCGCCGAACCTACTGCAATAAAATGTAGAAACGCTAAACGCTCACATTTCTGTGATGGTATAACGCATTTTCACCCCGATGCATAGGGTTGCTTTGCAATATCAACTTTGGGTAGATTTTTGATCAGGCGATCCCGAGTTCAGCCAGGCCCAGCCGGCTGGCCTCGGTGCGCAGTTTCTTTTGCATCGGCATGAAGCCGGCGGCGCCCGAACCGTCGCAATTGTAAAGGATGGCGACAGTCAGCTTCTGGTCGGGAAAACTGCGCAGGTGGCCGGTAAAGCCGTTGACACGGCCGCCATGCGACATCAGCCGCAGGTTGTTGACCGTCCCCAGGCCCATCCCCAGGCCGTATTCAAGCGGTTCGGTCCCACGCCGCTCCATGGCCGGGGCGCCGTTCCTGAGCATGACCGGCGTCAGCATGGCGTTGACGCTTTCCGGCTTGAGCACCTTGCCGGCAAGCAGCGCCTTGTGCCAGCGCAGCAGGTCTTCGGTCGTCGAGCGGATGGCGCCGGCGCCGCCGATGAAGCTGGGCGATACCGGCACATTGGTGTCGAAGCCGTGCGGCGCACGATAATCGGGGCGGTAGCCGCTGCAGCCGTTTGCCGTCGTGCAGGTCCGGTCGATGGCCGTGGCGGCCATTTCCGCCGGGGCGAACAGGCGCTGGGCGCAGAAGTCGGGGAAGCTTTGGCCGGACAGGCGCTCGACAATGATGCCGAGCAGGGCGAAGCCCGAATTGCTGTACAGCCACGTGGCGCCGGGCTGGGCGCGGTAGAGCGGCGTCCGGTTCTGAATGATGCGGATGATTTCGTCGGCCGTGTAGTCCGTGCGCTGGGCGGTGACGAGCAGGTTGTGGTCCTGACCGTTGATGTAGTCGGACAGGCCCGCCGTGTGGCTGAGCATCTGGCGCAGCGTGATATCGGCGGCGCGCGGGAAGTCCGGCAGAAATTTCGACAGCGGATCGCTCAGGGCCAGCTTGCCGTCTTCGGCCAGCAGCAGGATCGCGGCGGCGGTGAACTGCTTGGTGATCGAGGCGATCCGGAAGCCGGTCTGCGGCGTAGTTGCCGTGCCGGTTTCCAGGTTGGCCATGCCGAAGCCCTTGGAATAGAACAGCTCGCCGTCGTGCATGACGCTCAGGGACAAGCCCGGTGTCAGCTTCTTGTCGATCATTTGCTGGCCAAGCTCGGTCAGGCTCGGCCACTCGAATTTCGGGGCGTTGAACGGCTTGGGAGTGAGCTTGGCGGGGGCGGGCGTCGCCAGGTGCGGCAGGTGCGTGCGCATGGCGGCACTGCCGGCAAGGCCGGCAAGGACCAGTCCGAAGGCGGCGCGGCGGGTCAGGACTCGGGTATTGTCAGCGGTTTCGGTCATAGGCGTACTAACTAAAACAGGTCCGACATGGGACGGCGGGGGGCCGCCCGTAGCGGTGCTTGCAAAAATTGTTCCGGGTTTTGGCCGGCACCTGAGCCTGAACGCCCGCCGGAGCGTCAGGTTAGGTTGAGTCGAGGGTAACCGTGAAATGGTTTCCAAGAAGTTTTTGCAAATGGGCGATCGTTCATAAAAGATCAATGTGGAGGGGGGATTATTTCGCCGAAAACGTGTGGCGGGCAAAACCGGGTGTGGCCCTGAGTCAACAGGGTGTCACATTTCTTTTTCGTAACACGACTTTGCCTTTGTCCGTCGTTATGAGGAGGCAAGGTTTTACCAAAAGTCTGCGTATTACCTGGGATTTTCATTTTTAGGATTTTGACATTATGTCGACAGGGGGGGCTCAAGCCCATCGGAAGTCCGCGAGGCGCAAGACGCGCCTGTTGCTGCAATCAGGTCTGTGCGGGCTCTTGATGTTGGGATCGGGGGCGGGCCTGGCCCAAGCCCAAACGGCAAACCAGACGGCGCCAGCGGCGGAAACCAAGGCTGATCCGAAAAAAGACACCCCGAAAAAGGACGACAAGGCGCAGGCCGCGACGCCCCAGGACAAGGCGACGACCGACGCCAATGCCTCGGGCGAAACGACCAGCGTGACCGTGACGGCGCAGAAGCCGCTTAACCGCATCGACCGCCAGGCCTACGACAACACCAAGGACCCCGACAGCAAGACGGGCAACGCATTGGACGCCCTGGCCAAGGTGCCGGGCGTGGGCGTCGATCCGTCCGGTTCGGTGACGCTGCGCGGTAAGGACCCGCAGATCCTGATCAACGGCCGTCCGTCGCCGATGTTGCAAGGTGATAACCGCGCCGCCGCCCTGCAAGGCATGTCGTCGGGCTCCATCACCTCGATCGAGGTCATGAACAATCCCGGCGCCCAGTACGGCACGGGCAGCGGCGGGCCGGTCATCAACCTGATCACCAGCGCCGTGCAGCCGCCGGGCGGCTACGTGACCGGACAACTGACCTCGACCGGTGGCTATTCCGCCTTTACCAACGGCCACTACCAGACAGGCAAGATCAGCCTGAACGGGTCGCTGAACACCCGCAGCGACAAGACCCGGATCCGCAACGGCGGGGCGCGGCGCTCGCTCGGCTCCAGCGGCCAGACCCTTCGCAGCACGGAAAGCAACGGCCGGTCCACCAACGATTACAGCGGCACCAATGCGACCGCCAGCCTCGAATACCTCATCTCCAAGAAGGATACGCTGACCGCCGCTTACAACTACAACAATTCGGCCAGCGATGGTGAAGGCGCCGGCAACGCCGTCATCTACAACACCGCCGGCGCCGCCACGGATATTTCCACGAGCAAGAACAAGAACGAGAACGCATCGGAGTATCAGACGGCGTCGCTGACCTGGAACCATACCGGCGCCAAGGTGGGCGAAACCCTGAAAGTCGACTGGCGCGTCAGTCAGGGTCTGAACAAGTTCAACTACGCCAACCTGTCCCTCTACAGCCTGGCGACCGTGCCGAGCAACCTGGCCGGTTACCAGACCCGCAGCGAGGGCAAGACAAAGTCGAACAACAGCACGTTCAGCATCGACTACAACCTGCCCGTCGGCAACGATCAGTTGACGACGGGGATCCAGATCGCCACCGACAACAATGATACCGCGAACCATTTCTTCGGCCCCGGCTCGGCATCCGCGACCACCTTGCCGCCCAGCACGTTCGGCAACAGCGAGTACGACTATTCACAGACGGTCAGCGCCGCCTATATCACCTACCAGAAGCCGTTCGGCGACCACTGGACGGTTCTGGGCGGCCTGCGCGCGGAAATGTTCGAGCTGAACGCCAACGCCGTGCTGGCCGGCCTGACCAACCACGTCAAATACACGACCTACAATCCGAGCCTGTTCGCCACCTACATCATCTCGGAAAAGGCCAAGGTGCGCCTGAGCTATTCGCACCGCCTGCAACGTCCCTATGCCACGGACTACAATCCGGCCACCGTCCAGACCAGCGAAACCAGCGTCAATGTCGGCCAGGCCAACCTGAAGCCGCAGGAAACCGACTCCTTCGAAGCCGGTTACGAATACAGCTACAAGGGCACCAGCTATCAGATGCGCGGCTACTACACGCGCGAAACCGGCATCATCACCTATGTCAGCAATTTCATTCCTGACCCGCTGAACCTGGGCAACCTCGTCCTGCGCACCGGCCGCCAGAACGCCGGCACGCGTGACACGTCCGGCACCGAGTTCACCTTCAATGGCAAGCTGACGCCGAAGCTGTCGCTGAACATGAACGCCAATCTGTCCACCGTCTCCATGGAGACGCCCAACTTCAGCAAGACCAAGTCCGTGGGCGGGCTGAGCGGCCGGGTGGCTTTCAACTATTCGCCGACCAAGACCGACCGCTTCCAGCTGAATTACAGCATCTATCCGAAGATGCTGAGCACCCAGGGCTACCGGACCGGCTACGGAATGGTTGGGATGCAGTACAGCCGCACACTGTCTCCGACCATGAACCTGACGGCGATTTTCAACGATGTCGCGCGGTCGTCGAAAACGGAAAACTTCACCACGACGCCGACCGTCGACGGCGTCAGCGTCTACAGCCGCACCGCACCGACCTTCTACATGGCACTGTCGAAGCGGTTCGGCGGCAACGCCTCGCCGTCGCGAAGCACCGTTACGGTGGGGAGCCCGGTCGGCGCCGCCAGTCCTGGCGGCGGTGGCGGAACGGTTATTCGTTACTGATCCTTTACAGGCGCCTGACGCGAACCGGATGCCAATCTTACCGGGCGCTTCCTATCTTTCCGGGTGGGGGTGTGCGGAGGATTTTTCATGCCCAGAAGTTCTATTTCCGGCGGCGCCAGTATGAGCGGCCCAACCTATGAACCCCAGGTCACGCCCTGGGATCGTGAAGACGAGGACGTCAGCGTGCTCGGCAGCAATCGCAGCCGCGACCGCTACAGTGGCAATGAATTCAGCCGCCAGGACTCGTACAGCGAAAACCGCAACCATCGCCGCGATCGCGCCGATGCCGACGTCTATAACCGCCGTGATCTGACGCCAACCTATGGCGATAATAACGAACGCGGCGACCGCCGTTACGACGAAGAGCGTCGCCAAGATTATGCCCAGTTCGACCCCGCCCGTCCGTGGGTAGGGTATGGCGACCGGCTTCGTGACGAACAGCGCGAGCGCGACGTTCGCTACTCGCAAAATCGTGACTACGACTGGGACTATGATTACCGGTCGCGTGACCCGAATGAGTCCGGCATTCGCGGGCCTCGACAAGGCCGCCGCTAAAAAAGCGCCTCTTCGGAGGCGCTTTTCTGTTTAGCCGAGCGTGTACGGCGTCAAGGCTACTGGATCTGGCAGCTTGGCGGCGGGGATGTCGACCGCGCCGGCCAGGCCCTTGCCGGCGACATTGTGCGTGCTGAGCAGCGGTCCGGTAAAGCCGGTCACCTTGATGTCCTTGAGCACGACGTTCTTCATGTTGGCCAGCGAAATGCCCTTGCCGCAGGTGCCGGTCACGTCGCTCAGCGTGAAGCCGTCCAGCATCTTGTCAGGGTGGATGTTGACCGCCTCGACCAGGATCGGCAGGTCATGGACCGTGATATGGCTGAAGCTGAAATTACGCACGGTCGGAATGCCGTCCAGTCCGCCGACCGGCACCTCGTCCTGCTTGCCGCTGTCGAGGAAATTCAGCCGCAGGAAGCCCATTTGCGCGCCGGAGACATCGAGATTGCTCATGGCGATGTTCTCGATGAAGGCGCCGCGGCCGGGGCGGCTCTTGATGTAGATGGCGAAGGTCTTGGCGCTCAGGCACTTGCAGTTATCGACGCGGACATTGCGGATGCCGCCGGAGGTCTCGCTGCCGATGCCGATACAGGCCCAGTGCTTGTCCTTGAACGTGCAGTTGGTAATGGTCACGTCCTCGGTGGTGCGCAGCAGCGTGTAGCCTTCCGAACCGCGCCCGGACTTCAGCGAGATGCAGTCGTCGGCGGTGTCGAAATTGCTGTTGTCGATGACGACGTGCCTGCAGGAGTCGATATCGATGCCATCGGCGTTGCCGTTCACCGTCATGTTGCGGAAGCTGATATTGGTGCAGTAGACCGGGTGGATCGACCACATGTCGTTCTGCTCGGTGTAGACGCCGTCGATCTGGACATTGTCGCAGGCGACCAGCTCCAGCAGGGCCGGGTTGCGGTAGCCGGTAGCCTTTTCAACGCGGCCCTTGATGTTGGTGCTGCCGAGGATCCTGCCCTTGCCGGTGATGGCGATATTGTCGGCGCTCATGGCCGAGATCAGGCCGATATAGCCCTTGATCCACTTGCCTTCCCAGCGCACCTGGGTCAGCGGATAGTCGGCGATGTCCGGCGAGCCCTGCAGCGTCGCCTGTTCATCGAGGCGCAGGGCCGTGTTGGCGCCGATGCGGATGGCCCCCGTCACGTAGGTTCCGGCGGGCACCAGCACTTCACCGCCGCCCAGCACCGCACAGCGATCAAGGGCCATCTGGATAGCGGCCGTGTCTTTCGTCGTGCCGTCGCCCGCGGTGCCGAAATCCTTGACGTTGAGCTTGACGTTCGATTTCGGGAAGCCGGCGTCGGGCGTTTTGGGCGCAGCCAGCGCCGGCAGGGCATAGGGCAGGGCCGCCATCCCCAGTCCGGCGGTCAGAAGGGTGCGGCGGTTGGTCATTTTGCGGTGTCTCCCTGATTTTCGGATAGTGTTATAGCCGAAGTCCGAGTCCGGCAATCCGTTGTCAGGTTACACGCAGGTTTCCGACTGATCCGCCGTTCGTTTCCCCCTTCCGTCATCCGCCGCTGGCGCGACGTCTGCCACCTTCCCCGTAAACGGGGAAGGAAAAGTCAAACTAACTCTCTTCCTTCCCCGTTTACGGGGAAGGTGGCGGCGCGAAGCGACGACGGAAGGGGGAGCCGTAGCCGCCTCGGACTCAATATCCGCCGATGATCGGCAACACTTCACCAGTGATGTAGCTGCCGGTCTGCGGCGACGCCAGGAAGACATAGGCCGGCGCGATCTCTTCGGGCTGAGCCGGGCGCTTCATCGGCACCTGCTCGCCGAAGTGCGCCACCTGCGGCGCCTCGCGGTCGGCCGGATTGAGCGGCGTCCACACCGGCCCCGGCGCCACGGCATTCACGCGGATACCCTTCGGCATCAGGTTGCCCGACAGCGACCGCGTAAAGGCGTGGATGCCGCCCTTGGTCATCGAATAGTCGAGCAGGTATTTCGACCCGTCGATGCCGGTCACCGACCCTGTATTGACGATCGACGCACCCGGCTTCATCTGCTTCGACGCCGCCTGAGCCATGTTGAAATAGCCGTAGAGATTGGTCTTGAGCGTGCGGTCGAAATGGTCGGCGGTCAGGTCGTCGAACGCGACAGTATGCAGCTGGAACGCCGCGTTATTCACCAGCACATCCAGCCGGCCGAACGCCTCGACCACCTGCCTTACGGCATCGAAGCAGAACGCCCGGTCGGCGACATCGCCCTGGATCAGCAGGCATTTGCGACCTTCCTTTTCAACGGCAGCCTTGGTGTCCTCGGCGTCTTGCTGCTCTTCGAGATAGACGATGGCGACGTCGGCGCCTTCGCGGGCGAACAGCACAGCCACCGCCCGGCCGATCCCGGAGTCGCCACCGGTGATAATGGCCACCATGTCCTGCAGCTTGCCGGAGCCCTTGTAATAGGGCGCATCGTACATCGGCTTGAGTTGCAGATCGGCCTCGTTCCCGGGTTTCTGCAGATGCTGGCCAATCAGCGGCGGTTCGGGATATTTACGCGCGCCGGCCTGCATGGCCTTGGGCGGCGCATCGGTCGGCTGGCGCTTTTCGCGCTCGGCCAAATCCTGCTGAATGCGGCGGTCGTCTTCGGCGGTCGCAGCCGCCTCCTGCTTATAATCGAGCGGGCTCATGGAATAATTCCCGGTGCTGAATGCGCCCCAGCTCGTTATCGGCGTGCCGGTCTAAGGATTCCAAGCGATCCGCCCCTGCCGGCGTAAAAAGCCGATGCTGCGTCAAGCGCTTACCGTCTTTTGATATCCGATAAGGCTTTGCGGATGGGGCGGTTACAGGCCGCAGGCGTAAACTCACCTGCAACCGAAAGGAGCCTCATCATGAAAAAGTACGACCGCCTGCCTATGGACTCGGAAAGCGCCGTGGCGCTGGTCATTATCGCCATCGGCGCGCTGTTCTGGGGCGGTTACAGCCTGATGATCGCGGTCGGTGAAGTCCCGGAACTGTTGCGTGGGCCGCTGGGTTAGGCCACGAAGCGGAAGCACCCGCGCGAGTAGACGAGAAGAATACGCGGCGCCTCGCCATAGCCAGGCGCCGTTCGTCCGTCTTCGCGGTAAACAAAGGTCAGCGTGCGGTAAAACCGCCGCTCGGCGCACTCCAAAATCAATTGCTGCGGGCCTAATCTGGCCAGCTCCACCCACGCGCCGTCATACAACTTCAGCTTCATCGAATCGCCGTAACCCGGCGGAATCCGATTCGGCCAATAAATTTCGCGTGAACGAAGCGGGAACGACTATTCCGGCTCTATCCCGAGCGCCTTCAGGTACTCGGCCTTGATCATCTGGCGGCTGTTGTGGAACGCGGCCCAGGGGTCGCGTTTCCGCCTGGTCAGCAGGTCGGGCACGGTTTCGATGGTGTAGTCCGCTGGCTTCAGGTCCACCGACAGGTCATCCCAGCCAAGCAGCATCGACACCGTGGCGCCAGGCCTGGCGCGCGCCGAAAAGGCCGATACCGCCGTCGAGGTCAGATCATTGCGCAGGTAGTCGACGAAGATCCGGCCCTTGCGCTTTTCCTTGCTCATATTGGCGACGTAGCGTTCCGGGTGATCGTGTGCCAGCGACTCCGCCACAGCGCGCGCGAAGGCCTTGACGGTCGGCCAGGTATATTTGCGCTGCATCGGCACGACCACGTGCAATCCCTTCCCGCCGGTGGTTTTGAGGAAGCTGTGCAGCCCCAGTTCGGCCATCCGGTCGCGCACCTCGGCGGCGGCCTCGACCACGGCGGACCACGGCACTTCCGGGTCGGGGTCGAGGTCGAAAATCATCCGATCGGGCTGGTCCGGTTTGTCCGCCAGGCAGCCCCACGGATGCAACTCGATGGCGCCCCACTGGATCAGGCTGATCAGGCCCTGTTCGTCCTCGATCATCAGGTATTCTTCATCGCGGCCTTTCACCTGGATGCCGGTGTCGAGGATATGCGGCTGGTCATGCGCCAGGTGGCGCTGGAAGAAGCAGGCCTCGCCAATCCCTTCCGGGCAGCGCACCATGCTGAGCGGTCGGCCGGCGACGAACGGCAGGATATGCGCGGCGACCTTGTGGTAATATTCGGCCAGATCGAGCTTGGTGATGTCGGTGTCCGGATAGATGACCCGGTCGGGATGGCTGATGCGGATGCCGGCGACCTCGGCATCGCTTGCTTTTGCCTTGCTCGACTTGCGCGGTTTGGTTTCCACTTCCATCTCCGCTTCCTTTTCCGCCTCTTTCACATCCATTTCCTGTTCGCGGACGATCTGCCGAGGCGGTTTGTCCTCTCTTATACCCTGGAAGGACGGATGGCGCAGCCTCCCATCCGGCGTCCATTCGGTGAATTCGACCTCACAGACGATCTCCGGTTCAACCCAGGTTGCCTCGCGCTCGACCTCGCGTGGCACGTCCTCGAAGGGCGAGGTCTTGCGCAGCCGCTTGTCGAGCAGCCGCCGCATCGCCACCGAGGTCACGCCGTCGAAACCCGTTCCGACCTTGCCGGCATAGACGAACTTTTCTTCCTCGTAATAGCCCAACATCAAGGCGCCGATGCCGCGTGCCGCATGCGTCGGTTCCTTGAAGCCGCCGATGACGAACTCCTGGCGCTTGTGGCACTTGATCTTGAGCCACGACCGGTTTCGGCCGCTGCGGTAAGGCGCATCAGCCCGCTTCGAGATGATGCCTTCCAGCCCAAGCCCGCACACCTTGCCAATGAACTGGCTCTCCGCGCCGAAGTGTTCGCTGTAGTTTACACGGTTGGCGAAGTCCCGGCCATCGAGCAGCGCCTTCAGCATCGCCTTGCGCTTCAGCAAGGGCAGGGCGCGGATGTCCTCGCCGTTGAGGTGCAGCAGATCGAAAAGGTAGTATTGCAGATCGCCGCTGAACCCGTCGCTCAAGGCGTTCTTGAGTGCGGTAAAGCTCGACACCCCATCTTCGTTCAACGCCACGATTTCGCCGTCGAGGATGGCGCTTTCCACGCCCAATCCACCCAGGCGGTCCGCCAGCGCCTGGAACTTCTCCGTCCAGTCCAGCCCGTTGCGCGTGATCATCTGGACGACATCACCCTGGATCATCGCCAGAGTGCGATAGCCGTCGAACTTGACCTCGTGCACCCATTCTGCCCCTTGGGGAATGTCGTCACTCAGCGTCGCCAGTTCCGGTTCGACGAAGCTCAGCGAGCTTGGCGCTTTTTTTTTAGGCGTCTTGTGGTCGGCCGGTTTCAAATCCAGTTCGTGCTGCTCGGACGTCCTGTGCGCGCCGCCGCCTTTCCACACCTTGCCGGGCTTGGCGGCGATCTCGTCCATCGTCCGGCCGGACACGACGCTGGTCATGTTTTCTTCCAGCGCGACGTCGCCGTGGCTGTCGACGGCTTCCTCGTCGCGGTGCTTGATCAACAGCCAGTTGTTGCGCCGCTCCCCTTCGCGCGGCTTCATGCGCACCAGGGCCCACGACCCCTTCAGCCGCTCGCCGTGCAGGTTGAACTTCAGGTCTCCCTTCTTCAGGCCTTCATGCGGATCGCCGATCGGCTCCCAGGTGCCCTGATCCCAAAGCATGACCGTGCCGCCGCCATACTGGCCTTGCGGGATGGTGCCTTCGAACGAGCCATACTTGACCGGGTGGTCCTCGACCTCGACCGCGAGGCGCTTGTCGGCCGGATCGAGGCTCGGCCCCTTTGTCACAGCCCACGACTTGAGCACGCCGTCCAGCTCCAGCCGGAAGTCGTAGTGCAGGCGCGTCGCGTCGTGCTTCTGGATCAGGTAATGGAACCCCTTGGCCTTGCCGAGCTCTCCGCCCGGTTCCTGGGTCTTGCTGAAATCGCGCTTCTGGCGATAGCGTTCGAGTGAATCCGCCATGAGTTAGCTCGCTTTCTTGCGCTTTTTCGGCGCTGGCTTGTCCTCGTTAGCCGCGTCGGGCTCCTTGAGGCTCTTGCGCAGGGCGTCCATGAGATTGACCACCTTGGCCGAGGGCCGCTCTTCCTGCATGGGCTTCGGTTCGCGCTTCTCGATTCGGGCGTCGATCAGTTCCTGCAAGGCTTCGCGGTAGTGGTCGTGGAATTTGCCGGCGTCGAATTTCGCCGTCTTGCGTTTGATCAGCTCCTTGGCCAGGTCCACTTCCTCGGAGTCGGCCTTGCCGTCGCGGATCGAGTCGAAATACGGATCGGCAGCCTTGATCTCGTCTTCGTAGCGCAAGGTTTCCAGCAACAGTCCGCTGCCATAAGGCTTCACGGCACACAGCCGTTCCCTGCCGCCGATGGCCAACTGGCCGACGCCGACCTTGCCTGTCGACCGCAGCGCATCGCGAATGACGGCGAAGGTCGCCTGGTCGCCCTTGGCCGCTGGCGCAACGAAGTAGGGGCTTTCGAAATAGACGGCATCGATGGCGTCGGCATCGACGAACTGGGCGATATCCAGCGTCTTGCTTGACGGGATCTTGAGTTCCTTGATCTCGTCCGGATCGATCAGGATATATTCGCCCTTCTCGACCTCGTAGCCTTTGACGATATCGTCGCGGTCGACCTCCTTGTCGCCGGCCACCAGTTCATGGTGCACGCGCTCGCCCGTCGGCTTGTAGATTTCATGAAAGGCAATCTGCTTCGAACGGTTCAGCGCCGCGTAGACGTGTACCGGCAGGGAAACCAGTGACAGTCGGATATTGCCGCTCCAGTAGGGACGCAGGGCCATGGCATGTCCTTTCCTTTTCGCGGAAAGCCTAGCCATGTGTCGATAAAATTGCGCCGGACGATGCCGTCGCTGAAATCAAAATGCGGTAAGCTCTGGCATTTTCCGCCCGGGGTTGCAGTTGCGGCTATGGCATTTATTTCAAAACAAAGTGAATTATTGACCTGGCTTAAATAAATGCTGCCGCGGATACGGTTATGTTTGAAATATTCGAATGCCCTTATCGTATCTTTACTTGGGATTTGCCCCATAGGCATGACAACCTTATGGCAGGGCTTCTACCCTTATGACACCGACGGCGTTTGGCGCCGCCGGGCATTTCCCGACCGCCCATGCGGCGGCCAACCCAGCGAACTGAACTGTCCAGAACAATTCCCGCCAACCGGCGCGGGAAAAGGAGACACCATGCCCAGACAATCCAACACCCGTAACGACCAGGACGACGATATGAACATGTCTTCCGGCCGCAATACGCCTGAGCGCGACGACGACGGCCGGTTCGCCAGCAGCGGCGGCACCCGTCAAACCCGGTCGAGCGACGACGACAGCCGCAGCTCCGGCCCGGGCCGTGGCTGGCACGGCGATTCGGAAGGTCACGCCCAGGCCGGCAGCCACAGCCATGACTATACCAACCGTCAGACCCGCTCCGGCGGCCGCTACGACGATGACGACGATCGCCGCTACGGCTCGCAGAACCGCCAGCGCGATGACGAAGGCCGCTTCACCAGCGGTCGCGGCAACAGCGACAATGACGATGCCGAATACAGTGACTGGCACGCCTATGGCCACGCCCGTGGCTGGCACAACCACCAGCGCCGCGCGGCAACGCAAGGCAATCGTCAGCGCGACGACGAAGGCCGCTTCACCAGCGGCAATCGCGGCTCGCAATCCTATGGCCGCGACGATGACGACTACCGCAATGGTTCAAGCCAGTACCGGCAGCGTGACGAGGAAGGCCGCTTCACCAGCGGCAGCAACCGCCATTGACTGACTGGTACAGGTAACGTTCGCCCCGTTGCCTGACCGGAAGGAGAGGATCGGCTCCGGCCGATCCTCTCGCCGTTTTTTGAGGAGAGACAGCATGAACGTCAAGAAAATCATGTCCACGGCCTTCACCATTGTCGCGCCGGAAACCACGCTCCAGAAAGCCGCCCAGCTGATGCGCGACGGCGATTACGGTTACCTGCCGGTCGGCCACGATGACCGGTTGGACGGCGCCGTCACCGATCGCGACCTTGTCATTCGCGGCCTGGCCGAGGGCCGGTCGCTGGACACGCCCGTCAGCGAGGTGCTGACCCATGAAGTGGTCTACTGCTTCGATGACGAGACGGTGCAGGAAGCCGCCGAACTGATGCGCATCCGACAGATCCGCCGCCTTGTCGTGCTCAACCGCGACCGGCGCATGGTCGGCGTCCTGTCGCTGGGCGACATCGCCCGCGGCACGGGCCAGGACAAGCTGACCGGCAAGGTCGAAAACGCTGTCGCCCAGCCAGTCGCGTAAAACAGAACGGGTTTAGACAAGTACATAGTCGGGTTCGGCGGCATATATATTGCACGGCTACCGGTTTTCCGGATTGCGCAGGCGGTCCAGCGGAATTCAGCAAGGTAGCACGAGTCGACAATGGGACAGGTCGCGCCCCAGACGCCTGAAGCCAGGACCCTTGAAAAACGCCGGCCGGCATGGCGGCGGAGTGACTGGCTTTTTGTGCTTTTGGCCGCCCTGGCGCTCGCATTGTATGGTGTTTTCACCTTCTTTGGCGACGCGGCCGTCGTCAGCCCGGTCGAGTTCGCGCTGGCGATGACCGTTTTGGGCGTGGCGCTCCTGTTCGGCGTTTCCGCAGCCATTGTGGCCCTGGCCGCAGCCGGCCTGTTGACGATCTTCCTGGCCCACGGGTTGATCACGCCCGATCCTCTGACGGTGCCGCAGATCGCCGTGAAGACCCTGTTTGCCGTCGCCGTCATCGTCACGGGGTGGCTGGCGGAAGAACGTCGGCGCCGGCCGGCCGAACCCGTGGCCCCCAATGCAGCGGTCCACACCCTGCAAACCTTTTTGCGGACCTTCGTCTCACGCCGCGGGATTATGGCGGGGGCAGCCCTGTTTACCGGATTTCTCCTGAGCATAGCGCTGCCTTGGCCGACGGGTTCCATTCTGCGGCTTGTGCCTCTTGTATCCGGCCTGTTGATCGCCGCCATCCTGTACCGCCGGGCGCGCGGCGTGGCCATCGGCCTGTGCGCCGGTGGTTTGACGGTCGCGGTGGCTGAGCTGTTCAACAGGGGATCGGCGTCTCCGTTCTGGGCAGCCATCCGGTTGATGACGCTCGGCGGAGTCGGCTGGTGGCTGGAGAGCCTGACCGTCCGGCTGCGCCAGCTCGAGACGGCGGTCGTCGCCTTGTCCGGGATTACCGGTGCGGTCGCTGACAGCGACGACGAAGCGGACATCCGCCGGCTGGCCGCCAAGGGCTTTGCCGAGCTTTTTCCCGGCGAGCTGGAATTTCTGGAAGAGCAGGCGGTCGCCAACATGCAGGCGCAGGCCAGCAAGGATGTTGTCTCCTTCCGTCGCGTGGCTTTCGTTCGCTCGGCCAGCGGCGATTTCTCCGGCGCGGTGGCCTGGACGCCAGGGGAGAACCTCCCGGCCTGGCACTCGGCGCTGGGCGCCATTCTCATGGACCACACTGCCGCCGCCCTGGCCCGGACACAGTTGTCGGAGGACAAGGCCAGCCTTGAAATGGCTTCCCGGTCCGAGCACCTGCGCACGATAATCCTCGACGCCGTGTCGCACCATTTCCGCTCGCCCCTGGCGGCGATCGTCGGTTCCGTCACTTCCATTCTCGGTCAGGCGGAGCCGCACGACCCGGTCGCGCGCCGCGAACTGCTGGGGATCATCAAGGAGCAAGCCACCCGCCTCAGCCGGTATGTCAGCAATTTCCTGAGCGTCGCGCGGCTGGAGTCCGGCGCGCTTGAGGTCAATGCGGAAGCCGTCCGGCTGGAAAGCTTTCTCTACGACGTCTGGGAAAGCTTTGGCGCTTCGGGCAGCGGTCGGCGGTTCTTTCGCATGGATGTCCCTGAGGAAGTGGTGGTCCGCGCCGATCCGGCATTGCTCACTCAGGTATTCGGAAATATATTCGAGAATGCGATCAAGTATAGTCCCGAAGGTTCTCATGTCGACGTCGTCAGCCGTCTGGAAAGCAGCCGGATCATTATTGAGATCACCGACGAAGGCGCGGGTGTTCCGCCGTCGCAGATCCCGCATATTTTCGGCCGGTTCTACCGCGCGCGCGGCAACAACGCGCCCGGGCTGGGCCTTGGCCTTTATATTACCCGGAGCCTTGTTATGCTCCAGGGCGGCGATATTGCCGCGCGCAACCGTACCGATGGACGGTCCGGATTTGCCGTGGCGGTCGCCTTGCCCCTTGCTACGGAGTTGGAATGACCGCGCGCATCCTCATTATTGAAGACGAAGACGCCTTGCTGCGCATGCTGAAGAATGCCCTGGGGCAGGCCGGATACGAGGTCCAGGGGGCATCGACCGCCAAGGCCGCGGTCGAGCAACTGATCATGAACGAATTCGCCGCCATCCTGCTTGATCTGGGGCTTCCCGACCTCGATGGCAAGGACGTCATTCCCCAGGCGCTGGCCGTCTCGAACGCGCCGATCCTGGTCCTGTCGGCGCGCGCCTCCGAAACCGAGAAGATCCTCGCGCTCGACCTGGGCGCCAGCGACTACGTGTCAAAGCCGTTCGACATGGGAGAGCTTCTGGCCCGTATCCGCGTCGCGCTGCGTGGGCGCCAGCCCCGTCAGGTCGGCGGCAGCTTCGAACGACAGGGCCTGGAAATCGACTTCGCTGCCCGGCGCGCCCTGGCCGGTGACAAGACCGTGCGCCTGTCGAAACGCGAGGCTGAAATGCTGCAGATCCTCGCCCTCGCCAAGGGCGAAGTGGTGCCGCGCGAAGCCCTGAGCGCCCAGCTTTGGGGAGAGGGCGCCGATAGCGACGGCATGAACATCCGTGTTCTGGCCTGGCAGGTCCGTCAGAAGATCGAACCCGACGCCAGCGCGCCGCGTTTTCTCATTGCCGAAGCCGGCGAAGGCTACCGTCTCAACCTGGAATAAACAGGCTAAACGGCTGTTAGGAAAAGTTTGAGTTTATTCTCCAGCCGTGTGCGCAAACTGTAACGGCGATACCACCTGGACTAAAACGGCCTGTCCGTTTTGTTTCGAAATGCGACGGCCTGCTTCTTGCAGGTAAGGCCCAACAGGTAGGTAGTATGCGTTCGCCCGTTTTAGAAACCTTACAGAAGCCGTTCAAACGGCTCGCCCGGCTTCTGGTCAACACCCAAGGCGGCGTCAGCCCGATCTTGACGCTGATGCTTGTCCCGTTGATCGGGATTATGGGCATGGGGGTGGAGACTGCCGGTTGGTATCTGACTCAACGCGCCGCCCAGAACGCCGCCGATGCCGCCGCCATGGCCGCGGCCAGCAATAATCTGGCGGCATACTATGCGAACGAGGCCGCCGCCGTCGCCAGCCGCTACAATTTCGTCAACGGCACCAGCAACACGACGGTTACGACCGCCAACAACGTATCCTGTCCCGGCGTCACGCCGGCCAAGTCCGAGTGCTACCAGGTGACTATCACGCGCCTGGTGCCGATCACCCTGCTGCGCGCCGTCGGTTTCAATGGTGACACCACGGCCTCCGGCAGCCCCGCCCAGACCGTGATCGCGACGGCGATCGCCCGCCCCAAGGTCAAGACGGGCTATTGCCTGATCACGACCAATAACGGCAAGGCCAAGAAGGACGAAACCCTGGTGCTGAACGGCACGACGGACCTCAAGGGCTGCGACGTTTTCGTCAAGGGCAACGCCAAGTGCAGCGGTGATTCCGGCATTGGCATCGTCTACGCGACCGGCACGGATCAGAAATGCGGCGTGACCGAAAATGAAAACGTGGCCATTCCGGCCGATGTGACCGCGCGTCTGAATGCGTTCGCGGCCCTTTCCAGCAATATTCCGACGGCGACGTGCACCAAGACCGGCAACTTCACCATGACGACGGCAGCCGGAGCGCCTTCGCCCTACGTCGTTTGCAACGGCACCCTGACCATATCCGGCACGGTCACCATGCCGGCCAATCAGGTTATCGTCGTCCGCAATGGCAATCTGGCAGTGGGCAGCACGGCCAAGCTCACCGCGCCCTCGATGACGCTCGTTTTTGACGCGACGGGCACTACCACTCCCGGCTTTATCACGGGCAGTGGCACCCTGGACTTCAACGCACCGTCGTCCGGCACCTGGTCAGGCGTTGCGTTCTATCAGCATCAGGCGACCACGAATACGACAGCAAACACCGCGACCTATGCCGGTAACAGCCCGACGCTGAAGGTCACCGGCCTTGTCTATGCGCCCTATTCCGACATGACCTTCAGCGGCAATGTCAGCAAGAACGGCAAGGCCTGCCTGTCGTTCATCGTCAGTTCGATCACGGCCAACGGCGGCAACTTCTTCGAGAACATCACCAGCGAGTGTGAAGTGGCCGGGCTGAACCTGCCCACGTCCGACTCGACGCTGGTGCGTCAAGCGTTGCTGCAATGATCCGGGCCATTCTCCGCAGATTTGGCCGCAGTTGCAGCGGCGCCGCCGCCGTCGAATTCGTGCTGTGGGTGGGCATATTGATGGTTCCGACCATGAATGTGGTTGACCTCAGCTTCTATGCCTACCAGCGCATGCAGGTGAAAACGGCGGCGCAGGCGGCGGTTCAGGCGGCCTGGCACCTGTGCGATGGCAAGACCGCGACGACCAAGATCCCGGTCAAGAACTGCACCGGCGCGCTTGCGGTCATGCAGGCGGCGGCGCAGAGCACGTCGCTCGGGACGGATGTATCACTGCCGGCGGCATCGGTGTCGGAATATTATTATTGCGCGAAAGGGTCCCCCCTTGGGCTCGTTCAGGTTGGCACCAAAGGCAGCACGACCACGCTCCCGACGTCGCCCACTCCCAACAGCTGTACAGCGGTCAACGGCAGCAGCGCGCTGCCGGGCGATTATCTCGTGGCCACGGTAAGCTATACCTACAAGCCGATCTTTAGCGGCATGTCCATCCTTTCCGTATTGGGCACCTCGGTCACCGAGTCCGCCGGTCAAAGGATAGACTGACATGTTGCCTCGCCGTCTTGCCAAAATGGGAACCGCTGCGGTCCGCGATACGTCGGGCGCGTCCGCCGTCGAATTCGCCCTGATCCTGCCTTCCCTGTGCCTTCTGATATTTGCCATCGTCAACCTGAGCATGCTGATGATGACGACCGCCGGACTGCATTACGCGACCCAGAGTGCCAGCCGCTATGCCAGCATCTATACCAATGTTCACGGCGCGGCGCCCGCCGATGTTCAGGCATTCGGCGCGGCAAGGTACAAAGGTATGACAGCCGCGGCGCCTGTCTTTACCCTGGCGTCCGCCGCCTGCGGCAGTCAGGTCACCGCCACGGTGACCTACAAGTTCATCACCGGTTTATTCACCTTGTCGGTGCCGATGACAGCTGTCGCCTGCCGCGCCACCTGAGCGCAAGGTTTCTCGGCACGGCTAAGAGACAAGCGAAATTGCAAGCCAGCTCCCTCATTTTTACCTCTGCCGAAGTATTGCAGAGCTCATCCTTCAGTTGCTATTCGAAATCAAAGTAATAACTCCAAATTGAAATCTTAATAAGTTTAAATGGGTTCGTGATTTGGGTGTTTATGAGAATAATTATCGTAATAAAATTAGATAGTTAACTATATATTAGTATTTACAATAAGTTAAGAAAGTGTATTATTACCGTAGGGTGAGGGCTAGGGTTTTGTGTGCTCCGCCTGTGGCCGTCGATTTCAAGAAAAGACGGAAATAAACAAACAGATGATGGAGAATACAATGTCGAAGATTATCGCTTTCCTGAAAGATGAAACCGGCGCCGCGGCTGCCGAATACGTTCTGATCATCGCCGTCATCGGCGGCCTGGTCGCTGCTGGTGGCGCCGCTTTCGGTTCCGACCTGAAGAGCGCCCTGAGCAGCGTTGGTGATCAACTCAAGACCAAGGCCTCGACCGCCTGGTAAGAGAAAATGCCCCGCCGGTAATTCCGGCGGGGCACGCTTTTTGCAGAAATCTCTACAGTTTATTTTCGCATGACGACGGCGCGTAACGCCGGCGAGGACGGTTCATTATGTCTATGAGAACGCTTGCATCCCTGGCTGTCGCCCTGGTTCTGGGGCTGATCGCTGTGATCATGGTTCGCGGCATGATTGCATCCAAGCAGCAGTCCATGGCCCATGCCGGAGCCACATCGCCTGTGGTCGTGGCGGCGGTGCCGCTGGCGCGCGGCGCGCAGCTGCAGCCGGCCATGCTTAAGGTCGTCAACTATCCGGCCGATGCCGTTCCCACCGGCGCCTTCACCTCGGTTGAGGCCGCCGCGTCCAAAACCGCCTTGCGACCCATAGCCGCCAACGAACCGGTGCTGACCAGCAAGCTGAGCGGCGCCGCGGGCAAGTCCACGCTTTCGGCCGATCTGCACCCCGGCATGCGCGCCATCAGCGTGCGCTCCAGCGATGTGGCGGGCGTCGGCGGTTTTGTCCTGCCGGGCGATCGCGTCGATATCCTGATCACCCGCACGACCGGTGACGATGCAACTTCTACGATTACGCAGGCCCTGGCTGAAAATGCCCTCGTTCTCGGCGTCGACCAAACCAGCGACCAGGAGACCGACAAGCCGGTCGTCGCCAAGGCCGTCACCGTCGAAGTGACCCCTGAGCAGGCCCAGGCCATCTCGCTGGGCCAGTCGGTCGGCCAGGTGACCCTGTCGCTCCGCTCGGTAAGCGACGAAAGCCCGCTGGGCCGCCGCGTCACCCGTGTCGCCGATTTGTCGGGCGGTGCCCCGGCCGTCGCGCACGCCGTGGTCGCCAAGGTGCGCCGGGCCGCCCCGGCGCCGGTACGCGCCAGCCTCACCCAGGTCAACGTCACGCGCGGTGTCGAAACGTCACAATATCCGGTCGGCACGCGCTGAACCGAACCGTAACCCACAATGGGGGCAGAGTTGAAAAAGTCATTTAAATATAGCGGCCTGGCCGTGACTTTCGGGCTGATGCTGGCAGTTTGCCACCCGGCTGTCGCGGCGCCTGCCGCCGAGATGTCGGTGGCTGCCACCACGGTCGAAACCGAAGTTGCCGCCGGCAAGTCGAGCGTTCTCCAGCTGCCCGCCGGGTATACCGACCTGATGGTGGCGGATCCGAAGATCGCCGATGTCCTGCCGCTCAGTGACCGATCGGTCTATATCGTCGGCAAGACGATGGGCACGACCACCCTGACCATCTACGGCCCGAACAAGCGTCTGGTTGTCGCCGCCAATGTCGTGGTGTCGGCTGATCTCGACGGCTTGAAGAACCGGCTGCATGACATCATGCCTGAAGAACGCGACATCGCCGTGCGTTCCGCCAACCAGTCGGTGGTCCTGTCCGGCACGGTCGGCAGCCCGGCGGCTCTGCAGCAGGCGCTGGCCCTGGCCGAAACCTACGCACCGACCAAGGTCGTCAATATGCTCGGCGTCCAGGGCACCCAGCAGGTCATGCTGTCGGTCCGCTTCGTCGAAATGGACCGCTCGACCGCCAAGGACCTGAAGCTCAACCTGCGCTCCTTCGACGGCGCTACGGGCACGGCCAGCACGCTTAACGTCAAGGACAGCAGCGCGGCCTTCCAGATCGCCACCGGCGACTCGGTATCGAACAATACCAACGTCCTGAGCAACCTGATGGGTACCGCCGCGCTGCGCCTGAGCGGCGGCCAGGACGCCCTGGCACTGATCGTCGAAGCCCTGGAACAAAAGGGCCTCGCCAAGACCCTGGCCGAACCGAACCTGGTCGCCATGTCGGGTGATACCGCCAGCTTCCTGGCCGGCGGTGAGTTCCCCATTCCGGTCGCCCAGTCGGGCGGCGGCACCGGCGGCGTACCGACCATCTCGATTGATTACAAGCAATTCGGCGTCGCCCTGGCCTTCACGCCGACGCTTCTCAAGGACGGCATGATCAATATGATCGTCAATCCAGAAGTGTCGAGCATCGATCCCACGATCTCGGTCGATCTGGGCCTGATCCGTGTGCCGGGCATCAAGGTGCGCCGCGCCAAGACCACTGTCGAACTGCGTGACGGTGAATCTTTCATCGTCGCTGGCCTGCTCAGGGACGACTACCAGTCGCAAATTCGCCAGCTCCCCGGCCTCGGCGATGTCCCGGTCCTGGGTGCGCTGTTCCGCTCGAACGGTTATCAGCACAACCAGACGGAGCTGGTGATCATCGTCACGCCGCATCTCGTGGCCGCGCGGCGCGGCGCGATCATGACGTCGGCTGACCAATTCACTCCGCCGTCCGACACGGAACGCTTCCTGCTCGGCAAGCAAACGGCTGACCAGAAGTTGTCTTCCGGCGGCGTCGACGGCCCGCACGGCCACGTCCTGTACTGAGGAAAGTCAAGATGATCAAAATCCTGAGCTTTGTTTGCCTTGGCGCTGCGATCGTCGGCTTGTCCGGCTGCGCGGGGACGACCACGGTAGCCGCCAATGACTTCGGTATCGAGACGCGCAACGCCCTGGTGGCGCAGATCGTCGAACCCGATCCCGACTATGCCAAGGCTGCGCCGGTGAATGCCGACGGCAAGCGCGCCAGCCTGGCGCAACAGCGCTACCAGCAGGGCAAGTCGATTGATCCCGTTGCCTCATCGTCGAAGATCGCGGCCCCCCAAAGCGGTGCGGCCCCTGCGCTGGGGCAATAGATGGGCTGGGTAGCACCGTTCTGGTGGAGCAGCGCGGTGCCGCTCATTTTGAGCAGCCTGACCTGGATGTTGGCGCATCGCTTGCGAGTGCAAAGGGTCGCAGGTTCGCGCGTGCCATTCCGGAACGGACGCGCCGGTTCGAGAGTAAGAAGTTATGGTTGATCTTTCCCAGGCCTTTAACGTGCTGAAGCGGGTGGCGCCGGCCACGGGCCAGAATGCGCTCCAGAGCGCTCCCATGACTCGGGCCGCGGACCGTAAGCTGAAGCGCGTGGGTTATGTTGATGGCGCCCTGGGCGGTGCTGATCGTCTGGAGGCCGTGAAAGGCCTTTTTCCGGATGTCTTCTTCGAAAATATTGGCAAGGCCTGGCCGCAGCGCATGGACGTCGATCTCGACGCCCTTATCATCGGTGTTGACGCCTCCCTGGCCGCCGGCGTGGAAAAGGCTCAGGCCTTCATCGCCGGCCAGAGCGGCCGCGTCGTTGTTGCGCTGCTTGATGCTGACCTACCCACGACGCGCCAGCTGATCCGTGCGGGTGCCGCCGACGTCCTGCCCATGCCGGTCGGCGAGCCGGCCCTGGTTCTGTGCCTTGAGCGCCTGTTGAACCAGGAAGGCGAGGGCCGCAAGGATGCGTCGCGGCCCGGCGACGTTATTGCCTTTCTCAAGGCCGGCGGCGGCGTCGGCGCCACGGCGCTGGCTTGCCAGATGGCGACGACGCTGGCTGGCCGCGATCCCGGCACGGTCTGCCTGGCCGACCTTGACCTGCAATTCGGTTCCGCCGACGTCTATCTCGACCTGCCGGGTGCCGCGACTGTTTCCGACGTGCTGGGCTGGGGTGCCGGCCTGGAAAGCGCGCCGTTCCGCACCGCCCTCCAGGCCCATGCCTCCGGGTTGCGTCTGCTGGCGGCGCCGAAGGAAATCATGCCGCTTGAAACTCTGACGCCTGTTCAGGTCGAAGCCCTGGTCCGGGGACTGAGGCAGAATTTCCGCACCACCTTTGTCGACCTGCCGTCGGTCTGGACCGCCTGGACGCATCACCTGATCCAGCAGGCGTCATCGATCGTCCTTGTGACCAACCTGTCCGTGGCGCACGTCCAGCTGGCCAAGCGTCAGCTCACCCTTCTGGCCGCCCAGCGGCTTGATGACCGGCCGATCCACGTGGTCTGCAACGCCGTGTCGCCTGAGCAGACGGCCTCTTTGTCAATCAAGGACGCCCAGCGCAGCCTGGGCCGGACGTTCGACCTGGTCCTTCCTTACGACGCCCGCACCATGGTCTCCGCTCTGAACCAGGGCGTCGACCTTGCCGCCATTCGCCGGGGCACGCCGCTGGAAAAGGCGGTCACCGAATTGGCGGGCAAGCTGGCGGCCGATGCGCCGCGTGCCACAGCCATTGGACGGAGATAGATAAATGTGGACGCCAGGGGAACCCGTTACCGCCGGAACCGAAGGCCTGTTCGCACCGACACAGGCGGCGATGCCGATCGAAGGGGCGATCGCGCTGAAGGTTCGCATTCACCAGCGTTTGATCGAGCTGCTGAACCTCAGCGTCCTGGACCGGACGCCCCGCGATTCCCTGCGTCTCGATATCCGGGGCGCGGTGACCGGTCTGCTGGCTGAGGAAAAGCGCCTTCTGACTGTCGCCCAGACCGACCAGCTGATCGAGGATGTCCTCGACGAACTCCTGGGCCTCGGGCCGCTTGAGCCGCTTCTCAAGGACGACAGCGTCAGCGATATCCTGATCAACACCCACGCCTCGGTCTATGTCGAGCGCCGCGGGCAGCTTGAACGCACCGACGTCCAGTTCCAGGACACCAAACACCTGATCCGGATCGTCAACAAGATCGTCGCCGCCGTCGGTCGCCGGGTCGACGAGTCGCAGCCCATGGTCGACGCCCGTTTGCCCGACGGCAGCCGCGTCAACGCCATCATCCCGCCGCTGGCGGTCGATGGTCCCCTGGTGTCCATCCGGAAATTCGCCCGCGTCCCGATCCACATGCAGAAGCTGGTCGAATTCGGCAGCGTCAGCCAGGAAATGGCGGGCATCCTTCAGGGCTACGTCAAGGCGCGGCGTAACGTCCTGATTTCAGGCGGCACTGGTTCGGGCAAGACCACGCTGCTCAATGCCTTGTCGGCCTTCATCGATCACCGCGAGCGTATCGTCACCATCGAGGATTCGGCGGAATTGCAACTGCAGCAGCCTCACGTCGGGCGTCTAGAAACGCGGCCGCCGAACATCGAAGGCCGCGGTGAAATCACCCAGCGCGACCTGGTCCGCAACGCCCTGCGGATGCGCCCCGACCGCATCGTCGTCGGCGAAGTCCGCGCCGGTGAAGCCTTCGATATGCTTCAGGCGATGAACACTGGCCACGACGGATCGATGACCACGGTCCACGCTAACACGCCGCGCGATGCCCTGGCGCGGGTCGAACAGATGATCGGCATGGCCGGGCTCGACCTGTCGCCGCGCTCGATCCGCCAGCAGCTTGCCACCGCCATCCACGTCGTCATCCAGGCCGAACGCATGGACGACGGCCGCCGCCGCATCGTCTCCATCACTGAGATCACCGGCATGGAAGAAGACGTCATTTGCATGCAGGAAATCTTCCGGTTCCGCCGGATGGGCCGCGACGGAGCTCAGGTCACAGGCCAGTTTGAAACCACCGGCGTCCGCCCGCGCGTCCTGGAAGCCCTTGCCGTGCGCGGTATTGCCTTCGAGACTGCGGGCTATACCGCCGGCCGCCGGTCGGAGTAGCGCGCCATGTTGCAGCCGATCATTTACCTCCTGGCTTTTGCCGCCGTCGCCCTGCTGGCGCAGTCCGTCGCCAGCTTGCTATTCGCGTCGAGCGACAAGAAGCGGCGCATCAATCGCCGCCTGACCATGATCGACGCCGGCAAGAGCCGCGATGAAATCCTTTCGACCCTGATGCGCAAGGCGCCGGCGCCGAATACCAGCAGCGCAGTCCTGATCCGGCTGCACAACTACGCCGAAACCCAGATCCGTCAGGCCGGACTTTCGGTCGATCCCTTGCAGCTTCTCGGCGGGGCCGCGGGTCTGGCCGGGGTTATCTGGCTGCTTGGTCTGACTCTGGCGGCGACAAAGACCGGCCCGGCCTTTGTCGCTAACATCTTCCTGTCGGCGATCGGCGCCTGCGTGATTTCCTTCGCCTGCGTCTGGTTCTGGATCAGCAGTAGCCGCGCCACGCGTATCCGCAAGATCGAGGAGCAGCTCCCGCTGGCGCTCGACATTGTCAGCCGTGCTGTCCGCGCCGGCCATCCGGTCATTTCCGCCATCCAGCTGGCCGCCGACGAAATGAGCGATCCCGTCGGTTCCGAGTTCGGCCTGATCGTCGACGAAGCCACCTATGGCGTCGAACTCCAGCAGGCCCTGGTCAATTTCGCCCGCCGCACCGGATCGCCCGACGTGCACTTCTTCGCCGTCAGCGTCAGCATCCAGTCGGAGACCGGCGGCAACCTTGTCGAGATCCTGCAAGGTCTGTCCGGCACCATGCGCGGCCGCCAGACCCTGGGCAAGCGCGTCAGCGCCCTGGCCAGCGAAGGCAAGGCCTCCGCCCTGATCCTCAGCGTACTCCCGCTTCTGATGATGGGCGTCCAGATGGTCATCCGCCCCACCGTCTATTCCGACAAGTTCTCGGATCCGATCTTCTGGCCGGTCGTCATGATTACGGCGGGGCTTTATCTGGGCGGCTGGCTCATGGTCCGGCGTATCATCAACTTCAAGTATTGAGGCCTCGATGCTCACGCTTTTCGACATCCTTATCCAGCTTGCCACCTTCGCGATCGTATTTCTGGCCGTGATCCTCGCCCAGAAAGCCGTCGGCGCGCACTTGGCCGTGCAGCGCCGCCTCCAGAGCGACGGCACCAAGGTCGGCGCGACCGCGCTGTTGAAGCCGAATACGGTAAGCAATGGTTTCCTGGCGTGGGTGCAGGCGTCGACCTCGATCAAGGACCCGAAGGAAAACAGCAAGCTGCGCCGTGACCTGGCGCTGGCTGGCTTCGATCATCCGGCGGCGCCGGTGTGGTATGTCATCGTCCGTTTTTCGCTGGCCATCGGCCTGCCCGCGGCGGCGATCGTCCTGGCGGGTGTGACGGGTCATCCGCTGACAGGCTTGGCGGGCATTGTCTATCCGGCCGTGCTGGGCGGCGTCGGTTTGCTCGGCCCGCGTCTGTTTGTCAGCGTCCGCACGAAGGACAGCCGGACGCAGATCGAGAACGAATTCCCCGACGCGCTGGACCTGCTGGTCGTCTGCGTCGAAGCCGGCCTCGGCATGGAAGCCGCCTTCGTGCGCGTGGCCCGGGAAGTTGCCGAATCCCACCCGCGCATCGCCGTCGAATTCAGCCGCATGGCCGAGGAACTGAGCGCCGGTCGCGGCCGTGCCGAAGCGCTGCGCGCCATGGCCGACCGGGCCGACGTCGAGACGGTGCGCGCCTTCGTGGCACTGCTTATCCAGACCGACGCTCTGGGCGTCAGTATCGCCCAGAGCCTGCGGACCTATTCCAACGAAATGCGTCAGAAGCGCTATCTGACTGCCGAAGAAAAGGCGATGCGTATTCCGGTGCTGATGACAATGCCGATTGTCGCCTGCTTCATGCCGGTGATGCTGGTGGTGCTTCTGCTGCCGCCGATCATCGACGCCATTCGCATCGTCGGCCCGGCCATGGCAGGCCATTAGGAGACAGACTCATGCTGCGCAAACTCAATCTCCTGTTCGCCCTTGCTGTTCTGGCCACCGTCGCCAGCGGCTGCAGCTTGCTGCATCACAAGGTGCAGACCCGGCCGGTCAGCCTCCAGAGTGACCAGAAGGTCGATGCCTATGCGACGGCAGTCGAGGCGATTTCGCGCCGCGACTATAGCCGCGCCCTCGACTGGCTGCAGACGGCGCGCCGCGAAAATCCCGGCGACCCGCGCGTCATCAATGCCTTTGGCGTCGTCTACGACAAGCTTGGACGTTTCGATCTCAGCGCGCGCTACTACGAGCAGGCGCGGGCCCTTGACCCGTCGTCGCCGGTCGTGGCGGCCAACATCGCCTATTCGCGACGCCTGCAACAGATGGCGGCGGAGCCCACCCTGAACGCCATGCCCGTCCTCCAGGCCCTTCAGACCGCCGATCCAGCAGTCACGCCGGTAGCCGCGCCCGTACAACTGGCGCCGGGTCTGACCGGCCGGCCGCTGGAAATCGTTTATGCCGAAGGCCAGGGTGACAGCGCCCAGGCGGTGCGTACGAAACTGGTCAGACATGGCTGGACTGTCTTCAGACCCAAGCCCGGCACGGCCATCAATTCCGGCGAAACCCGCATCGAATATCCCGCGCGCTATGCCGCCGTCGCCCAGGGCCTGGCGCGCACCCTGCGCGGCAAGCAGACCCTGCAAGCCTGCGACGGCTGCCTCGGCGTCCGCCTGATCATCGGCGGGACAAGCCGCAGGGCATGAGGCGGGTCACCGCCCTTGCCTGGCTGCTGTTGATCCCGGCCGCGGCCGGGGCAGGTCAGCCGCCTGTGGCTGCCGAGACGATCAAGGCGGACATTGCCGCTGCCATCGACGAAGGGCGGCTGGCGGACGCCGGAGAGAGCCTCACCGAGGCACTCAGGCTCTATCCCGGCAGGGCGGAATTCCATGTCCTTGAGGGCGATCTCGACCTGCAACGTGGTCAGTTGCCCGAGGCTCTGGAGGCCTATCAACGCGCCGAAAGTGACGCCGCAAACCGAGGCCTGGCCTTGCAAGGCGAGGGGATCGCGCTGGCGGGTCTCGGCCGCGACGCGGAGTCGTTCCGGCGACTGAGCGAAGCGGCGGCCTCGGGGGTGGCGGACTGGCGGACCTGGAATGCGCTGGGCGCCTATTACGACGGCCTGAGGCAATGGATCGAGGCGGACGCCGCCTACGCCAAGGCGATTGACCTGTCCGGCGGATCGGCGATCGTTCTGAACAATCGTGGCTATTCCCGGCTTCTGCGCCGCCAGTCCGAAGCCGCTGCCGAGGATTTCGCCGCCGCCCTGCGCCTGCGCCCCGGCATGTCGCCGGCGCGCACCAATCTGCGCTTGGCGCTGGCCATGTCGGGCCAGTACGACCAGGCGACCGAAGGCGCCGGCCCGGACGATCAGGCACGCCTGTATAACAATGCCGGCTTGATGGCCGCTGCCCGCAACGATTTCCCCCAGGCGCGCGCCCTGCTTCAGCGCGCTCTGACGACGAGCCCCGAATATTATCAACGCGCGGCGGACAATCTCCGGATTGTCGAGATGCTGTGCCATGACACAGGTGATCAGGCCCAATGCTGACGACCGACTGGCTCCACATCCTGGTCAATATCCTGTTGACGGTGATATTAATGGCCGCGGCGGTGAGCGACATCAAATCGCGGCGCATTCCCAACCCGCTGGTCATGAGCATGCTGCTCCTGTTCGTGGTGTGGAGCGCGGCGACGGGCATAAAGGAAATGCCTGGCGCATTGCTGGCCGGCGGCATCGCCTTTGCGGTCGGTGTGGTGATGTATTCCCTGGGAAAACTGGGGGCCGGGGACGTGAAGCTGTTTGCCGCCCTGTCGCTGTTCGCAGGGATGGGCCATCTTCTCATACTGGCCCTGGCGACGGCGATCAGCGGCGGCGTTGTCGCCCTGGTCCAGATCGCGCTACAGCCTCGCCGCGCGGCAGCGTCCCTGGCGCTCGGCCAGAAAATACAGGTTACCACTGGCGGCGTGCCTTACGGCGTCGCCATTGCCATCGGCGGTCTGTTCTTCCTGTGGGGCAGCAAGGCGCTGAACCTCTAGGGTCCGGCGACCGACTAAAAAGGGAAAATGGCGGAGACGATGGGATTCGAACCCATGATACCCTTTTAGGGGTATGCTCATTTAGCAAACGAGTGCCTTCAGCCTCTCGGCCACGTCTCCGTTGTCCGTCACTTAGCGTGTTCTTTTTTGAAAGGCAACGCCTTCAAAACGCATTGATGATCTTTCCGAAATTTCGGCCTGACTGTAAGGGAAGATCGGGGCCTGAGCATAGGCCCGTCCACTCCTGAGGCTTGATGACCGCGCGTCCCCTTCCGCCGCAGCACCAGATGGCATTGCGACAGGCCCTGGCCCTGCATCAGGGCGGTCAGGTGGATCAGGCGCGGCGGATCTACAAGCAGATCCTGGCGGTGCAGCCGGCCAGTCCGGATCTGCTCAACCTGCTGGGCGCGGCCGAATGCCAGCTGGGTAATACGGAGGAGGGGGCCAGGCTTTTGGCCCGCTCGGTCAAGCTGGCGCCCGGCCAGTCCGGCGCTCATCATAATCTCGGCAATGCGCTTAATGACCTGGGTCGGTTCCAGGCGGCGCTGGAGAGCTTCGACCGCGCCGTGGCGCTGCGGGCCGACCATGCCGAGGCCTGGTTCAGCCGGGGCAACGCCTTGCGCGGCCTGGTCCGCTCCGCCGACGCCATCGCCAGTTACGAACGCGCCCTGGCGCTTGAACCCGGCTATGGCGACGCCTGGCTCAATCGCGGTCATCTCCTGCTCGAGGCAAAACGCCTGTCCGAGGCGGCCGAAAGCTATGCGCGGGCGCTGGCACTCGAATCGGGGCTGGCCGAGGCATGGAGCGGCCAGGGCAATGTCCTGACCCTGCTGGGCCGATTCGATGAGGCGCTGCAAAGCTATGACCGGGCCGTGGCCGTTGATCCGGCCTATGCCGAGGCCTGGAGCAACCGCGGCACGGCGCTGCGCCGCCTGGACCGGCTCGACGACGCCGTCGCCAGCTATGACCGCGCCCTGCAACGGCTGCCCGATTATGCCGAGGCCTTGTACGGCAAGGGGCTGACCCTGGAAGCGCAGGGGCGCCTGGAAGACGCGGTCGCGGCTTATGATCGCGCCGTGGCTTTGAAACCGGCCCTTGATTCGCTGATGGGACAGGCCCTGCACGCCCGGATGCAACTGGCCGATTGGCGGGACTTTGATCGCCGCCTTGACGCGCTGGCCGCGGGCATTGCCAAGGGGCAGAAGGTGTCGGCGCCGCTTCCCGTCCAGGCCCTGATCGACGATCCCCGCCTTCAGCGCCAGGCGGCGGAAATCTTCGCCAGGGCCGAAACGCCGCCGGTGACGCTCGATCCGCCCGCCAGGCATCGCCATGATCGCATCCGGCTCGGCTATTTTTCCTCGGATTTCCGCAATCACCCTGTGGCGCACCTGATCGCTTCTGCATTGGAGCGGCATGATCGTACCCGATTCGAGGTATTTGCCTTTTCGCTGGCCGACGGCCCCGACGACGACTGGCGGCGGCGGGTTCGGACGGCGGCCGACTATTTCATCGATGTGTCACGCCTGCCGGACACCGACATCGCCAGACTGGCGCGGGACAAGGCAATCGACATCGCCATCGACCTCAACGGCTGGACCAAGGGCTACCGCGCCGGCCTCTTCGCCGAGCGTGCCGCGCCGGTGCAGGCGAGCTATCTCGGCTATCTCGGCAGCATGGGTGCGCCAGGATTCGACTACTTGCTGGCGGACGAGACACTAATTCCGACCGATGCGCAGCGCTTCTACAGCGAAGCTATCGCCTACCTGCCGTCCTATCAGGTCAATGACGGCAACCAGACCGCGTCGGACAAGGTCTTTGCCCGCGCCGAACTGGGCCTGCCGGAGGACGGCTTTGTCTTCTGTTCGTTCAATCAGGTCTATAAGCTCACGCCGCAAGTCTTCGGCACGTGGATGCGCATTCTGACCCGGGTCCCGAAAAGCGTGCTCTGGCTGTATGTCGACAACGCGGTTGCGATGGCCAACTTGAAGGCCGAAGCGCAAAAGGCCGGGGTTGAACCGGATCGTTTACGATTCGCTGAGCGGGTTTCGCTGGGAAAGCACCTGGCGCGGCAAAAGGTGGCCGATCTGTTCCTCGACAGCCATCCCTATAATGCCGGGGCGACGGCCAGCAACGCGCTGCGCATGGGTTTGCCGGTGTTGACCCGGATCGGCCAGTCGTTTCCGGCGCGGTATGGCGCGAGTCTTTTGCACGCCGTCGGTCTGCCGGAGCTGATCACCGACACGCCGGAAGCCTACGAAGCTCTGGCGATCCGGCTGGCGACCCATCCAGAGGAACTGGCTGCACTCCGGGCTAAACTTGCCACCAATCTACCGACTGCGGCCCTGTTCGATACCGAAGGCGTCACCCGTGCTCTCGAAGCGGCCTTTGCCGCCATGCACGAACGCGCCCAGGCCGGGCTGCCGCCGGAGACCATACGTCCATGGTAAGCGTGGAACAGGCCCTGGCCCTGCATAATGCTGGCCGTCTGGATGAGGCGCGCGAGTTGTACCGGCAGGTGCTGGCCGTCGATCCGGCCAACGCGCAGGCGCTGGAGCTGCTGGGTACGGTCGAATGCCAGACAGGCCAGTTTGAGGCGGGCGTGCGGCTGTTCGAGCAGTCGCTGGCGCTGAAACCGGATCAGCCGGACGTGCAATATAACCGCGGCCTGGCCCTGCAATATCTGAAACGGCCGGACGAGGCGGTCGCTTCATTCGACCAAGTGTTACAGGCGCGCCCCGACCACCTTCAAGCCTGGTTTGCCCGCGGCAATACGCTACAAAGCCTGCGGCAGTTCGAAGGCGCGGCCGCCAGTTACGACAAGGCTGTTGCGCTGCGCCCGGATTTTGCCGAGGCGCATAGCAACCGCGCTTACGCCCTGCATTGCCTGAATCGGCTGGATGAGGCCGTGGCTGGCTACCGGCGCGCGCTGCAACTCCAGCCCGCCTTGGTGGAGGCGCATGTCCATCTCGGGACCGCCCTTCATCAGCTTGGCCGTTTTGCTGATGCGCTGGCCAGCTACGACACCGCCTTGCGCCTCAACCCGAAACATGCCGAAGCCTGGTTCAATCGCGGCAATGCGCTGTGGGCCTTGAAGCAGATCCCGGCGGCGCTCGACAGCTATAACCGCGCCGTGGCGGCAAAGCCCGACCACGCCGAAGCCCTGAGCAATCGCGGCAATGCGTTGCAGGAACTGCGTCGCGTTGATGAAGCCCTGGCCAGCTTCGACCGGTCGCTGGCCATCCGGCCGGACTTTGCCGACGCCCGCAATAACCGCGGCAACCTCTTGCAGGCCGTGGGCCGGCTGGCCGAGGCGGCCGCGGATTTCGACACCGTTCTGGCTGCCCAGCCCGACTTTGCCTGGTTGCAGGGACAGGCATTGCACACACGCATGCAACTGGCCGACTGGCGCGATTTCGACGCCCGCCGTGACGCTCTGGTGGCGGCCGTTGGCCGGGGCGAGCCGGCGACGCCACCACTGCAGATCCAGCCGGTGGTGGACGATCCGGCCATTCACCGGCAGGCGGCGGAAATCTACGCGCGCACCCTGTTTCCGCTCAACACCGCCTTGACGGAACTGGTCGCGCCGCCGAAGCGCGACCGCATCCGCGTCGGTTATTTTTCCTCGGATTTCAACAATCATCCGGTCGCGCACCTGATGGCCGGCGTCCTTGAGCGCCACGACCGGGCAGGTTTTGAGGTTTTCGCTTTTTCCCTGTCCTCAGGGCCGGACGACGACTGGACAGTGCGGATCAAGACCGCCGCCGACCATTTCATCCCTGTCACCGACCTTCCGGACGCAGATATCGCCGCCAAAGTTCGGGCGCTCGGCATCGACATTGCCATCGACCTGAACGGCTTCACCAAGGGCAACCGCGCCGGCGTGTTTGCCGCCCGCGCCGCGCCGGTCCAGGTCAACTATATCGGCTATCTCGGCAGCATGGGCGCGCTATGGATGGACTACATCCTGGCGGACGAAACGATCATTCCGGACAGCCATCACGTCTTTTACGCCGAGGCGGTCGTCAGCCTGCCGTGCTTTCAGGTCAATGACGAAATGCAGGCGATCTCGGACAGGGTGTTTACCCGCGCCGAACTGGGCCTGCCGGACGACGGTTTCGTCTTCTGTTCGTTCAATCAGCTGTTCAAGATCACGCCGGACGTCTTCGACAGCTGGATGCGCCTCCTGGTCCAAGTGCCGAAAAGCGTGCTCTGGCTCTTCGTCTCGGACGACACAGCCAAGGCCAGTCTGCGTGCCGAAACCGGGACGAGGGGCGTCGATCCGGATCGCCTGGTGTTCGCCGGACGCATTCCGCTGGCGGACCATCTTGCCCGCCTGAAGCAAGCCGACCTGTTCCTCGACACCCATCCCTATAATGCCGGCGCGACCGCCAGCAATGCCTTGCGTGTAGGTTTGCCTGTGCTAACGCGGATCGGCGAGTCTTTCCCGGCGCGCATGGGCGCCAGCCTGCTTAACGCCGTCGGCTTGCCGGAGCTGATCACCGGCACGCCGGAAGCCTATGAGGCCATGGCCGTCCGGCTGGCCACCCATCCTGAGGAGCTGGTCGGGCTCCGGTCAAAACTGGCCGCCAATGTGCCGGGATCATTGCTGTTCGACACTAAACGCGCGACGCGCAACCTCGAGGCCGCCTTCACGCAGATGGTGGAACGCGCCCGCGCCGGCCTGCCGCCGGAGGCGATCAAGCTCTAGGCCTTGGCGAAACCGTGGTGCCAAAACCATGAAGGTACACGTGCTCGACCAGGTCGCGGTGGCTGGGCAGGTCGCGCACGGCATGGTCGCCGAATCCCTTGACCCGATCGAAGATCCGCCGCGCCGCCGCCATGTCCGGATAGGCCTGCCGCGCGCCGTTAAGGTCGGTATCGAACTGCATGCCGTAGAGAATGTACTGATAGTTGAAATAGGCAAACGTCTCGACGTCGGTGAGGAAGTCGAATGGCGATGGCGGCCGATGCCGCCAGGCGTCCAACAGGTCACGCAGTTCATCGGGAAGGCTGTTCGCACCGACATTGTCGCGCCAGAACGGCTCATCGCGCCGCGTCAGACAGTAATGCAGCTTGAGGAAATTGACGAGTTTCTCGCAGCGCAGCCGCATCAACTGGTTGAATCGCCCGGCCGACGCGTCGATCCGGCCCGCGTGCGGGAAAAATTCGGCCAACATGGAGGCGGCCGCTTCGATCATGACGATACCGGTGGCTTCCAGCGGCTCGAAGAAACCGGCTGACAGGCCGATAGCCACGCAGTTGCCCACCCATTGCCGCTCACGATAACCGGGCTCGAACGGGATGACGCGGGCTTCCGCGTTTTTGGCCTGTTCACCGGCATAGAGGCGGACAACCTGTTCGGCGCGGTCGTCGCTGCTGTGGGCGGATGAATAGACGTAGCCGATGCCGCGCCGCTCCGACAGACCGATGTCCCAGGTCCAGCCGGCTTCGTGCGCCGCCGCCACCGTGTAAGAGGCGATCGGACTTTTCGGCGACGCATAGGGTACCATCAGCGCGACCGCCCGGTCGGCGAACAGATGCTGGCGGACGCTGCACAACGGCTCACCCAGCGCCTTGCCGATCAGCTCGGCGCGGCCGCCGGTGCAATCGACATAGAGGTCGGCGGTCAGGCGGCCATGTTCGGCGGAATGCACGCCCGCAATGGCGCCGTCGTTCGTCAGATCGACGCCATCGATAGTCCCGGTCAGGTGCCGGACTCCAAGCTTGGCGCTATGCTTTTGCAGCAACCGGGCGAACTTCAGCGCGTCGAAATGATAGGCAAAGGTCAGCGGTCCGCCGAAACCGCCCTCGTGCGGCCGCTTCGGCGCCCGTTCGGCCTCGGCCACGCGTGGCTGAAGCGTCATGGCCTCGGCAAACGGCGGGCGGTTGGTCGGGTTCTGCAGCAGCCAGTACGGCACCAGGTCGACGCCGTCGGCGGCGTAGGGCGGATCGAACGGATGCAGGTAATGGGCGTGCTGGCCGGGCTTCGGCGTGTGCAGCCAGTCGACGAACTTGATGCCCTGCTTGTAGGTGGCGGTCGTCTCGCGCAGGAAGGTCGCTTCGTCGATGCCCAGATTGTGCAGCGTCTTGCGGATGGTCGGGAAGGTGCCTTCGCCAACGCCGATGACGCCGATATCGGGGCTTTCGATGACGGTGATCTGCACCGAAGTGCCCAGCTTCCGCGCCAGGGCGCAGGCGGTCAGCCATCCGGCCGTACCGCCGCCGACGATCAGGAGGGTGCGTTGCGTGTCCGTGACCATGGCTCAGAACCTCTGGAACAGGCTTTTGAGCCAGTAAGGCCCGCTGCGCGCCGCATCCTGCCAGTCGCCATCGGCCATTTCCGGTGCGGCGTGGCTCCACGGATCGAGCAGTTTGAGCCGCGCGAATCGATAGGCCGCCGGGGTGCGTGTCACCAGGGTCAGGCCGTGCGCCAGCGCCGTCGCCGCCAGCACCGCATCGCGGTCGGTGCGCAGGTCCTGGAAGGGCAGGGTGGCGCGCTTTCTGGCCACCGCCGCGTCGACCGCCAGGATGCGGCCGTCAAAGGCTTTGGGCACGGTCTCTTCCGCCCACGCCCGCAAGGCGGCAGCCGATGTGCGATCCTTGCGCTCGGCCTGAGCGGCACCGCCGGCCAGTTCAAGCAGGCTCAGAGCGGAAATGAACAGGTTCTGGCTGGCAACGCCCGCCGCCCAGCGTGCCACCTGCGGGTTGGCCTTGCCGGCCTTGGCACGGCCCAGTTCGGCGATGACGGCTGTGTCGAGCAGGTACATCTAAAGACCCTCGCGGCGGTCCCAGGCCGCGCTACGCTGCGCGTCGAGGCCGCCGTCCAGGCCTTCGGGGAAGGCCAGAAGGTCGACAATCGTCTCGGTCTGGCCGCTCATCTGGCGGAACGTTTCGAAGCTCATCAGGACATGCGACGGTCGGCCGCGATCGGTGATGAACACCGGGCCGTGTTGGGCGGCGCGCTTGGCCTTGCCGACATCCTGGTTGAACTCGCGGCTGGAAAAAGTGCTCATGACAGCGATCTCCAATGTAGCAACATATACGCAAAATTAAATGCCATATGTACCTACATTACTACACTGTGGTGGATCGGCAACAGGGAAAATTTCCAATAAAATAAAAGACTTAATTTTTGCGCTGCGACATCGAATTGCACTTGCGCATCCGGAAAAGCCCTTCACTATGACAGCCTTGTCATGTCCGAGCGGCAGACTATAAAAACAGACCGGGAAACGCACAATGAGCTTCGATCTTCTACCGCCGGGCCTGCTCCACGGCACCGTGGACACGCTGGCCAATCTTCTGTCGGCACACGGCCCCGCCGCGACGCCGGGCGGCCCGCACACCTATGCACCGGGCGATTTCAGCGTCCATTTCTTCCTGCAGTTGGCCGTCATCATCGTCACCTGCCGCGTCGTCGGCTGGTTGGGCCAGAAATTCCTCGGCCAACCGCAGGTGGTCGGTGAAATGATTGCCGGCGTCGTGCTCGGGCCATCCTTGCTTGGCCTGTTTTTCCCGGACATTCAGGCCGCGATCTTCCCTAAGGAAACGCGCAATGTGCTCTATACCGGCGCGCAGTTCGGCGTCGGGCTCTATATGTTCATGGTCGGCACCGGCTTCCGCGCTGATCATTTCAAATCCAAGGGCGGCAGTGCCTTTGCCGTATCGCTGGCCGGCATCGCCGCGCCGGCTGTTATCGCCATCCTGATCACGCCCTGGCTTCTCAAGGTGCCCGGTCTGTTCGCCGACGGCCTGGGTGTAGGCCCGGCAACCCTGTTCATGGCTGCCTGCATCGCCCTGACCGCTTTCCCGATGCTGGCCCGCATCGTCCATGAGCGCGGCCTGTCGAACTCGGCGCTCGGCACGCTATCCCTGACGGCGGGCGCGTTCGATGATGCGGTATCCTGGTGCGTGCTGGCGATCGTGCTGGCGACGTTCGGCGCCGGACCGGGCGTGGCCGTGGTGGCCATCTTCGGCGGCGTGGCGTTCGCCCTGTTTGTCGTCTTCGTCGGCCGGAAATTGCTGGCGCCGCTTGGCCGTATGGTCGAGGAAAAGGGCGAAATGACCTACACGGTCATGGCCATCACCATGATCTGCTTCTTCATCGCCGCCTTTGTCATGGATGCGGTCGGCATCCACGCCATTTTCGGCGGCTTCATCCTTGGGACCGCCATGCCGCGCGGCAAGTTCGTCGAAGAACTGAAGAAGAAGGTTGAGCCGTTTGCCGTGGTCGTGCTGCTGCCAATGTTCTTCACCTATTCGGGCCTGAACACGCGCATGGACATGGTCAACACGCCGGAGCTGCTGCTGATCGCCGCGGGCGTCCTGCTGGCTTCGATCCTGGCCAAGTTCGGCGCCTGCTACATCGCCGCCCGCTTCACCGGTGAGGACAACCGCACGGCGCTGGGTATCGGCGCCCTGATGAACTCGCGTGGCTTGATGGAGCTGATCATCATCAATATCGGCCTGCAGAAGGGCATTATCGGCCCGACCCTGTTCTCGATGCTGGTGCTGATGGCCATCGTCACCACGGTCATGGCGTCACCAGTCTTCGAGTGGGTCTACGGCAGGAAGGCCCGCGAAGCCGGCGAGCTCGGCGCCGTCCCGGATAACGCAGCCAGCTGACGCGTTTCCGCCCTTGTTCCGCCACAGGACGCGTGACATATATGCGCCCGATGCATAAGGGCGCGACGATGAAACAGCTTTGGGTGGCTTTGACGATTGGGGCCCAGCTTGGCGTCGCCACAGCCGTCTCAGCCCAGACGCCCGAGGCTCAGAAAACCGAAAAGCCGGCCATCCTGCTCCCACAGGGCACCCGTACGGTCGAGTATGACCCCGGCTTTGGCTTTCCGGACCATAACGGCACCTTCTCGGCCATGCTGGTGGTCATCCCCAAGGCCGAGCTGGAAGAGTTCAACAAGCCGGGCGGCGCGCGCGCCTTAAGCCGTGTCGCCCGCGCCGAACCCGGCGCCGTGCTGGCGGTCAAAATCCTGATGGTCGGTGCCCAGGCGGACGCCAACGGCATCGCCCGCGTCATGAGCGACATGCAGGTGTTCGATCCCTCCGGCGCCATCTACGGCCACAGCGACTACAAGGACCTGCCGGTCTGGGTCGGCCGCGTCGGCAAGGGCGTCTATGATAACCGCGATCGCGTCATGCTGCTCAACTTCGAGCCGACCGATCCGACCGGCGTCTACACCATCAAGGCTGTGGTACACGACCGCTTCTCCCAGCGCGACATTCCGCTTCAGACTACGGTCGAGCTGCTGCCGGCCCGCCAGCCGGCCGCAGCTTTAGCGACGCCTGCGCCCGCCGCTCAGCCCGAAGCCGCGCCTGCGACGCCGCAAGCCGCCGAAGCCCAGCCCGCGCCCGTGAAAGCCAAGTCCAAGCGCCGTAAGCGCCGCCACTAAATCCGAAGGAGCCCGCCATGAGCGATGACTTAAGCCCAATCGAAAACCTGCCCGATTGCGTGGCGATGGTGATTCCGGCGCGCGAAAAGGACCTGGGCGGTTTCAGCGTCCGCCGCGTCCTCCCGTTCGCCAAGCACCGCATGGTCGGGCCGTGGATCTTCTTCGACCATATGGGCCCGGCCGAGTTCGCGCCTGGCCACGGCGTCAATGTCCGCCCGCATCCGCACATCAACCTGGCGACCGTCACCTATCTGTTCGACGGCCATATCCTGCATCGGGATTCGCTGGGATCGCGGTCGGTGATCGCTCCCGGCGATGTCAACCTGATGGTCGCCGGCAAGGGCATCGTCCATTCTGAACGCGAAGAGCCGGCGGCGATGGAAAAGACGCGCAAGCTCGACGGCCTGCAACTGTGGCTGGCCCTGCCGGAAGCCGATGAGGAAATCGATCCGGCTTTCTTCCACTATGACACCGCCGAAATTCCGGCCTTCAACGACAATGGCGTGGCCGTGCGGGTGATGATGGGCTCCGCCTACGGATTGAAGTCGCCGGTCAAGACCTATGCCGACACGCTGTACGCCGAAGCCAAGATGAAGATCGGCCGCACGTTGCAGGTGCCGATGGGCGTCGAGGAGCGCGCCATCTATGTCTGTGCGGGTGAGTTAGGCGTCGAAGGCCTGCGCCTGCCGGCCCATTCGATGGCGGTGCTGAAACCCAAGGCCCACGTCCAGATCGAAGCGCTCGGTGGCGATGTCCACTTCGTCATCATCGGCGGCGAACACCTGACTGAGCGCCACATCTACTGGAACTTCGTGTCGTCGCGACTGGATCGCATCGAACAGGCCAAGACCGACTGGCAAGCCGGCCGCTTCCCGAAGGTGCCGGGCGACGACGTGGAGTTCATTCCCCTGCCGGAGGCCTGATCCAAATATCCTCTGGTGGAAGGCCGTTCTGGTGGCGGTCATAGGCGGCCATATAGGCAGCTTCGATGGCCCGCGTCGACGCCAGGGTGTCGAACAGGGCGCAAGTTGGCAGGGCGTCGCGTAGCTTCTGTCGGATGACGGCAAACCGAGCGGGATCAGTTGCCAGTTCGACCGCCCGCTTTTCGTAGTCTTCGACCGTCGTGGTGATCATTTCGGGCAGGCCCATCGCGGTCAGCAGACTGGCGCCGTAACGGGCGGGGAACGACTGGCCGGCGCAAGTTATAACCGGCGGGCCCATCCTGAGCGCATTGCTGGCCGTGGCGCCGGCGTTGTAGGGATGCGTATCAAGGAACAGGTCGGCCAGCGATTGCCGCGCCAGGTGCTTTTCCAGTGGCACGCGCTCGGCGAAAATGATCCGGCCGGGGTCGATGCCCCGCCGTGCGGCCTCCTTGCGGATGTTGTGCATGGCTGTCGGCGCGTTGACGTGCAGCCACAGCACGCTGTCCGGAACCCGATCCAAAATCCGCATCCAAGAGTCAAAGGTGTCGGGTGTCAGCTTGTAATTGTGATTGAACGAGCAGAAGACAAACGCCGTTTCGGGCAGCCCGAATTGCGCCCGCGATACCGGCTCCGGCGACGGCGTCAGCCTGTCATCGTTGATCTGATACGAAGGCAGATAAATGATTTTCTCGGAATAAAATTCCTTCTCGTTTTCCGGAATAATGGTCGCGTCGGCGATCAGGTAGTCTATACATGCCGCTTCCATTGTTCCAAGATACCCGAGATAACTCAGCTGGATCGGCGCGGCCCGGCCGGCGAAAAAGCCCGTGCGCCTATCCTGGGTAAAGCCGTTCAGATCGACGGCAATATCGATCTCATGCTGTCGCGCCAGCGCGATCGCCTCTTGGTCCGGCATTCCGGAGATATCGATGAAATGGTCGACGGCCTCGCGAATACGCTTCCGCCACGCATCGTCCGTCGGCGGTCCGGAGGAGAAGGCAAAAACCTCAAACCGGGTCCGATCATGATGCTCCAGCAGCGCGGCTATAAGGTGGCCGACCGGATGGTTGGTAAAGTCCGACGAAACATAGGCGACGCGAAGGCGTTCGTGCCGCGCATATTTCGGCGGGACAGGGCTTACCGCCGGAACCTCAGCCGTCGCAAAAATCCTGGCCGCCTTCTGGTGCAGCGCCGGCGAATCGATAAGCGCTTGGAGGTGGAACGGCACGACGGCGCGTTCGCCACGCTCGATGCCGGCGATCATCTGCGTCCGCCGCTCATGAAACTGAGACCAGTCGGACAGACTCATCTGGGTATAGAGGCGCTGACCAGGTAGCCATTCAGAACCGGGCAGTCCTGGGGGCAGGCGCTCATAGATCGCCATCGCCCGATCGAAGTCGGCCAGGGCCTCATCAAGACGGTTCAGGGCCTGCAGAATGTCACCACGCCCGCGCAACGCCTCTGCATGTCCCGGCTGCAGCGCCAGAGCCCGGTCGTAACTGGCTAGGGCCTCTTCGGGGCGCTTCATCTGGTGCAGCAGGTTGCCGCGATTGAAGTGGGCTTCGGCCAGGCCGGGCTGGATCGCCAGCGCCTGGTCGTAGCTCATCAAAGCGTCGTCCAGCCGCTCCAGCTTGCGCAGGGCATTGCCGCGATTGACCCATGTTCCGGCGTCTCCTGGCCTGAGAGCCAGAGCCGCCTCGAAACTGGCCAGCGCTTCGGCATGCCGTCCCAACTCAAGCTGTGCCGTGCCTCGATTGTACAGCACCTCCGGCTGAGCAGGATCGAGAGCGATCAGCTGCCCCAGCACTTCGATCCCCGCCTCCAGGTTGCCCAGCTGACATTCGGCAGCCCCGAGCGAATAGAGGGTATCGATATCCTTCGGCGCCACCTGAAGTATCTGGCGGTACAGGTCGCGCGCTTGGGCGATCTGGCCCTGACCGTGCAGGGCCATCGCCTGCTTCAGCATGGCGGCCAACTGAGGAGGCAAGGGGGGCGGCGTCATATCGGTCCTTGTTGAGCGTCCACAATCGATGCGGCGATTTTGACAAGGACGCAAGGTCGGAACACTTCGGTAAAATATCGTCGCATCGGCAACCATTCCCTTTACAAGGGCGCTTTTCTGGTCTTCGTTACACTTTTTTGCAGCGAAGGGGTTTCCATGATCCGGCGGTTTTGGCTTCTGACGTCCTGTCTCACGGTCCTGTCTGGACCTGCCTTTGCGCAGGAACCACCGAAACCTTTGCCCATGCCCGCCGCCTTGCCGTCAGCGCAGGACATCGCCTATCCCGGAACAATCGGCCTGCAGGTCGACGCTACCGACATCGACCGTCGCATCTTCCGCGTTCACGAAACCATTCCCGCCAAGCCCGGCGATCTGATCCTGCTGGCGCCGAAGTGGCTGCCCGGCAATCACCAGCCCAGCGGTGAAGTCTCCAGGATGTCCGGCTTCGTCTTCACCGGCGGCGGCAAGCCGTTGACCTGGACGCGCGACCCGGTCGAAGTCAACGCCTTCCATGTCCAGGTGCCCGACGGCGTCAGCGAAGTCACCGCCGACTTTCAGTACCTGGCGCCGGTCGATGACGATATCGGCCGCATCGTCGTCACGCCCGACATGCTGAACCTGCAATGGACGGTCACTTCGCTCTATCCGGCCGGCTACTATGTCAGCCGTATTCCGGTTGCCGCCTCGGTCAAGCTGCCGGAAGGCTGGGGCCAGGGCAGCGCGCTCGAAGCCGCCAATGTCGGCACCGACAACACCGTCACGTTCAAGCCGACCTCTTACGACACCCTGATCGACTCGCCGCTGTTCGCCGGTCGCTATTTCAAGCGGCTCGATCTCGATCCAAAGGGCAGGACCAGCGTCCGCCTGAATATCATTGCCGACAAGGCTTCTGCCCTGAATGTCCCCGACGATGTGCTGGCCATCCACCGCAAGCTGGTCCAGCAGGCCTATCGCCTGTACGGTTCGCATCACTACGACCATTATGATTTCCTGGTGGCGGCGACGGACAAGCTTGGCGGTATCGGCCTGGAGCACCACCAGAGCTCTGAAAACAGCGTCGATCCGGACTATTTCACCGACTGGAAGACCCAGTTCGTCGGCCGCGACCTGCTGGCCCACGAATTCACCCATTCCTGGAACGGCAAATACCGCCGTCCGGCCGATCTGTGGACGCCGGACTTCCAGATGCCGATGCGCAACAGCCTGCTCTGGGTCTACGAAGGTCAGACGCAGTACTGGGGCTATGTGCTGGCGGCGCGGTCGGGTCTCCTGTCGAAGGAGCAGTATCTCGGCGCGCTGGCGGTCACGGCGGCCTATTACGACAACCTGGCCGCCCGTCAGTGGCGCGACCTGAAGGACACCACCAACGACCCGATCATCGCCGACCGGCCGCCGCTGTCCTGGCCGAACTGGCAGGCGTCCGAGGAATATTACAACCAGGGCGCCCTGATCTGGCTCGATGCCGACACCCTGATCCGCGAAAAGACCGGCGGCAAGAAGTCGCTCGATGACTTTGCCCGCGCCTTCTTCGGTGTCAACGACGGCGCCACGGGCGAGCTGACCTATACGTTCGACGATGTGGTCAAGACGCTCAATGCCATCTATCCCTATGATTGGGCGGCTTTCCTGAAGACCCGGCTGGACGACCACGGCCAGAAGCCGCCTTTCGACGGCATCACCCGCGCCGGCTATAAGCTGGTCTACACCGACACGCCGACCGACTATTTCAAGGCCCGCGAAACCAAGCGCAAATACAACGATTTCCACTACAGCCTGGGCTTTGCCGCCGGTAAGGACGGCACCCTGCGCAATGTGCAGTGGGACAGCCTGGCCTATAAGGCGGGCCTGACCATCGGCATGCAGATCGTGGCAGTTAACGGCGTGGCCTATGATCCAGACGACCTCAAGGCCGCCATCAAGGCGGCGGCTCCAGTTAAGGATGGCAAGGACAGCAAGCCGGGCAGCGCTGATCCGATCGAGCTGCTGATCAAGTCGGGCGACCGCTATAAGACGGTCAAGATCGACTACCACGGCGGCCTGCGCTACCCACGCCTGGAGCGGATCGCCGGCACGCACGACGTCTGGAGCGCCATCCTGCTGGAAAAGTAGGTTCAACTTTAAAAGCGGATTTTGGCACGCGACTTGCTACCCTGGGATGTGTTTCAATTCTTTGGGGGTTGCTATGTCTCATTTCAAATCCATCACCATTCTGGTGCTCGCCGGTCTCAGCATTGCTTCGGCTGCGGACGCTCGGCCACAGCGCTTCTATGTCCAGGCCGGCAAGACGGCGGACGTCTACGAAGCCGACTATCAGGCCTGTGGACAGGCTGAGCAGGCGGCGCGCGCCAGCGTTCCGCATTCCTATTATCAGCCGAATGCCGCTGCCTCGATCGGCGCCAGCATCGCCGAAGGGATACTGCAGGGACGCGCGATGGCGAAGGCCCGCGAGGCGTGCTTCACCGAAAAGGGTTATGTGCTGGTAGACATGACATCGGACGACGTACGCGAATTCCGCAAGACCAAGAAGGAAGATATGGTCGCCTGGCGTCAGGCCTATTTCCTGCGTCGCTCGGCAGAACTGCCTGCCTCGGCTGCCACGGTGGCGACCGAAGCCGCGGCTCCGGCGGTATCGCCTACGGAAACGCCTGTGGAAGCGGTGGCCGCGGAAACCACGGCATCCGCAAGCGCATCTGTGACCAACTAATACTTTCGCGCAAAATGGCTGCCCTAATTTGGCCGTCTGGCTGAGGTTGTTTCCGGCAATCCGGAGATACCGATGAAGACAGCCAGGATTTTGCTTGTGTCCCTGTTGATCGGCGGCACTTTTGCCGCCATCGCCAATGGTCAAACCCTGCGCGAGCGCTTCATTGCGCGAATGAAGGAAAAATCGGTCGCGGCGCCGGCGGATCCGGCCGCGACCGTGCCCGGCGCCACCTTGAAGACGCTCAGCTATGGCGCCGATCCGGCTCAGGCCATCGACGTCTATGCACCGCCGGGGGCCAGCCACGCGCCTGTCATTGTCATGGTCCACGGCGGCGGCTGGCGTATCGGCGACAAGACTTCACGCGGCGTGATCGACAACAAACTGAAGCACTGGCTGCCCAAGGGCTTCATCCTGGTCAGCGTCAACTATCGCATGTTGCCGCAGTCCGGCGTCGACGTGCAGGCGAAGGATATCGCCGCCGCCACGGCCTATGTGCAGGCCCACGCGGCGGAATGGGGCGGTGACGGTTCTAAAGTCATCCTGATGGGCCATTCGGCGGGCGCACATCTGGTGGCCTTGCTGTCGTCCTACCCGGCGCGAGTCACGGCCGCAGGCGGCCAGGTCTGGCGGGGCACGGTGGTGATCGATTCCGCCGGGCTCGACGTGCCGGCCGTCATGCAGAAAAAGCACCCGAAACTTTACGACGACGCCTTCGGCAAGGATCCGGCCTATTGGGCCAGCCTATCACCGGCCCAGCAACTCAAGCCGGGCAGTGTACCGATGCTGCTGCTGTGCGCCACCAAACGGCCAGACGATTCCTGCGGCCAGGCGCGCGCCTTCGCCGCCCAGCTCAAGGCTAATGGCAAGGAGACGTGGATACTTCCACAGGATCTGACGCACATGCAGATCAACGATAATCTCGGCCTGCCGGGCGCCTATACCGACGCAGTTGACGCCTTTATTGCGGAGCGCCTGAAATAGCCCTAAAAGCCGCCCATGATCCGGCTTTATCTCACCGATCCGGCGGCTCTTTCCGCGGGCCTCACCCTGTCCCTGCCACCTGAGCAGGGGCGCTATCTGGCTGCCGTCATGCGCAAGGGGCCGGGCGACGAAATCAGCGTCTTCAACGGTCGCGACGGCGAATGGACGGCCCGTATCGTCGAAGCCGGCAAGAAGTCCGTGCGCATCGAACTGACCGAACAGACGCGCTCTCAAACCACAGGGCAGGGGCCGACCCTCCTGGTCGCCCTGATCAAGCGCAACCGGCTCGAGACCATTATCGAAAAGGCTACCGAGCTGGGCGCGGCGAAGATCCAGCTCCTGATCACGCGCCGCTCCAATGCCGACCACACCAACGTCGAACGGCTGCGCCTGATCGCCCAGGAGGCCGCCGAGCAGACCGAACGCCTTGATGTACCAGAAGTTTTACCGCCGTTAAAACTCGAAAAGCTGTTGGAACATATGGTTTATGACGCGGTATATTTCGGCGATGAGGACTCGACCCACGCCGACGACAAACAGACCCGGCCGATGCTCGACGTTGTCAAGCCAGGCGCGGCCGCCATCCTGATCGGCCCCGAAGGCGGCTTCGACGACACCGAACGGCAGATCCTGCGTAGCTTGCCCAATGTCCGCCCGGTCAATCTCGGCCCGCGTATCCTGCGCGCTGACACCGCTGCCATCTCGGCCCTGACGCTGTTTCAGGCGGCTGCGGGCGATTGGCGGTAAAATTACCAAACTTGACTTGTGCGAGAGCGAAGAGCGGCCCATATAGGCGCGGGCTTTTATAGTGTAACAGGGACTGAAACGGATGGCTTATAATTCGGACGCGGAGCCCATTCGTTCGTTCTCGGAGCTGGTCGGCTATTTCGAGGCCGGCAGCAAGCCCCGCGACAAGTGGCGCATCGGCGCCGAGCACGAAAAGTTCGTCTTCCATCTCGATAACCTGCGCCGCCCGGAATATGCCGGGCCCGACGGTATCGAAGCCATGCTCAAGGGCCTGATGCGCTTTGGCTGGCAAGGTGTCTATGAGAAAGACACTCTGATTGCCCTGAGCCGCAACGGCGCCTCGGTTTCGCTGGAGCCCGGCGGCCAGTTCGAACTTAGTGGCGCGCCGCTCGAAACCCTGCACGACATTTGCGACGAAACCGGTCAGCACCTCGAAGAGGTCAAGGCGGTCGCATCTGAGCTGGGCCTCGGTTTCCTGGGCGTTGGCTTCTCGCCGCTGTGGACGCGCGCTGAAACGCCGGTCATGCCTAAAGGCCGCTACAACATCATGCGCAGCTATATGCCGAAGGTCGGCAATCTCGGCCTCGACATGATGCTGCGCACCTGCACCGTCCAGGCCAATCTCGACTACGAATCCGAAGCCGACATGGTGCTGAAGTTCCGCGTCTCGCTGGCCCTGCAGCCGATCGCCACCGCCCTGTTCGCCAATTCGCCGTTCACCGAGGGCAAGCCGAACGGTTTCCTGTCCGCCCGCGCCAACGTCTGGACCGACACCGATCCGGATCGCACCGGCATGCTCGATTTTGTCTTTGAGGACAGCTTCGGCTTTGAACGCTATGCCCGCTATGCGCTCGATGTGCCGATGTATTTCGTCAAGCGCAACGTGCCCGAAAACGGCGGCTATATCGACGCGTCCGGCCAGGATTTCAAAGCCTTTCTGGACGGCAATCTGCCAGGCTATCCCGGCCATAAGCCGACCATGGACGACTGGGCCGACCACCTGACCACCCTGTTTCCGGAAGTCCGCCTGAAGAAATACCTCGAGATGCGCGGCGCCGATGCCGGACCGTGGACGCGCCTGTGTGCTCTGCCGGCGCTGTGGGGCGGCTTGCTTTACGACCAGCCGTCGCTCGAGGCCGCCTGGGAGCTGGTCAAGGATTGGACGAACGCCGACCACAACACCTTGCGCGGTATGGCGGCGAAGACCGGCCTGAAAGGCGAGATCGCCGGCCGGCCGGTGCGTGACTGGGCGCTCGATGTGCTCAACATCGCCAAGCAGGGCCTGAAGAACCGTAATCGCCTGTCTGGCGGCTTGGTTGATGAGACCGGTTATCTCAACGAGCTGTTCGAGATCGCCGACAGCGGCCTGACGCCTGCCGATCGCCTTCTGGAGTTGTACCACGGCCGCTGGCAGGGCGATCTGAGCAAGCTTTACGAAGAGGAAGCCTACTAAAGGCCGCTTGCCAAACGCTCCGTTTGCTGATTGTCTCGTAAAAAACGTAACCATTTTTTACGAGTACCCGCATGATCAACTTCCTTCTGGTCGCCTGCATCCTGGTGACGGCGGTGACCGCCGTTCCGGTTTTCCTGCAGATGCGGAACCACCCGAAGGGGTTGATCGCCTGCTTTTTCGCCGAGGTCTGGGAGCGCTTTTCCTATTACGGCATGCGGGCGCTGCTGATCTACTACCTTACCCAGCACTTCCTGTTCAGCGACGAGCGCGCCAGCGCACAATACGGTTCCTATACGGCACTCGTCTACCTTATGCCGCTGCTCGGTGGCCTGGTGGCCGACCGCTGGCTGGGGACGCGCAAGGCGATCATCTTCGGCGCCATCCTCCTGGTCTTCGGCCATTTCGGCATGGCCTTCGAAGGCCCCGACCATCGCCAGACACTGACCTACCAAGGCCACGCCTACGAGTTCGTCGCCCAGGGCCGCGAAGGCAGCCGTACCGTCAAGCTCAAGGTCGGCGACCAGCTTTATGCCTACGATCCGGCGCCCGATGGAGGCTTTGCCTTCAAGGACTTGCCGGCCAATGCGCCGATCCCGGCCGTCATGCCCAAGGGCAGCTTCACCACTGAGGTAGTCAAGGGCGTCAACTGGAACGAAAACGCCTATTATCTGGCCGTATCGCTGATCATCATGGGCGTCGGCTTCATGAAGCCCAACATCTCCTCGATCGTCGGTCAGCTTTACAAGGACAGGGATCCGCGCCGCGATTCCGGCTTCCAGCTCTATTACTACGGCATCAATCTCGGCTCTTTCTGGTCGTCCTTCCTGTGCGGCTGGCTGGGCGAGCGCTTCGGCTGGAGCTACGGCTTCGGCCTGGCGGGCGTCGGCATGCTGGCCGGGCTTGTCTGCTTCACGCTCGGCAAGAAGTGGCTGGAAGGCAAGGGCGAGGCGCCCGATCCCGTCAAACTCAAGGAAAAGGTCGCCGGCATCTTCAGCCGCGAATGGCTGATCTATGGTGTTGGCCTGCTCGGTATTCCGGTGGTCTTCTGCCTGGTCCAGCATCACGGCATGGTCGGCTGGGCGGAACTGATCGGCGTCGTGCTGATCGGCGGCTATGTCATCTTCCAGATGGTGACCAAGCTGACAACGGTAGAGAATTTCCGCCTCGGCCTGGCCATCGTTCTGACAGTGGCGTCGGTGATCTTCTGGTCCCTGTTCGAGCAGGCCGGCAGTTCGCTCAGCCTGTTCGCCGAGCGCAACACCGTGCTCAACTTCTTCCCGCATCCGGTCCAGATCGGCTCGTTCGTCTTCGCTTCGGCCGAGCAGCTGGCGGCCATGTCGCTGCCTGCCGGCTACACCTGGATCGACACCAGCCTGACGGCGTCCCAGACCCAGACCTTCAATCCGTGCTTCATCCTGCTCGGCGCGCCGGTCTTCGCCTGGCTGTTCACTTACCTTGGGCGCCGCGGCAAGGATCCGGATCCGGTCAAGAAGTTCGCCTTCGCGCTGGTCAATGTCGGCCTCGGTTTCCTGATCCTGGTCTGGGCAGCGCAGGCTGGCCTGGCCGACAGCGCCTTCCGCCTGCCGGTGATCTTCCTGGTCATGACCAACATGTTCCACACCATCGGCGAGCTGACGCTGTCGCCGGTCGGCCTGTCGCAGCAGACCAAGCTGTCGCCGCCGATGCTCGTCGCCACCATGATGGCCGTCTGGTTCCTCGGCACATCGGGCGCGCAGTACCTGGCCAGCGAAATCGCCGCGCTGACCGCCACCGAAACGGTCGGCGGCAAGGTGCTGAATGCCGGCGCGGCACTGAAGTCGTCGCTCGATGTCTTCAACCTGATCGGCTGGTGGGGCGTCGGCCTGGGCGTGGTCTTCTTCCTGTTGTCCTTCGCCATCAAGGGCTGGGCGCACGGCGCCAACGACACCGCCAGGGAAGCCTAGATATCCTTCTTCAGCTTGAGCTCGAGGATCGGCGGGATCTTCGCGGTCTCATGCTGGACGAACGACACCGGCGTCAGCTCGCGCAGCCCCTGATAGACGATGCGGTCCTTCGAATAGCGCAGGCCGAGCGGATTTTTCAGCGTCATCCGCACCAAGAGCTTCCTTGGCGTCTTGTACTGGAACCACACCTGCGTCCACGGATCGTAGTGGTTATAATTCAGCTCATTGGCCTGGTAATTGCGGTCGCTGTTGCGGCCCTCGACATCGATGCCCCAGCTGGTGCGCAGCTCCGGGAAGTCCTGGCTGAAATTGACTGTGTAACGGTTCGGCTCGACGCCCGACATCTGGCGATGGTCGCCGGTGACCGGGTCGATGACCGCGGTCTGGCGGTTGGTCCAGTCGACGCTTAGCAGGCCGCCCTTGACGTGCAACCGGTCCAGCGGCAGGTCGAGCTTGAGCTTCAGATAGTCCCACTTCGACGGTCCGATATTGCCGCTGGCCGTATAGACGCTCGTCCCGTCGAACACGGCGATGAAGTCCGATGTATCGTCGACGTCATAGTGTTCATAGGCCAGGCTGACGGCGCCCTTGGTCCAGAACGACCGTTCCAGGATCAAGGTGTTCAGCCACATCTTCTGCGGCACCAGGGCGGTGTTGCCGAGCGTCACCTTGCTCGCCTGCAGATCGACGGATGAGGCGAAGCTGGAAAAGCTCAGCTGATCGACCTGGCGCATCGTCTTCCAGCTCAGCTTGGTGGCGGGATTGAGCGCATAGACCGCCTGGAAACGCGGCTTGTAATAAACGAAGCTGTCGGCGCGATGGTCTTTCGGCACGGAGATGGTCGAGTTTTCGACTTTCAGTTCGGCTTCCATCGCCAGTTTCGGTGTTGCCTGCCAGTTGCCCGAGACGAACGACTCCGTGCGGTTTTCCTCGACGCGCACCTGGTTGTTGCTTGGGCTCGACGCCGGCGCGGCATAGGACGAGACATCGTCGCGGCTGTTGAAGGCTTGCTCGGTGCCGGCGATGAAGGTCAGGCCGGTGCGCTTTTCCCAGCTGACGCGCCCATTGACAATATGTTCGTCCGTCAGCCGCTGCGCCTGGAAGGTGGCCGGGCCGCTGGCATCGGCATAGCTGTCGAGCACGTGATTGCGGTCGTGGCGGCGAAGCAGATTCAGGTCCAACCCCAGGCCGTGGGCGAATTTGCGCTCGTACTGGCCGCCGATTTCGCTCGGCATGTCCTTTTCGATGTAGATCTCGCTAGCCGTACTGGCGCCATTGAAGGCGGCGTGCCACCTGTAAATCGATGGATTGTAGCTGCCGTTGAGCGACAGCTTGCCACCCCACAGCGCCCGCGAATGCGACGCCTGAGATTCAAGTCCCGCTCCGCCGCCGTGTTGTGGAATATCGAGCGGCTCGACGACGCCATTGGCCCGACGCACGGTGCGGTAGGCGTGGTTGGCTTCGTTGTCGAAGAAACTGTACACATCGGCGGTGATGTCAGTACTGCGACCATTGCGGTTGTCGTTGAAGCTGAACCACAGCACGCCTTTGTCGTTATAGCCGCCGAGGTTTCGGTTGATGGCCATGAGCGACAGGCTGGGGCGGGCGTCGGCCTTGCGCACCACATTGACGATCTGGCGCTGGCCATGCATGTCGATGCCGGGTGCACCGCCGGTAATCAGCTCGACATGGTCGACCTGAGCGGCATTGATATTGGACAGGGTGGTGCCGAGGTCGGACTTGCTGGCCGGACGCTGGCCGTCGATGATGACATTGCCCGCCGTCCCGGAAAAGCCGCGCGCGTCGTCACCGGCATCGAAGACGAAGCCCGGCACGCGCAAAACCATGTCATAGGCCGAATTGACCTGGAACGCCTTGAAGAACGCAGCGTCGTAGCGAGCCACCGTGCCCGGTGCAACCTCCTGCGCCTGCGCGGGTGGGGCCGCACACATCAGCAACAGACAGGGCAGGGGAGAAAAACGCATGACTGGCCACGAATCGAACAGGGCAGCCCGGTGCCACCCCTGCCTAGTCATTTCGTTTCACACGCAATTATTCAAGTTAATTGCGTGTAACCCGTTGGGCGCGCTTTGGCCTCAGTTGGTGCCGCCGACCGTCAGGCCTTTAATCCTCAGGCTCGGCTGGCCGATGCCGACCGGAACCGACTGGCCTTGCTTGCCACAGGTGCCGACGCCGGGATCGAACTTGAAGTCGTCACCGATCATATCGACGCCGCGCATGGCCGCCGGACCGTCGCCGATCAGGGTTGCGCCCTTGACCGCCTGACCGACCTTGCCGTCTTCGATCAGGTAGGCCTCGGTGCACTGGAAGACGAACTTGCCATTGGTGATGTCGACCTGGCCGCCACCGAAATTGACGGCGTATAGGCCCTTTTTCGTGTTGGCAATCATGTCGGCCAGCTTGTCTGAACCGCCACGCATGAAGGTGTTGGTCATGCGCGGGTAGGGCTGGTGGGCATAGGATTGTCGGCGGCCATTGCCCGTCGGCGTGGCGTTCATCTGCCGCGCCGATAGCCGGTCATGCATGTAGCCGACGAGCGTCCCGTCCTCGATCAAGGTCGTGCACGAGGTCGGTGTGCCTTCGTCGTCAATGTTGAGCGATCCGCGCGCGTCCATGATGGTGCCGTCGTCGACGATGGTCACGCCCTTGGCGGCGACCTGCGTGCCCATCTTGCCGGAGAAGGCCGAGGTGCCTTTGCGGTTGAAATCGCCTTCCAGGCCATGGCCGACCGCCTCATGGATCAGCACACCGGGCCAGCCAGGCCCGAGCACCACGTCCATCTCGCCGGCCGGGGCCGGAACAGCGTCAAGATTGACCAACGCCATGCGGATGGCTTCGTCGACATTGGCCTGCCATTTGTCCGGCGAAGTGATGTCGAACCACGAAATGCGCCCGCCACCGCCGGAGGACGCCGTTTCGCGATGGCCATCCTTCTCGATCGAGACGCTGACGCTGATCCGCACCAGCGGCCGGTAGTCGTGATAGACCTCGCCGCCACCGCGCAGGATGGTGATGGCGCGCTTGTCCGCGGCCAGCGAGGCTGACACCTGCACCACGCCGGAATGCTTGTCGCGGGCATATTCGTTGATGGCCTGCAGGAGCGCGATCTTGTCGGCGAAAGCCATTTCCCCCAAGGGATCATGAGCTTTGTAATAACTTTGGTTCGAACGTGGCGGATTGCTGTGTTTCAGCGTTACATCAACGGTTTTACCTTGTTTTGCCAGGACCGCTGCCTCGGACGCTCGGTGAATGGCGTCCATCGACAGCTCGGCGCTGTTGGCAAAGCCGATGGTCTCGCCGGCCACGACGCGGAAGCCGAAGCCCTGGTCGGCGCCATAGGCCGAAGATTTCAAACGGCCGTCATCGAACAGAAGTGATTCGGTCTCGCGTTTTTCGATGAATATCTCGCCGTCGTCCGCGCCTTGTAGCGCCGCGTCGAGCGCCTGATGGGCGGCGGACAGGTCGAAGTCGCCCCAGTCACTGGAGGATGCGGCGGACGAATCGGAAGCGGGGAGGGCCATGCAAGTCTCGGCGATAGGTGACAATCAAACACCTATTTAGGCACGCCCGGCGCCGATGGCTAGGGATTATCGGCCGATCGGAAGGAAAGGGTGTGTTCGTGCGCCGCCACACCTGCGACAAAAGAACGCATTTTTTCCGCTGAATGCGCATAAGCCTTTGCGAAAGCCCGGACCGGCGTTTTTTGCCCTTTGCATTTGGCCGCGAACGCATTATGGGATCGTTTCAAACCGGGTGGGACTAATGCGCCCGGCGTTCGCGTGCCGTCGTCTGACCTGAGCGCGCGGGGTACAGGTCAAAGGCCGCCGGCAATTGCGGGGGTGGTCAATATGAGGATTTTGCGAATGGGCATGAGTGGGCTGTTCGGTCGGAGGCTGACCAAGGCTGCATCTGGCATTGCGACAGGGCTTCTGGGAAGCGTGCTGTCGGTTTCCGCTTTTGCGGACGAGGTCCTGAAGAATGGTCAACCGACCGACAAGGCCATCGGCTTCCAGCCTGCCGCAACGGAACTGGCGGGCCGGGTTACCTGGTTCTACGACGGTTTTCTCTTCTACATCATCACTGCCATCTGCGTACTTGTGCTGGGACTGCTGATCTGGATTGTCGTCCGCTACAACAAGAAAGCCAATCCGAACCCGGCCAAGTTCTCGCATAACACGGCGATCGAAATCCTCTGGACGGTTGTGCCGGTCGTCATCCTCGTGGTTGTCGCGGTCTTTTCGCTGCGTCTGCTGAAAGACTTCAACGACATGCCGCCCGCCGACGTGGTGGTGAAGGTCACCGGCAACCAGTGGTATTGGACCTACGATTATCCGGAACTGGGTGTTTCTGACCTCGAATCACGCCTGCTGCCGGAAGCGGCGGATATCAAGAAGGCCGAAGCTGCGAAGGTGCTTTACCTGCTTGACGTCGATAACGAACTGGTCGTGCCGGTCAACAAGGTCGTTCACATTCAGACGACGGCCACCGACGTCATCCACTCCTGGGCCGTTCCGGCCTTCCGCATCAAGATGGACGCCGTCCCCGGCCGCCTGAACAACACCTGGTTCAAAGCTACCAAGACCGGCACTTACTACGGTCAGTGTTCGGAACTGTGCGGCAAGGACCACGCTTACATGCCGATCAAGGTGCACGTCGTATCCGACGCCGAATTCGACGCCTTCGTCATCAAGAACGGCGGCAAGACCAAGGCCATGCTGGCCCAGGACGCCGCTGCCAAGGCTCAGGCCGATGCAGCTTCGGCTGCCGCTGCTTCGAGCGCGGCCGCCGCCAGTGCCGCCGCTCCGGCATCCGCGGCTGCCCCAGGCTCCACCGCAGCGCCGGCGCCTGCCGCCAAGCCCGCTTCCACCCCTGCACCGGCAGCGCCGTCTTCGGCCGCAGCCCCCGCGCACTAATCGAGTAGAAGAGAGAAACCGACCATGGCCACCGCCGCCTCTCATGATCATGCTCACGCTGAGCACGAGCATAAGCCGAATTTCCTCGACCGGTGGGTCTTCACGACCAACCACAAAGACATCGGCACCCTCTATCTTCTGTTCGCCATCTTCGCCGGCCTTGTCGGCGGCGCCTTCTCGGGTCTGATCCGCTGGGAACTGGCTGCGCCGGGCCTGCAGGTCTTCGCGCACGGTTCGCTGCTCGACCAGCTCGGCCTGTTCGACCTGTCGAACCCGGACAACGCCAAGCACGCCTATAACTCGGTCGTCACCGCCCACGCCGTCATCATGATCTTCTTCATGGTCATGCCCGCCATGATCGGCGGTTTCGGTAACTGGTTCGTGCCGATCATGATCGGTTCGCCGGACATGGCCTTCCCGCGCCTGAACAACATCTCGTTCTGGCTGCTGATCGCGTCGTGGTGCCTGCTCTGTACCTCGATCTTCACCCAGTCGGGCCCCGGCGCCGGTCAGCACGGCTTTGCCGGCGGCTGGACCATGTATCCGCCGATGTCGTCGCACGCCGGCTCGCCTGGTCCGGCCATGGACCTGGTCATCCTGAGCTTCCACCTGGCCGGTGCGTCGTCGATCCTGGGCGCCATCAATTTCATCACCACCATCTTCAACATGCGCGCGCCGGGCATGACCCTGCACCGCATGCCGCTGTTCGCCTGGTCGGTCCTGGTCACCGCCTTCCTGCTTCTGCTGTCGCTGCCGGTCCTGGCGGGCGCCATCACCATGCTGCTGACCGACCGTAACTTCGGCACGACCTTTTTCGATCCGTCCGGCGGCGGCGACCCGATCATGTTCCAGCACCTGTTCTGGTTCTTCGGCCACCCGGAAGTGTACATCCTGATCCTGCCGGGCTTCGGCATCATCAGCCACATCGTCTCGACCTTCTCCAAGAAGCCGGTCTTCGGTTACCTGGCGATGGCCTACGCCATGGTCGCCATCGGTTTCGTCGGCTTCATCGTGTGGGCGCACCACATGTACACCGTCGGCATGAACTTCGACCTGCGCGCCTACTTCGTCATGGCGACCATGGTCATCGCGGTTCCGACCGGCGTGAAGGTGTTCTCGTGGATTGCCACCATGTGGGGGGGCTCGCTGGAGTTCCGCACCCCGATGCTGTGGGCGATCGGCTTCATCTTCCTGTTCACGGTTGGCGGCGTCACCGGCGTCGTCCTGTCGAACGCTGCCGTCGACTACAGCCTGCAGGATACCTATTACGTCGTTGCGCACTTCCACTACGTGCTGTCGCTCGGCGCCGTGTTCTCGATCTTCGCCGGTTTCTACTACTGGTTCGAGAAGATGTATGGCGTGAAGTACAACGAGTTCCTCGGCAACCTGCACTTCTGGGTGATGTTCGTCGGCGTGAACCTGATCTTCTTCCCGCAGCACTTCCTCGG
>JBEHYZ010000013.1:0-90514 GCA_048497915.1 Pseudomonadota bacterium
GGTTGGCATAAAGAGGGGGAGGGAGGAGGGCCAATCTTCCGGCATAATCCTTTGTCGTAGGGGATTAGGCCTGGATAATGGCGGAGAGGGTGGGATTCGAACCCACGATAGAGTTGCCCCTATGCCGCATTTCGAGTGCGGTGCTTTCGACCACTCAGCCACCTCTCCGTATTATAGGGGGGGAACCCGGTTCCATTCCGGCAAAGCCGTTTCGAACCGGAATCCGGCGGGCAAAATATCCGCTGGGTCGTGCGAGGCGCGTTTCCTACGCATAGCCGCCGGATTTCGCAAGCGTTTTTACGGTCTTTATTTGTTTTTTATTCGCGCTTCCGGGCCGGGCATGGATTTTTTACCGGCAGACAGAGCCATTATCACGTAGAAGTGTGTCGTATCCCGTCAAGCGTGTCTTTCAGGTGTCAGTCTTCGCCAAAGCGGACCGATGCAGATACATTTTTAACCGAACTCGCATTTGGGTGCTATGCAAAGTGACTTCGGAAAGTTATGAAGCTCTGTGATTGTTTCAGCTGGGGCGACTCGGCTGTTCGTTCGATGGCCAAGAGAGGGCAATAAAATGAAACTCAATTTGCTGGCGAGCGTCGCTCTCGCTGCAATGGCAGTGGCGACCGGCGCTGCTGCTGAACAACCCACGGGTTGGTACGGGGCGGTTGACCTCGGCGCCAACCAAATGGGCGACTACAAGGCCCATTCGACGTTCTCGGCGATGCCTGACGGCAGCCGCTGGGCGTATAATATTGGCACGGAAGACAGCTGGGCTGGTTTCGCTCGCCTGGGCTATCGCTACAGCCCGAACTGGCGCGTTGAATTCGAAGGTGGTTATCGTCCGGGCGACGTCGACCACGCCACGGGCTTCCCGCGCGTCTATACCAACGGTGGTTCGCCGCTGGACACCGCGCTCTGCACGCCGAGCCAGATCCGTACGGCTTCGACGCCTTGCGGCAGCCCGAACGGCTCGCTGACGCGCTCCAGCGTGATGGTCAACCTGTACTACGACATCCTGCCGGACTCGACCTTCCACCCGTTCGTCGGCGTGGGCGCTGGTCTTGACCACGTCAAGGCGAAGATGATCGGCCAGTTCTCGGTCAACCCGGCCGGCCGCGTCGATCACCTGAGCATCGTCGGCAGCGACACTGTCGCGGCTTACCAAGTTCTGGCCGGTATGGCCTGGGCTCTGTCGGACAAGCTGAGCCTTGACCTGACCTACCGTTACCTGGGCACGGAAAAGGCGATCGTTGACTCGATCTCGTCGGCTCCGTCGACCCTGACGCGTTGGCAGCCGGGTCAATTCGAAGGCAAGCTGAACGAGCAAACCCTGTCGGTTGGTCTGCGTTGGGCCTTCGGTGCGCCTCCGCCCCCGCCGCCGCCTCCGCCCCCGCCGCCGCCTCCTCCGCCCCCGCCGCCTCCTCCGCCTCCTCCGCCTCCGCCGCCGCCTCCGCCGGCTTATGAGGCCCGCGAATTCATCGTTTACTTTGAATTCGACAAGTCGGACCTGACGGCGGACGCTCAAGCTGTGGTTCAGGCCGCTGCTGATTACGCCAAGGCTGGTAACGCTGCTCGTATCGTTGTCGTCGGTCACACCGACACCTCTGGTTCGGCCGCTTACAACATTAAGCTGTCGGAACGTCGCGCCAAGACTGTGGCTGACGCTCTGGCTGGCCTCGGTGTCGATGGCTCCAAGCTGGCCGTTGACTGGAAGGGTGAAGCTGAACCTGCAGTCGCCACCGGCGACGGCGTGAAGGAACCGCTGAACCGTCGTTCGACGATCGACATCACGTTCTAATTTTAGAACACTGTCACAATGCGAAGCCCGGCCTGTTCATCAGGCCGGGCTTTTCATTTGTGCACTGTGAGCGGAAAGTCATTTGTACGCATTGCTGCGGCCAGGTCTTATGCCGGCAAAGCCTGCCTGTTGTGCGTTGCAACAAAAAGTGTTCCTGGAAAATATTTTATTTTGCGCAGCCGAAATGATGTTTCATCCATGGACCGGTTAGGTTCATTTGAGCCACGCATAAATGTTGCGTCTGCTTCGGTCGCGGCAGCCATATATGTGGTGAAATGGCGGTTTCGGGCCGCAAATAATGCGGCGGAACTGGGCTGGCTTCGTGGCGAAAATGTGTGGCAATAAGGCGTCAGCCGGTTACGTATGTCACGATCGTCATAAAACTTTCGTAGTTTTCGACCAAAAAACCCTGCAATACCTGCCTTGGGATTAAGCCTTAGTCCCTTGATTATCGCACATTTTACGGGGCGTCGCGAAATGCGTCGCCTAACCATGGCATGCGAATGTCATGGCAGGCATTTTGTTACTTTTGTAAAGAACCTGGGAGAGGGGATACTCCAAAATGACGAAGACTTCGAAATTTGCTGCTGCTGCGTCGGTTTTGGCGCTCTTGTCGGCAGGCGCGGGCGCTGTCCACGCGCAGGAAACGACCGGCGGCATCAAGGGCACCGTAACCAGCAGCCAAGGCGCTGTGGTTTCCGGCGCCACCGTAACGATCGTTCACGTAGCTACCGGCGTCACCGTGACGACCAAGACCGACGCGACGGGCTACTTTATCACCACCGGCCTGCGCGTCGGCGGTCCCTACAAGGTGACTGTCACCGCCTCGGGTTACGGTTCGGTCGATACGGACGTTGCTTATGTAACCATCGGTGAGCCGACTCAGGCTGACGTCAGCCTGCAAGCGGAAGTCACTGAAGTGGTGGTCAAGGGCAAGCGCCGTGACCTGCAACTGGGCCGCACCACGGTCGGCTCCGACCAGATCGCGACCTTCCCGACCATCAACCGCGACATCCGTGACTTCGCCCAGAAGTCGCCGACGGCCTGGATGGACCCGACCAACGTCAACGCCCTCAGCCTGGGCGGCATGCAGAACCGTTCGAACGCCATCCTGGTCGACGGCGTGCGTTCGGGCGACGACTTCGGGCTGAACGCCAACAGCATGCCGACGCAGCGCTCCATGGTCTCCCCGGACGCCATTGAAGCCGTCAACATCGACATCGCGCCATATGACACCCAGTACTCGTTCTTCCAGGGCGGCGTCGTCAACCTGGTGACCAAGTCGGGTACCAACCAGTTCCATGGTAGCGCCTTCTACGAGTACACCCAGGACAACCTGCGCGGTGACCGTTTTGCGACCACGGATACCTCGGGCAACCACGTCACCACCTGGGTGCCGCGCACGGCCAAGGAAAAGTCGATCGGCTACACCCTGTCGGGCCCGATCATCAAGGATCGCCTGTTCTTCTTCGGCCTCTATGAAAAGTACGACAGCGCTGCTTCGGTTGAATTTGGCCCGACGGGTTCGAGCGCTTCGCGTCCTGTTCAGGGCGTAACCCAGGCGGATGTCGATCGCGTCACCAACATTCTGAAGACCAAGTACAACTTCGACCCGCTCGGCTGGCAAGGTGGCGTTGCGCCGATCACCGACGAGAAGATCCAGGGCAAGATCGACTGGCAGATCACCGATGGCCATCGCGCCATTCTGTCGTACATCGACACCAAGAGCAACCGCGTCACCGATACCGGCAATGCACAATCCAATACCGCCGCGACCCTCGGCCTGATGTCGAAGTGGTACACGCTGGAAGCAGACGTCAAGATCACCAAGGCCCAGGTGCTGTCGCGCTGGTCAGACGCCTTCTCGACCGAGTTCAACTTCTCGCGCAAGGAAGTCGTCAACATCTCGGCGCCGTTCGCGGGCAGCGACTTCGCCGAATTCAAGATCTTTGTGAAGCCGGCCGGTGCATCGCCCGCTGCGGCTCCGGGCACGAACTCTTCGGCGATCTTTGTCGGCCCAGACTCGTCACGTCAGGCCAACGGCCTGACCAACGACGTCGATCACATTGACTTCAAGGGCAAGTACCGCCTCGGCAGTCACCTGATCTCAGCCGGCGTCGAACATGAAAAGGTCGATATCTTCAATATCTTCGTCCAGTCGGCGACCGGCCAATACACCTTCAACTCGATTGATGACCTCGACGCCAAACAGGCGGCCTCGATCACCTATCGTAACGCTGGCTCGAACGTAAAGAACGACGGTGGCGCGACCTTCAGCTACGAAACCAACAGCTTCTACGTTCAGGACCAATGGCGTATCAATCCGCGCCTGACCGTCACCGGCGGTCTGCGTTACGATGGTTACAAGTCGGACGATCTGCCCAAGGCCAACCCGTCCTTCCAGGCGAACTACGGCTTCACCAACGCCAAGGGCCTCGACGATCTGAGCGTCTGGCAACCGCGCCTGAGCTTCAACTGGCGTCCGTCGATCGATGATACGCTCATGGTCTACGGCGGCATCGGCAAGTTCCAGGGCGGCGCCATTAACGTCTGGATTTCGAACAGCTACACCAACACCGGCAACCTCCTGGGCTCCGTCCAGTGCGGTCGCACCGGCACCGGTACTGGCTTGTGTCCGACCGGCTCGCTCGACAACATCGACGGCTACAAGATCCCGGTGGCTATCCAGGGTCTGAACACCGCCGCCGCCAACGCAGGCACGGGTGACGTCAACGCCCTGGCGCCTGACTTCCAGATCCCGGCGGTCACCAAGACCTCGCTCGGCTTCCAGAAGACGGCCAACCTGGGTGTCCTCGGCGACAACTATCGCTTCGGCGCTGAAGTGACCCACGCGGTCTTCGACAAGCAGGTTTTCTGGCGCGATCTGGCCGAAGAAAAGGCCTATTCGGGCAGGGCGCCTGACGGCCGTCCGGAATATTTCGGGGCGCGCAACTTGCCGACGACGCGCACGGACATCGTCATTCAGACCGCCAGCCTCGGTTTCTCCAACACCTTCACCATCACGGCGGCCAAGGACTTCCGTGACGGTGTGGCCAAGGGCCTGAGCCTGGACGGCAGCGTCGCCTTCACGCACGCCGAAGACGCCAACCCCGGCAACAGCTCCACGGCGCTGTCGAGCTTCCGCAGCAACTACACGGCCGACTCGAGCGTGCCGTCGCTGGGGATCTCGCAGTACCAGATCGACAAGATCGCCAAGGGTACCATCAACTATCAGCGTAAGTTCTGGGGCGACAACACGACCCGCATCACCTTGTTCGCTCAAGGCCGCAGCGGTCCGCGTTTCACCTACGCCTTCCAGGACGTGGCCTCCACCTTCCGTGGCAACACCAACGGTGCTTCGGTGGGTATGTTCGGCGAAAACAACGGCCACGCCGGCTTCAACCGTCAACTCTTCTACGTGCCTAAGGCTGATGCCAGCGGCAACGTGACGGCGGGTTCGGACTCGATCGTGACTTACGCGCCTGGTTTTGACGTCACGAAGTTTAACGCCTTCCTCAAGGACTCCGGCCTGATCGACTACGCCGGCGGTATCGCTCCGCGTAACGCCTTCAAGGCCAAGGGCAACTTCTTCGTCAACATGCACCTTGAGCAGGAAGTTCCGGCCTTCTTCCCGGCTAAGTCGAAGCTGATCTTCTATGCTGATGTTCAGAACATCACCAATGCGATCAACGACGAATGGGGTATCGCCACGAAGTATAACTTCGGCGAGCGCACCATCGTCAGCGCCCGCAACTGTCAAGCGGCTGCCCTGGCGGCCAACGGCAATACCTGCACGGCGGGTACGGGTAACTTCTACCAGTACGACAGCCTGAACCTGGGCAATAAGTTCGACGACTTCACCACCTCGGTTTACCAAATCAAGGTTGGTATGCGTTACCGCTTCTAATCGCTTCGGCGCTTAGGCAAGAATCGACGGCCTCTGGAGCAATCCGGAGGCCGTTTTTTTGCGCCCGCAGGCTGCAAACCATGGCCAAATCGATGAGGGCTGTGATAAGACCCGCCGGAAGCTGGGGGGCTTGTCGTATCGGATTACGGGATCATAAATGACACGCATCGTGCCGGCGGAATGGGAAGCACATAAGGCGATCTGGCTGGGTTTCCCCAGCCATGAAAACCTGTGGCAGGAGGATCTGATTCCAGCCCAGGCCGAAGTCGCCGCCCTGGCGCGCGTGCTGGCCGAAATGGGCGATGAACATGTCAGGCTGATGGTCATGGGCGATGCGGCGCATAAGGCGGCGCAAGGTCTGCTTGGCGACGTCAGGCGCGTCGAAATTGTCGATGGCCGCTTCGGCGACATCTGGTTTCGCGACACCGGCCCGATCTATGTCGCCGATGACCCGGACAATGACGATCTGCACCAGGCCAAGCCGATTGGCTTCCGCAACAATGGCTGGGGCGGCAAATATCACCTGAAATACGACGATGAAGTGTCGCGCCAGATCAGTGAAGCCGATGGTTTCCCCGGCGATATTCAGGATTTCATTCTCGAAGGCGGCGCGATCGAGCACGACGGTCACGGGACGATTCTGACGACGCGGCAATGCCTGCTTAATCCGAATCGCAATCCGGGCTGGACGCAAGGCTTGGCCGAACAGGCACTTTTCGAGGCCCTGGGCGCGCGCAAGGTCATCTGGCTCGAAGATGGTCTGATGAACGACCATACCGATGGCCACATCGACAATCTGGCGCGTTTCGTGGCGCCGGGCGTAGTGGCGTGTCCGGTCGCATTCGGCCGCGACGATCCTAATGCCGAGGTCTACGACAACACGACCCGCATGTTGCTGGCGCAGACCGATGCCCGCGGCCAGCCGCTTCAGGTGGTGCGCATCCCGTCGCCCGGCCTGGTGACCGACGACGATGGCGAAATCATCCCGGCTTCACACATGAACTTCCTGATCGCCAACGATTGCGTCGTGGTGCCGATCTACAAGGAACGGCCGGGTGAGCTGGCGGTCGAGGCACTGCAAAGCCTGTTCCCGGAACGCCAGGTTCTGGGCCTGTCGTCGCGGGCAATTTTGACCGGCGGTGGTTCGTTCCATTGCATTAGCCAGCAGGTGCCCCTAATTAAGGCCTGATCGCGTAAGCGCCCTGTTTCCACGGAGATCGGACAATGACGAGAACGGTGAAAGTCGCCGCTCTGCAAACGGCCTATGGCCCGGATATGACGGCCAATATCGCCCGCACCGAGGCTCTGGTGCGCGAGGCGGCCCAAAAAGGCGCCCAGATCATCCTGCCGTCCGAACTGTTCCAGGGCGAGTATTTCTGCGTCAGCCAGGAAGAGCGCTGGTTCGCGACCGCCTTTCCGTGGCGGGAGCATCCGTGCGTCCTCGCCATGCAAAAGCTGGCAAAGGAACTGAATGTCGTCATCCCGACCTCGATCTACGAGAAGGAAGGTCCGCACTATTTCAACAGCCTGGTCGTGGTCGACGCCGGCGGTGAGCTGCTCGGCGTCTACCGCAAGAGCCATATCCCCGATGGCCCGGGCTATCAGGAAAAGTACTATTTCCGGCCGGGCGACACCGGTTTCAAGGCCTGGGACACGAAGTTTGCCCGCATCGGTGTCGGCATCTGCTGGGACCAGTGGTATCCCGAAGCGGCGCGCGCCATGGCGCTGATGGGCGCCGAAGTCCTGTTCTACCCGACCGCCATCGGCTCCGAGCCGCACGACGCCGAACTGGATACCGCCGCACCCTGGCAGCGCATCATGCAGGGGCATGCCGTCGCCAATGTCATGCCAGTGGTTGCCTCGAACCGTGTTGGCACCGAAAGCCTGATCTCACCGCAGAACGGCGCGGGCCAGACCTTCTACGGCCACAGCTTCATCGCCAACAACCGCGGCGACAAGGTCGCGGAGTTTGGCGCCAAGGAAGAGGGCGTCCTGGTCGCGGAATTCGACCTGGACTACCTCGACACCCACCGCGCCGCCTGGGGCTTTTTCCGCGACCGCCGGCCGGAGCTGTACACGGCCCTGGCGTCGCCGCGCCCGGCCTAGCCGTTCAACCGGCGAAAGCCGGCCTTGGTGGCGAAATCCATCTGGTCCTTGTCGAACGGCGCGTTTGGCCTGACGTCGGCCTTGTCGCCGTTCGGTTGATACTGCCAGGTCCTGGCCGAGATCTTTTTTACCGTCGCCTTGAAGCTGTCGGTGATTTCGCTCGTGCATTCGACGCTCAGCTCGGTTTCGCTCAGCCATTTTTCCGGCAAGCAGGTCCCGTCGAAAGATACGCCGAGATGTTTGGCGGTGCTCCAGTCGTTGATTTCTAGCGTGCCCTGATCGAGGCCGACGGTCCCAGCGGCGAACAAGGGGCCATCGCCGTAGACCATTACGTCCTCTGGCACCCAGGCCTCGGGCATGCCCTGGCTGTTGACGATCAGGCTGAAATGCTGCGTGTCGGTGCTTTCCATCAGCGCGAAAACATAGAATCGGTCCGGCCTGCCCGTGTGGTCGACGCCGTTGAAGGCGCCCGTTAACATCCAGTCGCCGTCATTGAATGTGGTGACCGCCGCGCCATCGACCTTGAACGTCAGCATCAGGCCGGACCGCTCGACCCGGCCGCCGGAGGCCGCGATAAGCGCTTTCTCCCTGGCTTGCATCTGCTGCAGCAGGATATCGCCTTCGTCGGGTGCTTTGGAAGCTGCCGAGGCCGCCGGCGGTTTCGCCGGAGCATCGCCGCTTAACAACGATTTGACCCTGTCGCAGCCCGTCAAAACCACGCCCAGCGCCGCCAGGCCAATAATGAGTTTCCGCATGCTATCCCCCGATTAAAATGGCCAAACCCTTGGTCTAGGACGGATCGACGCGCGCATAACCGTACTTGGTCAGGTCGTTTATTCCCTCGGCGTCAAATGCGTCGACGCGCACCCCCTTGGCGCTTTCCTCATAGCGCATGTATTCGCGGGCAATCTGCGACTCCGCGGCCGTGCCGATGGCCGCGGCCCGCGACTGCGCGGCGGCTTCGCGTTGTTCGACCTCTGGCGTGACGGTTTCCTTCAGGCGCCATTCGGTTGGCGAGACGCGGTTGATGACGGCGTCGCTTTCGCCGGAATAGGCTTCGCTGCCGCACTTCGCGGCCAGGGTGTTGGCATCGATCCATTTGACCGGATCGCACGGGCTGTGGAAAGCGAACATCAGGTGCGGTGTCTGCGACCAATCGTCGATTTCGGTGGTTCGGCCATCAACGCTGCCGCCTGAGCCGCTGGCGATCAGTGGGCCGTCAAAGACCATGGCCTTGTCCAGAACGGCATCGAGCGGCGTGCCGTCGGCGCCGACAATGAAGGTGCGGCGCTGCCCGTCGTTGGCATAGACATGACATTCCAGCAGGAAGAAGGTCTGGGGCTGGCCGTCGACTGTCTGGACGAAGGCGCCGGTGACCTGCCAATGGTACTCTTCGCTGTCCGTGAACGTTGCGACATCCTTGCCGTCACGGCTGAGGGTGAGCACATCGTCCAGGCGCGACAACTGGCCACGATGCGCTGCGATAATCGGCTTTTCTGCGTTCCTGATTTCGGCGACGTAGTCGTCGAAGTCATCGGACGCCTGTTCTGTTTCGGTTTTCTCAGGCACGGCCGGCTGCGGCCGTTGGCAGCCACTGGCCAGAACGGCAAGCGTGAAAAAGCTGGCAAGAATTGGTCTTAAGCGCATGTTTTGCCCCCCGGCGGCTCAACCTGAAGGGACTGTCGCAGATTTCCGGCCCGGCGGCAATGTTACAGATAACGGCCGATCACCATGCAGATCAGCGTCACCGCCAGGAACAGTCCGGCGATGCCATGCAGCCGCGCCGCCTTCTTGGCGGCGTCCGGCGCGGCCAGAACGCCGCTTTTCAATTGGCGCACCACCGGCCCGACGCCTGCGCCCTGAATACCGGCGGCGATCACCGCGCAGCCTATGCCGACCGTCAGGCACATTTCCCATGTGCCGAACCCACCCGTGTGGAGAAGGCTCCACAAATACCCACCTGTCAGCAAGGCAACGACGGCCGCGCCCATCTGCGGCCGGAACAGCTTGTCGAACCCGAAGCCGCCACTGCGGCCGATCGACATGGTCGTGCCCATCCAGAAAAACGCGGAAAGCACATGTACGGAAAGCGTCAGGATGACCGGGATTTGCATCTCGAGACCTCTTTGGGCAAAATCCTTTTCAGGGTTCGCGATTCAGATATACACGCTGTTCACTGAATATTGGTATACACTATGTATATCGAATTGCAAGCCGGATAATAAGAAAGGACTGTATGCCGCCGCGTTCCTATTCCAGCGCTGTCCGTGATGCCGCCGCCAACGCCACCCGCCAGCGGGTGGTCGAAGCCGCCGCCCGGATGTTGCGTGAGGTCGAAAGCACGACGCAGTTCAGCATGGAAAGCGTCGCCAAGGCGGCGGGGGTGACGCGGCTGACGGTCTATAAGCAGTTCGGTTCGCGGCGCGGCTTGCTGGAGGCGGTGTTCGACGAGAACGCCCGCAAAGGCGGCATATTGCGCATTGTCGAAGCGATGCAGCACGAAAATCCACGGCATGGGCTCAATCTGGCCATCGACATATTGTGTGAATTCTGGAGCGATCCTTCTTTCGCCCGCCTGCACGAAGCTGCCGGCACCGATCCGGAATTCGGCGAAGCGATCAATGAACGCAATAACCGTCGCCGCATTGCGCTCAGTGCCTTGGTTGCGCGCATGCAGGGGCCGGCGAATGACCGCGAAGCTGTGGTCGACCTGCTGTTCGGATTGACCACCATGGCGATGTTCCGCACACTGCTGGCCGGGCGAACCTGGGAGCAGGTGGCGGAGACGATGAAATTCGGCTGTAATGCCATTCTGGATGCGCGGGGCCTGACGTGAATTTGCCATAAGCCCATGCAACAGTTCTTGAAAACGGGAGATATTTCCATGCGCCGGATTGCCGCTTTCCTTTGTCTGAGCCTGGGTTTGACGGGTTGCGCGGCGGCCGGCGACGTTACGGCTGGCATCGGCTCCGGCGGGCAATGCCGCGCCCTGGCCGAGATCGCCGGCCAGCTCAATTCCGACAATTACGATCCGAAAGTGCGCGGTGGGCCGGACTGCACGCGTGAATTTGCGGCCGCCAAACTGCCGATGCTGGGCGTGCGCAAACCGAACGACCCCAAGGATGCGCCGGGCCTTGACCACATCCTGCAGTTCGAAAAGCCGGAAAAAGTCGACGCCAACACAATGAGGGTCAAAGTCAGTTACACCTGCTTCCGTCTGTGCGGCCACGGCGAGGAAGTGACCGCCGAACGGAAGGACGGGCACTGGACCATCACCGACAAGAAGATGACCTGGATTTCCTGATTTCAGGAAATGAGCGCGGCCGCTTCGTCGGCCGTCAACAGCCGCCATTTACCGGGCTTGAGATCGCCCAGGGTCAGGTCGCCCATCTGCGCGCGATGCAGGCTTTCGACGTGATTGCCGACGGCGGCGAACATCCGCCGCACCTGATGATAGCGGCCTTCGTGCAGTGTCAACCGCGCCCTGGTTTCGCCGGTCTGTTCCATCGCAGCCGGTTTGAGCGGCGTCTTTTCGCTCTCCAGCATCAGTTCGCCCGACGCAAACACTTCGGCATAAAGCGGCTCGATTGGCCGGGCGCAGGTCACTTCGTAGATCTTGGCGACATGATTGCGCGGCGAAATGATCTTGTGCAAGTAATCGCCGTCGTCGGTGAACAGCAGCAGGCCCGTCGTGTCCGCATCCAGCCGCCCGATGGTCGACAGCGCCGGCTTGCGGATCGCAAACCGCTCTGGCAGCAGTTCGTAGACCAGCTGACCGCGGTCCTTCATCGAACAGACGTAACCCGCCGGTTTGTTCAGCATCAATACCACGCCGAAATCCGGATCGAGCGGCTTGCCCTTGTAGCGGATATTATCGTGCGCGACATCGGCGTCTTCATCGAGCGCCTGACCGGCGGCATCGCTGAATGCGCCCATGCGCAGGAGCTTTTGCACCTCCTTGCGGCTGCCGTAACCCAGGTTGGCCAGGTGTTTGATCAGCTTCATGCCTTCTTTGGCCCTATCGCGCGGAAGACTTTGTAATAGCCGTTTTCGGCGACGACCGTGACGTTCTTGAAGGCGCCGTTCAGCGTCTCTTCGTAGGGCAGATGCCGGTTGGCGACCATCCACAACTGCCCGTTTGGTTTAAGCCCGCGCGCGGCTGAGAGAATGAACGCCTTGCCGAGATCGTGGCGATCAGCGCGGTCGATGTGGAACGGCGGATTGCTCAGGACGACGTCGTAGGTGCCGGGCAGAGGGCCGGTAGCGTCAAGCCAGTAAAAGGCCGCACGATCGCCGAAGTTGGCCAGATTTTGCTGCGCCATCTCAAGCGCCCGCTTTTCCGCTTCGATGGCATCGAGGCGCGTGATGCTGGGAAACCGCCCGAGCGCTTCGGCGGAAAGGTAGCCGAACCCGGCACCGAGATCGGCTACCACGCCGGTCAACGACGCCGGCAGATTGTCAGCCAGCAGCTTCGAGCCGGCATCGATGTGGTCCCAGGCAAACAGACCGGGACGGCTGATGAAACCGGCGTCGATCGGACGGGGCGCATCAAGTTGCAGCCACGCGTCAATCAGGACCTGGTCGCATTTCGCCGGATCGATCCTGGCCCAAAAGGCGCGGCATTTGTTCTTCGACAGGCTGGTCACGCCGCCGGTCAGCGCCTTCAGATCGCCTTCGACGGTGCGCGCGCCTTCGAGATTGGAGACGGCCGCCAACACCACGCCGCCAGGACGGGTTGAGGTCACGGCGCGGGCCAATAGGGCGCGTTGCTCTTCGCGCTGGCGCGGTGGCAGGACAAGCGTGAGGGCGCAAGACGCCTCGCCCTCGCCATCGCGCAAGGCAAAACCAACGCGCTTCAACGTGTCATAAGCCGGCTTGAAACTCTGTTCGCAGATCATTGCGCGCGGCAAATCGTCCAGCGCGTCGCCATAACGGGCACGCAGGAACTGAACCGTGCCGTCTTCGGGCCACGCAATGGAACCGTCGGTCAACGGCAGGACGAGTGTGTCTAAAACAGGATCGATCATGGAGGCGCGGCTATGCCACAGGCGGCCGGTAAAAGCAAAAGCTCACAGCCGGTAGAGCCGGGCTTCCCAGCCGCGCAGCGTGCCGCCGATGCCATCGTCATAGTTACTCAGGATCAGATCACCATGCGGCACATCCATCGCCTGCGGTTCCGATGAGAAATTCAGCGCGACGACAAAACCGTCATTTTCGACGTTGCGTTGATAGACGAACAGGTTCGGATGATCAGGCAGCATGTCGGAATAGTCGCCGTAAATCAGAGCCGGAGATTGTCGGCGAAGCGCGATCAGCTGCGCATACAAACGATAGACGGAATTGCTCTCGGCATTTATTTCCGAAAAATTAGGATTGACGCTTAGCCACGGCTCATCAGTCGTAAAGCCACCATTCTTTACTGCACTCCATTGCATCGGCGTGCGAGCGTTATCGCGGCTGGTTTTGTTGGCATTGGCCAAGAACTCGGCGGATGGAACCTTGCCGCTTTCGACCTGTTCATGCCAGGCGGTACGAACCCATATATCATTAAATTGCGAAATATCGGCAAACGGATAGTTCGTCATGCCGATCTCGTCGCCCTGGTAGAGGAAGGGCGTCCCTTTCTGGGTGAGCAGCAGAAAGCTCAGCAGCATGGCCGATTTTTCGCGCCATTCCGGCCGGTCATCGCCAAAGCGCGACACGATGCGCGGATTGTCATGATTGCCCAGAAAAACCGCAGGCCAGCAATGTTTATCCAAGGCCTTGTCATGCCGATCAAAAATCGCCTTCAGTTCCGGCAAGGTCCAGGGCTTCCATTGTCCGCCAGGCGCGCGGTCGATTTCGACGGCATCGAACTGAAAGACCATGTCGAGCTCGCCGCGCCGTTCATCGATGAAATCCGGCATTCGCGCCAGACTGACGCCGAACGCTTCGCCGACCGTCATCACATCGTAGGGCGCCAAAGCCTCGCGCCGCATGTCCTGAATATAGTCATGCACCTGCGGCCCATGCGTATAGCTATCCTGCGGTCGCGCCAGTGCGCTTTCAGGCAAATCAGAAAATTCCAGCCCTTTGGAAATGAACGGAATGACGTCCATGCGGAAACCGTCGACACCCTTATCTAGCCAGAAGCGCATCAGGTCGTAAACCTCGTCGCGCACCGCCGGATTGTCCCAGTTCAGGTCCGGCTGCTTGTCGGCGAACAGGTGCAGATACCAGTCGTCGCCGTCGCGCTTCCAGGCCGATCCGCCGAAGATCGACGGCCAGTTGTTCGGCGGCCCGTCAGCGCCCGGCCGCCAGATGTAATAGTCGCGATACGGATTGTCGCGGCCTTTGCGGCTTTCGACAAACCAGGCGTGCTCGTCGCTGGTGTGATTGACCACCAGGTCGATGATCAGCTTCATGCCTGCCGCATGAACCGCACTCAGCAGCGCATCGAAATCGGCCATAGTGCCGAACTCCGTGGCCACCTTGCGGTAGTCGCGGATATCGTAGCCATTGTCGGCATTAGGCGAGTCGTAATGCGGGCTCAGCCAGATGACATCGACGCCCAGCCCTTTGATATGCCCGAGCTTTTCGATGATGCCGCGCAGGTCGCCGATACCGTCACCGTCGCTGTCATAAAACGAGCGCGGATAGACCTGATAGACGACCGCTTCCTTCCACCAGCGGCGGACATAGCCGTTGGTAGTCTCCATTACGGGTTGGCTTTGTCCCAGGCGGCGTAGGCGTCGAGCACCTTTTGCGGTGAGGCGTTGAACCACGAATAGCCGTTGCGGCGCTCCAGGCTCAACTCATTGACCTGGTCGTGGATCGACTTGTCGCGCTCGCCAAACACCGGCTTGCCGGTGGTGCGGCTGTAATAGCGCGCCCAGATCGGCTTGGCGCCCGGTTGGTCAACTAATTTTCGCCCGTCGTCGGTCTTGGTCCAGGCGACGTTCTGCAAGGCCGACGCCTTGATCCAGGCCACGCCCGCCCGCACCGACGCCTTGACGGCGGGCGACGGATGCGGTTGCGCCATCAGGAACAGCAGCACGTCGGTGCTTTCGTCGCTCGACAGCTCGGCCGGCTCGAAGTTGCGCGCCGCTACCGGCTCAAGCGTCAGGGCGTCGTGCTGCTGCCCCCACACGGTCGGCACGCCGTTGACCTGGACCTGCGTAGCCAGGATGACCTCGACGCCTTTTGCGGCAGCTGCGGCGGCCTTATTGCGCAGGTCGGCGGGCACGAAGGCATAGTCGCCCTGGCCGGTAGCGGCGGCGCTCAAGACTTCGGCGGCTTCGGCCACGGCGTTGTCGTTATAGGTGATGGCGTCGTGATAGCCGCCTTCCAGCGGCCACACCTGCGGCCAGCCGCCATTCGGAAACTGCGAATTGAGCAGGTAATTCAAACCCTTGATCGCCGAGGCGCGATAGGCGTCGCCTTCCTTGCCTGGCGCCTTGCCGATGACCTTGGCCAGGAAACGCAGTTCGGTCGTCGTTGCGTTGTTGTCGAGCGTACCGACGTAATTCCAGTCGGGCTCGGTCGGATTGTCGAAGTCGTCCGGGATCAGGAACTTCGAAATGTTGTTCAGCACAAAGGGCTGACCGGGTTGGCGGAGCGGGCCGCTGCGCGACTGGTTCTTGCCCCATCCGCCGGCCGGCGTCTGGAAGCTGACGATATTGTCAGCGACGTGACGAGCCTCGGCCGACGCGTACCATTCGGGATATTTGTCCATCGGCATCGAATTGCCGCTGGCGTGGGTTTCCTCGGGCAGGGCGGGTGGCGCCATACCGGGCTTCAGTTCCGCCTTGAGCGCGGCCTTGTCGGCGGCGCGCTGGGCCTGCGAACGCTTCAGATAAGCCGACCACGCGGCCTGGTCCTTGGCCGGCAGCTTGGCGATGCGCTCGGCGGTGATCGGCTGGGCGGCGACGCTCTGGCCGATGACGGAGGCGAACGACGGCGCCGCGGCACAGGCGGTGAGGGCGGTTCCGAGCAGCAGCGCCCGCAAGGTGAGTTTCAACGGCATGTTCCCTGATTCCACTTTGTTGTTTGGCCATTCCTACCACAGTGACACCGGAGGACAATCGGCTTGTCGCTGGGTTGGATGTTATTTTGTACGGCCTGCCCGTCCGAATCCGTCCGGGATCGTTTCCCTCTTGCGCTGACGGACAAAAATACGCATATACGCCCCCGGAGACGGCCGGGCGAAGGCCTCGCCAACCTGGTCAGGGCCGGAAGGCAGCAGCCATAACGAATTCACCTTCGGGTCGGTCGTCTCCACCTTTCCCCAAAATCGTCAGGCGACCCGCACCCATGGCACGAACTCCGTGTCCTTGAGATCGACCTGCAGGAAATCACGCTCTTCGCCGTGCAGCCGCACCGCCGTCAGCACGCCGTTGAAATAGATGCCGGTGTCGACATCGATCCGCCAGTCGGTGTTGACCGGTTCATCCTCAGGCGTGTGGCCGTGCACCACGACGTAGTCGCATGACTTTTCCGCCTTCAGGAACCGTCCGCGCATGAACATGAAGGTTTCCGCGTCCTGTTCGCTTAAGGGCCGATCGGGATCGACGCCGCCATGCACGAACAGGTAGTCGTCGATGATCCGGATCGCCGGCAGTCGCTCCAGCAGCGCCACATGCGCCGGATCGACGGCCCGCTCGAACGCCTGGCTGGCCAGTTGCCAGGCCAGCTCAGAGGCCTTCAAGCCCGGCATGTCGATGCCGTAGTTGGCCAGAGTCTGTGCGCCGCCCCAAAACCCCCAGGTGCGGCCATATTCCGGCTCCTGTAGGAAACGCAGCAAGGCGTCCTCGTGATTGCCCTTGATGGCCGCCAGATCGCACCAGTCGGCGTGTTCCAGCTGCAACAGCCGGTCCAGCACACCGCGCGAATTCGGCCCGCGATCGACATAGTCCCCCAGGGTCACGATGCGCGGCTTTTCGCCGATCGCCTCGGCATCCTTGCGGATGCACTCGATCAGGCGCTCGAACGCGGCGTCATAGCCATGGATATCGCCGATGGCGTAGGTCAGTTGCGAAATATGGGGCATGTTCCTACTTTAGAACTTCGGCCCGCGCAGGGACAGGAAAAACTTGCGGTTGTCGCCGATTTCCGCTTGTTGACGAATCGTCTTTTAGCGAAGACGGGTGTTGAAAAAGGTTCTATAAATTTCCGCATGTCCGATCCGACCGAAACCGAAGATCCCTTTGCCGACACGGCCGATCTGCGTGACGAGCTGACGGACGATATGTTTGGCGGCTCCGTCCCCGTGGCCGAAGCGCCCACTCAGACGCCGGAAAAGGCCGAGGCCTACACGGTGCTCGCCCGCAAATACCGGCCGCGCACTTTTGAGGACCTTATCGGCCAGGAGGCCATGGTCCGCACCCTGACCAACGCTTTTGCCACCCATCGGATCGCCCATGCCTTCATGCTGACCGGCGTGCGCGGGGTGGGCAAGACGACGACCGCCCGCCTGCTGGCGCGCGCCCTCAACTACGACACCGACAGCGTGCATCAGCCCAGCGTCGACCTGAAGACCCTGGGCCGCCACGACCAGGCCATCATCGAAGGCCGCCATATCGACGTGCTGGAACTCGACGCGGCTTCGCGGACGGGCGTTGATGCCATGCGCGAACTGCTCGAATCCGTGCGCTATGCCCCGGTCGAGGCGCGTTACAAGGTCTACGTCATCGACGAAGTCCACATGCTGTCGACGGGCGCCTTCAACGCGCTCCTGAAGACGCTGGAAGAACCGCCGCCCCACGCCAAGTTCATCTTTGCCACCACCGAAATCCGCAAGGTACCGGTGACCATCCTGTCGCGCTGCCAGCGCTTCGACCTGCGCCGCGTCGAGCCGGAAACCCTGATCCCGCATCTTGAGCGCATTTGTGGCCTCGAAGGCGTCAAGATCGATCCGGACGCCCTGGCCCTGATCGCCCGCGCCGCCGAAGGCTCAGTGCGCGACTCGCTGTCGCTGCTCGATCAGGCGCTGGTGCAGGGCAATCCGGGTGAGATGGTGACGACCGAAAGCGTCCGCGAAATGCTCGGCCTGGCCGACCGTTCGGCGACGCTGTCGCTGTTCGAAAACATCATTTCCGGTCAGATGAGCGAGGCCCTGCTGGCCTTCCGCACGCTCTACGGCTACGGCGCCGACCCGACCCAGATCATGGGCGACCTGCTCGAATACTGCCATGCCACCAGTGTCGCCAAGGTGCTCGGCGCCGATGCGACGCGCCTGCCCAAGGCCCAGGCCATGCGCGTTACGGCGCTCGGTGCGCAGCTGTCGGCCGGCACGCTCAGCCGCCTGTGGACCCTGATGCTTAAGGCGTTCGAGGAGCTGCGCCGCGCGCCGGACGCCTGCGCCGCGTTCGAAATGGCGTTGGTGCGGATGTGCTACGCGTCAGACCTGCCAGGACCAGAAGCCCTGATGAAGCGCCTGCAAAGCGGCGAACCGCTGCTGCCCGGCAGCGGCGGACCGGGCGGTGGCGCCCCGCATGGCGTCCAGGCCCGCGGTGGCCAGGCGATTGCGCCGAGGGCTGCGCCTCAGGTCGCGGCCAATCCGCAGACCTTTGGCGAAGTGCTGAAACTGATTGATTCCAAACGCGATATCGGCCTGCGCACCGATGTCGAACAGTTCGTCCGTCTGATCGCCTTCAAACCCGGCGCCATCACCTTTGAACTGGCGCCGCGCGCCCCGGCGGATCTGGTGCGCCGCCTGTCGCTAAAGCTCAAGGAATGGACGGGCGAGCGCTGGCTGATCGCCACCGAAGGCTCCGGCGGCGCGGAATCGATCATGGAACGTGACCGGCGCGAAACCGCAGCGGCGCGTGATCGCATCGCCCAGAGCCCTTTCGTGACCACGCTTTTGAGCACGTTCCCTGGCGCCGAGATCCTGTCGATCCGGCCCCGCCTTAACCCGGTGGTGACGGACGTGACCGAAGCGCCGGTGGAAAATGACGACGATATTTCAGACAAGGATGATGAGTAATGGATTTCCAGGCATTGATGAAGCAGGCCCAGCAGGTCCAGCAGAAGTTCGGTGAAGCCCAGAAGAAGATGCACGAGAGCACTGTTTCCGGCCAGGCCGGCGCGGGCCTAGTGTCGCTTGAGCTGAAAGGCACGGGCGAGCTGACCTCGCTGAAGATCGACGACAGCCTGCTGACGTCGGGCGAAGGCGAAGTGCTGAGCGACCTGATCATCGCCGCGCACGCCGACGCCCAGAAGAAGCTCGAGGAACTGAACAAGCAACTGCTGGCCGAAGCCGCCGGTCCGATGGGCGCGGGCATGGGTTTGCCCAACATGCCGAAGTTTTTCTGATCTCACTTCTTATACCTCCCCGACTTGTCGGGAAGGGGGACCGCACGACGGCGCACAGAGCCTAGATGCGGTGGTGGGGTTTCTTACTTTTCCACGTGAGGCGAATGGCCGGAGCCGGACCTGAAATCGAACGCCTGATGGCGCTGCTGTCGAAGCTGCCGGGTCTTGGGCCGCGCTCGGCCCGCCGCGCTGCCCTGGCCCTGCTCAAGCGCCGGGAACAGCTGCTGCTGCCGCTGACGGCCGCCATGCAGGACGCCGCCGACAAGGTGACCAGCTGCCGCATCTGCGGTTCGCTGTCGACGCAAAACCCTTGCGCCATCTGCTCCGACAATGCTCGCGACGCCTCGATGATCTGCGTGGTCGAGGAAGACAGCGCCCTGTGGGCTATGGAACGGGTAGGGGCGTTCACCGGCCGCTATCACGTTCTCGGCGGCCTTTTGTCAGCCCTCGACGGCGTCCGTCCCGAAGACCTCCGCCTGGAAAGCCTGATTCGCCGAGTCTCCGATGGCGGCATCCGCGAAATCATCATGGCGCTGCCGGCGACAGTCGAAGGCCAGACCACGGCGCACTATATCGCTGATCGCCTGAAATCCTACGATAATCAGGTGGTTATTTCCCATCTGGCGCGCGGCGTCCCGGTCGGAGGCGAACTCGACTGGCTGGACGACGGCACTATCGCCCACGCCTTCAAGAGTCGGCGCTAGCTGCTAGACCTGCAGATTGGCGGCGTTTCGCGCCGCAGCTTCCCGCTTGTCCCGGTTGCGCATCAGGAAATAGACGATCAGGCAGCCGATAAACCGGCTGACGATCGCCGCCAGGAACGACCATGGATTGAAGATGCCGGGGATCGACTGGCTGGCGATGGCCAGGAACACGGCGGCGTCGATCGGCGCGCTGATCCCCGACGACAGGAATACCCGCTTCGACAATGGAATCTTGGCGAAGGTGAACAGCGCCCAGTCGACCAGCTCCGAAATGGCAAAGGCGCAGGTCGAGGCAAATGCCACCGACGGGTCCGACGTCATGAACGACAGTACCAACCCGATCCCGAGGAAAATGAAGATATAATGCCCGACTTCGCGCTGGGCGAAATCGCGCACCACCAGGGTCAGCCCGGTCACCACGGTCAGCGGATGCCAGTCGCCGCCGGTCGGCAACGGGATGGTGTGAATCTTGTCGAAACCCCAGTTCACAAAGGGAATGAGGAACAGATAAAGATAGGTCCACGGCGTCCGCCCGGTGAACACGCGTTTCAGGAATGTCTTCGGATCCATCTCGCCCTCTTTTGCCGGCTTAACCCTGCACCGAAAAATTCGACTCGCCAAGCCCGCAGAATCTGTTTAAAGAACATTCCATGAACATGGCAAGTCTTTTTCCATTACTGCTCGCTGTCGTCGCCCTGGCCTTTGCCGGGATGTGGCTGCTGGCCTTTCTTGAGGCCCGGCGGCTGCGCACCCGTAATGACGACCTGAGCGAACGGATTCTGGCAGCATCGTCGGAACTGTCGCAGATCAAGGAACGCGCCCGCAATCTGGAAGACGCCAAGACGGCCATGAGCGAGCAGTTCAAGCAGATGTCGCAGGAAGCCTTGCAAGCCTCGAACGACCGCCTGCGCCTGGAAGCCGAGGCGCGCGAAAAGCTGGCCCTGGAAAGGGTCGGCCTGACTCTGAAACCGGTGGCCGAGCAGCTCACGCGCTTCGAGGCTCAGGTCAAGGAGATGGAAGAGCAGCGCGCCAAGGATACCGGTGGCCTGACGCGTCAGATCGGCGACCTGATGAACGCGTCGAACGCCATGCGCGACATGACGCATAAGCTGGCCAATTCCCTGCGCCGCGGCGCCGGCGTGCAAGGCCGCTGGGGCGAAGAGGTGCTGCGCAATGTGCTCGAAGCCGCGGGCCTGACCGCGCGGTTTGATTTCATCGAACAGCACAATCTCGACACCGACGAAGGCCGCCGCCGGCCTGATGTTGTGGTGCGCATGCCGGGCGACAAGTCGAACGCCGTCTTCGTCATCGATTCCAAAGTCAATTTGAGTGCCTATCTCGAAGCTGCCGAGGCCGCCGACGATCTGGCCCGCGAGGCGCATCTGCGCCGCCATGCTCAGCAGTTGCGCGGTCATATCCGCGACCTGTCGGCCAAGGCCTATTGGGATCAGTTCAAGGACCAGGTGTCGCCCGACTTCGTCGCCATGTTCATTCCCGGCGACGGTTTGCTGGCGGCGGCGCTGGAACACGCGCCCGACCTGATGACCGAGGCGATGGACAAGAAGGTGATCATCGTCACCCCGACGACCCTTTTCGCCCTTTGTAAGGCCGTGGCCTACGGTTGGCGGGTCGAGGACCAGATGAAAAACGCCAACCACATCGCCGATCTTGGCCGCGAGCTTTATTCGCGCCTGGCGTCGATGAGCGATCACGTTATGGGGCTGGGCAAGTCGCTGGGGACGGCGGTCGACAAGTACAACGCCTTTGTCGGCTCACTGGAAACCAAGGTCCTGACCCAGGCGCGGCGCTTCGAAGACTTGCAGGTCGACCACGAAGGCAAGGAACTGCCGGAAACCAAGGCGATCGAAGCCCAGCCGCGCCCGGCCAGCAAATTGGCGGCCCTGGCGTCGACGCCGCAGGATGAGACTGTTTAAGTCATATCTCCCCGCCACGCGGGGAGGGGATCGTGAGACTCCATACGACGATCTTCATAGATTGCGTCCCGGCGGGAGCCAAATTGTCTGCGCGTCCGTTGGGTCTCGTACTTTCAACTAAACGAATTATTGACATTCCAATCTCCTTGGGCAGTTATTGCACTGCACAGGCGATCCTTTTACGTCGGACCTCAATGTCATCGGAAATCAAGTATCGCCCGGAAATCGACGGGCTGCGTACCCTTGCCGTCCTACCCGTCGTTCTCTTTCACGCCGGTTTCGCCATTAACGGCGGTTTTCTCGGCGTCGATATTTTCTACGTGATCAGCGGCTTTCTGATTACGGCGATCATTTATGCCGAAGGCCGGCACGGCAACTTCACCTTCGCCCGATTTTACGAACGTCGCATCCGCCGCATTTTGCCGCTGTTGATCGTTGTGGTCGCTGTAACCAGCCTTGTCGCGTGGCTAATGCTCAGCCCCAACGCGCTGGATGATTACGGCAAAAGCGTGCTGGCGACCCTTTTCTTCGTTTCGAATATCTATTTCTGGAAAACCACCGAATATTTTTCGCAAGGGGCGGAAAACAAGCCGTTGCTCCATACATGGAGCTTGGCGGTCGAAGAGCAATTCTACATCGTCTTTCCGATAGTCTTGCTGATTATTATGCGGCTTTTCCGTCGCTACGATTTGTGGATCTTGATTGCCTGCACAATTATCGGTTTGGCATTTGCTGAAATCATGTCGCTGAAACATGCGACTTTTTCATTCTACATATTTCCGACACGCGCGTGGGAGTTGCTGTCCGGCGCGGCGGGTGCAGTGTTCGTCGCAAAATATGGTCGTAAGCCCAATGCCATCGCCGCGGCCGCCGGGCTCGCCCTCATCATCCTTGCCTACATATCCTGCGACAGCACCATGGTCCACCCAGGGATCTACACGGTACCGACGATCGCCGGGGCAATCCTGATCCTATTATTTGCCGACATCCAGAACCTCACGGGTAAAATCCTGAGCAACACCTGGATCGTCCTTCTCGGCAAAATCAGTTACGGCATCTATCTCTGGCACCAGCCAGTGCTAGCCTTTCTGCGGCTGTGGAACTTCCAGCCCTTGAGCCCCGTTGAAGGGGGGCTGGCCGTGATTGCCACGATTGCCCTTTCCTACCTGACCTGGCGATTTGTGGAGGCCCCGTTTCGGAATCGGAAGGTCTTCGGAATCCGGCAAGCCTACGCGACGCTGGGCTTCGGAGCCGCCGCCCTCGCAGCTGTGGCTGTCATCTTTTCGACCGTCTCTGTCACAAACCTTCCGTTCAGGCCTCGGGAAGTGAAAGTTAGCGACGACCGGAACTTTTGCCCAAATCCGGTGTCGCTGGACGAAGGCCGCGTAAAGGGGTGCCTGCTCGGTGACGCGACTGTGGTGCCGACAGCCGTCTTGATCGGGGATTCATCCGCAAACGCCTTGGGGGGCGCGCTGGACGAGCAGGCGAAGGTGCGTGGCACGAGCATTTTGCGTCTGTCCATAGACGGATGTACACAACTAACCGGCGTGGACTATATCCGTTATAGTGGAGAGAGTTGCGGTAAGTTGCAGTCCAGCGTCCTGAGTTACGTTCTCCGCTCGAAAGACATAACCGACGTCTTCTTGCTGAACCGTTGGACGCTTTTCCTTTTCCAGACAGGCTTCGACAACGGAGAAGGGGGAATAGAACACCTCGTTCCTCGGCCCAGGCAATACAAAGGCCAGGCAGAGCCGGAATCTGCGCGCGAGGCCGATTTTAAGGAAGCCGTGAGAAACACATTACAGCCACTGCTGAGCGAGCACAAAAGAGTCCACGTGATCTATCCTGTCCCCGAGTCAGGCTGGGTGAGTGATCAATATCTGCAGAAGCGGTATCTGCGCGGAAATTTCTCGGATGCGTCAACATCCTATCGATTGTTCCAGTCGCGTAACCTGACGGCACGTATGGCGCTGGACAGCGCGACCTCTGGTTTGCAGGTTCAGAAAATATACCCTGAACAAGCATTTTGTGACGAAGCGACGGGCCGCTGCAGCGTAACCAGAAACGGCAAGCCACTTTATCTTGATTCGGGCCATCTCTCTCGCGACGGGGCGAAGCTTATTGGAGTGAGTATCTTGGCGGCGATACAGCCAGTCAAAGTAGCCGGGCACTGAGCATTCTGGCATTGACCACATTTTGAGTTGGAAAATTTGCGTGAGGAGGGGACCGTCCGGCGAAGCTTGGCGCAGACGGATGGTGGCAGGGCCTTCCTAAACTTGATTTTTTAACGCTCAGCGATTACATCGAAGCCATGGCTATTCGTGAAATCTTGACTGTACCGCATCCCGTCCTCAAGCAGGTGTCCAAGCCCGTCGACAAGGTCGACGACGATCTGCGCCGCCTGATGGATGACATGTTAGAGACCATGTATGACGCGCCGGGCATTGGCCTGGCTGCCGTACAAATTGGTGAACCGATCCGCGTCATCGTCATGGATCTGCAGGAAAAGCCGGAAGGCTTGTCGCCTGAAGAGGCCAAGGACGCCGAGGGCATTAAGAAGCCGCGCTATTTCGTCAATCCGGAAATCGTCTGGAAATCTGAAGAACTGGCGCCGTACGAAGAAGGCTGCCTGAGCGTGCCGGAAATCTACGACGAAGTCATGCGGCCGGCGAAGGTCCGCCTGAAATATCTCGACTACAACGGCAACGCGGTCGAAGAAGAGGCCGACGGCCTGTTCGCCACCTGCATTCAGCACGAGATGGACCATCTCGAAGGCGTGCTGTTCATCGACCATCTGTCGAAACTGAAGCGCGACCGTGCGGTTGCCAAGGTCAAGAAGCAGAACCGCGCCGCCTAAACGCTTGCCGCGCAAAGGATATTTGATTAGACCCTCGCAACATTCCGTTGCGAGGGTTTTTCCTTATGCGCTTAGCCTTCATGGGTACGCCTGAATTCGCCGTCAAAGCCCTGGCCGAGCTGGTCGCCGCCGGTCATGAGGTCGTATGCGTCTATACGCAACCGCCGGCGCCGAAAGGCCGCGGCCAGGTGTTAAGCCCGTCGCCGGTTCATGAGTTTGCGCAAGGTTTGGGACTGCCGGTACGTGCGCCGAAGTCGATGAAGGACCCGGACGCCATCGCCGAGTTCCAGGCGCTTGAGATCGACGCCTGCATTGTCGTTGCCTACGGGCAAATCCTGAAAAAGGCTGTGCTTGATCACCCGACGCTGGGTTGCTTTAACCTGCACGCGTCACTGCTGCCGCGCTGGCGGGGCGCCGCGCCCATCCAGCGCGCCATCATGGCCGGCGACAGCTTTACCGGCGTCGAGGTCATGCGCATGTCCGAAGGCCTGGATGAAGGCCCGATCATCCTGTCCGGCCGTGTCGAAATCACGAATGATGACACCGCCCAGACCCTGCACGACAAACTGGCGGCGTTGGGGGCCTCGTTGCTGCCGGTCGCCCTGGCCGCTATTGAACGTGGCGGCGCCAACGAGCAACCACAGTCCGGCGAACCGACCTACGCCAAAAAGATCACGCCCGAAGTGGCCCGTATTGACTGGAGCAGGCCGGCGCGTGACCTTGACTTCCATATCCGTGGCCTGTCGCCGTTCCCCGGTGCCTGGACGACCATGGATACCGGCAAAGGCACACAACGCCTGAAGGTCCTGATGTCGCGTCTGACCGACGAACAGTCCGGCGAAGTGCCCGGCACGCTCCTGCTGGGCGGTCTGAAGGTGGCGACTGGCGACGGCATCCTCGAACTGTTGCGCGTCCAGCGCGAAGGCAAGGGCGTCCAGGAGGCCATGGAATTCCTCAACGGCGCCGGACTGAAACCCGGCGACCGTCTGATCTGATGCCGCGTTACCGTCTTACCATCGAATATGACGGCCGGCCCTATTGCGGCTTTCAGGCGCAGGGCAATCTGCCGTCGGTACAGACCTCGCTGGAAGCGGCGATCCTGAAATTCAGCGGCCAGTCGCTGCGTCTGACGACGGCGGGCCGCACCGATACTGGTGTGCATGCAACGGGCGCGGTCGTCACCTTCGACCTCGATAAGACATATCGTGCCGAAGTCGTCGCCAACGCTATCAACGCCCATCTGATGCCGGAGCCGATCTCGGTGCTGGCAGCCGCGCAAGTTGATGGTGAATTTTCGGCCCGATTTTCCGCCACTGGCCGGATGTATCTCTACCGCATCCTCAACCGGCGCGCTCCGCCGGCGCTCGATCAGGGCCGCGTCTGGCATGTCAAAAAGCCGCTCGACGTCGACCGTATGCAGGCGGCGGCGAAGGCCCTGATCGGCCACCACGACTTCACCACGTTCCGTTTTATCGGCTGCCAGGCCAGCTCACCGGTCAAGACTTTGGATATCGCCCGCGTGGCGCGTGTCGGCGAAGAAATCCATCTGGTCTTCGCGGCGCGTTCGTTCCTGCATCGTCAAGTGCGTTCGATGACCGGGTCACTGGTCGATGTCGGCTCGGGCCGGTGGGAAATTGACCAAATCGCGAAAGCTTTGGCCGCCAGGGATCGCGCCGCGTGCGGTCAGGTCGCGCCGGCCGAAGGGCTCTACCTGACACACGTGACCTACGAAGCGGACCCGAATTTCGAGAAATACGCTTCGATCAAGGCCGAATAGACATCGGTCAGCGCTTCCAGTTCCGTCACCGACACGCACTCGTTGATCTGGTGCATGGTCTGGCCGACCAGCCCGAATTCCACGACCGGACAGAGGTCGCGGATAAAGCGCGCGTCCGACGTGCCGCCGGTGGTTGACCGGTCAGTTTCCAAACCAAGCTTGGCCTGGATCACCTCGGCGATCAGGTCGATGAACGGGCCGGGCTCGGTCAGGAACGCTTCACCGGAAATGGCGAATTGCGTGTCGATCTTTGCGCCGGTCTGCGCGGCGAATTCCGCCGCCAGGCCTTCCATCCAGGCCTGCAACTGCGCCCCCGTATGGGCCGGATTGAAGCGGATATTGATCCGCCCCGTTGCCTGCTGCGGGATGACGTTGGTGGCGGTGTTGCCGGTGTCGATGGTGGTGATTTCCAGGTTCGATGGCGGGAACGACTCAAATCCGTCGTCCAGCACACGGCCCTTCAATGACGCCAACAGGTCGACCAGGACGGGCAGGGGATTCAGCGCCCGCTGCGGATAGGCGACGTGGCCCTGCTTGCCGGTGACGGTAAAGGTGGCGTTGATCGAGCCGCGCCGCCCGACCTTGATCATATCGCCCAGTTGGCCCGACGACGACGGCTCGCCGACGATGCAGTGGTCGATGCGCTCGCCGCGGCTTTTCAGCCATTCGACGACCTTGACGGTGCCGTCGGTGGCCACGCCTTCCTCATCACCGGTGATCAGGAAGGACAGCGAGCCCGGCATGTCCCCCAGCCGGGACACCGCTGCGATCCAGGCGGCGATGGCGCCTTTCATGTCGACCGCGCCTCGCCCGATGACCGCGCCGTCGTGCAGTTCTGCCCCGAACGGATCGTAGCGCCACAGGCTGCGCACCCCGCCGGGCACCACGTCGGTATGGCCGGCGAAGCAGAGATTCGGTCCCGCCGTGCCGCGCCAGGCATACAGGTTTTCGATGTCGCCGAACTTCAGCCGCGTGCAGCTAAACCCCAGACCAGACAGGGTTTTTTCGACGACATCCATAGCGCCTTCGTCGGCCGGCGTCACGGACGCCCGACGGATCAGCGACTGGGTCAATGCTATAACATCGATTTTTTCTGTATTTGCCATGGACTTCCCTGTAAGACCCCTTGCTGCCGGGGGAAAGACTCAAATAGGGTCTCATGTCTTTTTGTGTGTTAAGGCTTCACCGTGACCTCCCCCAAGACCATTGCGCCTGAGACAGGCGCCGCGCCGCTTCCTGAACCGCCCCAGGACAATCGCCATCCGTTACAGATCCCGGATTTCCGCGCCTTCTGGCTGACCCGCCTGTGCAGCGTGCTTGGCACCTCGGCCCAGAGCGCCGCCATCGCCTGGCAGGTCTATGACATTGCCCGCCAGAAGTCGGGTGTAGCTGAGTCGGCGCTCTACCTCGGCCTGATCGGCCTGGCGCAGTTCCTGATGCTGTTCGCCTTCACCATTCCGGCCGGGATCGTCGCCGACCGCCACGACCGCAAGACCATTATTGGCTTCGTCATGACAGGCAATCTGGTGCTGTCGCTGGCCTTCCTGGCCTATTCGTTCCTGGAGCATCCGCCGTTTTGGGTATTGTTCGGCCTGGCGGGCGTGCTCGGCATCCTGCGCGCTTTCAGCGCGCCAGCCAGCTCGGCCATGGGGCCGATGCTGGTGCCCAAATACATTCTCCCCAAGGCGATCGCCGTCAATTCCATGGCCTTCCAGACAGGCCTGATCGTCGGCCCGGCGCTCGGAGGGTTCCTGGTCGGTTTCTCGCCGAAGTTCGCCTATGGCGTCTGCGCGGTTCTGTCCCTGATCGCCTCGGTAATGATCATGACCGTCAAGGGCCCGACCAAGCCCGACGCGCCGACCGGCTCGCGCCTGGCCATGGTGCGTGAAGGCTGGACCTATATCTGGACCAACAAGATCGTGTTCGGCGCCATTTCGCTCGATCTGTTTGCCGTGTTGCTGGGCGGCGCGACGGCGCTTATGCCTATGTTCATCAAGGACGTGCTGTCGGCCGGGCCTCAGGCCTATGGCTTCCTGCGCGCTTCGCCGGCGATCGGCGCCATCGTCATGTCGTTTGTCCTGTCGAGCTGGCCGATCCGCCGGCATGCTGGAGCGTGGATGTACGCCGGCGTGGCGATCTTCGGCGTGGCGACCATCGTGTTTGGCCTGTCCAAGCTGATCTGGCTGTCGATCGCGGCCATGATCGTGCTGGGCGCGGCCGATATGATCAGCGTCTATGTGCGCGGGACTTTGGTGCAGATCGTCACGCCTGATCATATGCGTGGCCGGGTGGCGTCGGTGTCCTACCTGTTTATCGGCGCGTCCAATGAGCTGGGTGAGTTCGAGAGCGGCGTGGCCGCGCGGATTCTCGGGCCGATTGGCGCAGCTCTATTTGGCGGCATCGGGTCGCTGGTGGTGACCGGGGCCTGGATCAAGCTGTTTCCGGCTTTGTTTAAGGCGGATAAGCTAGAATAAAGGGCAGGGGCACAGCCCTCTGCACCCCATAACGCGACGCGCACAAATGAAAAACGCCTCAGGCCTGTTATGAGCCTGAGGCGGTTAAATCAACTGACATCGCGAACCGGGGGCAGGGCCAAAAATCCTTATTGGGGCCCTGCTATTTCATACCACGCGTAGACGACAGCGCCGGACGCAGCGGCATCAGGCTGTTGGTCCGCACCGGGCTGGCTTCGGTCTGAGCCAAAGCGGTTGGACGCGTGGCGGCCTGATCGCTCTCGTAGCGGTACGGGCTGGCATTCATAGCCAGCGCTTCCGACGTCGAATTGTCGTTGTTGCGCTTGACGTCGGCCATGGCGATCATCGTATCGATCTCACGCTTGCGGGCGCGGAAGGCGACCATGTCCTGACCGGCCAGCATATTGGCCTGCGGCACCTTGGCGCCTTTCGGGTCGACGGCGGCGTGATCGTGCCAGACTTCGAAGTGCAAGTGCGGGCCGGTCGAGCGGCCGGTGGTGCCGACATAGCCGATGATGTCGCCCTGGTGGACCACCTGGCCCGGGCGCACGGCGATCGACGACATGTGGCCGTAGCCGGTTTCCCAGTCCTTGTTGTGAGCGATGCGCACCCAGCGGCCATAGCCGCCCCACCACTTGGCGTCGACCACGACACCGTCGCCGGCGGCCTGGATCGGCGTGCCGGTCGGCGCGGCGAAGTCGATGCCGGAGTGCATCTTGTTGAAGCCGAGGATCGGGTGGAAGCGCATGCCGAAGCTCGACGAGACGCGCGCGCCATAGACCGGCGTGGTCAGCAGGAAGCCCTTGATGTTCTTGCCGGCCTGGTCGAAGAACTGGATCTCGCTCGTGCCCTTGGGCTGATAGGAGTAGAAGCGGTCGGTGCCGCTCTTGGCTTCGATTTCGGCGTAAAGCAGGTTGCCGGCTTCGACGGTGCGGCCGCTTTCGGTGACCTTGCGATCGAAGACCAGCTTGAAGGTGTCGCCGGATTCGATGTCGCGTTCGAAGTCGATCTTGTGCGCGAACAGCTTGACGACCTGCGAGGTCAGGGACGGCGTGGCCCCCAGCGTCGCCGCCGAGGTGTACAGCGATCCGTCGATCTTGCCGATGGCGATGGTGCGTTCGTTGCGTACCGATTCCTCGACCGCCCGCAGCCGCATGGCGCCGTCGCGTGAGGTGGTGATGGTGAGCTGGCGCGCCGGGCCGGTGCGCAGGTTCATGCCGACCAGCTGCGCCGGGCCGTTCGCGCCGTCGACCGGCTTGGCGATGGCGGCGTCGAAGCTGACGCCGGTCTTGAGTGTCGAAACGTCGAAAGCGCGCGACAGCAGCGTCACGGCGGCCTTGGCTTCGGCGGGGGCGACACCGGCGCGCACCACGGCGTCAGCCAGGCTTTCGCCATTGCGCAGCGAAATGGACACGTCGACGGGTTGGCCATAGCCGGGGCGGGCGGCCGCTTCGGCAAAGGCCTGGGTTTCCAACGCCATGGCGGCAGCCGGGTCCATGGGCGCGACCGCGCCCGGCAGCGGCTGGAGCACGCGCCAGAGGAGACTCCCGACCGTCAGGACGGTCGCCGATGCGAAGATCATCGGCGTCAGTCGGACGGGTTGCCGGCGGGGATCGAGTTGAGCCATGTACGCTTTACACTTCCTGTCGATATTGAGGTGGTCACGCCCAAACGGGACGGTTACGCAAAAAAGTCTCTCATTGTCGTCAAGGGGCCTTTTTACGTAAGGCTTTCCTTTAAACCGGGCATCCGCCTCCCATTGGCGAAGGACCGCAAAAGCGTCTTTGCAAGGCCCCTCTCAAAGGCCTCGATACAAACGATCGACTTAAAGCCTGATCCTAAAGTTTGCGGACCATGCGGTGAGTCTTTCGCTCGTGGAAGGCCCTGCATAAGCCCAAATGGGGCAAAAATGGGGCCAGAAATCTGGGTAAAATCGGCACAAAAGCGAGTGACTCATACCCGGATATGGTTAAAATCCTGCTTAACAGACCTTAATAAACGCTTAATGCGGGAGGGGTGGGTGACCGCCTTGCGCCGGTAACCATCTCATAAGACGCGGGAAACGGAGATAAACCGGCAATTTGAGCCGCCTGAGACGTTTTCCGCAGCTTCAGGCGTCGCGTTTGTGCCGCAACGTGGGGATAAGCTCCAAAACTAAGTAAAAGTGTCCACAATTTTTAACAACTTCGTGTCATAGTGAACGGCCTGAAAACCATGAGCGCAGAAGTTCGCCCCACGTGTTTATGACTCACACACGCCCCCATCGCGGTCAGTTCTTCACGGACGCCGCCGAGGACCTGTGGTTCCCCGCGCATCAGAGCACGGGCGACAGCTTCCTGCGTGTGCGCAGCCCTGACGGCGGTTCGGAAGAGCCCGAAGACGACGGTATCGGCCTGCCGGGCCGGGGCAATGGTGGCGGCAATGGTCCGCGTAAGCCGCGCAAGAAGGCCGTCAGCGTTTCGCCGTGGATCTGGGGTACCGTGCTGGGTGTGGTGGCGCTGGGCGCTGTCGTCGGCCTGGCCCGCAAGGAAATCGCCGCCGAGCTGACGCAGAACTGGCTGAAGGGCCAGGGTATCCCGGCGCGCATCAAATTCGACAAGCTGTCGCTGGGCGACGCGTCAGGTACCGCGGTGCTGGGCAAGGGCGCCGTCACCAAGGGCGCGCCGATCGATCTCGACGCCGGTCATTTCAATGTCGATTTCGACCTGAACCTGTTCGCGCCGCACGGTCAGCCGCTGGCCCGGCTGAAGAACCTGCACGCCGTCCATCCGGTGCTTTATGCGTCGCTGAAAGACGGCAAGCTCAATTTTGGCACGCTCGACAAGCTGGTCCAGGACAGTCTGAAACCATCGCCGACGCCTGCTCCGGCCGCCAAGCAGATCCTGATCGAGGACGCGGTTGTTCACCTCGACACCGAATACGGTCAGGTCGTCGCCAAGGGCGGCGTGACCATGCAGGACGGCAACCTGACCTATGCCAACCTGAAACTCCCGGCCGCCAAGCTGCAAGGCAAGCTGGGCGAGGGGACGCTGAGCGATGGCCAACTGACGGTCAAGGCCGCCGGTAAGGACCAGCTTGAGGTCCACGGCCAGTTCGGCCTGACCGAATGGACAGATCTCGCGACACGTCCGCCTCCGGAATATGACGTTCCTCTGCCGTCTCCACGTTTTGACGGTGTGACGGTCGGTATCGATGCCCGCGTCCCGTATAAAAAAGGCGCCTTTACCGGACCGGTGCAAGGTGTGGTCACGGTCAAGGCCGATAGGGGCGAGACTTTGGCTGGCGGCTTTGCCGGTCTCGACGTTTCAGCGCGTCTCGATGGCCAGCTCAAGGCCGGAAAGACGACGCGCTACGACGGCACGACTCACCTGACGGTCAGCGCCAAAGAGCTGGGCACAGGGAATGCCCAGGTCCGCGCCATCCGCCTCGAAGGTCCGGCGCTTAATGTCAGCGGCGGCATGGGCGACCAGGGCGTCGATCTGGCCGTCACCGGCGCGCTGAGCGGCGACGCCGGCGCGGTCACGTCCGGCGACCTGAGTGTCAAGGGCGCGCACCTGAAGCTCAATACCCTGTCCGCCACGGTCAACAGCGGCGGCACCCAGGCCAATTTCCAGGGCAATCTGGCCGTCGCGCAGGGCTCGATGGCCGACCTGACTCTTGAAAAAGCCGCCATCACGATCGATGGCCAGGAACAAAGCGATGCCTCCGGCGCCTGGGCGGCCGACATCAAGAGCGATATCAAGAGTGGAGGCCATTATGACGGCCTGCGCGCTTTGGCCGATTCCCACCGCGACGACCCGAAGGCCGTGGCGGCCGGCGAAGACGGTCTGGTTGCGCTCGACAATGGCCTCAAGCATTTCGACCTGCGCGCCAGCGATCTGCATGTCGCGCTGACAGCGGCGGCCAATGAAGCGCCGCGCATCGATGTCCGCCTGGCTCGTCCTGCTGAGATGGCGCTGAACGGCGGCGGCAAGATCGTGCTGACGCCGCAGTCGGGCCGTCCGTTGCTGGCGTCGGGCGCCAACGGCGGTTTCGCGGTGTCGATGCGCGGCGCCAATATCCCCGAAGCCGATCTGACCGTCAGCCGGTTCGGCCAGATTCAGTCGGGCCCCCGGACAGGCCTGATTTCGGGCGATTACCGCCTGGTCAGCCATTTCAGCACCTTCCCGGTGTCGAACATCGGCGTCGACGCCCACGGCCAGTTCACGCTCGATGGCGGCGATTTCAAGCTGACCCTGGCCGAGCCGACCCATGTGACGGCAGCCTCCGCCGACCTGGGAGACCATTTCGAGAATGTCTCGGTCGACGTTGTCCAGACCGGCGGCGCCTTCTTCCGCATGAGCCCGTCGGGCTGGCGCGTCACCGGCGGCTACAGCAAGCTGTCGCTGACCGCGCCGAACGAAAGCGTTGCCCTGAACGGCGCGCAGGGGCCGTTCGAAGTCTTCTCGCAGGTCGGCAGCGACCAGCCGGGCATGAAGATCGCCATGGCCGGTGGCGTCGTCAGCGACGGTCTGCCTTCGGATCAGACGCGCTTCCATCCGCTGACCGTCGCTGGCACGCTGGTCCAGGACACGCGCAAGCTGACGGGCCGGTTCACGGCCACCACGCCGAAGGTGAAAACGCCCCAGGGCGGGCCGCTGCCGATCGCCAATATCAATCTCGACAATGACCTGCGCACCAATGCGGGCAGCCTGTCCTTCGCCACGGCCGACCTGAAGTTCGCGCCGGGCGGCCTGCAGCCGGTCGACCTGACCGACCAGGTCAAGTCGTTCCTGACCAGCGGCGTCACCGGCACGGCGGCCTTCGACGGTGCCTTTGACTGGAAGGGTGACCAGGCCTCCAGCCATGGCGTTCTGAGCGTCAACATCGACACCTTTGCCGGGGCCATGGGTACCGGTACGGGCCTGAAGGGCCGGATCGAATTTACTTCGCTGGCGCCGCTGCAGACGCAAGCAGGCCAGATGTTCGGCCTCGACCACCTGCAGGCGGTGGTGCCGCTCGACAATTTCGTCCTCAGCACGCAGTTCCTGGGCGACCATATCGCCGTCGAGCGCGCCGACGTCATGACGCCAGGCGGCCTGGTCCGGCTCGATCCGACCAGCATTCCGATGGACGGCAAGTCGCCGATCGTCGGGGCGCTGGCGTTTGACGGCCTCGATTTCGGCAAGGTGGTCGCCGCCTCGAGTCTCAACGAGACCATGACCTTCGAAGGCAAACTGACCGGCCGGGTGCCGTTCACCATTATCGTTGGTCAGGTGCCGACTTTCCAGAACGGCACGGTCGCCGCCGACGGGCCTGGCACGATCTCGATCAAGCGGAATTCGGTCACTGACATCTCGGCCAGCGGCTCGGTGGCCGCGGCCGACAAGACGGCGACCGCGGCGGGCGCCGCGCCTGAGGCTGCGTTCAATCCGTTCCAGGACATGGCGTTCCAGGCCATGGAGCACATCCACTACGATCAGCTCGACGCCAAGGTCAACTCGATGACCGACGGCCGGATCGGCATCAATTTCCACATCAAGGGCCGCTTCGACCCGCCGCAGCCGCAGAAGGCGACCATTTCGCTGCAGGACTATATCAGCGGCAAGTGGATGCAGAAGCCGATGAAGCTGCCGTCCGGCACGCCCATAGAGCTGTTCCTGGATGTGCCGTTGAAGATTTTCAACGACGACGCCAAGACGGTGAACGTGCTGACGCCGGGCTTGACCGGGAAGTAATGGCTCTTTCTTATACCTCCCCACTTGTGGGGAGGGGGACCGCACGAAGCCGTATTCGGTATTTCAATCCGCGCCATCGGTTGGGACGGCAAGATGCGGTGGTGGGGGCCTTTCTTTCCAAAGGCCCCCCACCGTCATCTCGCCGAAGGGGCTCGATGCCACCTCCCCCACAAGTGGGGGAGTATAAAAGTCACCCCAAATTATCCTTCCCGTTCAGCCACGGTTCAGCCTATATCTGCGATTAGTATTCGCATGAAACCGATTGGCTGACTGAGGGAGCCCTGAATGAAACACGCACTGGCCGTGACTACGGCGGGACTTATGGCTTTTGGCCTGGGACTGGCGGCCTGCACGCCGTCGGTTAATGTCAATGTCAACCTGGCGCCGATCTACGCCAAGCTCGACGTCAATGTGAAGGTTCAGCTCGATCAGGACGTCAAGGACCTGGTCCAGAAGAACCCGAACCTGTTCTAAGTCTTTGAGAAAGAGACACGCGATGAAAACAAATGCATTCACCAAGGCCGTCGCCGCCGCCATGCTGATGGGCGCGGCTACCCTGACCGCCGCTGTCGTCGCCGCGCCGGCCTATGCCGATGTCGCCGCCTCGAAGGCGCTGGTCGACGCCGCCAAGGCCAAGGGCGTGGTCGGCGAGCAGAACAACGGCTTCCTCGGCTTCGTCACCACCTCGTCGGACGCGGCCCTCAAGGCGGCTGTCGATGAAATCAACGCCGGCCGCCGCGAGGTCTACACGCAGGCTGCCGCCAAGAACAACGTGTCAGCCGACGCCGCCGGCATCTCGGCCTACACCAATGTCATCCTGCCGAAGCTGGCCGCCGGCGCTTACTATCAAGACGGCTCGGGCACCTGGGTGAAGAAGTAAGCTTCGCCGCTCGTCTGAAACGAAAAGGCCTCCGCATTGCGGAGGCCTTTTTTATGGTTGTCTATGATAGTCGCTTGCGGGCTGCAGGTCCTTCCCTTCGGGTGTACTCACGTTGATGGTCAGGGCATATTCCCGATCGGCGGCATCCTTCACCTGCTTGATGACTTCGGCGCTGGCGACGGTCCATTCCGTGAGCCCACCTTCCGGCGCCGGATAGTCCGCCTGCATGGCCGCAAGCAAAGCCGCCGGATCGGTGCCCGCCTGGATTTTTGCCATCCACGCCTTGGCGACCGGCGCCAGCGACCGGCCGCGCGGGTTGTCCGCCACGGTCCTGAGCGCCTGCAAGGCGTCGTCCTTGCGGCCGAGGTAAGCATAGACCAATCCGGCATGCAGGGCGAACGAGTCGATTTCCGGTGCCTGCTGCCAGGCGATCAGCGCCGCCGACTGCGCGTCTTCATCCGGCTTGCCCGTTTCCAGCACGACGGCGCGGTAATAGTACCAGGCCGTGGTCGCAGAGTTGGGATCGATGGTTGACGCTTTGGCGAAGGCCGCTCGCGCCGCCTGCAAGGCTGCGGTCCGCGCGGCTCCGCCGCTTTTGGCCGCCAGACTGAGCTGCGCCCGTCCGAGCAGATAGAGGCCCTCGAAATCCTCAGGCATCTTGTCCCTGGTCAACGAAGCGATGGCGACGTTCGGATCGCCCCAGATCGCCTCGGCGCGGCTGAGCGTCCGTTGCGCCAGTTCGCTGTCCGGGAATTTCGGCGCTTCGTCACGGATCTTGCCGAGCAGCTGCTGGCCATAAACCTGGCTCGGGCAGGCCTTCAGCGCCGATTGCCACAGCAACAGCTTGTCGGCCGATTCCGGCAGGGTGAAGAAGCTGACCTCGGCTTCGGGCAAGGCGTTGAAAGTGGCGCGGGTCGCCTCCAGGTGAAGCCGCCGGTAATCCCACAGCGCCTTTCGGATCTGCGACACATTCATGCCGAAGGCCTTTTCGAACGCCTTGAGCGGGTCTTCGCCGGCATCGACCAACTGGACATAGGCGCGGAATTTCTTCAGGTTCTCCGGCGACGACAGGATGTAATGCACCAAAATCCACGACCGGACCTGATATTCCACCTTTACCTTGTCGCCCTTGAGCGTATCCCGCTCGTCACCGTCCTTCTGGCGCAGGACGTCCTTGTAATCGAGGGTATAGGTCAACTGATTGCCGATCAGATTCAGGTACCAGGTCATGGCTTCCGGCGCGAGGCCGAGGATCGCCTGGTTGCCTTCGAAGCGTGTCGTCGCGAAATAGTGCGCGAAGCCGTCGATGAACCAGGTTGGCTGCTTGTCGTAGGCGTTCTGATAGACATAGTGCCGGGCATAGGCTTCGAAGACGTAGCTCAGGCCCTCGTTTTCCGGCTGCTTCTCCAGCGGCGTCGCCCCCAGGGCGTTGTAGTACATGTGCGCGGCATAGGCCTGGGTGCCGTCTTCGCAGCTCTGATAGAGGCCGATCGAATAGTTGGGGCCAACGGGATTGGCGATCTCCAGGTCCTGCTCATGCGACAGATAATAGAGTTCCGGCTTCGCCTCGGGCGTTTCCGGTTCGGCGTCGTGGAGCCAATAACTGCGCAGCACATAGCGGAAGCGTTCCAGCTTGGTGAGCAGGGCGGCCACGTCCTCGCGCTTGACGTCGCTATAGACGACGAAGTGCTGGCTTTCCGCCCGGAACCACGCGGCGTTGCGCCGTTTGCGGGTCAGTTCTTGCCGCTGGCCCTGAACCACGACGGTCGGATCGGCGCCCGGACGCGCCGGCGCGGGCGGGGTTGCGGCGGACGCCGCTCCGCTCATAGCCCATACCAGTGCAAGACTTGCAGAGATAAGTTTCCGCATGGCGATCCTCATTGAGATGGCAAGCCGCGCACCCCGCGCACGGTGTCGGCCGACGCCCGGGTCGTTTCATAAAGCCCGCCGCCCGGTGACGGGTAGTCGGCCTGCATGGCCGCCAACAGCGACGCTTCGTCGGCGCCCGCCTGGATCTTGGCCATCCATGCCTGCGCCATCGGCCGCAGCTCGCGGCCGCGCGGATTGTTGGCCACCGTCCTCAGCGCCTGCAAGGCCTCGTCCTTGCGCCCCAGCCAGGCGTAGACCAATCCGGCATGGAAGGCATAGGTGTCGATCTCCGGCGCCTGCCGCCAGGCGATCAGGGCGGCGGCCTGGGCATCCTCATCCGGCTTGCCGTCCATCATCACCGCCGTGCGGTAGTAGTACCAGGCCGTCGGCGTTGAGGTGGCGTCGATGACCGACGCCTTGGCGAAGGCCTGTCGGGCGGATTTCAGGGCTTCGGCGCGCGCCTCGCCGGTGCTTGTCTTTGCCAGGCTGAGCTGCGCCCGACCCAGCAGGTACAGCCCCTCGAAATCGTCCGGCGTCTTGTCCTTGGTCAGGGCGGCGACGGCGACATTCGGATCGCCCCAGCCGGTTTCCGCCAGGGCCAGCGTCCGTCGCGCCAGCTCGCTGTCCGGATATTTCGCCGCCTCGCCGCGGATCCTGCGGAGGAACGACCTGCCCTCGCCGGGGGACGGGCAGGTCTTCAGCGCCGAGCCCCACAGCAAAAGCTTGTCAGCCGATTCCGGCAGGGTGAAGAAGCTGACCTCGGCCTCGGGCAGGGCCTTGAACGTCGCCTTGGTTGCTTCCAGTTCGCCGCGGACCAGTTTCGACGACACTTGCTGGAACTTGGCGGGCGTCATGTCGAACGCCGCTTCGAATGCCTTGGCCGGATCGGTTCCGGCATCGACGGCTTTGAGATAGACGCCGAACTTTTTCAGATTTTCCGGTGACGACAAGATGTAGTGCACCAGGATCCAGGCGCGGGCCTGATACTCCATCTTGGCATTCAGGCTGGCCTGCGCCAGCTGGATATCGGTCTGCTTCGCCAGAAGGACGTCTTTGTAATTGAGTTCCGCGGGAGACACGCGGTCGCCCAGCGTCCTGGCGAACGGCCGCGGCGCCAGGCCGATGATGGCTTCGTTGCCTTCGAAGCGCAGCGTCGAAAAATAGTGCGCGAAGCCGTCGATGAACCAGACCTGCGATCGGTCCAGGGAATGCTGGTAGAGATAATGCCGCGCATAGGCCTCGAAGACGTAGCCGAGGCCTTCGTTCTCCGGCCGCTTTTCCAGCGGCAGCGCCGCCGCGCCGGCGTAGTTCAGGTGAACGGCATAGGCCTGGGTGCCGTCCTCGCAGCTCCGGTACAGGCCGATCGGGTCGTGGTAGGCCGGCTGCGGGATGGTCATCAGGTCCTGTAGCTGCGACAGATAGTAGATTTCCGACTTGGCCTCGAGCGTGTCCGACTCGTCCTCCTGATGCAGAAAACCGCGCAGCACATAGCGGAAGCGCTCCAGCTGATTAAGCAGGAAAACCGCGTCCGGTCGTTCGACATCGGTATAGAGAATGAAGTGCTGGCTTTCCGCCCGGTACCAGTGGGCCTTGTGCGGCTTGGTCAGGTCTTGCCGTTGGCCCTGGACGGTGACGGTCGCATCCTTGCCGGGAGACGGCGCGGCAAGGGACGTTGTTCCGCTCAAAGTCGTTGCGACGGCCAGCCCTACCAAAATCGCTGCACGCATGATCGTCCTCTGTTGCATCGCTTACCCGCCGATCTTGGCCATGCCGCGCACGGCCTTCAGCGCGTCAGCGGAGGCGCGGGTGATCTCGACGAGTCCGCCCGTCGGGGTTGGGTAGTCGGCCTGCATAGCCGCCAACACCGACGCCTGATCCGCGCCCGCCTTGATTTTGGCCATCCACGCCTGGGCCACCGGCCGAAGTTCCCGGCCACGCGGATTGTCAGCCACCGTTTTCAGGGCTTGCAATGCTTCGTCCTTGCGGCCCAGCCACGCATAGACCAGGCCCGCATGCAGGGCGAAAGTATCGATTTCCGGCGCCTGCTGCCAGGCGATGAGGGCCGCGGATTGCGCTTCCTCATCCGGCTTGCCGTCCATCATCACCGCCGAACGGTAGTAGTACCAGGCGACGGTCGCCGACGTCGGATCGGTGGCCGATGCCTTGGCAAACGCCTGCCGTGCGGCTTTCAAAGCTGTGAGACGCGCATCACCCGTGCTTTTCGCCGCCAGGCTAAGCTCCGCCCGGCCCAATAGATAAAGGCCTTCGGCGTCCTCCGCCTGGGTGGAAGCCGCGATGGCGACATCCGGATCGCCCCAGATGGCCTCGGCCCGGATGAGCGTGCGCCGCGCCAGTTCGCTGTCCGGGAATTTCGGCGCCTCCGTGCGTATCCTGGACAACAATGACTTGCCGTACATCTGGCTCGGGCAGGCCTTCAGCGCCGACCCCCACAGCAGCAGCCGGTCGGCGGATTCCGGCAGGGTGAAGAAGCTGACCTCGGCCTCGGGCAAGGCCTTGAAAGTCGCCTTGGTCGCTTCCAGCTGGCCGCGCAGCAATTGCGAGGATACCTGGCTGAACTTTGCCGGCGTCATGTCGAATGCCGCTTCGAACGCCTTGGCCGGAGACGTGCCGCTGTCGACCGCCGCCTTGTAAGTGTGGAAGGCTTTCTGATTTTCGGGCGACGACAGGATGTAGTGCGCCAGCAACCACGCCCGCGCCTGATATTCCATTTTATAGGGAACGGTATGCCGGACATCGCTCTCCAGCGTCAGCAGCTCCGTGTAGTCGAGCCGCGAGGGCGCGTCATTGCGCAGAAGATTGACCAGGGGCTGCGGCGCCATGCCGAGGATCGCCTGGTTGCCTTCAAAACGCACCGTGGAGAAGTAGTGCGCGAAGCCGTCGATGAACCACACCGGCTGCTTGTCGTAGGAATTCTGATAGAAATAATGCCGGGCATAGGCCTCGAAAACGTAGCTCAGGCCTTCGTTCTCCGGCCGCTGTTCAAGGGGCAGCTGTGCCGTGTCGCCGTAGTACATGTAGGTAGCGTAGGCCTGCGTGCCGTCCTCGCAGCTCTTGTACAGCCCGATCGGATACAGGAAATCCAGCGGCTGGTGGGCGATATTGAGGTCGTCCGGCTGCGACAGGTAATAGATTTCCGTTTTCGCTTCGGGCGTTTCGGGCTCTGCGTCCTGATGCAGGAAACCGCGCAGCACATAGCGAAACCGCTCCAGCTGATTGAGCAGGAAGGTCGCGTCCTGGCGGTCGACATTACTGTAGACGACGAAATGCTGGCTTTCCGCCCGGTACCAGCGCGTTTCAAGCCGGCGCGGCGTCAGGTCGGGGCGCTGGCCCTGGACCACGACCGTAGGCGTGTCGCCGGGAATTGCGGCGGCGAAAGACGCCGTGCCGCCAAGACCCCATGCGACGGCGAGGGCCGCGGAAATAGCCTTTCGCATCTTGTCCCCTGTGTGGTACCGCTCTATGTGCAGCGATCATCCATTAAACTTACAGTAGGCCTGGACTGAAATAACGGCAATATCGTTTTTCTTCGCTTTTGGTACCAATTCGCAAATATGTCGCGTTAGTTTGCTTTCGTTTTGCTGGGGCGTCCTGCCACACGGCACAATCCCTGCAAATCAATGGAAAATTCCCTTTCCAGGGATATCCTTTTGGCACACAGATACGGTAGCCCCTGCCCATGGAACAGCTCAAACCCTTGACCAGCCTCCGGTTTTTCGCCGCGCTCTGGGTGGTGCTCTTTACCTATGTCCATGAACTGAACATGCCGGTCACGCTCGGATTGTTCCAAAAAGGCTATCTCGGCGTCGACCTGTTCTTCATTCTGTCGGGCTTCATCTTGTCCTATGTCTATCTCGAAAAGTTCGGCGAGGGCCGCTTCGAGTACGGCAAGTTCGTGACGCTGCGCCTGGCGCGCATCTATCCGCTGCACCTGGCGACGCTCGGTTTCACGCTTTTGCTGATCCTGGCCGCCGCTATCAAGGGCGTGACGTTGGATGCCAATGTCGGTAACTGGGCAGCCCTGCCGGCCCACCTGACCCTGACCCAGGCCTGGGGCCTGGCGCCATCGGCCTCGTTCAATCATGCGTCCTGGTCGATCTCGGCCGAGTGGCTGGCCTATCTCGGCTTCCCGGTGGTGGCCGCGGCCGCCTGGCCGCTGCGCCACCGGCCGATCTATGCCGTGGTGCTGGCCATCGTGCTGATGATCGCCATCCACATGCTGTTCGCGGCCTTTGCCGGCTTCCCGCTGACCCACGCCACTTTCCAGTGGGGCGCGCTGCGCATCGTGCCGTGCTTCCTGTTCGGCAGCGCCCTTTACCTCGCCTGGCAGGCCGGCGCGGTGCGCAATCCGCGAATCGCCCTGGCCGGAACCCTGGTCGGAACGGCCATCGTTATCGCCGCGGCCAGCGTCTCGAACGGCGACAGCATGGTCGACACCTTGATCGTGATAACGCTCGGCTTCACGCTTTTGTCAGTGGCCGGCCTTAACCAGAATGGCGTCATGGGCAACCGGGCGTTGGTCTATCTCGGCGAGATCAGCTTCGCCACCTACATGATCTACGTGCCGTGGAAGTGGGTCTATCTGAAAGCGGCCAAAGCCGTGCTGGGCCTTGGCGAACAACCGCTTCCGTTGCTGTGGTGGGGTATCGGACTGGTGGCTTTGGTGCCGCTTTCGGCCCTGGCGCACCACCTGGTCGAACGGCCGGGACGGACCCTGGTTCGCCTCCTGGGCGAGCGACTGGTTAACAAAATGACCTACAAGCCGGTCAAAATCCGTTAAAAACTTTTTTACCATACTTTTGGCGAAAATTATTTGAAATTTTATCTTTATGTTGTAGCAAAGGCACAGGAGTAACTGCCACGGAGTAGTAGCGTGAGAAAAACCGTGTCGGCGTTAATTTGTGCCGTATCGACCATTTGTGCTGCCAGCCTTTTGCCAGCGACCTCGCTCGAAGCGAAAACCACCAGCCACAAAACGACCAAAACCGCCGCCAACGCAAGTTCACCCTACCTGCAGTGCGTCACTTTTGCCCGCAACTTCACCGGCATGCAGATCTTCGGAGATGCGTGGACCTGGTGGGAAAAAGCCACGGGCAAGTACGAAGAAGGCCAGGCGCCCAAGCCGGGCGCCGTCCTCGTCTTCAAGTCTCAAGGCAAGATGAAGCTCGGCCACGTCGCCGTGGTTTCCCAGATCATCACCGATCGCTACATCCAGATCACCCACGCCAACTGGTCGCCGGTCAACGGCCGCCGCGGCCGCGTCGAGGAAAACGTCAACGTTCTCGACGTCTCGGAAAAGGGCGACTGGTCCAAGGTCAAGGTGTGGTATGGCCCGCTGAACGACCTCGGCACCACCATCTACACGACCTACGGCTTTATTTATAACAGCCAGAATCAGAACCAGAACGCTCAGGTCCAGAACGCGAACCTCCAGACCGCCGCGCCGGCGCAAGGCTCGCACCAGCAGATCGCCCCACAAATCGCCATGGCGGCGACGGCGACCAACACCGAAGTTCCCGCCGATCTCAAGTCCGCCCTGACGCCCGCGTCTACTGGCGCTGCCGTCAAGCCGGTCACGGTTTCGGCCAAGGTCACCGGCACTGCCGCCAGCGCCCTGGTCGCCCAGCTCGATGCCAATATCGACAGCGCCAAGTCCGCCTCGGAAAGCATCAAGGCGGCCACCAAGGACAGCGAATCCAAGACCAAGAAGGCCGCCACCAAGTCGGCCAAGGTCGTCAAGACCAAGGCCAGCGTCAAGCGCAGCAAGTCGAAGCGCGCCAAAGCCTGATCTTGAACACGGACGCAAATCCCGGCAAACAGATGCGGCGGTCCCCTCGGGGCCGCCGTTCTTATTTGGACAAGCGCCCATGCTGACCCTGCATACCCGAGGCCACGTCACGCCCGACAAGAAGGCCGAGCCGCGCGTCGTGCACATGAAGGGCGACGCCTCGGATGTCGACGACCACATCGTCTGGATCGACCTGCTCAATCCGACCCGCGACGAGGAACTGAAGCTCGAGGACAAGCTCGGGGTTATGCTGCCGACCCGCGAGGACATGGACGAGATCGAGGCGTCCAGCCGGATGTACATGGAAGACGACGTGGCTTTCATGACGGCGGTGATCAGTTTCTTCGGCGGTCAGCACCGCTTGCAGACCGGGCCAGTGACCTTTGTCCTGGCCAAGGGGAGGCTGATTACCATCCGCTACATCGAGCCGGCGTCGTTCGCCATCTTCACCGACCACATCGAGAAGCAGCCGTCGCAGTGTACCTGCGGCTCGACGACCTTCCTGAACCTGCTCGACATGTTGATCGACCGCACGGCCGACCTGATCGAAAAGACCGAAGCCGGCATCGACACCCTGTCGAAGTCGATCTTCCGCCGCAAGCGCGAGACCAAGCTGGAAGACGCGCTGATCCAGATCGGCGACTACCAGAACGACGTGTCGCGCATTCGCGATTCCCTGGTGTCGATGGCGCGGCTGATCGCCTTCGCCAAGGGGCTGGACAGCGAAACCCTCAACCTAAAAGGCGAGGGGCTGGCTGAGTTCCGCGAACACCTGGGCACGATGAGCCAGGACATCACGTCCTTGAGCGACCACACCAGCTACATCACGGGCAATATGTCGTTCCTGCTCGATGCAGCGCTGGGCCTGATCAGCGTCGAGCAGAACAACGTCATGAAGGTGATTTCGGTCGTGTCGGTGATCTTCATGCCGCTGACCCTGATCGCGTCGATCTTCGGCATGAATTTCTTCGACTTGCCGTTCCTGCACACGCCGAACGCCTGGTGGTGGACGTGCATCCTGCCGATGCTGGTAACAGCAGTCGGCCTTGTCGCCTGGTTGAAAACCCAGCGCTGGATTTAACCGCTTACTGGTAAACCGGCGTATGGAAGCGCGAGCGGACAAGGTAGGGATTCGGGCCGGTGCTATTGATGGTGTACCAGGCTATGGCAAAGCCGCCACTGTTATTGCCGGCGACCTGCTCCCCCTGGTCGGATGTGGTTCCCGTCGCATCGAGGGTAAACTCCGACAGGAACTTTGCACCATTGGCGGAATAAACCTGTCCGGACGTGGTCGAGATATTACTGTCCCGGAAGACCACCACGAAACCGCCGGTGCTGAGTGGCGCAACCGACCTGACCAGCCGCTTCAGTATGGGCGGAGCCGTCGAGGCCAGGACTTCCGAACCGACGCGATGCCCGGTGGAGTCGAACACCTGGGTGCCTACGGAGGGGCGCGTACTTGGGTTGGTGTCATTGCTGTAGGCGACGACGAAACCGCCACTGGCCAGGCTGGCAATGAACGGATCCGAACAGGCCAGCAGGACGTCGCTTATATAGAAATCGCTGCCGGACGCGGCGCCGTTGCTGTCATACATCTGTACCTTTACGCCCTGAATGGACCCGAGCGGAACGGAACTGGTGACTTCCGAAAAGGAATAGGTCATGGCGAAGCCGCCGCCAGCCACGCCTGCAATTTCCAGGAAAATCGGCGGCGTGAAATTGCTGGTCGAGAGACTTTTTAACAGAAGTTCGCTGCCCCGCTTGTTGCCCGAGGCATCGTAAAGCTGTCCCCTGACGTCGTTCAGCGGCGTATTGCCGCCTGTGCCCAAAACGAACTGGTGCCACGCAATCAGGTAGCCGCCGTCGCTCAGGGTAAACACCTTGGGATTGGCCTGTTGTTGCGTCGGGGTGGTGTTTACGGTGACTTCGCTACCGACCTTATTGCCGGCATTGTCGAAGCGCTGCGCCTTGACCGCACCGCCGACAAGCGTCGACATCACGCCATTGTAGTCGACCCAGGTCACGACGAAACCGCCGTTTAATGCCGTGACGCACGCTTCGCGTTGCCAGTCCGTCAGTTGCGTGTTGACCAGGATTTCCGACGTTACCGGCGTCCCCAGAGGTGTGAAGATGCGGACTCCCACATCCTGGCTTACCCCCAGATTGAAGTTGCCGGACCAGGTGACGGCGTAGTTGCCGTTGCTCAGGCCGGCGACGTCCGACAGAATGGCTTGAGGGCCGATGACGGAATTTGCGGTAATGACCGCGGTGGCTGAATAGGACGCCAGGGATGACGAGCTGGATGAAGACGAGCTGGAAGACGAGGAAGAACTCGAAGACGAACTGACGGACCCTCCGCCTCCGCTGCTGCCTCCGCCGCCACCACAAGCCTGCGCGATGACGGCAATAAAAGCCAGAACGGCAAAATTGATTGCGATCTTGTGAGACTTAAGCATGTCTCATCCCCCCCCTTAGTCTCATCCCACCGCGAAAAATACCGTATGTCGGACAATTGTCACGCGTAAAATGCAACACGTGACAATGCAGGGATGTAGAGTCGGGAGAGAAGACTTATTCCCGCTCGGTCAGGGTATAGTTTGCCCCCTTGTCACGCATGTGTTCGCTCGTTACCTCGATCATGCGCGCGCGCGTCAGGTCGGCATTGGTGAGGTCGGCGTGGTTGAGCGTCGCACCGGTCATGTCCGTCCGGATCATCCGCCCGCCGCCCAGATCGAGTGGCCCGAGCTTGGCGCCTTCCAGGCAGGCATGGGTGAGCTTGGCGCCCTGCAGCCGTGCGCCGCGCAGGTCCGCCCCCTTGAGATTGGCCCGGCGCAGGTCGGCATTGACCAGGTTGGCGCCCTGCAGCTCGATGCCGGCCATGTCGAGGCCGAAGAACACCGACCCGTCGGCTTCCAGAGTCGTGAAGGTGCGCTTGACCATGCTCTTCACGCCGCGGAAATCGACGCTGCTGAACTTGTGGCGTTGCCCCACCTGGCCGCCGGTCCGGCACCAGTGTTCATGCTGGTTGAGCAACTCGTCCAGCGGATGGTCGTCGATATAGACCTCCACCGGCGCGCTCAGCATGTCGGTGGTGTCGGCTTCCTTGAGGTTACAGCCGCCGGTCGTCGTGTCGACCATGACTGCGCCGCGTAAGGACGCGCCCGTCACGTCGGCGCCGCTGAGGTCGGTGCCCTTGAGCATAGCGCCGTTCAGCTTGGCCTTGCGCAGCTTGGCCTGCGACATCACCGCGCCGCTGAGGTTGGCGTCGGAAAAGTCGGTCGATACCGCCATGGTGCCGTGCATCTTGGCACCCGACAGGTCCGCGCCCGACAGGATGGCGTAATCGAGCTCACCCGGGCGCTTTTCATGCTTCATAAGCCGCAGGCCCTGCTTTTCGTCCTTGAAGGCGATCTGGCCTTCACGCAGGTCGGCGCCAACCAGGGTCGCGGCGCTGAGATTGGCGCCGCGCAGGCAGGCCCCGCGCAGGTCGGCGCGATCGAGCCGGGCAAAGCGCAGGTCGGCGTTGCGCAGGTCGCAGCCGAACATATTGGCGCGCAGGAACACCGAATCCCTGAGCGAAGCCCCGTAAAGCCGCGCGCCCGTCAGGTTGGCGTCGCTGAGGTCGACGCCTTCCAGCTTCATTTCGGTCAGGTCGATATAGCTGAGATTGGCCAGGCGGCCACCGGGACGCTGCGCCTTGAACAGCGCGTGCTGCTCCAGGATGTGGTGCAGCGAGCCGAGATCGATTGATTTGCAGAGTGGCGGATGACGACATAAATTCTCTTGTGGCGAGTCTTTGCGCGGGCGCGCACACACTCGGCAGCGCCTACAGCATAGGAACTTTGATTAAAAAATTGGCTAAGTAATGAAATGCGGTTCCCGGTCCGCCCCCTTACAGGAAAAGCCTATAAGGCGAAAAATCGCGGTTTGGCAATACGTGATCACGTTCGCTCACGAAAAATCGTGAGTCTTACAATTACAATTATACCGGAAGGGCGCCGCCGGGCGGGGCACCCTTGAACCCTCGCGGCCGATCAGCTTATGTTACCGGTAAAATGAAAAGCAGCGAGGCAACCGGTGAGCGATTTCAAACAAGAGATGACCCGTCGCGGCTCGATCGCCGCATTGCTGGCCGGTTCTGGCTATAGCCTGATCGCCTCTGGCACGGCATGGGCGGCGCAAAGCTATACGCCGGCGCCTGACATCGTCGTGGCCAGGGACGGCTCTGGCCAGTTCCAGACGGTTCAGGCCGCACTGCAATCTATCCCGAAGGACAATACCGAACGCAAGGTCGTGCTGGTCCGCAACGGCGTCTATACCGAAAAGCTGCGCGTCGACGCGCCTTATGTGACCTTGCGCGGCGAAGACCGGTATGGCGTGCGCATCGCCTTCAACGCCCCCAATGACGCCCCGAAAGACGACCTCGGCACGGCCGTCCTGAATATTTCATCGACGGCGCACGACTTCGTCGCTGAAAACCTGACCATCCATAACACCTATGACGTCACGGGGCCGCACGCCTTCGCCGTGCTCGGCCACGCCGACCGGACGGTTCTTCAGGATGCTGACCTGTACAGCCTGGGCGCCGACACCCTGTCGCTTTGGCGCACCACGAAAACGAAGGAGGAGGCCGGCCGGTCCGAAGGCCCCGGCGCCACGCCGCTGACCCAGGAAGGCGGCCGCTATTACCATACCCGCCTGCGGGTGGCCGGTTCGGTAGATTTCATCTGTCCGCGCGGCTGGTGCTATATGACGGAGTCCGTCGTCCTGTCGGTCAACCATTTCGCCACCGCCGCCATCTGGCATTCGGCGACCGATCCCGATCACAAGTTCGTCCTGACCAAAACGCAGTTCGATGGTCCGCCGGGCTTTTACCTCGGCCGCAAGCACCGCGACGCTGCCTTTTACCTGATCGACTGCACGTTCTCGGAGCGCCTGCGCGATCTGCCGATCTACCGGGTGATCTATCCGCTCAACGGCGCGGTCCCCACCGAGGCGGACATCAAGAAGAATCGCGAGCTGGATCTGCAGAACGTCCTTGGCGAGCGCTACTACTATTACAATTCGCACCGGCGCGGCGGCGACTATGCCTGGATGCACGACAACCTGTCGACCGCGAAGGGCAGCCCGAAGCCGTCCGACATCACGGCGAAATGGACCTTTGGCGGCACCTGGGATCCGGAACGGCCGGCGCCGTCGGCCACGGCGGTGAAGCGGACCGCCGATGCCATCGAGCTGACGTTCAGCGAACTGGTCACCGTCAAAGGCACGCCAGAGCTGCTTCTGAAAGGCGGGCAAAAGTCGGCTTATATTGGCGGCAGCGGCACCAACACCCTGCGCTTCGCAACGAGCAGCCAAGCGCCTTCAATGCTTGATTTTTCCAGGGGTACGATTGTCGCCAGCGAAGCGGGAGCCAGACTGCAACCCGCTTCCCGTCAACTGCCGCGCGTCTAGCGGAAGAGGCTCAGTCCTCGGCCTGGCAGGCCTTGCACAGGCCGCGGGCTTCGAGCGTGATGTGATTGACCTTGAAGCCGTTGCGCTCGGCGCTGGCTTCGACATCGTTCAGCTGGGGCAGGGCGATCTCGACGCTCTGACCGCAGCAGTCGCACAGCAGGAAACCGGCCGTGTGCTTGTGGTCATGCGTGTCGCAGGCCACGAACGCGTTGAGGCTTTCGATGCGATGGATCAGCCCCATCTGTTCCAGGAAGCTGAGCGCGCGATAGACCGTCGGTGGCTTGGCCGCGCCATCCGGATGGAAGCGGTCGATGACGTCGTAAGCCTTTACCGGCCCCGTCGCCTCAAGGATCAGCTCATAGGTGCGCAGGCGTGACGTCGTCATGCGTTCGCCGGCTTCGGCGCACATGGCCAGGGCATCGGCAAGGCGACCTTCCTTAGCCGAAACGGTCAAAGGGGCGCTGTGATCGTGGGTGTGCTCGCAGGTATGGCTCATGCACATGAAAGTAAGGTGCGTCCTGGCTTTTCGCAAGCGGCATCATCATGCAAATGTTGCAAGCTTGAAATAATCTCTGGCTATGTTTCAAAAATGTAATAGTGTATCGCTTTTCCTCTTGACGAATGAAATGTTATTACATAACACAATTGCATTGCAGCAAAATTCGCATTAAGGGGTATGCCATGCCGTTCAAATCCTCCCGTTCCAAGCTCGTCCTGCTGACGAGCCTGTCCGTCCTCGCCCTTGCCCCCGCTTTCGCCATGACGGCCCACGCCGATGCGCCGGCATCCGATCCGGCTCATACCGAGATCGTCATCACCGGCAGCGGCTATCGTGTCTCGAAGGACTCGCTGATGTCGCACGTCGACATCCTGACCCGCGACGAAATCAACCAGAAGCCGGCCCAGGGCGTCGGCGACATGCTGGCCTATCTGCCCGGCATCCGTTCATCGAGCTTCGCGCCGGGCGCCAGCCGTCCGATGATCCGCGGCCTGGATGGCTTCCGCGTTCTGGTCCTGAACGACGGCATGGGCGTGGTCGATGTCTCCGCCCTGTCGCCGGATCACGCCATTCCGTCGAGCCCGACCGAAGCCAAGCGCATCGAAGTGCTGCGTGGGCCGTCGGCGCTGGCTTACGGTGGCAACGCTATCGGCGGCATCGTCAACATTATCGACGACCGCATCCCGTCGCGGCCGGTCGACGCCGCCAAGGGCTTCGAAGGTTCCGCCACCCTGCAGGGATCAACGGTTGATAGCGGCATTCAGGGCGCGTTCAATGTCAAGGCAGGCAAGGGGCCCTGGGTGTTCACGCTCGACGCCTTCAAACTGAAGACCGAGGACTATGACGTGCCGGTGCCGCCGGAGACCCTGGCCTTTTCGACGGCCAACGGCACGCCGCCCGACACCTCGACAAAGCAGCACAACTCGGCCGAAGACATGCGTAATGTCGGCGCCGGCATCTCCTATGTCGGCAGCAAGGGCTTTGTCGGCCTGAGCTACAAGACCACCGACTACCTCTACGGCACGGCTATCGATTCCGACGTTGCCATCGACATGCACCAGAACCGCTGGGACGCGCGCGGCTCGCTCGATCTCGACTGGGCCGGCTTTACCCGCGTCGATGCGGCAGCGGGTTATTCGGACTACCATCACGCCGAAATCGAAGGCGGCGACATCGGCACGCAATTCCTGTCCAAGGGCAGCGAATTCCGCGGCGCCTTTGTCCGCGAAGGCGCCGGCCACGTCAGCGGCACCTTGGGAATGAGCTTGATGAAGCGCGACTTCGAAGCCATCGGCGACGAAGCCTTCGTGCCGTCGACCACGACGAAACAAGGCGGCGTCTTCACCCAGTACCGCTACGACAGCGGCGTCTGGGGCGTCGAAGGCGGCGCGCGTTTCGACGAAACCAAGCTGACCTCGGCCGGTTTCGACCGCGATTTCAACACCGTATCGGCCTCGCTCGGCAGCTTCTACCGCCCGGCCGACCACACCTTTGTCGGCCTGAGCCTGACCCGCTCGGAGCGCGCCCCGTCGGACGTCGAGCTGCTGGCTGACGGCCCGCACGCCGGCACCGGCCAGTTCATCATCGGCGACCCGACCCTGCGCACCGAAGTTGGCACCTCGCTGGAACTGACCGGCCACTGGACGATCGACCACGACAACCGCTTCCAGATCGACGGCCACGTCTATACCAGCCACTTTGACAACTTCATCGACCTGCGCCCGACCGGCACGGACGAGGATGACCTGCCGGTGTTCGAATATGTCCAGACCGACGCCGACATCTACGGGGTCGAGCTGGAAGCCAGCACGAAGCTGTTCGACTGGGGCAGCCAGGCCATCAGCCTGCACGGCGGCTATGACTATGTCCACGGCGACAGCAAGATCGGCCCGGTGGTGCGCATCCCGCCGCAGGCCCTGACACTCAAGCTGCAAAGCAGCAACGCCAACTGGAACTCGTACGTCGAAGTGCGCGGCGTCGACGCCCGCAAGAAGCGCCTGGCGGCTTTCGAGACGCCGACCGACGGCTATGTGACGGTCAATGTCTTCACCTCGTACAAGCTGCCGCAGCATCCGGGCGTCAGTATTTATGCCGAAGTGCGTAACCTCGGCGATGTCGAGATGCGCGAGGCGACGTCGAGCACCAAGGACGCGGTGGTCGGGCCGGGCCGGAACTTCCGCCTGGGCGTGGCGTATAACTTCTGAGGGGAGGGCGCCTGAGCGCCCTAAAATGATACACCTTTCCCCTTCGCCAAAACACAAAACCGCGACCGGTTCCCCTATTCGGCCACAGAGCTTGCCCTCCAAAGAGCCTTGCGCTAGAAGCGAGGCTCATTTTTTCGCCCTCTAACCAATAAAAGCGATCATGGCCCAAGAGCAAAACAACGACGGGATGCTGTCAGGAAACGTCCTCTTCTACAAGAAACCCGAACCCCTTAGCCCGGAAGCCCACGGCGCCATGGGCATCAGCGCGACGGCGTCGCCGCATGCCTTCGTCGCGGAAACCAATGTCGTGCCGCTGACGGTTGCCGAATTCCCGGCCGCCTCGCTGAGCTATCCGATCGTTTTCATCGGCGACGCCTACATGCCGGTGGCGGCCATGGGCCTGACGGCCGGCCAGAACGTCTTTGTTTCGAACGACGGCACCTTCAAGTCGGACGCTTATCTTCCGGCGTTCGCCCGCCGCTATCCGTTCGTCTTCGCCAATGACGAAAGCTCCGAGCGCATGATCCTGTGCGTGGATACCGAAGCCCCCATGATCAGCACCTCCAATCCGGACGTGCCGTTCTTCGAAGGCGGCAAGGCCACACCGTTCGTCGAAAACGCCATGCAGTTCTGCACGGACTTCGAAACTGAGCGCCGCCGCACCGAAAGCTTCGTCAAGCTGCTGCGTGACCTGAACCTGCTGACGCCGCGCGAAACCCTGTACACGCCGCAAAATCCGGACGGCACGCCGGGCGAGCAGCAAAAGATCGCCGAGTACTTCGCGGTCGACGACAAGGCTCTGAACGAACTGTCGGGCGAGAAGCTGGTCGAGCTGCGCGACAATGGCGCGCTGACGCACATCTACGCGCACCTGAACTCGCTGCTGGCCTGGGACAAGCTGATCACGCTGACGATCGAGCGCAACAACGCCGCCGGTACGGTCAACTAAGCGGTTCAGAAAAACCCGATAAAGAAAAGGCTCCGGAGCAATCCGGAGCCTTTTTGTTTGCCTCGCTCTGCAGGTGACTCACGTTCCCTCCCGCCCCGTTTACGGGGAGGGGGGACCGCACGACGACGCGAAGCGGTTAGATGCGGTGGGAGGGGGATCAGCGTGATAATCGTTCGAAAGCGAGATCGAAGATCCCTTGAGCCGTTTCATCTGGCGCCATGAGCAAATCCCGCGCAATGACCCGATGGATGTGAATGCCTTGCCCAGCCAACCAGGCGTCTCGAACAGCATCTTTCTGCTTCTGAAGTTCGCGTGTGTGAACTTCGCCATCCACTTCGACAGCCAGTTTTGCCTGGGCGCAGTAGAAATCGAGGATATAAGGCCCGACGGGATGCTGCTTCCGAAAAACAATTCGGTCGTTTGTGCGGTATCGTAATCGTACCCAAAGCCACGCCTCAGGCTTGGTCATGGTACGTCTCAGACGCCGAGCCGTTTTAATTTTGGCATCTTCCCGCATATCCCCCTCCCACCACATCTAGCCGCTTCGCGCCGTCGTGCGGTCCCCCCTCCCCGTAAACGGGGCGGGAGGGTGCCTTAGATCGTCGTCGCAATAAAATCGGATAGTGTAAGAAGTACTTAACCCGCCGCCGGGGCCTGCGGCAGGCGCTGGAACACCGAGCGCGTCAGGCAGGAAAACACCAGGCGTCCGGCTTCATCCAGCATGTCGTGCTGGGCGATGACCACGCCCTTGGACTCGCCCACGGCGTCCTTGCCCATCACCGTCAGTCGCCCGCGCAGCAACTCGCCCGGCGGGGGATTGCGCGACCAGCGCAGCGCGTCGACCGCCAGCCGTTTGGTCTGCGGCCACTTCGATGACGCCTCTGTTTCCAGTCGTGACCACAAAGTGAAGATCAAAGCGTCAGGTAAACCGTCTTCGGCGTTCCAGGTCGGGGCATAAGTTTTGCAAAAGCTTGCTAGTTCTTCTTCGGAGATGACGCCGGCGCCGATCGAGGCGACTTGGCCGATCCATAGATCATCGAAGGCAGCGGGCATGAATGCGGTCCAGTTGAAACCAAAGTTAAAGGCCGTCCTCTTAGACCGAGTTGACGACAAGAGCAATGCTGCGAAAAATTCTGGGAGCAACATCGCTCACCTGCCTGCCGACCGGCTGTCGGACATTCGGCTGGCGGTTGAAAAAATCGCGACCGGTGGTGACAGAACCACTGCCCGGATGTTGATTCTTGGCCGTGGCTATGGTTCTGTCTCGACGCCTGAGTTCGGGAATAAAATGAGTCCGGAAGACCCCATCAACGCCATCGAGGATGAGCCCTATGAAGGGCTCTATCGCGGGGCTGTCGCGCAATATGCCCATGGCCGCGACCATCTGCCCGACCGATTCGATCTTGCTGATATTTTACGCTCGACGCGCGAAGCCCGCGGCTGGTCCGTCGAGCAGGTCGAGGAACTGACCCGCGTCCGCCGCAGCTATATCGAGGCGCTGGAAACGGCCGCCTATGACGTGCTGCCGCCGCGCGCTTTCGCGATCGGTTACGTCAAGGCTTATGCGAAGGCCTTGGGCCTCGACGAAGAAACCCTGGCCGACATGTTCAAGCGCGACGTCTCGGACCAGAACCCGCGCCTGCAGGCGCCGTCGGGTGCCTCGCTCGACGACGTCAAGCCGAACTACCGCCTCTACATCACCGCCGCCCTGTGCCTGGTCGCCGCCGTCGTGATCTGGAACATCGTCCAGCGCAAGCCGATCAACTTCGCCAAGCCGCGCCACGATGCCGAGCTGTCCAACCAGGCCTGGTCGATGGGCGTGCCGCTGATCAAGGAAGGCGTGGTCCGCATCACGCCGTCGGTCCCGGCGCCGAAGGATCAGGATATTCCCGCCCCCTATGTCACCCCCGGTCTCGAGGAAGGCTTCGCTTCGCTGGCGGCCGCCCGTAACCAGGACGAAGTCGCGCCTGTGCCGGTTCAGGACGTGCTGACGCGCAAGGCCTTCAATCCGCACGGCGCCATTTATGGCGCGCCGCCGGAGCAATCGGTTGTCACGCTGCAGGCCAAGAGCAGCGTCAACCTGGTGGTGCGCGGCCCCGACAATACGATCTTCTTTGCCCACCAGCTCGGCGTCGGCGAAGCCTATCGCGTGCCGCAGAACGATACGCAGAGCCTGGCGATCGACGTGTCGAACTTCACCGCCTTCGAAGTCTATTACAACGGCATCTATGCCGGGACGCTCGAGGCCCTGGTGACCCCGGTCAGCAAGATCAACGCCCGCGCCGCCCAGATTTCGGCGCAGATGGATGCCAAGCAGGCGGCGCAGGGTCAGATCAACACCATCTACAGCGGCGCCACGCCGGCGCCAGCGCCGCAGCGCCCGACCTATCAGCCGAAATCGACGGCGCCGATCCCCTACGTGCCGTCAAAGCCGGCAGGTTCGGCGTCAGCAGCGCCGGCGGCTTCGCAACCGTAATTTACCGGTGCGATGTTGCGAATAGCGGCGTAAGAGGCGATATTATCGCCATTATCTTAGATTAAGAGTTCCCGCATGAACGCCCACGCCGATCTCCATCACGTCCGCCCCTGGCGCACCATCGAGCGCCGCAAGACGCGTCAGATCCGTGTCGGCAATGTCCTGGTGGGCGGCGATGCGCCGATCAGCGTCCAGTCGATGACCAATACCCTGACGTCGGACGCCAACGCCACGCTGAACCAGATTCGGGCGCTGGAAGAAGCGGGGGCGGACATCGTGCGGGTGTCGTGCCCGGACGTCGAGTCGACCCAGGCGCTCAAGACCATCGTCCAGCAGGCCAATGTGCCGATCGTCGCCGACATCCATTTCCACTACAAGCGCGCCATCGAAGCCGCCGAAGCCGGTGCCGCTTGCCTGCGCATCAATCCGGGCAATATCGGCAACGCCTCGCGCGTCAAGGAAGTCGTCCAGGCGGCCAAGGACCACGGCTGCTCCATGCGCATCGGCGTCAATGCCGGCTCGCTGGAAAAAGACCTGATGGAAAAGTACGGCGAGCCGTGCCCCGAAGCCATGGTCGAAAGCGCCCTGTTCCACGCCAACATCCTGCGCGACCACGACTTTCATGAGTTCAAGATCTCGGTGAAGGCGTCGGACGTGTTCCTCACCGTCGCCGCCTATCAGGCGCTGTCGGAAGCCATCGACTGCCCGCTGCACATCGGCGTCACCGAAGCCGGGCCGACGCGCGCCGGCACCATCAAGTCGTCGATCGGTCTGGGCAACCTGCTGTGGGCCGGGATCGGCGACACCCTGCGTGTGTCGCTGGCCGCCGATCCGGTCGAGGAAATCAAGGTCGGCTTCGACCTGCTGAAATCGCTGGGCCTGCGCCACCGCGGCGTCAATATCATCGCTTGCCCCAGCTGCGCCCGCCAGGGCTTCAACGTCATCGATACGGTGGCCAAGCTGGAAGAACGCCTGGCCCATATCGCCAAGCCGATGTCGCTGTCGATCATCGGCTGCGTCGTCAACGGCCCGGGTGAGGCACTTTATACCGACATCGGCTTTACCGGCGGTGGGGCAGGGGCCGGCATGGTCTATATGGGCGGCAAGCCGGACCACAAGCTGAGCAACGCCGACATGATCGACCACATCGTCGAACTCGTCGAAGCCCACGCCGAGAAGCTATAAGCCGGCAAACCAGTAGGCCAGAGCCGTCTCATTGACTCCGTCCGCGCCCGTCCACCAAATGGCCGGATAGTTCCAGTCATTTTTGGAATGGTTTGGCTGTTCCCTGTCTCTTACCGCAGCAAATTCATTGAAAAACCCGGGCCTTCCCTTGGGCTGCAAGATGCCAGTGACCGCCAGGATTTCGATTAGCATCCGGCGTTCAGGATCGGCCGAAGGAAAAACACCTTTAAGGGATTTCGCCAACTCCGAAACACTGGCATTGGCAGGCAGGGAACGGGCTACAGCCAATATGTTCCGAAAGATTGCTTTGTCCTCTCCTGTCGCCGTTGGCGGCGTTTCGAGGCGGGCCGTATGCAGGTCGAACCAGACATAATCCGTGTGGGTTCTGCGCACGCCGCCCCACTTGTGCTTTTCGAAACTCAGAACGTTCAGATCGTGGGTGTTATCGCTGGAGTCATACTGGCCGCAGCAATGGCAACAGATTGCTCCGGACGGAGCAATCCGGTGTGGGCTGCTCGCGACGCGATGCGCCGGGAAATGTCGCGCAAAACCGTAGCTGCCTAGCGCGGAACGCCACTCCACGCGGCGTGTACTGAGACTGGCTAGAAAAGCTTCCGTGATCGCGGCTTGATCCGCAAGGCCACGTTCATCGATAAGTTTGTCGACGATCTGATCATGCGACAGCGAAACCGGATCGAACATGTAGCCCTTGCTTTTGGCGTATTCGAAATCCTCCGGCGCTACCGAACTGCTTTTCCAGCCATGACCGGGCTGCCAATGCGCATTGAAAAGAATGTCGCGTGCGCGTTTGTCGAACATGTCGCTCCCCCGGGGCGAAGCTATACGATTGCTCCCGCTCTCGCAATAATCTCCCCGCCTTACCAACTTTTGACGCTTCAGTCGGTTTTCCTGCTTTTTCCCTTAGGTCCGATCTGCGAAAAGCGCACCGTGTCCTGGATGACTATTCGAGGGACACACCTGCCGGAGCGGCCGCCCGTCCAGTCTGGAGAGCGGCCCTCCGGCTCGAATGTCTCCGACATAATTCCATGCCGGTCGTTTTTATCGCAAAGGCCCTGCCATGCGTTTCCAAGACCGTGCCGATGCTGGCCGCCAGTTGGCCCGGCAGCTCGATTCCTTTCGCAACCATCCGGATGTCCTGATCCTGGCCCTGCCGCGCGGCGGCGTGCCGGTGGCTTTCGAAGTCGCCAAGGCGCTGCATGCGCCGCTCGACATCTTCCTGGTGCGCAAACTGGGCCTGCCCGACCAGCCGGAAATCGCCATGGGCGCCATCGCCAGTGGCGGCCTGCGCGTCATGAACGATGACGTGCTGAAAGCCTGGCCGGTCGAAGACGCCGTCATCAATGAAATCGCCGCCCGCGAAGAAGCCGAATTGGCCCGCCGCGAAAACGCCTACCGCGGCGACAAACCGCTTCCCACCCTCCGCGGCAAGACGGTGATTGTCGTCGACGACGGCCTGGCCACCGGCGCCAGCATGGCGGCGGCACTAAAAGCGCTGCGCCTGGAAAGCCCCAAGACCCTGATCGCCGCTTTCCCGGTAGCTCCGCGCGTCGAACAAAACGAACTACCCGATGCCGACGAGGTGTTCTGCGTTCTACGGCCGGCTCTGTTCCGCAGCGTCGGCGACTGGTACGAACGCTTTGACCAGACCGCGGACGACGAGGTGAAATCGCTTCTGAAAAAAGCCGCCGCCTTCGGCACGCACAAACAACGCACGCCCGAGGACAGGCTGGCGGAAAAGCTCAACCGCCATGTCATCGCCCTGACGGGCCAGGCCGACGATTACAACGAACTGATGTTGATGGCGCATGACGCCCGCTTCGTGCTGATCGGTGAGGCCAGTCACGGCACCGAGGAATTCTACCGCATCCGCGCCGAGATCACCCGGCGGCTGATTAGAGAAGAGGACTTCATGGCCGTCGCGGTCGAAGCCGATTGGCCCGACGCGTTCCGGGTCAATCGCTATGTGCGCGGCACCCGGCGGATCAAGGACGCCGACGACGCCCTGTCCGATTTCCGCCGCTTCCCGACCTGGATGTGGCGCAATACCGAAGTCCGCGCCTTTGTCGACTGGCTGCACGACCTGAACCAGGCCCGCAGCGATAATCCGGTCGGGTTCTATGGCCTCGACCTCTACAGCCTGAACAGTTCCATGCAGGCGGTCATCGCCTATCTGAAGACCGTCGATCCGGAAGCGGCTGACCGCGCCCGCCAGCGCTATGGCTGCTTCGAACCGTTCAGCAACGACCCACAGATGTACGGCTACTTTTCAGCGCAGGGCCGGGTGAGCTGCGAGGACGCCATCGTCGCTCAACTGCGTGAGCTGCAGGCCCGCACCTACAACTATCTGCGCAAGGATGGCGCCCTGGGCGGAGAGGAGTTCTTCTCGGCCGAGCAGAATGCCCGCCTGGTCGCCGGCGCCGAGTCCTACTACCGCGCCATGTTCGGCGGTCGGCCGGATTCCTGGAACATCCGCGACGTCCACATGGCCGAAACGCTCGACGAACTGGCCGACTTCCTGGCGCACAAGCACGGCCGGCCGGCGAAGATCGTCGTCTGGGCGCACAATTCGCACATTGGCGACGCCCGGGCGACGCGGGCCGGCGCGCGCGGCGAGGTCAATATCGGCCAACTTGTCCGCCAGCGCCATCCGGACGATACCCTACTGATCGGCTTTTCCACCCATAGCGGCCGCGTCACTGCCGCCCAGGATTGGGACCGGCCGGAGGAAAGCCGCCAGGTCCGTCCGGCCCTGGCCGGCAGCATCGAGGATGTCTTCCATCGGGTGGAGGTGCGTGATTTTCTGCTGAACCTGCGCGATTCACCGGAGGTGAGGGACCTGTTCCAGACGCCGCGCCTGCACCGGTTTATCGGCGTCATCTACCGGCCGGACACGGAGCGGCAAAGCCACTATTTCGACGTGCGGCTGGATGGGGCCTATGATGCCATCCTGCATCTCGATGTTACGAAGGCCTTGACCCCGTTGGAACCGGGCGGGGAGTGGCACGGCCTGGTCCACGCCGCCGACGATACCTGGCCGACGGGGTTGTGACGATTAGTACAGCCGTACTTCCGACGTGGGAGACTTCTTGTCCTCGGCGGTCTTCGTCGCAGTCTTCCGGTCCATCGACGCCGCCACAGCCGTTGCCGCCGCGGCGGCCTCGCTGACGGTTTCGACGCTCATCGCCACCTTGCGGTCGTTGCGCATGATGCTGTCGATATCAGCCACCGGCACGGCGCGCGAGAACAGGAAGCCCTGGATGATGTTGCAGCCGACCTGGCGCAGGATGGACTTCTGGGCACGGGTTTCGACGCCCTCGGCGACGATGTTCAGGTTCAGTGCCTTGGAAAGCTTGACGATGGCGCGGATGACCGCTTCGGCTTCCGGGTCGTTGCCCAGGTTCGACACGAACGATCGGTCGATCTTGATCTTGTCGACCGGATAGCGGCTCAGATAGCCGAGCGACGAATAGCCGGTGCCGAAATCGTCCAGCGCGATGGTGAAGCCCATGTGGCGCAGGTCGCGCAGCACCACCTGCGTGACGTGATCGTCATTGAGCAGCACGCCTTCGGTGATCTCGATTTCGATCTGTGTGGCCGGCGTGCGCGTTTCTTCCAGCAGCATGCGCACCGTCGCCAGGAAGTCCGCCGAGCGCAGCTGGGTGGCCGAGACGTTGACCGCGACCTTCAGTCCCGGCCAGCGGCGGGCGTCGATCATGGCGCGGCGCAGGACGAAGGTACCCAGCTCGTTCATCATGCCGCACTCTTCGGCCAGCGGGATGAAGTAGCCCGGCGACACCGGGCCGCGCGACGGGTGCGTCCAGCGGCACAGGGCCTCGACGCCGACGATGGTGCCGTTGTGGTCGACCTGCGGCTGGTAGACGACGTCGAGCGCTTCGATGTGGATGGCTTCGCGCAGACCGGTTTCCAGCGTCTTGCGCAGCTTGATGGTGGCGTCCATCTCGACTTCGAAGAAGGCGTACTGGCCGCGGCCGAGATCCTTGGCGCGGTAAAGAGCCAGGTCGGCCTGGCGCAGCGCTTCGGCGGCTTCGATATCGCCGTCCTGCAGGAGGGTGACGCCGATCGAGCACGACGAGAACACCTGACCGCTTTCAAGGCTGACCGTGCCGGTCAGGGCCTCGAGCACGCGCTTGGCCAGGGTGGCGGCGCTGTGACCGTCGGTGTCGGTCTGGATGATGACGAACTCGTCGCCACCAAGGCGGGCCAGGGTGTCGCTGGCGCGGATCATGCCGCCGATCTTGTGCGCATTGTTGCGGATCAGCTCGTCGCCGGCCAGGTGACCGAGCGTATCGTTGACGTCCTTGAAGCGGTCCAGCCCGATGCACATGACGGCGACATGGCCGCCCTGGCGCTTCATGCGCTCGCACGCCTGAGTCAGGCGGTCGGCGAATAAAGTACGGTTGGGCAGGCCGGTCAGCGAGTCGTGCAGGGCCATGTGCTTGGCCTTGGCTTCCGAGGCGATCAGTCCCTGGGCGGCTTTCTGGCTCTGGTAGAGCAGGACCAGCGCCACGACGCCGAGCCCCAGCGAGATCAGCAGGACCGGCCCGAGCGTGCGGATGAACAGGGTGCGGCCGGGCGTGTCCGGCGTCCAGGCCAGTTGCATCACCACGGCGCCATGGCTGTCGCGGAAAGGAATGACAGCATTGCCGCGCGGCGGCTGGGCGGTCGCCGCCAGGATGCGGATGTCCGATACCATGTAGCGCTGCGACAGGGCGATCAGTTCGTCGGTCTTGAGCTCATGCGCGCCGATGGCGACGTACGGACGGTATTTGAGCAGCGGCGAATTCGCTTCGTCCGGCAGCAGCAGGCTGGCGCCCATGGCATAGACGCGGGCGTCGACCGCGATCAGCTTGCCGGCGTGGTCGCTGTCGGAATTGTAGGCTTCGTGGTGGGCGTTGCGGCCGGCTTGGTCGTCGCGCAGCTGGCGCACAACGTCCTGGCTTTCCGTCAGTATGTGCTGCAGGGCGGCCGGATCGGCGCTCTGGCCGTCCTTGTAGGCGAAGACGACCTTGCCGTCGCCATCAAGCAGCATGTTGGATTCGAAGTTCAGATAGTGCTGGAAATAGCGGCCGATATTGGCTTCGGCCCAGGCAGAGTCGTACTTGACGCTCGTGCTTTCGACCGCCTTGTTCCAGATGGTGATCGGGGTCATCAGCAGCGAATGGTCGTCGGCCATCTGGTCGAGACCCTGCCGCACCAGGTTTTCCTCGCGGGTGCGGGCCAGCATGTCGGCCTGATCCGCCCATACCCACAGGCTGCCGACAAGTGCACACACGGCCACGACGACGATCGCCGCCATGGGAGCGAGCAACTTTACTTCGCTGGTACTACGTTTCAACCCGGCCTCGTTCTGAGGAATCTGATTATTTCAGCCAGGATACACACGAAATCTTAAAATTATGACAAATAAGGCGCGGTTTTTATTAGGAATTTTTTAACAAAACCTTGTCTCGGAAAACGTTGTCATGACGGCGCCCGGCCCCTTGACGGACTTGGTTTTGCGCGCGACATGAGCGGCAGCCTTTCCGGGCCGTCAGGAGTCCTCCATGAAACTTTTTATCAATGCCGCCTCGCCATTTGCCCGCAAGGCGCGGATCGTCGTCCGTGAAAAAGGACTGCTGTCCCAGGTCGAGGAAATCTTCGTCGTCAGCACCGAAAGCCCGCCGGCCCTTGTGGCCGCCAATCCGGTGTCGCAGATCCCGGCCCTGGTGGCGGACGACGGCCGCAATTTCAAGGACAGCACGCTGATCGGCGCCTGGCTGGACACGCATGCGCCGAGTGGCCCCTGCCTGGTGCCGGCCGGCAACGCCTACTGGGAGATGCGCCGGGTGGAGACGGCTGGCGTCGCCATGCTGGAAATGCTGGTGCGGATGGTTCTGGAATACCGCCGTCCGGAAAACGAGCGTTCGCCGTTCTGGCTGAAGCGCTGGGAAGACTGCCTGATGCGCGGCTTTGCCGAAGCCGAAACGCTGTGCCCGCCGCCGGAAGTGTTCGACATGGGCACGCTGACGCTTGCGATCGCGGCGACCTATACGGATTTCCGTTATCCACACCTCGACTGGCGCAGCGTCTCGCCCAAGGTGGCGGCGGTGCGTGACGAACTGGAAAAGAGGCCTTCGTTTATCGACACTTACCCGAAATAAGCGTAGAGCCAAACTCTCCTCCCCATTCTTCATGGGGAGGTGGCCCGCAGGGCCGGAGGGGTCACTTACGACTGCAAGATACCCCTCCGCCTCGCAAGCTCGGCACCTCCCCATGGAATGGGGAGGAGAGTTGTTTTCCACCCACCTTCCAGAGACCCGCCTTGATCCACCTTCCCCAAGCCAAACTCGACCAGGTCATGGACCGCTTCCGCATGATCGAGGCGCGCATGGAATCCGCCACCGACGGCGCCGAAATCGTCCGTCTGTCGAAGGAACACGCCGAAATCAAGCCGGTCTGCGACGCGGTCGAACGGCTGATCAAGGCGCGCGGCCAGGTGCCTGAACTGGAAGAAATGGCCGCTATGGGCGACCCGGAACTGTCGCCGCTGGCCCAGGAAGAACTCGACGAACTGAAGGAAAAGCTGCCTGAACTGGAACGCGGCGTGGCGCTTCTGCTGGCGCCCCAGGACAAGGACGTCAATGCCTCGGCCATCCTCGAAGTCCGCGCCGGCACCGGCGGCGACGAAGCGGCCCTGTTCGCCGGCGACCTGTTCCGCATGTACAGCCGCTATGCCGCCGGCCAGGGCTGGCGCGTCGAAATCGACAGCGTGTCCGAGGGCGAAATGGGCGGCTACAAGGAAATCATCGCCTCGGTGACGGGCGAGGGCGTGTTCGGCAAGCTCAAGTTCGAGTCCGGCGTCCACCGCGTGCAACGCGTCCCCGAGACCGAAGCCGGTGGCCGTATCCACACCTCGGCAGCGACCGTGGCCGTGCTGCCCGAAGCCGAAGACGTCGAAATCGAGATCCGTGACCAGGACCTGCGCATCGACACCTACCGCTCGTCCGGCGCCGGTGGTCAGCACGTCAACAAGACCGACTCGGCGGTGCGGATTACCCACTTGCCATCCGGCATTGTCGTGACCAGCTCGGAAAAGTCGCAGCACCAGAACCGCGCCATCGCCATGCGCAACCTGAAGGCACGTTTGTACGACCAGCAGCGTCAGGCGCTCGACACGGCGCGCTCCGATGCCCGCAAGTCGCAGGTCGGCTCCGGCGACCGCTCGGAGCGCATCCGGACCTACAACTATCCGCAGGGCCGGGTGACCGATCACCGCATCAACATGACGCTGTATAACCTGCCGACCTTCATGGAAGGCGATATGGAGCAGATGATCAACGCCCTGATCGCCGAGGACCAGGCGGAACGGCTGGCGATGCTGGAGGAAGAGTTCGGCTAAGGTTTTAAAACCACGGACCACACGGACCACACGGACATCCGCACGCTACTATTGATCTCGCCCGAAGGGCATTTTCATACTGGCGTCACAGGCAATTAGCTTGGCGCTTCGCGCTGATTTAACCACGCAAAGAAGTCCGTGTGGTCCGTGGTAAAACTCTTTCTACAGGCCAGGGGATCAAAAGCCGCCGGGAACTTCCCGGACCCATCCGCATCTAACGATGTGAGGAGAACCCGCCATGACCGACGATCCGCAACCTTCCGGCCCTGACCTGGTGTGGGGCGTGCCGCGCAGCGCCTTCAATGATGGCAAGCTGCTTGGCCATGTCGGCGACGACGAAGTCCTGCTGGTCGAGGTCAACAGCGAAATCCTCGCCATCGACGCCCACTGCAGCCACTACCATGGCCCCCTGGCCGAAGGTGTCGTCATCGGCGACGAGGTCCGCTGTCCATGGCATCACGCCTGCTTCAGCCTGCGCACTGGCGAGGCAACCTGCGCCCCGGCCATCAACCCGCTCAACACCTGGAAAGTCGAGATCGACGGCGATACAGTCCGCGTCAAGGCTAAGGCTGGCCCTGCACCGGCCCGGCGCGTCAATACGCACCCGGACATCCGCCGGATCGTTATCGTCGGGGGAGGGGCGGCCGGTTTTGCCGCCGCCGAAATGCTCCGTCGGCGCGGTTTTGACGGCGACGTCACCATGCTGAGCAGCGACTCCTCCGCGCCTGTCGACCGGCCCAACCTGTCCAAGGATTACCTCGCCGGCAGCGCGCCCGAGGACTGGCTGCCTCTGCAACCGGATGATTTTTATAAGGATAAAGGCATCGACCTACGGCTCAACACAGACGTTGCTGCCCTCGATCCCGCCGCCCGCCAGGTCAAGCTTAAGACCGGCGAAGCCGTGCCCTATGATCGCCTGCTGCTGGTCACCGGCGCCGAGCCCGTCCGACCGGATATCCCCGGCGCTACGCCTGAAAACCTGCTCACCCTGCGCTCGGTTGCCGACAGTCGTACCATCATCGCCCGCGCCGCCAACGCCGGGAAAGTGGTGGTGCTGGGCGCCAGCTTCATCGGCCTCGAAGTCGCTGCCTCTTTGCGGACGCGCGGCCTCGAAGTCCATGTCGTCGCCCCGGAAAAGCGCCCCATGGAACGCGTGCTGGGCCCCGGTATCGGCGACGCTGTCCGCGCCATCCACGAACAGAACGGCGTCGTCTTCCACCTCGAAGACACAGTGGCGGGGATCGACGGCCGCACCGTCACTCTGAAAAGCGGCAAGACCCTCGAAGCCGATTTCATCGTCGCCGGCGTTGGTGTCCGGCCGCGTATCGCCTTGGCTGAACAGGCGGGCCTGAAGACCGATCGCGGCGTGATCGTCGACGCGAACTTGCAAACCTCGGTGCCGGGCATCTTCGCCGCCGGCGACATCGCCCGCTGGCCCGATCGCCATTCCGGCCAACTGATCCGCGTCGAACACTGGGTAGTCGCCGAACGTCAGGGCCAGACCGCCGCCATCAACCTGGTGGGCGAACAGCTACCGTTCGACGCCGTGCCCTTCTTCTGGAGCCAGCACTACGACATGGCGATCAACTATATCGGCCATGCCGAACACTGGGACGAAGCCGACATAGAAGGCGACATTGCCGCCCGCGACTGCGTGGTCAGGTACCGGCTCGGCCACCGCACACTGGCGGTGGCTTCGATCGGTCGCGACCTGGACAGCCTGCGCGCGGAACTGGCCTTTGAACGCGGTCTCGAACCGGCAACAGCCTGAAAGAATTCGTTAACGAAACGGTCTTGAGCACCTCCGTTGATCGTGATTAGCTGGTCCCGCACGAAAGAGGGGACATTATGCTGAAATTTATCAATGGCCTGTTCGTCATCGCCGCGGTCGGTCTGGTCATGACGCTGATCTATTTTGGCGGTTCGGGCCTGGCGCACGGTCAGGAACTGAGCGAAGCCGTGGTCGAACACTGGTACCTGCTGGCGGCTTCGGTCGTCGCCTTGGTCATCGCGGTCGTCACCCGCGGCAAGCCTCAGCCGGCTTACGAGGACTGACCGCGCCGCGGAATGGGATCATCTTGCATTTGACCTTGACTTGCCGGGCCGGGCTTTTATAGCCGGACGCAGTTATCCCATTATGTGAGGTTCTCCCATGCCGACGCTTGTTCTTCTCCGCCACGGCGAAAGCCAATGGAACCTGGAAAACCGCTTTACCGGCTGGGTCGACGTCAACCTGACCGAAAAGGGCGAAGCCCAGGCGACGCGCGGCGGCGAGCTGATCAAGGCTGAAAAAATCAACATTGATCAAGCCTTCACTTCGGTCCTGACGCGCGCCATCCGCACCTGCAATCTGGCGCTCGAAGCCGCGGGGCAATCCTACGTGCCAGTGATCAAGGACTGGCGCCTGAACGAGCGCCATTACGGCGGCCTGACCGGGCTGGACAAGGCCGAAACGGCCGCCAAGCACGGCGACGACCAGGTCAAGATCTGGCGCCGGTCTTACGACGTGCCGCCGCCGCCGCTCGAAGCCGGTAGCCAGTATGATTTCAAGGGCGACCGCCGCTATGCCGGTGCCAACCTGCCCGACACCGAAAGCCTGAAGACGACGCTCGACCGCGTCATGCCGTTCTGGACCGGTTCGATCGTGCCCATGCTGAAGAATGGCAAGACGGTGCTGGTGGCGGCGCACGGCAACTCGATCCGGGCGATCATCAAGTCGCTGTTTGATCTGTCGAACGAAGCGATCCTTGAGATCGAAGTGCCGACCGGCAACCCGTTGGTGGTGCAGCTGGACGACAATCTGAAGCCTTTGTCGGCGAAGTATCTCGATGCGGTGCGTGCCAATCCGCTGCCGGAACTGGTGGGGTGATTTCTTAGTCCCCTCTCCCTGCTTGCGGGGAGAGGGCTAGGGTGAGGGGCGCCGACGAAAACCCATGCGAGGACCGCAAGAATTTCGCACGGATCGCGCCCGGCGTCTGCGCCAATCCGACAACGCCGCCGAAGCTAAACTTTGGCTCGCTCTGCGCAACCGGAACCTCAACGGCCGTAAATTTGTCCGCCAGTTGGGCATAGGCCCTTACTTCGCCGATTTTGCCTGTCGCGAAAGCCGCTTGGTTGTCGAACTGGACGGAAGTCAACATATCGACAGCCTCTATGACCCGCTCCGAAACCAATATATGAACGAAGCGAACTGGTCCGTAGCGCGCTTCTGGAGCAGTGACGTGCTCAGCCAGATCGATAGCGTTCTGGATACGGTTGCCGCGATTTGTGACGGCGATGTTCGCGACTTCATTCGCTCGTTCGATTTTCAATTCTATCCGGCGGAGCCGATGTCGACAGCCCCTCACCCTAACCCTCTCCCCGCAAGCGGGGAGAGGGGACTAAAAAGCGAAGCGGATACCACCTTCATGGATCAGGCGTTCGCGCTGGCCTATGCGCAACTCGGCAAAACCTGGCCCAACCCGCCCGTTGGCTGCGTCATCGTCAAGGACGGCCGGGTTATCGCCACCGGCGCTACCGGAGACGGTGGCCGCCCGCATGCCGAAGAAATCGCTCTCGACAAAGCCGGTCCCATCGCCGAAGGCGCCACCGCCTATGTCACCCTCGAACCGTGCGGCAGCCGTTCCACCGGCGCGGCTTCCTGCGGGCAGCGCCTGGCCGAAGCCAAAATTGCCCGCGTCGTCTATGCCTGCGCCGACCCATCACCGCACGCCTCGCACAAAGGCCCGGAACGCCTGAAAACCGCAGGCATTGCCGTCGAAACCGGCCTTGGTGCCGACAAGGCGCAGATTCTGATCGACGGCTTTGTCCACTTCCTCGAAACCGGCCGGCCGCGGGTCTCCGTCGTCACTCCGGACAGCCGCATCGACGCCGAATTCACCGCCGACCCCACCTCTGACCTGGATGCCGAACTGCGGGCCTGGGGTCAGCGCGGCTACCGTACCCTGGGTGTCCCAGAAGGTTCCGCTCTTCTGGAAGCGTTACAAAAAGCCGGTTTGCTGAGCGAGTAAGGCCAATTTTAAGGTTTATCGGACATTATCCACAGACCATACTGTCCGGATTGCCGAAACCCTTATGAACTCCACCGCAGGAGCCAATCGCTACACCAAGCTCAATCAGGCCCAGATCGACCAGATCTGCCTGAAGCACGAACGCCTGCTGACCATGAAGCCGGGCGGCGCGCGCGCGGTGTTTGCCTGGTGCGATCTGTCGGGCCTGAGCCTCAAAGGGCGTGTGTTGACCGACGCGGATTTTACCGCCGCCATCCTGACCGATTGCGATATGACCGGCGCAGTGCTGGACGGCTCGAACCTGTTCTGCGCCGACCTGCAGCTGGTCAACCTGACTGGTGGCAGCCTGCGCCGCACCGACCTGCGCGGCGCCTGCCTGCGCGGCGCCAACCTGTCGGGCTGTGACCTCTACGAAGCCGACCTGCGCGAAGGCGCCCTGGCCCTGCCGGACAAGCAGACCGGCCTGTCCTACGTCGAAATCTCCATGCGCACGTCGGAGGCGACCTACGCCAACCTGCGCGGCGCCAACCTCGAACGCTCGAAACTTTCAGGCATCCAGGCCATGAAGGCCGACTTCAGCGACGCGGTCATGAAAGGCTGCAAGCTGGTTCGCGCCAACCTGAAGCAGGCGATCATGGACAATGTCGACCTGGGCGGCGCTGACCTGTCGGGCGCTGACCTGTCGGGCGCGTCGCTCAAGGATGCCGTGCTGATCGGCGCCAAGACCGATATGTGGCGCACCTCGCAGGCCGACCTGACCGGCATCCTGACGGACAAGGTGGTCGGCACCGACGTGACGCTGCTCCCGTATGGCATGATGCTGCATGAGCACGCCAAATGGGTCGATACGCTCGGCAAGGAAGGCAAGCCATCGACCTTCGACAAGGCCGATCTGCGTGCGCTGAAATCGATCAAGGGCCTGAATCTGACGGCGCTGTCGGCCAAAGGGGCTGTGTTCTACGGCCTCGACATGCGCGGGGTGCAGCTCCAGGGCGCGCACCTCGAAGACGCCGACATGCGCAACTGCGACCTCAGCGGCGCCGACCTGCGCGGCGTACGCATGTACCGGGTGCGGCTGGACGGCGCCAATCTCGACGGCGCCAACCTGTCGGCGCTGATCATCGATCAGGGCCGCTTCCTGCCGGCCGACCTGCGCCATGCCCGGATGCGCGGCTGCAACCTGACCAATGCCGATATCAGGCAGGCCAATCTCGAAGGCGCCGACCTGTCGCGCTCCAACCTGGAAAACGCCAGCATGAACCTGGCGCAGCTGGAACACGCCACTTGCATTGGCCTGCGCGGCCAATTGGCGAGCTGACACTCTTTTCTCCTCCTCACTCTTCGTGGCGAGGAGAATGAAAGCATCCCTTCTATATCCCTGCTAGCATCGCCGTTACTCGAGGAGCCCGAGCATGTACATCTGCGGACTGGTGATCCCCGTGCCCGAGGACAAGCTTGACGCCTATCGCCAATGGGCCGAACGCAGCGCCGCCATCTTCAAGCGCTATGGCTGCCTTGAAATCGTCGAGGCCTGGGAAGATTTCGTGCCCGACGGCAAACACACCGACTTCCGCAAGGCCGTCGCTGCCCTGCCCGGTGAGAAGATCGTCTTCGCCTGGCAGGTCTGGCCCAGCAAGGAAGCCCTGGACGACGCCGAAACCCGCATGCATGCTGATGGCGCCCTCGATTTCGACGGTGAAATTCCCTTCGACGCCAGCCGCCTGATCCTCGGCTGCTTCAAGCCGATAAGTACGATGGGGCGCTCCGCGGTTTGAATCTGGCCGGTTTGTTGATAGAGTCCGATCTATGCAAACCGAATCCCCCAAAACCACCCCTGAATATGAAATTGGCCTGTATCCGCGCGGCCCGAACAGCTGCGAGTGGAAAATCTGGCCCAAGGCCGGCGGCCCGGCCACGGCAAAAGGCGTGGCGAAAAACCAGTTCGACGCGCAACGCGCCGCAGAAAAAGCCATAGACCGGGCAACTTCGAAGCGCGCCTAGGCTTTTACGTCGCGGCCTGCTGACACAATCGCGCGACTTTGCTGTATATAGCGCCAGCGCCGTTTTCCTCCCCAAGGCCCTACCATGACCGCAGAAGCCACGCCTCAAAAGGGCGGCACCGAATTTATTGCCCTCATGGCCGTGCTGATGTCGGTCGTCGCCATCTCGATCGACGCCATGCTGCCGGCGCTGGGCGTGATGGGCCAGGACCTGCATGTCGCGGGCCCCAATGAAGCGCAATACATCATCAGCTCGATCTTCGCCGGCATGGCGATCGGCCAGCTGGTCTGCGGGCCGCTGTCCGACGCACTGGGCCGCAAGCGCATCATCTATGTGACGGTCGCCCTGTACCTCGTTGGCAGCGTCATCTGCCTGACGGCGCACAGCTTGCCGGTCATGCTGGCCGGGCGGTTCCTGCAGGGGCTGGGCGTATCGGGTCCTTACGTATCCACGGTTTCCATCGTCCGCGACAAATATAGCGGCGCGGCCATGGGCAAGGTCATGTCGCTGATCATGATGATCTTCATCATGACGCCGGCCATTGCCCCCAGCCTCGGGGTCGCCATCATCACCTTCGCGTCGTGGCGGTACATCTTTGTTCTGTATATCGTATATGCCCTTCTGGTCATGGCCTGGGCAGGCTTCCGGCTGAAGGAGACCCTGCCGCCGGAAAAGCGCATCTCGTTCAGCGCCGCCCACATCGCCAGCGGCGCCAAGGCCGTGTTCAGCAACCGCCAGACGGTCTGCTACATGCTGGCCATCGCCTTTGTGTTCGGCAGCATGACCGGCTACCTCAACTCCAGCCAACAGATCTTCCAGGAGCATTTCGGCGCCGGGAAGATGTTCGCCATCTATTTCGGCAGCCTGGCCCTGACCTTCGGCCTGGCGTCGCTCGGCAATTCGCGCATCGTCGAGAAGCTGGGCATGCGCAAGCTGGCCATCCGCGCCATCACCGGCATCGTTGCCGCCTCGGCGGTGTTCTTTGTCATCAACCTGGTCATGACCGTGCCGGTGTGGATGTTCCTGATCTATGTGGCGTGTGTTTTCTTCGGCCTGGGCTTCCTGTTCGGCAATCTGAACGCGCTGGCCATGGAGCCGATGGGCCACATCGCCGGCACGGCTTCGGCGATTATCGGCTCGGCGTCATCGATCATTTCGATCGTGCTGGGGACGACGATCGGGCAGCTGTATAACGACACGCTGCTGCCGGTAACCGGCGGGTTCATGGTCTTCGGCGCGGTGGCGCTGGGGCTGGTCTTCCTGGCGGGCGGCGGTTCGGTCGCGGGAGATCGCGAAGCCGGTGCGGAGACGGTGGGGTTTCACTAAGCAGATTTGTCCATATTTGCTAAATATGGCCATAAGGCGTATCCTCTGGTCATCGGAGGTGCGCCATGAACGTCAGCTTTACCGCCAAGCAGGAAAAATACATCGCTGATCAAGTCGAGTCCGGCGACTACCAGAACGCCAGTGAAGTGGTCCGCGACGCCCTGCGCCTGCACGAAGTCTACCGTCAGAAGGTGCTTGAGGAATTGCGCGCCGAAATCGACAAGGGCTGGGACGGGCCGGACGTACCCGACACGATCGAAGATATTATCGCTGCGAAGACCAAAGGCTGATGAAGGCAGTGCTTCCGTATGTCTTGACGGCTTCGGCCCGCGCCGACCTGTCGGATATTTTCGACTATACGGAACGAAATTACGGTCACAGCCAAGCGACCACATACTTGCGGGAACTTGGAGAGGCCTTTGCCGAACTTGGCGAAAATCCCAAGGCAGGGAGAGCGCGGCCAGAAATCCGAGCCCAGCTGCGGAGTTTTCCTAAAGGCCGCCACGTCATTTTCTATCGGACGTTCAACGAGCGCATCCGGATTGTGCGCGTGCTGTCCATGTCACGTGATATCGAGCGGGCACTCAAGAAAAAAGGCCCTCGGGTCTAAGCGCGGCGGGCGGGGGATAAAACCCGGACGCGCAAACCCGAAGGCCTGTCAGTTTAACAGGGAGAAAAGAGAGGGACCCGGCGCAACACCCCGCGCCGGAGGGGAAAAGCTAAGCCTTACTCGGCGGCTTGAAGGACCGGCGCTTCGTCATTGGCGGACTTAATCGAAATCTGGCGCGCCTTCTTGGCTTCCGGAATTTCGATCTTGAGGCTTACCGACAGGAGGCCGTTGGCGAGTTCGGCGTCACCGACGCGCACATGATCGGCGAGCTGGAAGCGGCGCTCAAAGCTGCGCTCGGCCAGGCCGCGATGCAGGAAAGTGCGGGCGGCGTCGGCATCGTCCTTCTTGCCTGAAACGGTCAGGACGTTTTCCTTGACCTCGATCGAGAGCTGGTCGGGACGGAAGCCGGCAACGGCGACTTCGATGCGGTAGGAATCGCCTTCGCCTTCGTTCGTGGCGGCGATGCGCTCGATGTTATAGGGCGGCCAGCCGGGCGCGGTATCGGCGCGGGCGGCGGTGTCGAGCAGGTTCGCCAGACGGTCAAAACCGACGGCCGAACGATAGAGCGGGGAAAAATCGATAGCGGTACGCATGGGGCTCTCCTTATCAAAAAGCGAGGCCTTACGGGTTTCCGGACACACCGGGGCGTAACCCGTAAAGGTTTGATTTGGCTGACATCTCCATCCCCGAATGAGCAATGGTGTCGTCCAAGAAGGCCCGTCTTCGGCGCCTTCGGATTATGATTTGGGAGCCCGTTTTCGGCGTTCAAGGCCGACTGTGAAAATTTTTCGGAAGCGTAAACTCTCCTCCCCTGCGTAGCGGGGGAGGTGGCAGGCAGCGCGCAAGCGCTGAATGACGGAGGGGGCATTCCACTGACGTCAGCCCCCTCCGTCATTTCGTTTCACTCAATGACACCTCCCCCGCTGTGCAGGGGAGGAGAATAGCTACGCCTTCTTCGCGACCTTCTTCTGCTTGGGCGCCAGATGCGAGAACTCCTCGTCGATTTCCCTGGCGGTCAGTTGCGCGTGGTGATGGTCTTCCTCAGCCAGCAGCCGGATCGACTCCAGCGCCGCCTGACAACCCATGCCGGCCGCAGTCACGGCTTGGCGATACACATCGTCGGTGACATCGCCCGCAGCGAACACGCCCTTGATGGCGGTCTTCGGCGTGCCGGGCTCGACGACGATATAGCCGCCCTGCTTGGTCTCCAGCTGGCCTTCGAACAGCGACGACGACGGCGCGTGGCCGATGGCGATGAACACGCCGTCGAGATCGACCACATGCTGTTCGCCTGTCTTCGTGCTCTGAAGCCGCACGCCGGTGACGCCGAGCCCGCCGAATTCATTGGCTTCACCGAGGATTTCATCGATGGCGACGTTCCAGATCGGCTCGATCTTCGGATCGTTGAGCAGGCGCTCGACCAGGATCTTCTCGGCGCGCAATTCCTCGCGGCGGTGGATCAGATAGACCTTGGCGGCGAACTTGGTCAGGAACAGCGCTTCCTCGACCGCGGTATTCCCGCCGCCCACCACGGCCACAACCTTGTTGCGGTAGAAGAAACCGTCGCACGTCGCGCACGCCGACACACCAAAGCCCTGGTAGGTCTTTTCGGAGTCGAGCCCCAGCCACTTAGCCTGGGCGCCGGTGGCGATGATGACGGTTTCGGCCAGATACTGCCCGCCGCTTTCGGTTTCCAGCAGGAACGGACGCTTGGAAAGGTCGGCCTTGGTGACGATCTCGCCGATGATTTCGGTGCCCATGTGCTCGGCCTGGGCTTTCATCTGGTCCATCAGCCAGGGGCCCTGGACGACTTCTGCAAAGCCTGGATAGTTCTCGACATCGGTGGTGATGGTCAGCTGGCCGCCGTCCTGCGGGCCAGTGAAGATCACCGGCGACAACAGGCCGCGCGCGGCGTAGATGGCGGCGGTCCAGCCGGCGGGACCGGTGCCGATGATGGCGCAGCGGACGGGACGGGCGGAAGACTTTTTGGCTTTGGGCATCGGTTTCACGGAATCGGCAAAAGTTAACGGCCCTTTAGATAGGCAGTGCGACGGCCGATGTCATGTTCAAATGCGGGGGAGAGTAATTTTTCTCCTCCCCTGCGCAGCGGGTGAGGAGAGTAATCACCCCGCCTTGGCCAGCGGCTTCTGCTTCTCGGCCAGCACCTCAAGCACATGCTTCGCCGCTCGCGTCGTCTCGTTCAGCGGCGCATAGTCCCAGCTTTCCAGATGGCCAGTGAACGGCCGCGTAATCCCGCGCGTCTGCAAGCCCTCATGGAAGTCATGGAACTTGGCCCTAGACTTCACCCGGTCCATGGCCAGCACCTGGATCGGCTTGCCGGTCGACGCCGCCTCGGTGGTCATGTTCACCGAATCCTCGGTCACCAGGATATGGTCGGCGGCCTGCAAGAATGCAAAGTAAGGGTTCTCACCGGTACCGTCGAAAAACAGCCCCGGCACGTCCTTGAGAATGTCGTGAAACACCGCCTGGGCCGCCGCCGGCGTTCGCCGCGATACGGTCATCAGCAAGGTCCCGCCCGCCTCCTGCACGGCCAGCTTGATTTGCAGCGCCAAGGCGGCTGCCCGGTCCTGGCTCAGGTCGTAAGCCTTGGACGGCCCGCCGATGAGGGCGGTGACATAGGGCCGCTGGAAGGCCTCGATCCGGCCGCGCCATTGCGCATAGGCTGCCTCAAGCTTCTCCGGTGCGATCCGGTTGGTTGACCCCATCAGCGACAGCACATGCGCCGCGTTCAGCCCGTCATGCTCCGGTGCGATCACCAGATCGAAGGCGCCCAGATTGGCCTTCGGGTCCTGAAGCTGTACCACCAGCGTCTTGCCGTGCGACCGCCGCCGCATGCGCAGGCTGTGCGGCAGGGTGGCGCGGCCGGCGGCGATCCAGATGTCGGGGTAGGGGGCTTTTAAATGATCGCTATCTCCGCGCAACATGGCGTCGGGGACGACTTTCAGCGCCGTCGGCCAGCGATCGAAGGCCGGCGCATAGTGAATATGCTTGGTGACGATGGTGGCGGGCGTCAACCGCGCGATCGCTTCGGCCAGGCCCAGCGACTGGTTCTCGATGCCGGCGCGGCCGTCGGACACGGCCCAGATCGTCAGGGGTATATCAGGCGCGTTCTGCGGCGCATGGGGCATGGCTTTGTTCCCGATTATGACGGAAAGCTAACACGAATGCGGCGCACTGAATAATGGTTTCTCAGGCCTTAAGGATGCCAAAGGCTCCCCTGCCACACAACGGAGGAGAGCCTTGGCGAAGCCCAAAGCAAAAAAGTCATCGCGCCCCGCAGGGCCGCCCCAAGGGGCGAGATGACAATACTGGGCCAGACAAAAGTATTTTCGTCCGAGCCTAGGCTCGGCGAATAACTTTTGTCTGATCAGGACAGCCACTCGACCTTGGCGATTTCGTAGGCCTTGACTCCGGCAGGGGTGATCACTTCGACCACGTCGCCGACTTCCTTGCCGATCATGGCGCGCGACAGCGGCGACGACAGCGAGATCTTGCCCGATTTGACGTCGGCTTCGTGGTCGCCCACGACCTGATAGCGGCCTTCCTCTTCCGTGTCTTCGTCGATCACGGTGACGGTGGCGCCGAATTTCACCTGGTTGCCGCTCAGTTTCGTTACGTCGATCACCTGGGCGCGGCTGATCTTGTCCTCGATCTCGGCGATCTGGCCTTCGATCCAGCCCTGGCGTTCCTTGGCGGCATGATATTCCGCGTTTTCCGACAGGTCGCCGTGCGACCGGGCCTCGGAGATGGCGGCTATGACATTGGGGCGTTCGACGGACTTCAAACGCTTCAGTTCATCGTCGAGGACCTTGTAGCCCACGACGGTCATCGGCACTTTTTCCATGTGCGATTATAGTCTTTTACCCCCAGAGGAATGACAAAAACCCAACTGCGGTCGAGGGGGAATACGACCGGTCGGGATAGATAAGAATGGGGTGGAGGACATGCAAGGGGGCGGGGATCAGCCGCGTCCCGAATCCTGGACGATCTCTCCTGGGCGGTCCGTCACCTTGCAGTGCACAAACCGCCGCGAACCGCCCTTATAGTTTGATTTGGCCGGAATTGAAATAAGTTTGTTACGCCGTACCGTAAGGGCGATATCAACCGGCGATGGACGCTCTCACCGGCCGTGGCGTGTTCGTGGCGCCGGCCGCGGTTTTGGCGTCGTTTTCGTGGCCGCGTTCGACCAGGTCCATGTTCATCAGCTTGATGGCCAGGTTCGGCGCCTTGGCCTTGGCGTCGAGCTTGACCGCCGACCGGCCGGTGATCTGCGCCGGCGCCGGCTTGATGACCTCGGGGTCCTCGACCGGCTTTTCGACAACGAAGCTGATGTTAAGATTATCGCCGCGCAGCACGTTCTTCGGCAGTTGCACAATGTGCTGGCTGCGACCGCGTTCCAGCTCCAGCTCGGAGACCTTCTGGCCGTTGATCAGCACGCTGACCAGGGCCGGCTGGTGGCTGCCCATGTTGAGGGTCAGGTCCAGCGCCTTCGGCTTGGTCTCGAACTTGACGTGGCGGATCGGGATTTGCACGTCGGCAATCGGCGCCTCGGTCCACACGCCTTCGGTGTCCGGCCGCGACCAGTTCTCGTCGAGCATGCAGGTGCCCTGATCGAGCCAGCCGAAGCGAACCTTGGTCTTGATCGGGTCCCAGACCGGCTTGTCGAGCGGGATGTCGCGGGCGGCGTCAGGCGGAATGATCCAGACGTTGTCGAGCATGCGCAGGCGCGACTGCAGCTCCGGCGGCGCATCGCACTGCTTGAGGAAGACGAACAGGCGGTCGTTGCGGATGATGCCGCGCTTGAAGGCGTCCTGGCCTTCCGTCTCGTGCGCCAGCTGGACCAGGTTCTCGCGGGCGGCGTACATGGTGTTGACCGGCTTGGCCGACGACGTCGCGCGCCAGGTCAGCTCATAGAACAGCCGGTCATCGAAATGGACGTTGGCCGGGTAGAAGTCGACGCCCTTCGAGGCGGCGATCAGCTTGTCCCAGGTTGGGCTCGGCGTCTTGGTGTAGGTCTGCTCTTCCTGGGCCATCAGGGTGGCGTCGCGCATGGTGGCGGCGAAACCGTCGAGGTCGTAGGCCTGGACGACCAGAACGAGCGGCAGGACGGTGGCGATGACTTTCGGGCGGCTGTTGTAGAGCACGACCAGCGCCATGAAGATGAAGGTGTACGAAATCGGCCAGAAGAACCGGCCCGAGGCGCGCAGGATCGCCGCGGTCGAGCGCAGCGACGGCGGCAGGTCGAAGCGGAACAGCTCGACATTGTAAGCCATCACCCGGCTCGACAAGGCGATCAGGAACAGGCACAGGAACGGCAGGATCAGCGGCTTGAGGCGGCCGATCACCGGCTTGGCGCCACGCGCGTCTGGCGTCAGGGCGTACAGGCCGCCGGCGATGCCAAGCAGGGAAATCAGGCCGAAGCCGAGATACTGATAGCCCTCGAACGCCTGACCGCCGTTGAGCGGCCAAGCCTTCATGATGTTGGAGAAATCCGGGCGGACCGGATTGATGATGGCCAGCAGGTCCATCGAATAATAGGCCCAGCCGCCGGCGCTGGCCGACTGGCCGGCAGCGTAGGCGCCGGAAATGCCCAGCGTGATCAGCGGGCAGATGAATACCACCACGGCGCGCCAGGCGACGTCGAGCAGGGCGCGGCGGTCGAGCTTGCGCGCCGCCGGCCAGAAGGCGCGCAGCACGTCGCCGCCCCAGATGGCTGCCACCATGAACAGCAGATACGGATGGATCAGACCGGTGACGCCGAGCAGCGCCGCCCAGCCCAAGGTCTTTTTGTTCTCGTCACGCACGTTGATGAACAGGTGCAGGCCCCACAGGATCAGCCAGTGCGCCATCAGCGTGTCGTGGCGCATGCGGTAGTAGAGCGCAGGCAGGACGCTCAGCACAAGCGCGCCGCCATAGGCCGCCCAGCGGTTCGGCGCGTGCGGCTTGACCAGCTTGTAGGCGAAGATGAAGTGCAGGCAGATGCAGAAGAAGAACCACAGGCCGATATACTGGAAATCGGCCGGCAGAAGCCCGTCCAGCGCCTTGAATATAAAGGCGAACAGCGGGTTGGAATCCGTATAGATGACGCTCAGGCCGGTCGGCGCGCCCAGCAGGCTTTCGTGGTTGAAGGTCGACCATGGCTCATGGCGGAAGGCGTTCCAGCCGAGCGAATGCTGCCCCCAGTCATTCTGCAGCACCCAGCTGATGCGGGTCGGATCAAGCACATGCACATTGAAGAAGCACAGGAACAGGATGGCGGGCGTAATCACGCACAGCGCCTCATGCACCGATGTCGAGATGACCGGAAACGCTTTCAGCTTCGACAGGGCCTGGCCCAGCTGAGGGGGGAGCGACAACTTCATGTCTTTACAAAAACTCGAGAACGGAGGCCATTTATGGAGGAACCGCCGGGATGCTCACGCCGTGTTTTAAGCCAGAAATCCAAGCCCCATGACTTCTTGCCTGCGGACATGAGCCTGCAATTCCGCGCCGCAATAATAGCGGATTCCCGGAATATCACAAGCATGTGATCGGAGGAATTTTACGGCGCGGCCCGGAAGCCGGGGTTACCGCCGCTCAAGCTTCACGCCGTAGAGCTGCATGCCGACGCGCGCCGCCTGTCCAGGCTTGGCCGGCTTGTCGGAGCGGGTCTGGAAGCTGAGGCGCAGTGGTCCGGGCTTTAGAGCGATGGCCGGGATATTCACCACCACCTGCTGTGCTTTTTTGGTGAGGGGAACATCCGCCAGGACCGCGTCGTCGACGGCGACCTTGAGATGTTCTCCCTTGAAGCGGGCGCGCAGATCGAGCGCCAGGACGTAGTCCTTTCCGGCCTCGGGCGTATAGGGCAGGGTGATCGTCGCTTTGTCATGGAGCGTGCTGAGGCTCGATTCCTCCGGCATCGACCAGGTGCGGTTCGCCCAGACGGCGGTCGGCAGCTCGGCGCCAAATGTGTAGGTCTTGCCCAGTTCAAAGGCGGGAACGGCGGGAATGTCGGTTAGGCTGGAGGCCAGGTTCTGCGGCGGAATGATCCAGACACCGTCGAGTCGCCGGACGCGGCTTTCCAGGCCGGCCGGCACGCCCTGGCCACGCAGCACATAGAGGTGGCGCGGGTCGATCCGCCCTTCGAGGAAGCTGTAATAGGCCTCTTGCAGCAGGGCATCCTGGGTGGTGTTCTGGCGCGCCGAATACATCATGTCGACCGGCACCTTGTGATCGACGCCGCGCAGGATAATCTCGTAATAGGTGCGGTGGTCAGCGATCACCGGCACGCCGGGCATCATGGAAACCAGGTCGGCCTGCGCCATCAACTGGTCCCATTGCGGGCTGGTCACCTTCTGGTAAGGTGTCGCCTGCGCCGCGGGGACCGAGTGGGCCTTTATGAAGGCAGCGAAGGGGCCGATGTCTATGACCTGCAGGACCATCGCGGCGCTCAGGACAATGCCTGTTGTCCGGGCGCGGGCGCGGTAGACGCAGATCAGGCTGAGGAAGACCAGCGTATAGGCGATGGGCCAGAACAGCCGTCCCGAGGCGCGCACGACATTGAGCCACTGGACCATGAAATTCGGGAAGGACAGGTCCAGGATCTTGATCTTGTACAGCCAGATATGGTCGCTGATCGCCAGGGCCAGTAACACGATGAACGGCCATTTCAGCGGCCTGGCCAGGTTCAGGACGCTGTCCGCCGTCTTCACCTCGGGCGAGCGGCGATAGAGGTAAATCGCCGCCCCGATCAGAAACAGGAGGCCGGCCCCGAGATACTGGAAGCCTTCGAAGGCCATGCGCGGTTCCTGGGGGCCGTGCCAGAATGCCAGCGCGAAACGATCGTTGCCGGGATTGAAGAAAGCGTCGAGCGGCATGCCGTAGATGCCAAAACCGTCGCTGCCGGCGCTGGTGTCCGAAAAGGCGCCGGAAATCGCCAGCGTAGCGATGGCGGGCAGCAGGCTCAGGGCAGACAGGCCGGTCGCCCTGGCGGCGCCCACATAGTCACGCGCCTTCAGCATCGGTCCGAACCAGCGCAACTGATCGGCGCCCCAGATGGCCAGCACCATGAACAGCAAATAGGGGTGGATCAAACCGGCAACGCCCAGGAGCGTCGCATACCAGATGCGCTTCTGGCGCTCGTCCGGAATCTCAAAGAAGACGAACAGTCCCCACAAGATCAGCCAGTGGGCGCACAGGGTGTCATGGCCGATGCGGTTGTACAGGGTGGGCAGCAGGCTGAGCAGCGTCGCGCCCGCGATTGCCACCCACGGACCCGGCGCATGCCGGCGCACCAGACGGTAGGCGACATAGTAATGGATCAGGACGCAGGCCAGGAACCACCAGCCGATATACTGGAAGTGCGCCGGCAATAGTCCGCTGATCAGCCGCAGCGGCAGGGCCAGCAACGGATTGGAGTCGGTGTAGATCAGGGTCAGGCCGGTCGGATGATTGAGCAGGTTTTCCCTGTTGAACGGCCAGTGCAGCGGTTCGGCGCGATAGGCGTGCCAGCCGAGAAAATGCTGCCCCCAGTCGCCGCCCATCAGCCAGCCGATACGTGTCGGATTGAGAATGTCCGGCGTGAAAAACACAAAGAACAGGAAAAACGGCAGGGCGAACTTGAACACGACCAGATATCGTCGGAAATCTTCTTCCGGCATAAGTCCGCGCCCCCTTGTTTACGCCCGCTTCTGCGCGACCGCATCGTGCGATCGCGCTTCGTCTAGCCTATTCATTTACCGTTCGCAATCGCAACGCGGCGGGCGTCAGGCGTATTCCTGCAGGGCGCGGACGTCGAGCGTTTCCTTGGCGCCGCTGGCGATGGCCCGTGTTGCTGCTACCGCGCCCGAGGCGGTGGTATAGTACGGGATCTTCATCATCAGCGCCGTGCGGCGGATCGAGAACGAGTCGAGCAGGGCCTGCTTGCCTTCGGTGGTGTTGAAGACCAGCGAAATCTCGCCGTTCTTGATGCCGTCGAGGATGTTCGGGCGGCCTTCCAGCACCTTCTTGACGCGCTCGACCGTCACCCCTTGCGAGGCGAGATAGTCGCACGTCCCGCCGGTCGCCACGATGGAGAAACCGAGCGTGATCAAGGTCTTGACCGCCTCGACGATCACCGGCTTGTCCTGGTCCTTGACCGAGACGAACACCTTGCCCGAGGTCGGCAGCTTGGTGCCGCCGCCGAGCTGCGACTTGGCGAAGGCGCGCGAGAAGGCGTCGATCATTTCCTCGCCGTCGCGCACCCAGTCCAGGCCCATGACTTCGCCGGTCGAGCGCATTTCCGGCCCCAGCACCGTGTCGACATTGGCGAAGCGGGCGAACGGGAAGACGGCTTCCTTGACGGCGACGTGGCGATAGTCGCGCGGCTTCAGGTCGAACGAGGCCAAAGCCTTGCCAGCCATGATCTTGGCGGCGATGCCGGCCAGCGGCTGGCCCAGCGTCTTGGCGACGAACGGCACGGTCCGCGAAGCGCGCGGATTGACTTCCAGCACGAAGATCTGCGGGTCAGTGTACGGGTTCATGATGGCGAACTGCACGTTCATCAGGCCGCGCACCTTGAGCGCCTTGGCCAGCTCGACCGTCTGGCGCTCCAGTTCCTTGACCGTTTCCGGCTTCAGTGAGAACGGCGGCAGCGAACAGGCCGAGTCGCCCGAGTGCACGCCGGCTTCCTCGATGTGCTCCATGATGCCGGCGACGAACACGCCTTCGCCGTCGGCCAGGGCGTCGGCGTCGACTTCGATAGCCGCCGACAGGTATTGGTCGATCAGGACGGGGCTGTCGCCCGACACCTGCACGGCTTCGCGGACGTAGCGGGTCAGCTGCTCGTCATCGCGGATGATCTCCATCGCCCGGCCGCCCAGCACGTAGGACGGACGGATGACGATCGGATAGCCGACTTCGTGGGCGGCCTTGAAGGCTTCTTCCGGCGTGCGAGCGATGGCGTTGACCGGCTGGGTCAGGCCGATGTCGCGCAGCAGGTGCTGGAAGCGCTCGCGGTCCTCCGCGAGATCAATCGCGTCCGGTGAGGTACCGAGGATCGGAATGCCTTCGTCTTCGAGGGCCTGCGCCAGCTTGAGCGGCGTCTGGCCGCCGAACTGCACGACCACGCCGATCAGTTCGCCCTTCGACTGCTCGACCGCGATCAGCTCCAGCACGTCTTCGGCCGTCAGCGGCTCGAAATACAGGCGGTCGGAGGTGTCGTAGTCGGTCGACACGGTTTCCGGGTTGCAGTTGACCATGATCGCTTCGACGCCGATGTCCTTGAAGGCAAAGGCGGCGTGGCAGCAGCAATAGTCGAACTCGATGCCCTGGCCGATCCGGTTCGGACCGCCGCCCAGGATGATCGCCTTCTTGCGATCCGACGGCTCGGCTTCGCATTCCGGGACCTGGCCGAGGGCACCGGTCTCATAGGTCGAATACATGTAGGCCGTATTGGAGGCGAATTCGGCGGCGCAGGTGTCGATGCGCTTGAACACCGGGCGCACGCCCATGCCGCGGCGGGCCAGGCGGACATCGCGTTCGGTGGTGCCGGTCAGCTTGGCCAGGCGGACGTCGGAGAAGCCCATGGCCTTCAGCGCGCGCAGGGCGTGCGGCGTCTTCGGCAGGCCCAGTGTCTTCAGCTTGGCTTCTTCCGAGACGATGGTTTCGATCTGGCGCAGGAACCATGGCTCATACGAACAGGCGGCGTAGATGTCCTCGACGCTCAGGCCATGGCGGAAAGCCTGGGCGATAACGCGCAGGCGGTCCGGCGTCGGGATACCGAGCTGGCGGATGACGGCTTCGCGGATGGCGTGCGGCTCGTCGCCGTCATTGACCCCGGTGATGGCGATCTCGTCGAAACCCGACAGGCCGGTTTCCAGGCCGCGCAGGGCCTTCTGCGCCGACTCGGCGAAGGTGCGGCCGATCGCCATGACTTCGCCGACCGACTTCATCGAGGTGCCGAGCAGCGGCTCGGAGCCCGGATATTTCTCGAAGGCGAAACGCGGGATCTTGGTGACCACATAGTCGATCGACGGCTCGAATGAGGCCGGCGTCACCTTGGTGATGTCGTTGGTCAGTTCGTCCAGCGTGTAGCCGACGGCCAGCTTGGCGGCGATCTTGGCGATCGGGAAGCCCGTGGCCTTCGACGCCAGCGCCGAGGAACGCGACACGCGCGGGTTCATCTCGATGACGATCATGCGGCCATCGGCGGGATTGAGCGCGAACTGCACGTTCGACCCGCCGGTTTCGACGCCGATTTCACGCAGCACGGCCAGGGAGGCCGAACGCATGATCTGGTATTCCTTGTCCGTCAGCGTCAGGGCAGGGGCGACCGTGATCGAGTCGCCGGTGTGCACGCCCATCGGATCGACGTTTTCGATCGAGCAGACGATGATGCAGTTATCGGCGGTGTCGCGCACCACCTCCATCTCGTATTCTTTCCAGCCGACGATCGATTCCTCAATCAGCACTTCGCTGGTCGGCGACAGGTCGAGACCGCGCTCGACGATCTCCTTGAATTCTTCCTGATTGTAGGCGATGCCACCGCCGGTGCCGGCAAGCGTAAAGGACGGGCGGATAACCGCCGGCAGCCCGCCGATGGCCTCAAGGCCCGCAACGGCCTCGTCCCAGGTATGGGCGACGGCGGACTTGGCCGATTCCAGGCCCAGCTTGTCCATGGCGTCGCGGAACTTCTGGCGGTCCTCGGCCTTGTCGATGACTTCGGCCTTGGCGCCGATCATCTCAACATTGTACTTCTTGAGCGTGCCTGCGGCATCGAGCGCGAGCGCTGTGTTGAGCGCCGTCTGGCCGCCCATGGTCGGCAGCAGCGCGTCTGGGCGCTCCTTTGCGATGATCTTCTCGACGAATTCCGGCGTGATCGGCTCGACGTAAGTGGCGTCGGCGATGTCCGGATCGGTCATGATGGTGGCCGGGTTCGAATTGACCAGGATGATGCGATAGCCTTCCTGGCGCAGGGCCTTACAGGCCTGAACGCCGGAATAGTCGAACTCGCACGCCTGACCGATAACGATCGGCCCGGCGCCGATGATCAGGATGGACTTCAGGTCTGTACGTTTGGGCATCGCAGTCTTTCGAACACAGGTTGCACGAAACCGGGGCCGTGGCGACACGGTCCGGCGCGGGGCGTTAAGTTTTGGGCTAAGCGGGTGCTTTAGAGGCTATGGGTGTGCGGTGCAACCCGATTCTGAAATTTATTACTGAGGGAAGGCGGGAAGCCTTGGCAGGCAAGGCTTTTGTCAGGTGAGGCGTTACAGCTTAAGCCGTGCGTGGGACAGCCGGATTTTTCGATCCACAGATTACACAGATTGCACAGATTATTTACGCAAATGGCCGATCGATTTTAACCAGGGAAAAGGCACGGAAGGCCGCGCAAGCGCGGCGGCACGGAAAAGCACGGAATTCTTGGTGCGGTCACTCCGGCGCGAAGCGCCAATCCAATTGCCGGTGCGGTCTCTATATCGTGGGCATTGGGCCAGAAAAATCTGTGTAATCTGTGTAATCTGTGGATTCAAAATCTTCGGTTTTTCCTGAGTGGAGACATTCGCCATTGAAGCGAAGAGCGCTCTGGCCGCCGTGCCTGCGCCGTGTTAAGGAAGGTTAACGGTGCTTCCGGGGGGCGATCCGATGACACTCCGCCTTATCGCGTTGAACGGCCTTCGCCTGTCCGTGGCGGGTGCGCTGCTGTGCCTGTCGCCTGCTTTCGCCCAGACGTCCCCTTCCCAGACACAAGCGGCAAAAACGCGCGTGTCGCCGGTGACCCACAGTCCGGCGACCCAGACCCCGGCGGTCAACGCCGCCGCCGACCAGCCGAAAAGCCGCATCGACCCGTGCTCCGCCGCCTGGATTCAGGCCGCGGCCCGGGCCCAGGTGGCTCCCAACCTTATCGGCTGCACCATCCAGGACGTGGCGGTTCCGCTGGCGCGCGTCGGTATCCTGCCGTCGCCAAGCGAACACGACGGCCCGGAACCGGCCGGCACGATCATTGCCCAGAAACCCGTCGCCGGTGAACCGCTAAAGCGCGGTGGCACACTGTCTCTGCAATTCTCGACCGGCAAGGTGCCTCAGCCCGCGCAGGAAACGCCTGCCCCGGCGACGTCGGCTGAGCCAGAAACATCGCCCGCCTCTGCCGCGCCCGTCGAACCGGAACCGGTGCCGGAAAGCGCCGCCGCGCCTTCGTCCGAAACCGCGCAGTCTGCGACGGCGGAATCGGTACAATCCGATGTGGAGACGGCCTGGCCGACCGAACCGCCGCCGAAACAGCCGTCCGTGTGGGAGGCGATCCTCTCCTTCCTGACCACCTATCCTCTGGCCATCCTCATCGGCCTCGGTGTCGCCATCACCGCCATCGTCCTGTCCTTGAGCGGCGGCAAAGGCGGTCGCAAGACCAGCCGGAAATCCTCACGCGGCCTGCCGCAGGTCACCTGCGAGGCCGAGTTCGGCCCCGGGCGGCTGGTGGTGCGCGGGCCGCTGGTGCTTGGCGAAAAGGGAGGCGGCTGATGCCACAGTCAATCTGGCTCGACAGCCTGCTCGACGACGAGACCAGGGCCGACGTCGAAACGCGCGCCGCCGAAGCCGCCGATAAGGACTATGCCTTGCGCCGCCTGACTGCCGGGCTGCCGCTGCTGCGCGACCTGGTGGCGCGCGCCGTGTCGGCGTGCCTGCACGTCGATCCGCTGGCGGTCCTGGCCGACGCCTGGTGCACGGCGGACGATATCCACGGTTACCGCGAAACCATGCGTGACAAGGACAAGCCGCTGGTTCTGAAGCTCGCTGCCCACAGCATCGAGCGCGACATCCGCCCGACTGTGGTCATCGACGCCAAGCGTTTCGCGCTCGGCATGGCGGTGACCTTGGGCGGTGCGTTCGAAGGCGTCGAGTTGTCGATCCAGAAAGGCCACCTGATCAGCGTCGGTTCCGGCGCCTGCAGCCTGTCGCTGCGGCTCAAGGCCGGCGAGCAGGCGGCGTCACCCTGGAAGACGTTGCAGTTTCTGCAACTGCCGGCGGAATACCGCTTCGCGCAGCCGCTGAAGATCTATTAAGCTGGAACCTTGGCCTGCGCCATCAGGGCGGCAAAGCGCTCGAACAGGTACAGCGAATCCACCGGGCCGGGCGAGGCTTCCGGGTGGTGCTGCACGCTGAACACCGGCTTGCCGGTCATGCTGATGCCGCAGTTGGAGCCGTCGAACAGCGAGGTATGCGTCTCGACCACTCCGTCCGGCAGGCTGTCGCGATCGACCGCGAAGCCATGGTTCATCGACACGATCTCAACCTTGCCGGTGGTGACGTCCTGGACCGGATGGTTGGCGCCGTGGTGGCCCTGTTCCATCTTGATCGTCTTGCCGCCGAGCGCCAGGGCCAGCATCTGGTGGCCCAGACAGATGCCGAACACCGGCACGCCGGACGCCACGAGTTCCTTGATCACCGGCACGGCATATTCGCCGGTCGCAGCGGGGTCGCCGGGGCCGTTCGACAGCAGCACGCCGTCGGGCTTGCGCGCCAGGATGTCGGCGGCCGAGGTCTTGGCCGGAACGATCTGGATGTCGGCACCGACATGGACCAGGGCGCGCAGGATGTTCTGCTTGACGCCGTAGTCGATGACCACGACTTTGAACTTTTTGGAGGTGCCGTCCTTGTGGCCTTCCGGCCATTGCCACAGGTCGGTGGTATAGGCCGCCGACTGCGCCACGGTGGCGTCCTGGGCGAGGTCGAGCCCGACCAGGCCCGCCCAGTCCTGCGCCTTCTTGACGAGGGCGGGGATGTCGAAGCGCTCGCTCGGCGAATGACAGATGACGCCGTGCGGCATGCCATTCTCGCGGATGCGCTTGGTCAACGCCCGGGTGTCGATGCCGGCCAGGCCGACCACGCCGCGCGCGGCCAGCCAGTCGAGGAAGCTCAGGTCGGCGCGCCAGTTGGCCGGCGGCGTCGGCATGTCGCGGAAGATGGCGCCCTTGGCAGCGCGCTTGGGATCGTCGCCCAGCTGCTCGATATCGTCGGTGTTGACGCCGACATTGCCGATGTGCGGGAACGTGAAGGCGACGATCTGCTCCATGTAGGACGGATCGGTCAGGATTTCCTGATAGCCGGTCATGGAGGTGTTGAAGCAGACTTCACCGAGCGCTTCGCCGACCGCGCCGCAGCCATAGCCCTGATAGACCGTGCCATCGGCCAGAACCAGCACCCCCGTGCAGCCGGGGAGAAGTTCGGTCGTTTTGGGATCGGGCATGGTTTTCAGACTCACATGTTTAGGGCTGGATTCAGGGCTTTGGGCAAACGGCCGGACACATAGGGATAAAGGGCCGGAGGGTCAATTGTTAATCGGGGTAAATATTTGTTTCGAGCCGCACGATGTGGTGAGCCCTTGCGATCCGGCGGGGATGGCCGCATTTTCCGCGCCGTGAGGTAGCTATGAAGCGTATTCTGTTCGGCGGGTTTGTGATCGCGGCGATTGCTCTGTTTATGGCGCTGGGCGTCTGGCAGGTCGCGCGCCTGAAATGGAAGACCGATCTGATCGCCCGCGTCGAGGCCCGTGTCCATGCCGCACCTCAGCTTGCGCCGGCCGGGACCGTCACGCGGGAAGGCGACGAATACCGCCACGTCACCGTGCATGGCCGCTTTCTCAATGCCGCCGAAGCGCAGGTCTATACCCTGAGCGATCTGGGGGCGGGTTATTGGGTGATGACGCCGTTGAAGCGCGACGACGGCTCGGTCGTCTATATCAATCGCGGCTTTGTGCCGATGGACAAGCGCGTGCCGGACACCCGCGCCGAGGGCCAGACCGACGGCGAAGTCACCGTCACCGGCCTGTTGCGCCTGCCCGAGACCAAAGGCTGGCTGTTCTCTCAGGCCAACGACCCGGCGGATGACAACTGGTACCGGCGCGACATCGCCGCGATGGCTCAAGCCAAACAGGTCGGCCCGGTCGCCGGCTATTTCATCGATGCTGATGCCACGCCCAATCCGGGCGGCTGGCCCAAAGGCGGCCTGACGGTGGTGAAGTTCCCCAACAGCCACCTGCAATATGCCTTCACCTGGTTTGCCCTGGCGGCGATGCTGGGGGCAGTATCGGTCTGGCTGCAGTGGTTCCGGAAACCCGAAACCGAGTCATAGGCTCCGGACGGCGTCCGCCAGACCCTGCCAGACGGCCTGATCCCAGAAAATGCGCGCCTGGCCGGACGGCGACGGCAGAACATAAATCCGCGTCAGCCCGACCTGTTCCGTCTGGAGCCCCAGCGGGATCGCGCCCGTCGGTTTGTCCAGAAACACACTCGCGCCGGTCTTGCTGGTGAAGGCCAGGATGGCGGGTTGAAATTGCTCGGTTTTGGCCCGCAAGGCTGCGGCATCGAGCGCGTTTTCGGGCAACTCAGCGTCATTGCCGAAATGCGTCTTGCACAGGTCGGTCAGCCCGATCCCGTACCCAAGCAGGCGCGCGTAATCCTCCGGCCGGATCAGCTCAGGCGTCAGACCGGTTGCGTGCAGGGTCCGCCAGAAGAAGTTGCCGGGATTGGCGTAATAGGCCTTGCGCTCGGCCGACACGCGGCCCAGGGCCGTGCCGCAGAACACCACTTTCAGACCGGGCTCAAGCAGGTCGGGCACGCAATGCTCGGGCGGCAGGGCGCCGAACTTGTCGAGGCGCGATATAGTCAATCCGGCGCCGTTGCGAAGAAGGCGTTCGACGGCACATTCGTCAGGTGGATCTTCGTCGCCGTCGGAAACTGCGCCGGGGCGAAATAGGGCGTACCCGGCGGGATTTCGTTGTCGCCCTTGAAGACCGGCAGGACGAAGGTCTTGCCGTCAGCCTCGATGGTTCCCGATCCGCCGCCGACGAAATAGACGCGGTCCAGGCGCGGCAGCGCCACGACCAGCAGCCCGCCGATCTTGGCCATCGCCTTGTTGGCCTGTCGGACTCCGAGCGCCAAACCCGGCGCGTCATACGTGTGGCCGGGGCCCTGCGTTGAATAGACCTTGAGCTTCATGGCCACATTGGCATTGGCCGGATAGGTGACGGTGAGTGTCGCGCCATTGGCCACCTGCTCGCGCGTCGGCATCGGCTCAAGGCGACCGTTGGCGGCAAAGTGGATCGGGATGTGCTTGCCGTTGTCATTCAGCGTGGCGGTGGTGTCAGCCAGCGAGCCGTGCTTGATCTTGACGGCGTAGAAGATGGCGAACTGGCTCTTTTCCGCGGCCGTCAGCCGGTAATAGCCGGCAATGCCTGGCAGGCCTGAGACTTTCTGGGTCTCGGTCTTCATGGCTGGTGCGGCCAGCGCGGGCGTGGCGGCCAGGGCGGCCGCCGTCAGGACGGACAGTAACTTCAGGCGCGGCATGATCGTTCCTTTGCCGGGGTTTACTACCCCGAGCGCGCGTGGCCCGCAATTAACAAAGGTTTACAAGATGCTACCTTCTTCCCCCCTCCCCTCGTGAGGGGAGGGGGGAAGGAATTAAGCACCTTGCCCCACGCCACCGCAACGAAGCTGTTAACAATCTGTTAAAATGGCGTGCCGAGGCGAATCAGAGGCTCTATATATCCATCGTGCGTTTTGACGATCATTTCCTTGAGGAGCTGAAATCTCGCCTGCGGCCGTCGGAGGTCATCGGCAAGAGCGTCAACCTGCGCCGCAATGGCAAGGAATTCGTCGGCCTGTCGCCCTTCACCAAGGAAAAGACGCCGTCCTTCTACGTCAACGACCAGAAGGGCCAGTTCTTCGACTTTTCCTCCGGCAAGAACGGCGACATCATCTCTTTCCTGCAGGAAACCGAGCGCCTCAGCTTCAACGAAGCCGTCGAAAAGCTGGCGACCATGGCGGGCATGGCGCTGCCTGCTGTCACGCCCCAGGCCATCGCCGCCGAACAGAAGCGCCGCGGCCTCAACGACTGGATGGAGCTGGCGCAGAAGTGGTTCGCCGCCCGTCTCCAGGACAAGACGCCGGGCGCGCAAGGAGCCCGCGAATACCTGACCAAGCGCGGTCTGTCGCCCGAGGACGTGGCGACCTTCGGCCTCGGCTATGCCCCGAAGGAGCATACGGCGCTGAAAGACCAACTGGTCCAGAAGGGTGCCAAGGTCTCTGAACTGGTTGAATGCGGCCTGCTGATCGAGGTCGAGGGCAAGGCGCCCTATGACCGCTTCCGCGACCGGCTGATGTTCCCGATCGAGGACCAGCGCAACCACGTCGTCTCGTTTGGCGGCCGGGCGCTCAATCCCGACGAAAAGGCCAAGTATCTCAACGGCCCGGAAACGACGCTGTTCCACAAGGGGCACATGCTGTTCGGCCTGCCGCGCGCCCTGAAAATCCTTGGCGCCGAGGAGCATCACGGCGAACTGGTCGTGGTCGAAGGCTATATGGACGTCCTGGCCTGCCAGCGCGCCAAGGTCGCCGCCGTTGCGCCGCTGGGGACCGCCCTGACCGAAGAGCAGATCGACATCCTGTGGCGCCGCCATCCGGAACCGACCCTTTGTTTCGACAGCGACAAGGCCGGCCAGCGCGCCGCCCACCGCGCGCTCGACCGCGCCCTGCCGAAGCTGAAACCCGGCCGCTCGTTCAAGGTCTGTCTGCTCGACGGCGGCAAGGACCCCGACGACGTGCTGCGCGAGAAGGGCGCCCTGGCCCTGCGCGAGGCCCTGACGGTCACCAAACCGTTCGTCGAGGTGCTGTTCCAGCGCGAGGCCGAGGCCGAACCGCTAGACACCCCTGAAAAGAAGGCCGGTTTCAAGAAACGCTTGCGGGCTTTGGCCGCTTCGATCGAGGACAAGGATCTGGCGGACAGCTACCGCCAGGATCTGCTGGCCCGCTTTGACGCTTTGGTTGCCCCGAAAAGCGTCACGCCGTATCCCGAAGCCCGCCCCGATTTCCGTCCGCATCCAGGCGCTTTTGCCGGCAAGGGCAAGGGCGGTTTCCCGCGCAGCAATGTGCCGATGCATCGTTTCCGCTCGGACAAGACCGCCGAACTGAGCGCTTTCCAATCGACCAAGGCTGCGCTGACCTTCCTTTTGGCGGCGGCGGTGGCGCAGGCGGGGATCGACCACCCCGAATGGTGCTTCGACCAGATCGAAGGCCTTGAAGCCTATGGTTTCGGCGAAGAACCTCTGGAACCGCTGGCGCGCGCCCTGGTTTCGCTAAGTTTTCAACATGAGGGGCTTGACAGCGCCGGATTGACTCGCCATTTGCACAAATCAGGACTTGGCGCATTGTTAAGCGAGATTCAGAAGGCGGCCTCAAAGTCAGGCGCGCCATTCCTCTCGGAGGACCTATCTCAAGCGGATG
>JBEHYZ010000014.1:0-89577 GCA_048497915.1 Pseudomonadota bacterium
GAGGCGCACAAGCTGGGCCGGGTGGCCCGCGTCGACGACGCCCAGTGGCGCTACGTCGAAATCGCCAAGGCGACCTTCCCGCGCCATCTGCGCCTGAACGGCCTGCGCGTCGTCATCGATTGCGCCAACGGGGCGGCCTATAAGGTGGCGCCGCTTGCGCTCTACGAACTGGGTGCGGAAGTGTTTTCGGTGGGCGTAACTCCGGACGGGCTCAACATCAACGAAAAGTGCGGCTCGACCCAGCCGCAGGCCATGGCCGAGAAGGTCAAGGAGCTGCGCGCCGATATCGGCATCGCGCTCGACGGCGATGCGGATCGCGTGGTGATCTGCGACGAGCACGGCCAGATCGTCGACGGCGACCAGATCATGGCGATCATCGCCACGTCGCTGGCCGAGAACGGCTTGCTCAAGGGCGGCGGGCTGGTGGCAACGGTGATGTCGAACCTCGGCCTGGAGCGCTTCATGGCCTCCAAGGGCTTGTCGCTGGAACGTACCAAGGTCGGCGACCGCTACGTCATGGAGCGGATGCGCGAGGGCGGCTTCAATATCGGCGGCGAGCAGTCCGGCCACGTTATCCTGAGCGACTACGCGCCGACCGGTGACGGCCTGCTGGCCGCCCTGCAGGTGCTGGCGGTGATGATCGAGAGCGGCCAGCCGATGTCCAAGCTCGGGCGTCAGTTCGAGACGGTGCCGCAGGTGCTTAAGAACGTCAAATATACCGGAAAGTCGCCGCTGGAGAACGCTTCGGTGCAACAGGCGATCAAGGACGGCGAAGCCATGCTGAACGGCTCCGGCCGGGTGCTGGTGCGGCCGTCAGGAACGGAACCGCTGATCCGGGTGATGGCCGAAGGTGACGACGAAAAGCAGGTCAAGGCCGTGGTCAACCAGATCGCCGAGGCGATGGCGAGTTAACCCCGAAACCCCATCAGCAGCCTACGAGCAGCTTCGGCCTGCGCCTTTTCCTTGAAGCTGGGTGAGCGCAGCTTTTTGTCCGTGGTCAGGGTGATTTCGAGAGAATAGGTGTCCGGGCCGCTGTCCCAGCTGGTGGTGGCCACTTCGACGGCGTTGATCTCGGCCGTCTTGTGCGTCCTTTCGGAGCGGAAGTTGCGCAGGGTCCTGGTAATGGTGACCCGGCCCTTGGCGATAACCCAGTTTTCATCAGGCGCCCAGACCATGGCCGCAACCAGTCCACCGCCGATAAACAGTCCTCCGCCCATGATGATCAGAAAAAAGGGGCTCAGGATCGTCGGCGGCCAGGCGCCACGCCACAGGTCTTTCGTGACCACGAACGCGATAAAGGCGCCGACCGCGCCCAGTCCGATTCGCAGCGGCAGGGGCGTCGAGCCCGAGAGTTCAAAGCGGTCGTCGGGGATCGTTTTCAGGACCATGGTTTCAATTTACCACTGACCTTTTTCGCTTCCGTGAAGCTTCGTGGTTAACCGGTGTCATAGCTATGTGCAGCGTTTGTGGCTGTGTAGTTTGGCAGGGCGCGCAGGCGCGGTGTCACGAAAACAGGTGCGGCACCGTTCGCAGCAGGGTCATCCATTCCAGGCCTGGCGACCATTTTTCGATATATTCGATATCGCACGCCACCCGTTGTTCCAGGTCGGCGCGCGTGACAATCTCGTCGCTCAGGCCGCGCGCCTCGGCCAGCCCGATCAGCCCGGGGCAGGCTTTGAAGCGCTCGGTATATTGCGGCAGCCAGGCGGCGAACCTGTGGTCGTTGTCGAGCGCGAAGGTACGCGGCCCAACAAACGACATCTCGCCCTTCATGATATTGAGCAGGGCAGGTAGTGTATTCAGCCCCGTCCAGCGCAGCCAGCGGCCGGTGCGCGTGACGGGCGCTTCGTCGTCCCGGCCAAACGTGGCGCGGAAACTGTAAAGACCGAAAGACTTGCCATTGAGGCCGGTGCGTCTGTGCCGGACCAGAACCGGCCCGGTGGACTCCAGCTTCACGGTGGCAGCGATCATCAGCAGGGCCGGCGAGAAGAGCAGCAGCGCCGCCCCGGCGACCGCCAGGTCAAACCCTCGCTTCGTCAGGCTTTCCGACACGCGGCGTCCGGATGTGCCAGGCTCAGCCATGGGCACGCTTCCGTCTGTTCCTGCTTGTTCCGCCAGTGGTCATAAGCACGTTGAAGGCTTTTTTTTGATATCTGTCACATTAGACGAACAATGCGGGCGCTCCCGCCATTGAAATCTCCTGCGGGTTGTCCGCGGTGCTGCCGGATTGATTCGCGCCAGACTGTTCCGGATACGGAAGAATTCGGCACAAGTGTGGCTTTCACTTTTTGCAGCGCGGCGAGACAGTCTCCAAAAGAAATGTCCGGTGTTCCGATGCCGGTCGCTATTTTACGCCACAATTATTTCCGCGGCCAGTGGCGGCCACCCTGCGGAACTATTGATTTGATTGGCTTTGAATAGGTAGGGGATAGGTAGGAATAATAACCTGGCTCATCTTTCCGTCTGAAAGTCAGTGTCCGGAGGGGATTTTGCGGCGCACAATAGATATTGCGGTTGCTTATAAATACACAGAATAGTGTTCGCCTGAGTGGCTAGAAAACACAATTTTTTACAACCTATTGTCCATTTTCTTATTTTATTAACCTAAAAAATCCCTACACTATTAGTCTGGCCCAAAGCTTCGCAAAGCTGCCCGGCCGAAGTTATCCGCCGATCCGAAGGAAGGCGGCAGTATCAGTACCAGAGTTCAGAGTTTCAGCCGGAATACATCATGGCGCGTCATAGACCCACACCCGTCATCACCCCTGACGTAGGTGCCGCCGGGAAAAGCCTCCGCTCCGGGAAAATCCCGGTCGGTTGGACCATCCTCGGTGTCAGCCTGTTCAGTCTTTTGTTCTGGACAGTGCTGCTCAAGCTTCTGTTCTAGGCGAACCTCGCCCGGACAGGCATGCTCCCAAACAAAAAAGGAAGCCGTTTCCGGCTTCCTTTCCGAAGGCTTGCGGTGTGATGCCGCCTAGTTCTCAGAGTAATAGCTCTTGTAGGACTTGTAGTAGTAGCCGACGTCGCCGTAGCCGTACTTGGCCTGCTCGCGAACATTGACCTGGCTCAGGGCAACGCCGCCGATATTGACCTTCACGTCTTTCAGCAGATCGATGGTCCGCTGCACCGCCTTGAGCGGCGTATGGCGCCAGCGCACCAGCACGGCGACCACGTCCGACTTGCGCGCCAGGATGCGCGTGTCGACGACCGGCAGGACCGGCGCGGTGTCGAGCACCACCAGGTCGAAGCGCTCACGCAGCTGGTCGAGCAGGTTGTCCATGGCTTCCGAACCGAACACGTCGCGCGTCGTCGTCGCCTGAGTCGACAGCGGCAGCAGCTTCAGGCCGGTGGTTTCGTCCGTCAGCAACACCTCATCCAGCGTGGCGCGGCCTTCGAGGACCTCGACCAGACCCTTGTCGGCCGACATGCCGAACAGTTCGTGCAGGCTGCGGCGGCGCAGGTCGCAGTCGACCACGCAGACCGAGTTGCCGGCAACCGCCATGGTCAGGGCCAGACAGACCGAAGTTGTCGTCTTGCCTTCGCCCGGCAGGGCCGAAGTAACCGAGATGATCTTCGTCTCGCGGCCCGGATTGGCGTAGAGCAGCGACGCGCGGAGCGAGCGGAACCCTTCGGCGAAGACCGACAGCGGCTTTTGCACGACATACTGGTGCGGCTTGATGTTGTTCGGCATTGAGGCATCAAGCGTCGAGTACAGCGCCGGCACGCCCGTCAGATAGTGGACGCCGACCTTGCGTTCGACATCCGAACCGGTGGTCAGGCCGGAGTCGAAGGCGCGGCGGATCAGCACCGAACCACCGGCCGACAGGGTGGCGCCGGCCAGGGCGAACACCAGCGACAGGGCCATCTTCGGCGACGACGGCGAGGTCGGGATTTTGGCCACGGTAACGATGGTGGCGTTGGCCGACTGGCCGCCCGACTGGGTGGCGGTCTGCTTGAAGCGGTCAAGATAGGATTCGTAGAGGGTACGGATCGACGCGGCGTTCAGTTCCAGTTCGTTCAGCTTGACCATCGCCTTGGAGCTGGCGGCCAGCTGGCCCTGGGCGCGGCTGACGCTGCCGACCAGCGAGCCGGTGCGTTGCGCCTGGATCTGGTTCTGCGCTTCCAGGTTGGAGATGACACGACGGATTTCCGACTGGATCTGGGCGTTGATGTCGCTGAGCTGGTTCTGCGCCTTGATCACTTCGGGGTGGTTCGGGCCGTAACGGCTTTGCAGCTGGGCCAGGCTGCTCGACACCTGGGCGGCTTGCGAACGCAGGCCGGACACCACAGGCGAGTTCAGGGCGGCGCCGACGTCGTCGCCGGAGGAGCCATTGGCGAGCTGCGAGCGGGCGGTGTTAAGGGCCGCCTGGCTTTCCGCCTGGTCGACACGGACGGTGGCCAGCTGACGGTTCAGGTCCGACAGTTCCTGTTCGGTCAGGGTGGCGCCGGCGGCGCTCAGCAGGTTGTGCTGAATCTTGTATTCCTGCACGGCGCGGTCGGCATCCTCGACTTGCGACCGCAGGTCGGCGATGCGCGTGCTCAGCCAGCCGGACGCTTCCTGGTTGGCATTGTCCTTGACCGCCAGCTTCTGCTCCAGATAGGCGTGGGCAAAGGCATCGGCGATCAGCGCGGCCTTTTGCTTGTTCAGGCTGGTGTAGGTGATGTTGACGATCTTGGTCAGGCCGACACGCTTGACGTTCAGGCGGTCCATCACGTTGTTCAGCACGACCTGACGGTTGAGTTTGGCGTTCAGCTCGGCATTGTTGGTAAGCTTGGCCGGCGCCGGCTTCTTTTCAGCGCCACCCAGAGCCTTCAGCGAGAAAAAGCCCTTCAGATTGCCTTCCGGCGTGCCCGGCGTCTTGATGTCCGGGTTGAACTCGGGGTCCTGGTCGAGGTGCAACTGGTTGATGACGCGTTCGCCGACGCTGTTCGAGCGCATGATTTCGACTTCGGAGTCGATGGCGTTGCTGTCGAGCGGCTGCTGGCCGGCCTTGTCACCCGGCGGCAGCTGCTGATTGTCGTCGCCGACCATCATGCTCGAGGTCGCCTGATATTCCGGTGTCTTCATGTAGGTCGGGATGAAGATGACCAGGAACATGACGCCGAAGACGACCATGAACAGGCGCGAATACCGCCGGAAGTCTGCGATGACGCCTTCAATGTCGATCGAGTTTTCGTCGCCCGCGCTGACGTACTGATATTCGTTTTCGGTAAGCTCTGCCATGACCGCTCGCACATAAAAAAGGATTTAGGCGGGGGCCTGCACAAATCGCGCCAGACCCGCCGCCGATTAATATTTAAGGACTATGCCAACCTGGAGGCTGTTGTCGGTATAAGGGGTTCTGAGCGGGCCGGTGCCGCTCGACTTCAGTTGATCGTGGTTGAAGCTGGCGTTCAGAACGACACGGCGGCTCAGGAAGTAGTTGGCCGCCAGCGTGTACCGGCTGCGCGTATCCGAGCGGTTGAGGCCGCGATATTCGAACTTGTCGCCGCTGATGGTGCCCGACAGGATCAGGTTGCGCAGCAGCTCGTGATCGACGCTGATGCTGCCGCTGGTGTTCAGGGCCGTCGGCGCGCCAATGGTCGGCGCATCGGTGAAGTTGGTGCTGCCGCGAACGGTGACGGTAGTCAGTTCGGTCGGGAAGTACTCGACGCTGGCATTTACATAGGTGCTCTTCTGCTCACCGACCGCCGGCTGGTACTGGTATTCTTGCTTCAGGCTGCCGACCGAGATTTCGCCGCGTGCCAGTTTGGTCAGGTCGAAGCTGGTGCCGAGCGCGATGACGCTGCCCTTGGAGCTATAGATGCTGTTGGTCTTGTACTTGCGGCGGTTCGTCTGCAGGTCGACGAACAGCGACACCGACGGGCTCATGGCGTAGTCGACGCGCACGCTGCCGTTATAGGTGGTCAGGTCGCGGCTGTGCGTGGGGTCGATCGTTCCGCCGCCAACGGCCGGCACGTCGCTGTAGGTTTCCTTGTTGGAGCCCATCTGTGCCATCAGGCGCAGGCGGTTGCCGACCAGGATGGCGCCGAAATTGTTCGAGTCGTTGGTGCGCTTGACCGGCTTCAGGGCGCTCGAATTGGCCAGCGGGTCGCCGCGCGATTCGACCGCGTCATTATGCGACAGCGAACCGAAGACGTTGGCGCGCGACGAGATGTCGTAGCGGCCGTCGATATGCGCGGCCCAGGCCGTGGCGTTTTCGCTCGAGTTGCTGGTGTACTGGTCGATCGCCGAACTGACTCCGAAGGACAGCGAGTTGCGGCTCCAGTTCGAGGCGACCTCGATGCCGGGCGTCAGCTCGATGATGGTGTCGCTCTTCTTGTTGGTGTTGCTGAAGTAGATGTTGTCGTTCGTGGTGACAGAAAGGCCGATGGAAGGCTGGGCCATGAAGGCGCCGAGCCGGACGCCGAGCGGCTGGAAGTCGCTCTTGGCGCGCTGGTTGACCGCTGTCGAGCGTTCGCGGTTGAAATTGTTGTCGATCGCCTGGGCGGTGGCGCCTTGCGCAGCGGCCAAGGCAAGGGCTGCTGTGGCGGCCATGCTGTAGAGTTGCGTCTTTTTCATAGTGTCCTCGTGGCATGCGTTCGGGACCGGATGGAGCCGCCCCCCGCGTCGGCCCCGCGCAAAACGCCGCGAATGCCCACTAAAATCAGTTTAAATCGGATACTTCTTCTGGTTTTCTTCGTTATGCTCAGAAGTACCGTTCTGGTACTCGGATCGTATCACCCGGCTGGATCATGATCTGCGAGGTGAGCGGCACAAGGGCCTCTCTCTCATCATTAGCGTGTTTAATGAAAACTTTCTTATGGTCGGCACGGTAAGTGTAGCCGGAGGCCGTCGCCACGGCGCGCTCAAGCGTCATGCCGTTGCTGAACGCGTATTCACCGGGCCTGCCGACTTCGCCCATGATGTAGAACGGGCGGAAGGTAAGGATTTCGACGTTGACGCGCGGGCTCTTGAGGTAGCCGCCGGCCAGGAAGGCGGCGGAAATCTTGTCCTGCAGCTGTGTGGCAGTCAGGCCGATGGCGTTGAGTTCGCCGATCAGCGGCAGCGATACCTTGCCTTCACCGGAAACGAAGAACTTGTCGCCGCTCAGGTCCGGCTCACCGAAGACGATGACGCGGATCTGATCGCCGGAACCGAGCGTGTATTCGAACAGGCGCGCACCGCCAGCTTCGGACACGGGCTTATTCATGTTGGCAGGAGCCGTCGGCGCAAGTTGAGGCTTCGCAGCCGGAGCAGCCACCGGATCAGGCGGCGCCATGACCGGGGTGCCCGTCTGCGCCATCGCGGCCACAGGAACGCCGGCAATCAGGCCGGCGGAAAGGAGGACACTCAACAATTTAACCGACATTTTGACGTCCATTGCCATTGCTTTTTTCCTACGTGCTCCAGACAGCTTTCTACTGAGCAACCAGTTGAACCCCGCACCACCCCCAAAAAAATGCGCCCAAAAAGCGCATGAATTTGACGCTACATTCTTTTTTTGCGCGGCGCAATATTGTTTACCCCGTGAGGTGTATCGCGAGGCCTGCAAGTTTCCTACCGTGACGGAATCGGCGCGTTGTTTTGCGGCTGCGAAGGCTTCGGCGCCAAGCAATCGCCGGGATTCGCCTGTCCGGTGAAAAAAAGTATTGCATCGCACTATAGCGTTTCGAATTGGGACGGGCAATCAAAATGGGACAATGGAAGCACCGCCCTAAAGCGCCAGGCTGAGCTGGGCCGGACCGGCGCCGCGGCGTGCCTCTTCACCGGTGAATCCCGAAGCCGTCACCCCCAGCAGCCGCACGCCCTTGCTCAGCGGAAATATGCCCTCGAGCAAAGCGAGACTGGCCCGTTCCAGCGTCTCATGATCGCCGACCGGTGGTCCGGTGCGTGACCGGGTGAACTGGGAAAAATCACCGAACCGCACCTTGAGCGTCACCGTCCGTCCGCGCAGGCCGTGGGCGTCGCAATGCCGCCAAACCTTTTCGACAAGAGGCATAAGCCCGTCGCGCGCCCCCTCCGGCGTGGTGATGTCGGTGAAGAAGGTGGTCTCGGCGCCGACCGACTTGCGTTCGCGGTCAGGCCGGACGCGGCGCAGGTCGACGCCGCGCGAAATCCGGTAGTACCACTCGCCGGCCGAACCGAAATGCTGTTCCAGGAAAGCCAGGCTCTGGGCACGCAGATCGGCGCCGGTCTCGATGCCGAGGCGCTTCATTTTCTCGGCGGTGGCCGGGCCGATGCCGTGGAACTTGCGCACGGCCAGGCCGGCGATGAAGGCTTCTCCCATTTCTGGGCGGATGACGAACAACCCGTCGGGTTTTCTGTAGTCGGACGCCAGCTTGGCCAGGAACTTGTTGTACGACACGCCCGCCGAGGCGGTCAGGCCGGTGGCCTCGCGGATATCGGCGCGGATGGCCTTGGCAATCTCGGTGGCCGAAGCGATGCCCTTCAGATTCTCGGTGACGTCGAGATAGGCCTCGTCCAGCGACAGTGGCTCGACCAGCGGCGTATAGGCCTGGAAAATCTGCTGAATTTGTCTGGAGACGGCCTTGTAGACCTCGAACCTTGGCTTGACGAAAACCAGGTCCGGACACTTGCGCCGGGCGGTGACCGAAGGCATGGCGGAGCGCACGCCGTAGACACGGGCTTCGTAGGAAGCGGCCGCCACGACGCCGCGCTCGCGGATGCCGCCGACGGCCACGGGCTTGCCACGCAGCTCGGGATTGTCGCGCTGCTCGACCGAGGCATAGAAGGCGTCCATGTCGATATGAATGATCTTGCGCGGTGGCAGGTCATCGGCGGCATCGGGCAGCGGGTCGGGATCGTCGAACATGGCAGAAACGATTCGATAGACAAACGCTTCGCCAGTTTACGGCATCAGGAACAAAAAGGAAACTGTGTAAGATGTAAGTCGTGGGGCCGGAAGGCTATACACCCCAAAACGCATTCGTGGACACAAACACCTACGGCGCCGCTACCCGCTCCAGCCACGCCTCGCGCCAGAACAGCGGGTTCGACCGCGGACAATTCTTGGCGCACAGCCCCAGGCAATAGGTGTCCTTCAGGGTGACAGTCCGCTCCAGGCGCACCATCTGGCCGGTTTCTTCATGGATCATGCGCTCGACCACGGCCTCGACCTGGCGGACCTGACCGATCAGCAGGGCCATTTCCGGCTCGAACGACAGGCCGAGATTGCGCGCCTTGCTGTTGAGCGTGGCCCGGATAGAGTCAGCATCCCGGATGCGCACCCATTCGCCGGGCTTGAGATCGAGATCGCCCTTGGACTTCTTGCCGGCTTCGCCGACGATCAGCCCCAGCTCCGGCAGCTTCATCGCCGCCCGCGCCTTGTTGATCGCGGCCCGGACGATGATGCGGCCGAATTCCAGTGGCGGCATCTCGCCGATCTTCACCTCGTGCAGCATTTCCCGGACGTGGGTCTTGGAGATGTAGTGGCTTGCCTGGCCCAATTCGGTCGACTGGCAGTAAAAACGGTCGTTCTGGCGTACCGCCAGTTCGCGCAGCACCTGTCGGGCGGCGCGTTCGGCGGCGTCGATCGGCAGCACGGGCGCGTCGGCATCGGTCAGCCAGGCTTCTTTCCAGAACATCAGGCAGTCGCGCTGGCAGGCGTCGTGGGCGGAACCGTCGCAGCGCGCCTTGTCGAGAAACACAGTCCCGGTCAGGCCGCGCAGGCCATAGCCTTCGACGCAGGTCCGGTCGGCGCGGCGCAGGATCCGCTGCTCGGTGCCGATCAGGTTGGCCATTTCCGGCATGAACGGCAGGTTTTCCAGCGCGCCTTCCATGTTGAGCGTGGCCAGAATCTCGACGGCGGGGCGAACACGCACCCGGTCGCCCATCATCAGCATCGCCCGCGCCGGACGGACTTTCGCCGGGCGGGTCAGCACCTGCTTCAGGCGACTCGCCACGCGCCGGACTTGCCAGCCGGCCGAGGTGTTGACGGCGTGTTCGCGACCGTTGAGCGATTGCCGATGCCACGTGGCATCGAGCGCAGGCAGGTTGGCGTCGGCATGGAAAGTGGCGGCCGCCGCCTCCAGGTTTTCCGACACGGCCGCGTCAGCCAGGCGGCGCACGTCGGCGATAATCCGGCTGATGCCGGTGCCTGACGCGGGGCATGAGGTGCGGCGCGCGTCCCCGATCAGGACGGTGCCGGCCAGTCCCGATGCGTCTACGGAATAAAGCTCGGTGACGCGCATCTCGGCTTCGCCGCTGACCTTGGCATTGGCCAGCTTGCCGCGCAGGCTGGGCATCGCGGCCAGGAGTTCGCTCAGCGGGTCGGCACGGAAACGCTTGAGCCGCTCGCTTTTCGGCGAGTCATAAAGGAACAGGTTGACCCGCATGACGTCGTCAAGGGGAAACAGACTGACAAAGCCGATCCCGTCGCCGGTTTTCTCGCCTTGACGGACAAGGCCGTCGAAAGCAAAGGCATAGCCGTCGCGCTGCACCAGGTTGAAACCTATGCACACCGAATGGTCTTCCGACAGCACGGTACGTTCAAGGCCGAGATCGTGGCGCAGCTTTTCGCTCAGGCCCGTGGCCAGAACGCACAGGCGGCTGTCGATGCGGCGGCCGTCGTAAAGGGTCAGGCTCTGGGTGACGCCCGGAACAACGCGGGTCACCTTGCCGCGCACGAGCGTGACTGTATCTGGCCACGCCCGGCGCAGGCTGTTGACGGCGCGGTCGTAGCGTATGCCGTGACCGCCGGCCGCGCGGACAAGTCCGGTCGCGCCAAGGTCGGTAAGCGCTGCGATCTGCTCAGCCGAGAGTTTTTCGCAACGGAACTGATGCGGATAGGGATCATGCAGGTCGACGACAAGCGGCGAAAGACCGCGCCGGGCCAGGACCAGCGCCAACAGCGAACCAGCAAACCCGCCGCCGACGATGGCGACGTCGCAGGTCAGAACCTCAGCCGCGGTTACGCGCTGCGAGCGGTGTGAATGGTCGTCCACGGCGTCCGTTTCCTTTTAAAACGTTCGATTTGGGCACAGATCGTTGTGCGCCAATCCCCGAAACCTTCCTATTTCAAGAAAAGTGCCAGATGCTGTTACAAAATCCGTCGTCGGGAGTCATGCACAACTTCATGTCAGTTCCGGTACACATGCCTTTAAAAAGCCGCTAAGTTGCGGCAAGGCGCTCTTTCGCAAACGCAACAAATGGGCTAGGGTCGGCCAGGGCGATGAGGAGTTCGGCATGGCGCGTGAATATGGTGGCAGGTGGTCGCGTTCGGGTTTTAACCGCGGCGTCCAATGGCGCTACCTCGCTACTCTGGTTGTCGGCATGATAGCGTTCATGATCCCCAGGGTCGTGCATAGCCGACCTGTGGTGGTTCTTGCCGAAGTGGGTCTTTGGGCCGGCTTTATCGGCTGGGTGGTTCTGGCGCCGCGCCGGAAATAACCGATTACTTGATCTGGCTGAGCGCCTTCAGACCGAAGGCCGCCAGATTGGCCGTCACCACGCCGTTGAACACGCCCCAGGCCATGTCGATCAGGCTGAGCTGCACTGGCCAGTCACGCACGACCGCCAGCGCGGTCAGGTCATAGGTGGCGAACGCCGCCAGCGCGAACAGGCCGGCGCGAAGGGTCAGGGGGCCGATGGCTCTGGGCCAGGTCTCCGTTCCGTCGATCAAGGGCTTCAGCACCAGCCAGACCAGGGCGGACACGTAGATCAGGTAAAAGCCGATGGCCGGACCTGGCTGCAGATCCGGCCGCATCAGGCTCTGCATGGCTGGCCGGTATAGGCTATCTGTCATCGTGCCCAACCAGATGAAGTCGAGCGCGCCCATCAGCACAAGGCATAGCCCCCAGGCGATGGCGAAGACTTTCATGGCCTAAATCCGCGCGAACGGTTGCAACAGCTTGCCAAGCCAGTCATGCGGTACGATAGGCGCTTCTTGGGCGATCAGGCACAGGCAGTCTTCGCCCTCCGGCACGGCCGGCGCATGCGCACTGTCGCCTTCGATGCACATGAAGTCACCCGGGCCGTATTCGCCGTTGGCGTCGGTAAAGCGACCTTTCAGGACGACGGTGGTTTCCCGGCCGCGATGGCTGTGCACAGGCATGGTCATGCCGGCCTTGACGTGCATCAGGTAGGTCTTGGTCCCCTTCGGCGCGCCCTCCATCTTCACCGGCGCCATCCACACGCCCGGCGCCGCCCAGTAGCGGCCTGAAATGGCGGCGCGTTTCAGAGAGTCAGGCAGGTCGATGTCCTGCAGGAAGGCGGCCATGAACGCGGGATTCTTCGCTGTCTTGCGCACGGGTGCGGCCTCCTCGGGACGTTCGATGCGCGCCAGCGCCAGGTCGAGCGCGCTGGCCGACATCTCAATGCCTTCCATCTCGTCGAGCAGCGCCCCGCCGACGGCGTCGAACAGGCGCAAAGCACTACGGCAATGCGGACAACGGTCGCGGTGCGCGGCTACGGTCAAAGCCAGGCCGGGCACCAGCGCGCCGCGGTGGAAGTCCCACAGCAGGTCTTCGTCGGGATGGCCGGCCAGGGCACTGGCCAAGGCGCTGGCCAAGGCACTGGAAGGCGTGAACGCGGTACTCATATACGGTCTCCGGACGGTGCAGGCGCCAAGCCGGCCTTGAGCCGGGTCATGGCGAGGCGCAAACGGGATTTCACGGTGCCGAGCGGGATCGACAAGGCCTTGGCGATGTCGCCGTGCGACAGGTCCTCATAGAAGGACAGGCGCAGGATGGTTTTTTGCTCGGCGGGCAGGGTGTCAAGCAGATGGGTAACGGCGCGCGCATCCTGCACGGCGATCAGGCTGTCGTCGGCAGCGGCGTCGCCATCGTCCTGCCACAGGTCATTGGGCAAGTCCCGGACGCGCTTTGCCTTACGGGCGGCGTCGATGCGCAGGTTGCGCGCGATTGAGTAGATCCAGGTAACAGCGCTGGCCTTGGCCGGATCGAACAGATGCGCCTTGCGCCACACGTTCAGCAGCGCGTCCTGCGCCAGGTCCTCAGCCTCCTGCGCCGTCAGGCCCTGGCCCATGACAAAAGCCTTCACCTTGGGCGCAAAGCGGCTGAACAGCGCGGCGTAGGCGTTCCGGTCCTTGTCAATCGCGACGCGCAGCACCAGGGCTTCCGGTGTCGGCTCCGGCGCATCTCCGCTGGCGCGGGACGTATGGCTTTCCGTGTCCATCATGCGCGCGGGCGTGGCAATCCTGAGGCGGCGGTCAAAGGTCATTGTTCCAGTCTTGCGGCGGCCTGTCCATCCGCCTGTATTGACGGCATTTACGCCGTCCGAGGCCAACCGGATCACCCACAGCTGCTGAATTTCACGAAATTTTTCAACGGTGATCCATGCAAGGAGCATTGCCGTACATTTGCCATCCAGGTTTGTGGGAGCGTAAAGGCCATGTACGACATGTCAGGGACACTTAAGAGGAAGGTGGCCATTGTTGGTTCCGGCATCGCCGGTCTGTCGGCGGCCTGGCATCTCGACACGTCCTGCGACGTCACGGTTTTCGAGAGCGAGGCTTCTGTCGGTGGCCACAGCCACAGCGTCAATGTCGGCACCCGGACCGATCCTTTATGGCTCGACATGGGGTTCATCGTCTTCAACGAGCCCTGCTATCCCAATCTCGTTTCCCTGTTCGCGCACCTGAACGTGCCGCACCAGCTGAGCGACATGTCGTTCGGCGTCTCGATCGACAAGGGCGCGCTGGAATATTCCAGCCTTGGCCTGAAAGGTCTGTTCGCCCAGACCGGCAACCTGTTCCGGCCGCGCTTCCTGTCGCTGCTGCTTGACATTGTCCGTTTCTATCGCGAGGCGCCGAAGGACCTGGTGGCCCGTTCGCGCTGCGATTACCGCCTCGGCGACTATCTGAAGGACCGCAATTACGGCCGCGCCTTTATTGACGACCATCTGCTGCCCCAGGCGGCGGCCATCTGGTCAACCAGTGCGGCGCAGATCATGGACTATCCATTCCGCGCCTTCATCGCTTTCTTCGAGAACCACGGCCTGTTGCAGATCCTCGACCGCATCCTGTGGCGCAGCGTCGTCGGCGGCGCCCAGGCCTATGTCAGGGAACTCATCAAGCCGTTCGCTCACCGCATCCTGACTCGCACGCCTGTGGTCAGGGTCGAACGCCGCGCCCACGGTGTCACCCTGACCGACGGCCATGGCGTCACGCATGACTTCGACGAGGTGATTTTCGCCACCCATGCCGACATTACCCTGAAAATCCTCGGCGAGGCCGCCACGGCGGAGGAGCGCCGTACACTTTCCGCGTTTCGCTACACGCCCAACGAAGTGGTCCTGCACACCGACGAAAGCTTCATGCCGAAGCGCAAGGCCGCCTGGTCGAGCTGGAACTATCTCGGCGAAAAGGACGCCTCCGACGCCCAGCAGCTGTGCGTCACCTACTGGATGAACCTGCTGCAGGTGTTAAAGACGAAGAACGACTATTTCGTCACGCTCAACCCGCATCGGCCGGTTGATCCGGGCAAGGTCATCAAGTGTGCCATTTTCGAACACCCGTTGTTCGACGCCCGCGCCATCGCGGCCCAGGACGACCTGGCCGGCCTGCAGGGCCGGCAACATACCTGGTTCTGCGGCGCCTATTTTGGCTCCGGATTCCATGAGGACGGCCTGCAATCGGGCCTGGCCGTCGCCGAAGCCATTTCCGGTGAACGTCGCCCGTGGGACTTCGACTGGTCGAAGAGCCGGATCAAATATAATCCCTGGCCAGAAAACAAAATCGAGTCCGAAATTCTGGAAGCGGCGGAATGAAGGACTCCGGCATCTACACCGGCGAAGTGATCCACCAGCGGTTTGCACCCAAACCCCACCGCCTGAGCTATCACATCTTCCAGATTCTGTTCGATCTCGACCATCCTGTCGAAACGCGCTTCCTGTCGAGCAACCGCTTCAACCTGTTCGGCTTTTACGACCGCGACCACGGCCCCGATCAGGCCGATACGCAGACGCCCTTGCGCGATCGCATGGCCGCCATGCTGCGGTCGAAGGGCCTGTACGACGACGGCGACCGGCTGTTCCTGCTGGCCATGCCGCGCGTGCTCGGCTTTGTCTTCAACCCGATCAGCCTCTATTTCGTCCGCCGCCCGGACGATACCGTCAGGGCCGTGGTCTACGAGGTCAACAACACCTTCGGCGACCGCCATTCCTACGTCCTGCCGGTCCAGTCGCCAGCCCCTCGCATCCGCCAGCACGCCGACAAGCGCTTGCATGTGTCGCCCTTCATGGAGACACGCGACATGGCCTACGACTTCGACCTGACGGCGCCGGAGGACGTATTCGCTCTGCAGATCCGCCTGCGCAAGGTCGAGGATCGCGCCTCGACGGACATGCTGTTCGCCAGCTTCGTTGCTCGCCATGAGCCGCTGACCGACGGGGGCTTGTGGCGGCGCTTCTGGGCCATGCCGCTGATGACACTGAAAGTTGTTGCCGGCATCCACTGGGAAGCCTTGCTGATCGCGCTCAAGGGCTTAGGGTTGAAGCCGAAACCGCCCACCGAGAAATCGTCCGTCAGCCTATGAGCACCATGAGCAAGCGTCAGTTCCTCAATGCCATGGGTCTCAGCGGCCTGGGGTCGCTTCTGGCGGCGTGCAATACGCTGACCCTGTTCAACACCTTCACGCCCAAGGAAAAAGGTGTTCGGCGCATCGCCACCGATATCGCCTATGGCCCGGAAGCGCGCCAGAAATACGACGTCTATGCGCCTGTGAATGGCCGCAACCTGCCGGTGCTGGTCTTCATCTACGGCGGCAACTGGGCGTCGGGATCGAAGGCTGACTACAGCTGGATGGGCCATGCGCTGGCGGCCATGGGCTATATTGTCGCTTTGCCGGATTATCGCCTCGTCCCGGAAGTTCACTATCCCGGCTTTGTCAGCGATTGCGCATTGGCCGTGAAACACATCGCACAACGTGCTGCCGACTATGGCGGCGACGGGTCGCGCCTGGCGGTCAGCGGCCAGTCCGCGGGCGCCTATAATGCCGCCATGGTGACGCTTGATCCGGAGTTTCGCGGCGACCTCGACATCAGGGCGTTTGTCGGCATTGCCGGGCCGTACGATTTCTATCCGTTCGATGTCCCCGCCTCGGCCAATGCCTTCGGCCAGTACCCCAAGCCGCTGGACACCCAGCCGGTCAGCTATGCCCGCAAGATCGACACTCACATCCTGCTGCTGCAGAGCCGCGCTGACACGGTCGTCGGCACGCACAACGCCGTCAATCTCGAAGCGAAACTGAAAGCCACGGGCACCGACGTGCGCCTGAAACTGTACGACGGCCTGAGCCACCAGGACACGGCGGCGGTCTTTTCCCTGCCGTTCCGCAAGAAGGGTCCGCTCTACGGCGACGTGAAGGCTTTCCTGGCCGAGGTGCTTTGATTGGCGCGCATCTAATCCAAAAACCGTGTCACACTTTTTTGGGATGCGCTTAAGTCAGGCCCAGCACCTTGTCGATCTTCAGCCGCTTTGTTGCCTCCAGGAATAGCAGTGATCCGAACAGCCCGGAGAGAGATATCGCAACCATCAGCGGTAGTGTTCCGATCCCCGGCAGAAGCTTGAGGATGACGATGCGCGTCCCGGCGATGAACAGCACATGGGTCAGGAAGATTGCCATGGAATTGCGGCCGAGATAGTCGAAGAAGGATTTGAACGGCAGCAGCCCGGCGCTGCAGATCAGGCAGACCATAGCGCATCCGGCCACGCCGGCGGGAATGAAGCGCCATCTGGCGGCGACCTTGAAAAGGTCGTCGCTGCTTAGATTGCCAATCCAGTTCAAGACATTGTGCGGCGCCAGCAGACAATAGGACATGTAGGCCACAACCACCAGGGCCATCCATATTACCAAAGCGAGGACACCGTAGGCCGGAGGCGTGTCGTGGAGAATGCGCAAGCGGCCCAGTTGCGGGCCGACAAACACGCCAAGGCCGAACCAGCTAAGGTGCATGGTGTAGTGGTTCACGATCTCTATTTCGCAGAACCTGGAAAGGTCAAACACGCGGAAGACTATGCCGGCCACCAGTGTCAGCACGAAAAAGCCGGTAGCGCCAATCCGTGGCAGGGTCAGGACGGCCAGCACCTGCATGAAGAACAATGCAAACAGGAACCAGAACTGCGAGACCGGCCGCCAGATCAGGCTGATAAGTTGCGGCAGGTAAGCGCCGTCAACGGGATGGTTTACCACTCCGCTCATTAGGCAGATGATGCTGAACTGTATGGCCGACCAGATAAAATAGGGATAGGCGATCCGCCGCACGGAGCCGGTAATAAATCCCTTGGCGTCCGCCGTGATGCGTCGGGCGACGAAAAAGCCCGCCAGCATGAAGAACAGCGGCATATGAAAGTTGTAGATTCCCAAATATACATAACGCAGCCATGACGTACCGGCGCCGACGCCGGCGGTGGAATCGATAAGGCCGCCGGCGGCGTGGCCGAGAACGACCAAGGTAATGCCGAGCCCGCGCGCGCGGTCGACCCAGTCTACCCGGCGGTTGTCGGCTCGAGCAGACGGCTCCGCCGGAGCGCTTGTTTGACTGTACGTATTCAACAATTAAGATCCTCGATTTTAGCCATTCGCCTTCAGGCGTTCCGCCTGTACTGAGCGTGGGAGATTTTGTATTGAAGGCTTATGGATGGCGCGCTTTTTGACCGCCGCGCTGCCGCCGACGATAATGCCGAACAGACAGCCGGTGATGACGCCGTAGTCTGGAGTGGTGCCGACCAGAAAAGCCATGGCGGCGATCGGGATCAGTGTCAGCTTGGCCATATGCATGACTTCATGCACGCGTTCGTCCTCGATTTTAGGTTTGGCCAGGACGAGCTTGATGAGGAAACTGAAAAAGAACAGGCTGCCGACAATACCCGTGGACGCCAGGATATTGATGAAAAAGTTTGACGTCCGCACGGCCCCGGCCCCGACGCCCATGCCATAGGTCTGCATGAAGGCGGACAAAGCCTGGTCGTTCCATGACGTCCGCTCCAGGAAGGAGCCCGACTGAGTCTTCTTGAACACCATGGCGTCGACCAGGTTGAACATGGTATCGCGCGTCTTTTCGAATGACAGCAAGGCGACCAGCGCAACCAGGCTCAGGGCGACGATAGCGGCGAATTCGCCCATCGCCTGGCGTTTCTCCTCGTAGCTGCCGATCCCCAGGCGCCGCGACGCGTCAAAAAAGAAGATTACGATCACCACTGCCAGCGCCACATAGGCCGTCGAGGAGGTGGACATGGCCGCCAGCCCGCCGCAGCCGAGTGCGATCGGCATGACGACGCGGGCGCGCTGCTGTGGCGTAAAGAGATTCCGTCCGAACAACAGCATGGCGAAGAAGGTGATGCACATGGTGCCGAACGCCGATGCTTCAGGCATCAAGCCGATGATGCGGCGGACGCCGTCGATGTCGCCCTCAGCCATGATGGCGTAGGAGGCGTTGCGGAAGCCGGCCAGGGCCTTGCCGGTTCCGGTCGCTGAAGTCACCATGTCGGTAATGCCGCTCAGGAACGTAAACAGGCCGCCAGCGATCAGCGCTGCCCCGAAATCCTTGAAGAAATTCTGGCGCTTGACCAGGTCGCAGAACACCGCCGCCGCCATGTAGGAAATGATCATGTAGGCGCTTTGCGTGATGTTGGCATTGGTTGGCTGTAATGGTTCGCGGATCAGCGCGGTCCCCAAATTACTGTTGCGCAGGGGGAAAATGTAGACCTGACCAATGAAGATCTTGGGCAAGATGAGGGCCCCTGCGACCGCGATCACCGTGAACGCTGTCAAAAGGCCCAGATTGCGCAGGTCGCAGGCATTGCGGATGAACTTGTTCACACCGCCGGGCGCGATCAGGCTCTTTGCGATCAACAACATGAAGGCCGTCGAGCCCAGCAGCAGGGTGATCCCGCCCGTCCAGGTCGGCGGCAGGACGGCCAGCGAACCGAATGCCATCGTCCCGAGGGCGCACATCAGCAGCCACCGGGTGGGACGGAACAGGGAAATGATAAGCAACACCAGGCCGATAATCGAGGGGATTGTCATTCTGAACTTGCCCTTGCTTGCCGAAAAATACGCCGCCCGAAAATATCGTGGACGGCGCGGCCCTTAAAATAAATCTATCAATTTCTGTGCCGCTCGCCGCCAGGTAAAATCGGCGGCTTGCTTCCTGGCCCGGTCACTCCAGGCCAGCCAATCATCTTCGCTAACATGGAGTGAACGGATTTTCACCACCCAATCCTTCGCATCTGCGGGATCAGCGTACAGTGTTGCATCGCCGCAAACTTCTGGCAAGGCCCCGCACGGCGCCACGATAGCCGGGCACCCCAGCAGCATGGCTTCGAGCGGCGGCAGGCCGAACCCTTCCGTCGTCGACGGAAAGCCCAGGCACAGGGCGTTTTCGATCAGGTCACGCAATTGTCCGTCGGAAATCTTGCCGATGACAAGGATATTCGCGGGTAGTGGCCCGCCGGCCAGGGCTTCCAGCGCCGATTGCTTGGCGGCGCCGAACAGCACCAGCTTGAGATCGGCCATCTGTGGGTCGCGGAACGCCTCGATGAGGATGCGGATATTCTTGTGCGTCTGGGTGTTTGACAGCGCCAGCACGAAGCCGCGCGTTTTCAGGCCCAGCGAGGCGGCATAGCCGGGCTGGGCCTCGTTACGCAGGATGTGGTCGACGCCGTTGTGGATGACGGAAATCTTTTCGGCTGGCGCGACGCCGTAGCTGGCCAGCTGCTGCTTCGAATAGTCCGACACGGTCAGGATCCGCCGGTGCCGCTTGCCGAGCAGGGGCTGGACCAGCTTGTACCACAGACGAAAAGCGGTGGAGTACGACTGCGGCGAGATATGGACCTGGGCGTCGTGGAACATGGTCATGGCGTTGCGGCTGAGCAGGGGGCCGAGATTGCACAGATTGATGTGCAATGCCTTGGGCTCATGCGCCGGCAAGTCGATCTGCTCCCAGGGAATCCATTCGAACAGTCCGCCCTGGGTGAAGGAAATCGCCTTCAGGTCCAGGCGGTGGTGCAGGTGTCGTGGCGCGAACAGCTCCACCTGGTAGCGCTGGCGCAGGGCGCTGTCTTCCTGCAACAACCGGTCGAGGCCGCAGATCAGCTCTTCTGCGACCCGGTGCACGCCGGTGGGCGTGGTCATCAGGAACTTGCCGTTGAGGATGATCTTTTCGGGTGTCATGGCGCCGGATGGGAAGACTGAGAACGGCGCCACAAGCGGCCCAGATAGCGCCTTAGCGGCTCGTCGTAAAAACGCAACAGGAAATAAGCGGCGAAGACCGTGGCCGGAACAGCGAAAAACCCGAGCAAGACCGTGCGGTCCGGCGGGACGAACGCCGGCAGCGCGGGCGCTGCTTCTGAGTGTTGGTAAGATTCCCGGGCTGGATACATGGTTGTGCTAGAGTTTCAGGATCTTTCCGGGGTCGATACTGCCGTTGACGAAGTCGCCCAATGCCATCAGGTTGCCGACCAGGCGCCCGCGCCGATCGACCCAGGGCTCGGGGAAAAAAGCCAGGGCGAGGTTCGACAGCATGTTCTTGCCGATCTGCTTCCACGCCATCTGGCCGGGGATGCTCCCCTTGCGTTCCAGGTAGAGCATGTTGGCGACCTGGCTGTAGCCGAGGCGTTTGCCGGGCGTGCGGCCCTTTTTCGTGCCCTGGTGAACGCCCCGCATGCGGCTGTAACGGGCGATCTGGCCGAAGGCAGCCAGGCGGCGGGAGAAGTCGACATCTTCCCACCAGGCGTAAAGCGGCAGTTTCTCGTCGAACTCGATGCCTTCGCGGCGGCAGATGCCGACGCGCGCCGCCATGTTGCAGCCATAGGCTGAGAAAGAATCCCACAATTGTGCGGCCGGCGCTTCCGGCAGGGACTGGATGATGCGGTCGGCTTCCAGGTAGTCGATGCCCTGCGTCTTGATGCCGTCGGCGACCACGACGCCGGTGGCGACCACCACCTCGGGATGCGTGAGATAAAGGTCTTCCAGTTCCTTCAGGTAATCCGGTTCGGGCAGGAAGTCGTCATCGAAGAAGATGACGATGTCCTCATCCGTCAGGTTGCGCAGAATGGTGTTGCGCTGTGCCGGCAAGCCGCGTTCGCCGCGCACGACGTGGGTCGGGCACGGGAAGCCTTCGAGGCAGGCCGGATCAAGATCATTGTCGCCGGCGGGGCAGATATAGAGGCTGTCGGCCATGCGCGTTTGGCGGAGCAGATAGGTGATAGTGTCGGACAGGCCATCCCGGCGGCCGGCTGTGGCTATAGCGACCGCGATCTTCATCTTGTGCCCGCCGTGGACGGGCTGGACAGGATCGAGACAGGGCGCATGCATTGGCCGGCTCCGCAGGCAGAAGGTTGATGAAACGGGATCGCGCTTAAGGGCGCATCATCCGCGCGCCCGTCCGTGCAAAAACCAGGCCCGGATTCAGGCCCGCCCGTCCATATCCTGATATTGTGTATCAGCCATGAATGGCTTTTTGCAGGAAAGATTGCAAGTTCTGCATGAACACAGAGCGTTGGAATTTGTGCGCGAAGGCCTGCAGTGCCTCGGGAGCGAAGTCGAGATGGCTCATTTCCATACGCTCGACGGCGGCGGTCAGGGCCTCGACTGTCTGATCATGGAACAGAATGCCGGTCTGGCCGTCGATCACGGTTTCCAGCGCGCCGCCGCGGGCAAAGGCGATTACGGGGCGGCCGCTGGCCAGGGCTTCGAGCGGCACGATGCCGAAATCTTCCACGCCTGGGAAGACAAGGGCGCGACAGCGTTCAAGATGGTGCGCCATGGTCTTGTCGTCGACGCTGCCGAGGAACCGGATGGTCGGTCCAGCGATCTTTTTCAGGCCGGCGGTGGCGCCTTCGCCGATGACCACCAGGCGCTTGTTCATCTTCGTGAAGGCCTCGACGGCGATCTCGATCTTCTTGTACGGCGTGATCTGGCCGGCGCAGAGGTAATAGTCCTCGACGTCGTTGACGATCGAAAAGCGCGAGGTATCGACCGGCGGATTGATGACCGTGGCGTCGCGGCGGTAGAACTTCTTGATCCGGGCGGCGACATAGCCGGAATTGGCGATGAAGTGGTCGACGCGCGCCGCCGTCGTCACGTCCCAGGTGCGCAAAGATGGCGTGAACAGCCGCATGCCCAGACGCGTCATTGGCCCGGCGCTTTTGTAATACTGCGGATAAACGTCCCAAATGTAGCGCATCGGCGAGTGGCAGTAGCAAATGTGTACCGCATCGGGACGCGGAATGATGCCCTTGGCGGGGCCGGCTTCCGAAGAAATGATGACGTCGTAGGAGGTCAGGTCGAACGACTCCAGCGCCATCGGCATCAGCGGCAGCATCTTCTGGTAATTTTTCACCCCACCCAATTTTTGCAGGAACGAAGTGAAAATCCGGTGCTTGCGAATGGTAGGTGAAAGCTTCTTCGGGTCGGCGACCAGGGTGAAGATATCGGCGTCCGGATACAACTCGCACAAAGCTTCCAGGACTTTCTCCCCGCCGCGCATACCGACGAGCCAATAGTGTACAAGCGCAACCTTCATGTGTTCGGCGATACCTTAAAAGCGCTGTCCGGAGCGGAATTCGTTATTGATCCCCCCAGTCCGTGTTCAAATGGAATCCTTACGCGGATTTGTTTAAAAAACAGGTTGAATACAGGTCAGAACTGCCAAAAACCGGAATGTAAACATGCACCTAACGACGGACTAAGCAAGATCAGAGAGTTTGGCAAGGCAATCTTTGTGCCAAAGTCTTGCGCATGTATTCAGTGGTTCTCCGTGCATCCCTTTATGGCGAACATTTTTTGCTGTTAACTATAAGCGGGCAGGTACGGGCATGTCTGACATATCAGAAAAATAAAATGACGAAGGATTGGGTGCGTTTAAAATGAATACGAACAATGGAAATGCGGATTGCGTTTACCACGATTATTTTAATTTTAACCTATCCGCTAAATCGCTGCTTAACCTTGTCGGTATACTTTCCACCCGGGAAAGGAACCTGTACATGCCTCAAGCTCTCGCCAAGACCGACCCGCAGGCCCAACAAGGTGACGCCGTTCAGGCCAAGGCCCGCGATAATGGCCCCAAGCCTTTGTCGTTTACCGGAGTCGTTACTCGCAAGGCTTCGCCGGTGCACGATTTGCAATCGGGCGTAGAGCGCGCTTTTGCCGCATCGGTCGATGAGCGCAAGATTCCTTTTGGCTACACCTTGTTCGGCGTAACCGCTTTCAGCCTGACGTGCTGGACGCTGCTTTATATGCTGGTCCGCGCCCTCTAGGCGTCCTGGCGCATAATCATTTCTTTATGCTGCATTGCCGCACGAAGTAGCTAATACGCATTGACAAGGGCGGCACCTGTCCGTCATGACTCCCCTCCGGGTCCGTTGTGCCCGGAAAACATGGGGAAGATGATGCGCAGAATGCTTTCAACCTCAGGACTGGCCGTTTCAGGGCTGGTATTGGCTGCGCTGTTTGCCTGCTCGACAGGCACCCCGGCGCTGAGTGAAACTGTCACACCGTTGCGCGCCGCTGACGTGCAATCCGGCATCGGCATCAACACCCACGTCAACTATCTCGATACTGCCTACGCTAAGCCCGCTGAGGTGGTGAAGGCGCTCAAATACATCGGCGTCAGCCAGGTCCGCGAGCAGGCGCCGACGCCTTGGTTCAATGGCGCCGCCCCGCTCGACACTTATGTCTACATGGCCGAACAGGGCATTCGCTTCGATTTCGTCGCTCTCGGCGGCGAGGTCGAGTTCACCAAGACCATTACCCAGACTTCGGCCCTGAACACGCGCGTGCCGGGTATGGTCAGTGCCATCGAAGGCTTCAACGAAATCGACGGCAACCATAATTTTGAATGGAACGGCTTGAAGGGCTCCGCCGGTGGCATCGCTTCCCAGAAGGCGCTGTTCGCCGCTGTCGATAAGGCGCCTAAGCTCAAGGACGTGCCGGTCTATGATGTGACCGGCGCCGAAGTCATGCCGGAGAGCCTGGTGGCCCGCGCCGACTTCGCCAATGCTCACCTCTATCCGCAGAACGGCTTTGCGCCGGATGGCTGGTTCAGGGAGATGGCCGGCAAGGCCAAGGCCAAAAGCCATCCGCTGGTCATCACCGAATTCGGGTACGCTTCGAATCTGGAAAGCGGCTGGCTGGTTATCGGCGTCGGCCAGATCGGCCAAGCCAAGGGAATCCTGAGCGGCCTGTTCTCGGGTTTCGAAAACGGTGTGACGCGCACCTATCTCTACGAACTGCTCGACCAGAAGCCCGATCCGGAAAACAAGGAGCGGGAATGGCACTTTGGTGTCTATGACAATCAGTACCGCGCCAAGGTGGCGGCGGTGGCCCTGCACAATGTCACGTCGTTGCTCCGGGATAGTTCGGCCAAGGCGAACGACTTTAACGTCCGGCCGTTCAATCTCGATCTGCAGAACATGCCGTCAGGCGGCCATAAGGTGGTTATCGAAAAATCGGACGGTACGACCCTGATCGTACTGTGGAATGAGCAGACCTTCTGGGATCGCGCCACAGGCAAGCCGCTGGAATCGCCATCCGTGCCGGTTACGATAGGACTGCCCGCCGGCGCGAAGGCGCAGGCGCTGTTCGATCCACTTACGGGTAGCGAGCCAGTGAAGACCTTCGCTGCCAATCAGCCGGTCGTGGTCGATGTGCCGGATCATCCGGTCATTCTGGTGATGCGGCGGTAATTACCGCACCGCACCGATTCGGCGCGGGGCGCATGCTGTTTCCCCTCATTGGTGTGCAATTTCAGCACATTTCAAATCGCTCTCCCTTGAGGCGAAAAAGCGTAAAAAATAAGCGATCGCGCGTTCACGATTTGCTAAACACCTATGGACGACTGTGCCAAAATGGCGCTAAGTTGCGCGCCACGATGTGGGTTAGGGGAAAACTCAACTCGGTGATTCTGGCAAAAGGCCGATTATCAATTTAAAATCAATTAGATAGCTCTCTTTTCTATCCGTGTATTAACGTGGTGCCACCACGTTCGGAGGGGGCAGGGAGAGGCCCTGCGTTTCGGCTGGATTTTTCAGCCGTAAGGGCAATTCTCCTCGCGCGTGAATTTACTACCCATATGCTGCAGCGCAGTGTGAAAGGCACATTCGTGCGGGGGTGGAATCGGATTTGCGTTAGAGGCATTTCGTTATTTATTATGTTTCAAATAGAGGCACCCCGCCAATGAAATATGAAGCTCCCAATGCCGCGATATTCGATCGCGAAATGGCTGAACAAAGCGGGCTCGATTCTCAGCGCTCAACTGTCGCGTCTCAACATGCCGGCATTCGAATCCTCGATATTCTGATCAGTCTGGCGGCCTTGATCTTCATCATCCCGGTTTTTGCTGTAATTGCCGTAATCGTCAAGTTACAGGACAATGGCCCTGTCCTGTTCAGCCACGGCCGTATCGGCATGCAGGCCCGTGAATTCAAGTGCCTGAAGTTCCGCAGCATGTACGTCAAGTCGGATGAGATCCTGTCTCAGCTGCTGATGACCAATGCCGAGGCCTACATGGAATGGCAGGCGGATCACAAGCTGCGCAACGATCCGCGCGTCACGCCGTTCGGCCGCATCATGCGCAAGACGTCGCTGGATGAGTTCCCGCAGCTGATCAACGTGCTCAGGGGCGAGATGAGCCTGGTCGGGCCGCGCCCGATCATCCACGCTGAAATCTCCAAGTACGGTCGTTCGTTCCGCCACTATACCTCGGTCATGCCGGGCATTACCGGTCTGTGGCAGGTCATGGGCCGTAACGATGTCAGCTACCGCCGCCGCGTCGCCATGGATCGCCTCTATGCCCGCAAGAAGTCGCTGGGCCTTTACCTGTTCATCCTGTTCAAGACTGTCCCGGCCGTTCTGGCGCAGCGCGGTTCGTACTAAGAGACCGACAATCGAAACAAAAAAGCCGCTGTCCTTGAGACGGCGGCTTTTTTGTTAGCGCGTAACCTGGATGATTTCGCGATCGCGGCCTGACAGCCGCACGGCGCTCAGCACGCCCGTGGCATAGGCCCCCGTGTCGACGCCGATGCGCCACGGCAGGTTATGCGCGTCTTCCTTGGCCGAATGGCCATGCACCACGACGTAATCGCAGGATTTGTCGACCGCCAGGAACTCCTCGCGAATCCACAGCATGGTGTCGGCACTTTGCTCCTCGATCGGTACGCCCGGCTTCACGCCACCATGCACAAACAGGTAGTCGCCGGCGATGAAGTAAATCTTGGCGTCGCACAGCAGGCGCAGATGCTCGCGCGGGATGACGCGGACCATTTCAGCCAGCAGCGCCTTCCAGTGCGCCGGATCGCTGCGATCAACCGGCGGCGCCAGGCCGTAGGATTGCAGCGTCGCCCGCCCGCCATATTCCAGCCATTGCGGCCCGCAACTGGCGTCGAGCGCGAATTTGAGCAGGAACAGCTCGTGATTGCCGAGCAGAATCTCGACGTCGCACCACTCTGCGCTTCTCAGGCCTACTACGCTGGCCAGCACGTCCGCCGACGCCGGGCCGCGGTCGATATAGTCACCCAGCAGGACGATGCGTGGTTTTTCGCCCAGCACATCGGCTTCCGAACGGATGGTGTCGAGCATCTTGGTCAGCAGGTCGTTGCGGCCGTGCACGTCGCCGATGGCATAGGTCAGCCGGTCGATGAGCGAGTTGCTGGGGGGCAACCGGCTCTTCGACGTGTCGCGCGATCGGAACATCGGAAAGTTCATGACCACTTGTGCTCTCGTTGATCCATTGTTTCAGGACCGGCTTGCTGAAATTTCACCCGAAAACGTTCGGGGTTTCAGGCCGATACCTGTGCCACCCACCTCATTATGACCGACATTAACCCAAATTTCCAGTTTTCGCATCTGCAAAATTCGGTGCACAATTTTAGGCTCAGAGTCCCAGGGCCGCCGTCACCCGGTTGGCCAGCGCCAGCGACGAGGTCAGTCCTGGCGATTCAATGCCGAACAGATTGACCAGGCCGGGAATCCCGTGTGCTTCCGGGCCGGAAATCACGAAGTCGGCGTCGCCTTCCCCTTGGTTCTTCAGCTTCGGCCGTACCCCGGTATAGCCGGGCTGCAGCGCGCCGTCGGGCAGGGCAGGGAAGTAGCGGCGGATGGCAGCGTAGAACTTTTCAGCGCGCGCCGGATCGAGGTCGTAGCTCAGCTCCGGAATCCACTCGACATCAGGGCCGAACTTGACCTGGCCGCCCATGTCGAGCGTCACATGCACGCCCAGTCCGCCCGGTTCTGGCACCGGATAGATCAGGCGGCTGAAGGCCGGCTTGCCCGACAGGGTGAAATAGCAGCCGCGCGCATAATAAAGCGGCGGCACGTGCACGGCGTCGAGGCCGTGGGTGCTGAGCGCGATCTGGTGCGCCCCGAACGCCGCCGAATTGACCAGGGTCTTGCAGCGGATACTGAACGGATCGGGACCGCCGGTGGTGACAATAAAACCGTTGCCGGTGACTTCGACGCGTTCCACCGGAGTCTGGCAGACCAGCTGGCCGCCGTGCGCGTCGATGTCGCCGAGCAGGGCTTGCATCAGGCCGTGGCTGTCGATGATACCGGTCGACGGCGACCACAGCGCCGCCACCGCGCTGACCTGCGGCTCTTCGGCCCTGAGGCGATCCAGGGTGACCCATTCCAGGTCGAATACGCCCGCCCGCTCGGCCTTGTCCTTGATGTCGTGCAGCTTGCCGGTCTGATCGTCGTGCGTGGCGACGATGAACTTGCCGCAGTTCCGGTGAGGGACATGCCGAGCCCGGACGTAGTCATAGAGCAGGCCCTTGCCCTCGACGCACATCCGCGCCTTCAGGCTGCCTTCCGGGTAATAGATGCCCGCATGGATGACTTCGGAATTACGCGAGGAAATGCCTGTGCCAAAATCGGATTCCGCCTCCAGAACCAGCACGTCCTGTCCCGCCATGGCCAGCGCACGGCCAACCGCCAGCCCGACGACACCCGCGCCGATCACTATCGTTTCGATTTCATCCATGAGTTTCAGCCGGAAATAATGACATTAAAATAGGGGCAAGGCCGCCGGGTTCGGAATGTCTGCACGCAACGGGCCAGTCCGTCAGACGGAAACCGGCAGCCGGTGTTACATTATGACAATATATGTGTCCGAACTATAGGCGGCCGCAGCGGGTTGGCAATCCATTTTTCGCCATTTATCTTGCACTGCGAAACGCCGTACGTTATTTCATTCAGAGCCTTGCGTGCAGTGCGGGAAATACTTGACGCGCAGGGAAATGTGTAAAAAATTCATGGCATTCCTTTTGCAGTCCGTGCGCATTGAGCATCGGATCGCGCGGTCCGGGCGGCAGTGGCGCCCTCAACGGCCACATGTTGAAATTCTAGCTGCGATAAAGTCATAACGATGAAAATTTTGATTGTCGGTAATATGGGCTATGTCGGCCCGGTAGTGGCCAAATATCTGCGTGCGGAGCATCCGGACGCCGTCATTCATGGCTTCGATAACGCCTATTTTGCGCACTGCCTGACCGGCACCACGGTCCTGCCGGAACGCAGCCTCGACGAACAGTTCTACGGCGACGTCCGCCAGCTGTCCGGGGACCGCCTCAAGGGCTACGACGCGGTCATCCTCCTCGCCGCCATCTCGAACGACCCGATGGGCAACCAGTTCGAAGCGGTCACACTCGACATCAACCAGAAGTCCATGGTCGCCCTGGCCAAGGCCGCTTCCGAAGCCGGCGTCAAGAACGTTGTCTTCGCCTCGTCCTGCTCGGTCTACGGCATCGCCGAAGGCGGCCCGCGCAAGGAAAGCGACCCGCTCAACCCGATCACCGCCTATGCCCGCTCCAAGATCGGCACCGAAGAAGAGCTGTCGCAGATCAAGACGGACACGGTGATCACGGCGCTGCGCTTCGCCACTGCCTGCGGCATGTCGGATCGCCTGCGCCTCGACCTGGTGCTGAACGACTTCTGCGCCTGCGCCGTCACCAGCGGCGAAATCACCATCCTGTCCGACGGCACGCCCTGGCGTCCGCTGATCGACGTCCAGGACATGGCCCGGGCCATCGATTGGGCGATCACCCGCACTGCCGACAATGGCGGCCAGTACCTGGCCATCAACGCCGGTTCCGACGACCGTAATTATCAGGTCAAGGACCTGGCCAACGCCGTCGCCGCCGTCGTGCCGGGCACCAAGGTGTCGATCAACCTGGCGGCTCCGGCCGACAGCCGCTCCTACCGCGTCGATTTCACCCTCTACAAGACCCTGGCGCCGAACCACCAGCCGAAGGTCGACCTCAACCAGTCGATCCAGGAGCTGATCGCCGGCCTGAAGCGCATGGAGTTCAAGGACGCCAACTTCCGTCAGTCGCAGCTGATCCGCCTCAAGGTTCTGCAAGGCCACATCACCAGCAACCGTCTCGACAACGAACTGGAATGGCAGGCCTTAGCCTAACTTTTCTCAAGCCGCCTGCCGACATCGGCGGCGGCTTTCTTAATGCATATTTCAACCGTCCATTTTATCGGTGCGCCCATGACCCTGCATATGCCCACGTTGACCACCACCCAGAAATGCCGCCACTGCGGCGATGGCCTTTCCTTAAGCCTCGCTGACCTCGGCCTGTCGCCGGTGGCCAATGACTATGTCGACCCGGCCAATTACGGCAAGGCCGAGCCGGTCTATCCGCTGGAAGCCATGGTGTGCCGCGCCTGCCGCCTGGTCCAGACGCGCGACTTCCTGCCGGCCGAGGACATGTTCCGCGCCGACTACGCCTATTTCTCGTCGCACTCGACCTCGTGGCTGGAACACGCCTCCAACTACGTCAACGCTATGACGGACCGTTTCGGTCTGACCGAAGCGTCCCGCCACGTCGAAGTCGCCTCGAACGACGGCTACCTGCTGCAATATTCCAAGGCCAAGGGCATCCAGGCGCTGGGCGTCGAGCCGTGCGAAAGCGTCGCCCTGGCCGGCCGCGAAAAGGGCGTCGACACCCGCATCGAGTTCTTCGGCACGGAATACGCCAAGCGCCTGAAGGCCGAAGGCTGGACCGCTGACCTGATGACCTCGAACAACGTCCTGGCCCACGTGCCGGACATCAACGACTTCGTCGGTGGCTTCAAGGTCCTGTTGGCGCCGGAAGGCGTGGCGACTTTTGAAGTCCAGCACCTGCTGCGCCTGATGCAGCGTCACCAATTCGACACCATCTATCACGAGCACTTCTCCTACCTGTCGCTGATCGCCGGCATGTCGATCTTCGAGAAGGCAGGCCTGCGCGTGTTCGACGTCGAGCTGCCGGAAACGCATGGCGGCTCGATCCGCTACTTCGTCTGCCACAAGGACGCCTCGCACGCCGAGAGCCCCAACGTCGCCGCCGTCCTGGCCGAGGAAAAGGCTTATGGTCTCGACACCGACGAGATCTACATCTCGTGGGCTGAAGAAGTGCGCGAAACCAAACGCGCCCTTCTGGAACTGCTCATCGACATCAAGCGCCAGGGCAAGACCATCTGCGGCTATGGCGCCCCGGCCAAGGGCGTGACCTTGCTGAACTATTGCGGCATCGCCCGTGACTTCCTCGACTTCACCGTTGACCGCGCTCCGTCCAAGCAGGGCCGCTACCTGCCAGGCGTGCGCGTGCCGATCCTGGCGCCGGAAGCTATCAACGAATTCAAGCCGGACTACGTCCTGATCCTGCCGTGGAACCTGAAGACCGAGATCAAGGCCCAGATGGCCGGCATCAAGGCCTGGGGCGGCAAGTTCATCGTGCCGGTGCCCAAGGCGGCCATCGAAGATTAAGATTGGCGAAGACTAAAGGACACGCACAATGAAAGCCGTATTTTTCGCCGGGGGTCTCGGCACGCGTCTCAGCGAGGAAACCGCCATCCGCCCCAAGCCGATGGTCGAGGTCGCCGGCCGGCCGATCCTGTGGCACATCATGAAGGGCTATGCTGCTTACGGCATTACCGACTTCATCGTGCTTGGCGGTTACCGAGTCGATTTTATCCGCCAGTATTTCCTGCACTACCGCAGCCTGTCGTCGGACTTCACCATCGACCTGGCCACCGGCGGCATCACCTGGCTGCAGTCGAACGTCGAAAACTGGAAGGTCACGGTGCTTGATACCGGCCTTGAGACCATGACCGGCGGCCGCCTGAAGCGCGCCCGCGACATCATCGGCGACGAAACCTTCTGCCTGACCTATGGCGACGGCGTGTCCGACGTCGAGATCGACAAGCTGGTCGCTTTCCACAAGGCGAAGGGCACCATGGCGACCGTCACGGCTGTCCAGCCGTCCGGCCGTTTCGGCGTCATGAATTTCACGCACGACGGCGAAAAGGTCGAATCCTTCCGTGAGAAGGACGGCGCCGACGTCGGCATGATCAACGGCGGGTTCTTCGTCTGCGAGCCCGGCGTCTTCGACCTGATTGATGACGATGCGACCGTCTGGGAACAGGCGCCGATGCGACGCCTTGTCGAACAGGGCCAGCTCAGCGCTTACCGTCACGACGGTTTCTGGCAGTCGATGGATACCCTGCGCGACAAGCAGGTCCTGGAAGAGGCCTACAAGAAGGGCGCGCCCTGGCTGAAAAAGGCCGGGCTGTAAGGGCGGGTACGATGAAGTTTGTCCCCATCGGCGAAACGGATGCGCGGCTGATCGAGCTCAAGGTGCACGGCGATGACCGCGGTCATTTCGCCCGCACCTGGTGCGCCGATCTGTTCCGTGACGCCGGCATCGACTTCACGCCGGTCCAGGGCAACACGTCTTTCACCAAGCTCCAGGGCACGGTGCGCGGTATGCACTTCCAGCGTGCCCCCAAGGCCGACGCCAAGATCGTCCGCGTCACTCATGGCACCATCCATGACGTCATCGTCGACCTGCGCGAGGAATCCCCGACGCGCGGCCAGCAGGTCGTGATGATCCTCAGCGCCGATACGCCGACCATGCTGTATATTCCGGCCGGTTTTGCGCATGGCTTCCAGACCCAGACTCCGGACTGCCTGGTCGAATACATGATGGGCGTCGAATATGTGCCGGAACTGTACAGCGGCTTCCGTTACAATGACCCGCTGCTGACCATCGACTGGCCGCAAGAGGTCACCACCCTGTCGGCCAACGATACGAAATGGCCCGATCTGGGCGAGACGGTGCCGTGGTTGCTCAAGGCCAGAATCGACAAGGAACCTGTCTAATGGCTTATGATCAGGCGCTGCCAATCGACCTGCACGGTTTGGCCACGCAAATGTACCCGTTCACCCGGTCGCTAACCGGCAACGGTGTACGTCAGACGCTGCAGACCGTCGCCCAGCACATCCCGCTGACCATCCACGAAGTGCCATCGGGCACGCCGGTGCTCGACTGGGAAGTGCCGAACGAGTGGAACATCCGCTCGGCCACCATCAAGACCATGGACGGCCGCACGGTAGTCGATTTCGCCGACTCGAACCTGCACGTCGTCAGCTATAGCCTGCCGGTCCACGAGGTGATGAGCCGCGACGAGCTGGCCAAGCACATCCACACCCTGCCGGACCAGCCGGACCTGATTCCCTACCGCACCGGCTATTTCGCCAATAACTGGGGCTTCTGCCTGCGCCACGACCAGTGGACCCAGATGACGGATGCCGAATACCGCGTCGATATCGACAGCGACCTGCAGCCCGGCCACCTGAGCTACGGCGAACTGCTGATCCCCGGCGAAACCGAGGACGAGGTCCTGATCACCGTCCACTGCTGCCACCCCTCGCTCGCCAACGACAACCTGGCCGGCATCTCGGTGGCGACCGCTCTGGCGCTGCGTCAATCGCAACAAAAGCGGCACTTAAGCTATCGCTTCCTGTTCATGCCGGCGACCATCGGCGCCATCACCTGGCTGGCCCGGAACGAAGCCAATGTCGGCAAGGTCAAGCACGGCCTGGTCCTGACCTGCGTCGGTGATCCGGGGCCGTTCCATTACAAGAAAAGCCGCTCGCCGTCGCGCGTTGACTTGGCCGTCGAACACGCGCTCAGCCAGTCCGGCCACGCCTATGAACTGATGCCGTTCAATCCCTACGGCTACGATGAGCGCCAGTTCTGTTCGCCGGCCTTTGACATGCCGGTCGGCTGCTTCATGCGCGGCGTGCACGGCACCTTTCCGGAATACCATACCTCGGCGGACAATCTGAGCTTCATCACGCCCGAGGCGTTGAACCAGTCCTACGCCTTGCTGGCCGATATTCTCGATATCCTCGACAGCGACCGCACCTATGTCCGCGTCGACGGCCGCGGCGAGCCGCAGCTGGGCCGCCGGGGCATGTATCGCGCCATCGCCGGCCAGAAGGAAGCCGGCGGCGCCAACCAGATGGACATTCTGTGGCTGCTGAACCTGGCTGACGGCAGGCATTCGCTGCTCGACATGGCCGTGCGTTCGGGCACGCCGTTTGCACGGCTGGCTCAGGCAGCGAAATTGTCGATCGAAACCGGGCTGATCGTTGAGGCATGAGGTCTTGCGGCAATATGCGCGCTTGGCCACGGACTTGAATTGGGTTTTTTAAATGGATGCTTTTGAAGCAGCCGGTGGCGCTGTGCTAAAAAAGGCAGAGGTTTTCAGGAGTACGGGATTATGACAGCCGTTTATTTCGATCAGTTCATCGGCGACGACAAACGCCGCGAGTCCCTCTATTCGGGCAATCTGTTCGTCTATACCGCCGTACCCGGCGCCGCCAAGCTGGTTGACCACGCCAAAGGTATGATCGAGGACGCCTTCAAGGGCCGCGATCCGGAACTGGCGCAGTTTGACATGCCGGTCGAAGAGTATGCCGCCATCCTGGCTGATCTGAAGCCCGCCTTCATCCACCACCCCGACTCCAAGCGTCACATCATCGACATGCTGATGGAGCTGGGTTGCGATCCGGAAAAGGTCCACTTCGACGTGCCACGCATGCGCACCGCCACCTCGAACGACTACCTGACGACCGGGATCGCCTATGCCTTCCATCCGCACCGCGACACCTGGTATTCGGCGGCGCCGAGCCAGCTGAACTGGTGGATGCCGATCTATCCGATCACCGCCGACAACGGCATGGCCTTCCATCCGCATTACTGGGATCATCCGGTCAAGAACAACTCGGAAGATTACGACTACTACCAGTGGAACAAGACCAGCCGCGTCGAGGCGGCCAAGCACATAAAGACTGACACGCGCGTCCAGCCCAAGCCGCAGGAGCCGATGAATCTTGACCCGCAGATCCGGATCGTTTCGCCGCCGGGCGGCGTGACCATCTTTTCGGGCGCACAGATGCACTCCACCGTGCCGAACACCTCGGGCCGCACCCGCTTCTCGATCGACTTCCGCACCGTGCATATCGACGACGTCGCCGGCAAGCTGGGCGCGCCCAACGTCGACTCGCGCTGCACCGGGACAGCGGTGCGCGACTTCCTGCGCATCAGCGATCTCGAGCGCGTTCCCGATGAGGTCGCTGCCTTGTACGACGAGGGCGCCAGCACCGACGGCATCAAAGTCTTTTCGGGCCAATGAGTTTCGCTCTGCCTACCGACATGCGGGATGTGCGCGTGCTGGTGATCGGCGGGCGTGGCTTTATCGGCTGGCCGCTGGTGCAGCGGCTGTCGGGGCTGGGCGCTGAAGTCCACATCCTGAGCCGCCAAACCCAGACGCCTCAGCCGCCCATCCGCTGGATTGCCGGTGACGCTGCCGATCCGGGCTATCTGAAGGGCCTGTGCCAGGATGTCCGGCCGGATATCATCTACCATCTCGCCACCGAAGGCCGCAATCAGCGTGACCTCGATACGGTGGCGGCGACCTACCGCAACGACCTGACCTCGGTGGTCGAGGTGCTGATTGCGGCTGTCGATGCCAAGGCCAGCCGGCTGGTGCTTACGGCCTCGCTTGAGGAACCGGCCGCCGCCGCCGAGCCGGAACCTGTGTCGCCCTATGCCGCCGCCAAGTTCGCCGCCGGCGCCTATGCGCGCATGTTCCGCACGCTGTACGACCTGCCGGTCGTGCTGCTGCGTCCGTTCATGGGCTACGGTCCCGGCCAGCCGAAGGCCAAGGTCGTGGCGTATCTGATCGAAACCTATCTTTCCGGCGCATCCCCCAGCCTGAGCTCAGGTAGCAAACGGGTCGACTGGATCTATATCGACGATCTGGTCGAAGCCTTCCTGCGCGCTGCCGTCGCGCCGCTGCCACCCGTGGGCACCATCGATTTGGGGACCGGCACGATGCACACGGTGCGTGAAGTGGCCGAGCTGCTGCACGAACTCATTCCGGGCAGCCTGCCGCCCTCATTTGGCGCCATGGCTGACCGCAAGGGCGACGAGGCGGTGCGCATGGCTGACCTTGACCCTGGCCGCCATTTCCTCGGCTGGTCGGCTGAGGTGAACCTGCGCGACGGTCTCTCGCGGACTATTGCGCAGGCCCGCCAGGCGCGTACGGCCGCCTGACGGTGGTCCGTACGGCTATCTGTCGGACGGAGTGATTTTCATATTGGCGTCGCTGCCTTCCCCGGCTATGCAACGGATCGGGGCCGGGCGGACAAGCGTCGTCGCGTAGATTGTTTAAAGACTTAAGGTTTCTGGAATGGCCACCAGCCGCCGCCTAGCGGCCAATCTGTTTACGGGCGTGCTGAACAACGCTTTCCGCATCTGCATTCAGGTGGCCATGCTGCCCCTGATGGCGCGCCTGCTGGGGCCGGCGGAAATCGGCCTGTTCGGCCTGGCCCAGCCGATGCTGCGCTTTGTCGGCCTGCTGGCCGACGCCGGCGTGGGCGACAGCCTGGCTCAGGACAAATCCAAGGACACCCTGGCCTGGTCGAGCGCTTTCTGGGGGCTTCTGGTCTCCGGCGCGGTGATGGCGGCCGGAGCCTATGGGGCCTCGTTTATCGTTGCCCATGTCGCGGGCCAGCCGCGCTTGCCGCACATCATGCTGCCGCTGGCGCTCAGCCTGTTCCTGACCTGCGCCACGGTCATCCCCTATACCCTGCTGCTGCGCGAGGGCAACCTGACGCCCGGAACCATAGCGGATTTCTTCGCCACCCTGATCGGTGCCATTGTCGGCCTGGTCATGGCCTATAACCATTTCGGCGTCTGGGCCTTTGTCGGTCAGTTCCTGACCACGGCGGTGGTGCGCACCGTCACCATCAACTTCATCCGGCCGTTCATTCCGCGCTTTGAATTCAGCCTGAAGTCGCTGCTGTCCCACACCCATATTGGCGGCGCCATCCTGGGCGCGCGGTTAATCGACCTGGGCGGCGGCCAGACCGAAGGCACCCAGGTGTCGCGCAGCCTCGGCCAGACTGCCAACGGCTATTACGGCTATGCCAACCAGATCGGCCGCTTCTTTTCCGACGCCATCTCCAACCCGATGTGGGCCAATCTCTACTTCGTCGCCATCAACAAGGAACCCGACGAGGTGCTGCGCCACTATGTGCGCTCGCATCGCCTGTTCGGCCTGATGATCTTCCCTGGCGCCGTGTTCTTGGCCCTTTCGCTGCCGACCCTGGTGCCGCTGCTGCTGGGCCCGAAGTGGGGTGGCAGCACCTATCCGATCATGGCCATGGTGCTGAGTTCGCCGTTCCCGGCCCTGTCCAGCTATTGCGGCGCCGTGCTGTTCGCCCGCCGTCAGGTCAAGATCATGTGGATATCGACGCTCGGCTATACGATCGGCCGCGTCGCCGTCACCTTCCTGGCCTGGCATTATCAGGTTCTGGGGCTGGCCATCGGCCTGTCGGTGGTAAATGTCCTCTATTACCTCTACGTCGTCTTTTTCGTCTCGCCGGTTATTGGCAACAAGGCGTTGGACCTGATCAAGGCGATCGCCGGCCCGATCGCCGCCGCTGTGCTCGCCGGCGTCTGCTTCCATTTTCTGCAAGGCGTTCTGCCGAATGGACTGACCTGGATACCGGGCCCGGCCTGGGTACCGGGTTTTGCCTGGCTGGCCGTCTGCGGGCTGGTCACTCTGCCGCTCTATCCGGCAGCGCTGTTCCTGCTCGACAGCCGCCGGACCCGCGAGGACGTCAACATCGTGATGGGCCTGTTGCACAAGAATCGCGAGCCGGTGTAATACGCCCGCGAGTATTTGATATTGAATTGTTTTTAAAGGGATATTGATCATGACAGAGGCGGTTCTGGTAGCAGGCGGCGCAGGCTATATCGGCGCGCAGACCTGCAAGGCGTTGCATCAGGCGGGCTATCTGCCGGTCACCCTCGACAGCCTGGTCACCGGTTATGAAAAGGCCGTGCGCTGGGGGCCACTGGTCAAGGCCGACCTGCGCGATCGCGAGGCCATCCTCAACGCCATCAAGACCCACGACATCAAGGCGGCCATCCACTTCGCTGCCTTCAGCCTGGTCGGCGAAAGCAACAGTAACCCGGCCAAATATTACGACAACAATGTCGGCGCGGCCTCTCTGTTCGCCTCGGCCCTGGTTGAAGGTGGCGTCGAAGCCATCGTCTTCTCCTCAACCGCCGCCGCCTATGGCCTGCCTCAGGTGACGCCGATCCCGGAAGATCACGTGCTGGCGCCGATCAACCCCTATGGCGCCTCGAAGGTCGCCTTCGAACAGGCCCTGCACTGGATGAGCCTGGCCCATCCGCTGCGCTACACCATCCTGCGCTATTTCAACGCCGCCGGCGCCGATCCGGACGGTGAAATCGGTGAAAGCCACGTGCCGGAAACGCACCTGATCCCGCTGATCTGCCAGGCGGCGCTCGGCAAGGGTAAGCCGCTGACCGTGTTCGGCACCGACTACGACACCAAGGACGGCACGGCCATCCGCGATTACATCCACGTCGTCGATCTGGCCAACGCCCACGTCGCGGCGGTCAAGCGCCTGCGCGACGGCGGCGACAGCACGGTGTTCAACGTCGGTACCGGCGAGGGCGTCACGGTGCTCGAAATGCTGACGACCGCCGAGCAGGTCCTGCAGAAGCCGGTGCCGCACAGCTTCGGCCCGCGCCGCCAGGGCGATCCGGTGGCGCTGGTCGCCGACGTGTCGCGCATCAAGTCGCAGCTCGACTGGACGCCGCGCCACAGCGACCTGGCCAACCTGATCCGCACCGCCGCCCATTGGCAGGCGAACCGGTTATACTGACGGCTTGCGGCCCGGATCTTGCTGCCGCAATTTGAGTCTGTTCGTTAAGCGCCGTGTGAGTTTATAGGCGGCGGGCTTATTTCATTCCAATACGTTTCGGAGCATTTCATGACTTCTGGCACTGCGAACGGCAAAGGCAAGGTCGACGTCGAATTCACGCTCGCCCTGAATAACAAGACCGGTAAATATTTCTTCGGCGTCGAGATGCTGGCGGCGTCGTCCGATCTGGTCCGCGACGTCTATTACTGGCGGCTGCCCTTCAAGAAACGACCGGAAGGCCTGTTCCGCCGCATTCTGGGCCGCCTGGCCCTGTGGGACACGCAGTTACATGACCGGGTGGGCATAGGTCCGCTGATCCGCACCAACCGTCCGATGGTTTTTGTTGATCCACGCGAAGTTATCTTCGCTGATCTGAAGCCGTATGACGTGGTGATGATCCACGACATGGGGCCGCTGTCGCACCCCGACCTCTACGGCGACCGCGTCGAACACATCTACCGCAAGGCCTTCGAGAAGGTCAAAGCCGCCAAGCCGTTTCTGATGTTCTCCAGCGAAGCCTCCAAGGACGCCTTCGTGTCCTATTATGGCAGCGACTATCCCTGCCTGCGCATGGTCTACGCCATGCCGCGCCGGGACATGGCCGGCAACAGCGAGCCCATGCCGGGCATGCCGGAAAAGTACATCCTGACCGTCGGCGCCATCGGCCGGCGCAAGAACCAGGAGTCGGCGCTCAAGGCCTATGCCAAGAGCGGCCTGCATGAGCGCGGCATCGGCTATGTCATCTGTGGCGGGCCGGAACCGGGCGCCGAAGGTGTCATGGATCTGGCGCGCCAGACGCCGGGCGTGGTCCTGACCGGCTATGCCTCGGACGCCCAGCTGCGCTGGCTCTACGCCAACACGGTCGGCTTCGTCCTGCCCAGCCGCCTCGAAGGCTTCGGCGTCCCGGCCATGGAGGCCATCATATACCGCGCCATGCCGCTGATCACGCGTGGCGGGGCTCTCAACGAAGTAACCAGCGACGAAGCCATCCTGGTCGACGACACCATCGACTCGATCGCCGACGGCATGAACCGCCTGGCCGACCTCGATCCGGCCGAACGCAATCGCCGGCTCGACATCATGCAGGAACACATCAAGAAGTTCGACCCCGACAACGTCATCGGCGTCTGGCGTCAGACCCTGAGCGACGCCATCAAGTCGTTTGAAACAACCCGGTAAGTGGCACCTGCGGCGCGTTGAGCTTCGGATAGAGCAGGGGGCCACCAAAGGCCTGACGCTGTGGCGCGCCGACATGGTCCGAACGGCCTGACAGTTTGAGCGCTGCCCAGTCGACCATGGCATCGGCGAAGTCCATGAACGTGGCGGCATCGTCCCGCGCGGCCAGCGACTTAATGTGCCAGTCCCAGACTTCCTTGTCCTTGTCCTTGTAACGGATCAGCAGCAGGCGGCGCAGGTAGTGGCGGCGGAACGCCTTGCGGCATTCCGTATATTCCTTGTGGCCCATGACATAGGGGCCGTAGCGGTCGAGCAGGATGAACCAGTCGAACAGGATGTACTTGCCGCGGTCGACCACGCTGGTCGTCACCTGGCCGTCGTGGTGCCGCCAGTTGACCAGTTCCTCATGCACGAAGCCGACCTTGCTGGTGATGGCGATGCGCAGATTGACGTCGGTGTCGCTGCCAACGGGAATGGTCGGATCGTAGAACGGCCGGCCCGGGTCGATCTTGGTGGTGCGGATCAGCGTGAACGTCCCCGAAAGCCCCGAATGCTCGCGGCGGAAATAGCTGCGCAACAGCTCAGGTCCGTCGAAGATTTCCCGGTCGCGCGGCAGCTCTTCACCGCACAGCAGGCCGGTGCTTCCCCGCCACTGGCAGGCGACAAAGCCAATGGCGGGATCGCGCTCGGCGACGGCGACGCGGCGCGAGATCGAATGTGCCGGGAAGGTGTCGTCGGCGCACAGAATATGGAAATATTTGGCTTCGGGCGGCACCATGGCGACGGCGGCGCTCCAGTTCTGCGCCAGCGGCAGCACGGTGGGGTTGCGCTTGGTGACGATAGGCACGCGCCGGCCCATATAGCTGCGGATAACCTCGTCGCTGCCGTCGGTACAGGCATTGTCGAGGACGATATGCACCAGATTGGGGTAGTCCAGGTTCTGGACACTTTCGAGCGCTTCGGCGATATATTTCACGCCGTTATAAACCGGCGTCACAATGGCGACGAGAGGCGCTTCTTTATCGGGGGTCACGGAAGTCTCCGGTAGTATAGTGTGTCCGGTAAAATTGGGCTTTGAGAAATGCTGCTTTGCGATAACATTACATTAAAGGTTATTAGGGAGTCAAAGCCCCGGATGAACGTGGAATGCAAAACCACTTTTTGGGTCAAATCCACCCATATCGACAAAACATAAAGAATTTTTTGCCTGAATCATTTCTGCTCGAATTTAGGGGTACAGTCCAGATATGCGCGACGCCAGCTCTCCCGAACGTCCTCATGTAATCGTCTATTATGATGGCACCTTCGTCCACCTGCGTAACGGCGCCCACATGCGCATTCCGGCCCTGCTGAGCTATCTGCAGGGCGAGGGATACGACGTCACCGTCTTCAGCTTTTCCAACCATCCGACCGAACCGTGGACAGAAGAGGCGCAGGCGCTGTTCCACAAGAATTTCCCGACGGTGAAGCTGGTTCTGGACGAACGCACGTCGGCCCTGCGCCGCCTGACCACGCTCAAGAACATGCTGACCTCGTTTTTCCCGGCCAGGTCGGACAAGATCCTGGCCATGAAACGCGCCAATGCCAGCCCCAACTATGAAAAGCTGGTCGCCGACAAGCCGGACGCCGTGTGGATCGTCAACTATGCCGACGGTCTGACCCAGCTCAACGGCCTGCCGCACGGGCCGATCGTTGTCGAGACGCACGACCTGAAGTTCGTCAACGTCGCGAAGAAGGCCAACGCCTCGCCGTTCAACATTCGCTCCCTGCTGCGCATGCGCAGCGAACTCGGTGTGCTGTCCGAGGTGCAGGGCGTGGTGGCCGTAGCCCCGACCGAAACCGGCTTCTTCCGCTCCATCCTGGCCCGGCCGCGCACCTTCTATATTCCGCGCTATGGCCTGGCCCGGACGATCCGGCGCCTGCCCAAGCCGGCGGACGGATATCACTACGATCTGCTGTTCGTCGGCTCCGAGATGTTCCTGAACGCGCTGGGCCTGATGGCCTTCTTCACCGCCAACGCGGCCTGGCTGCCGGAGCTGCGCATCGCCGTCGCCGGCAAGGTCTGCAACGATACCCAGGTCCGGGCGTTCGCCGAAGGCAAACCCAATATCGACCTGCTTGGCTTTGTCGATGATCTGGCCGAGGTCTATGCGGCGTCGAAGGTGGCCATTTCCCCGGTCGACGGCACCGGCGTCAAGATCAAGGCCATCGACGCCCTGAGTTATGGCCTGCCGGTTTTCGGTTCGATGCACACCCTCGAAGGCCTGGCGCCCGGTTACGAAACCTGCGCCTTTCCGCTGACCCGCACGCATATGGAGCCCTTCCTCAAGGACGACGCGCGGCTCGAGGCGGCCCGCAAGGCGGCGGTGGTCTATTGGGAAGGCCTGGTGTCGAACGGCGACCTTGGCGGCTTCGGCGAATTCATGGCCGCCCAGGCCCATGCCGACGCGCCGGCGGTGGTCTAGCTTTCCCGTTGCGCGCCGCCAGCCCTTGGGCTATCGAGGGGCAGGCGCGCCCCTGAATGAGTCTGGCGCGCACAGCGTTTCAAGGAGCGATCATGGCGCAGGTGGTCACGGTTTTCGGCGGTTCGGGCTTTGTTGGCAAGCAGGTGGTGCGGGCCCTGGCCCGTCAGGGCTGGCGCATTAAAGTGGCCGTCCGCCACGCGACGCTCGCCTACGACCTGAAGCCGATGGGCGACGTCGGCCAGATCCAGGTCGTCCGCTGCGATGTCCGCAAGGAATCCGACATCGCCCGCGCGCTCGAAGGTTCCCATGCCTGCGTCAACCTGGTCGGTATCGCCTTCCAGACCTTGTCGCAGAGCTTCGAGGACGTCCACCGCAAGGCCAGCGCCACGATGGCTTCGGTCTGCGCCGCCAAGGGCATTAAGTCGTTCGTCCTGCTGTCGGCGCTGGGCGCCAATCCGAAGGCCGGCTCGACCTATTATGCCTCCAAGGGCCGCGCCGAGGAGTCGGTGCGCAAGGCCGTTCCGCAGGCGGTGATCCTGCGCCCCAGCGTCATCTTCGGCGCCGAGGACAGCTTCTTCACCGGCCTGGCCCAGCAGATCAAGCAGTTCCCGCTCATGCCGGCGATCGGCGGGGCGAACAACAAGTTCCAGCCGGTCTATGTCGGCGACGTCGCCAGCGCCGTGGCGCGCACGCTCGGCAACGCAAACGCGTTTGGCCAGACCTACGAGCTGGGTGGTCCCGAAGTATTCGCCTTCAAGGACCTGATCAAGTACGTGGCCAATGAGATCATGGTGCCGCGTTCGCTGGTCTATCTGCCCTATTCGGCGGCCAGCGCCATCGGCATCGGCGGCGATATCATGGCGGCGGTGACCGGTATGCGTCCGCTGCTGACGACGGACCAGGTTCTGATGCTGAAGCGCGACAATGTCGTCACGCCGGGCGCCAAGGGCCTGAAAGATCTCGGCATCGGCGCCACGGCCATCGAATCAACCCTGCCGACCTATCTGTGGCGCTTCCGCAAGAACGGCCAGTTCGCGGTACCGGCTTAACGGTACTTCCAAAAATATGGAATTGGATAGGTTTCGTTAACCATAAATCCCTAAGACTGCCTCATGCCGCGTGCCTTGTCGCGTAAAGGAGTTGAGGCCTGTCATGAAGCTTTCCATCGGTCATAAGCTGTCGTTCGCGTCCCTGGTGTTCATTATCGCCATGAGCGCCTTTGTCATCGGCGCCTGGGCGTCGTTGCAACATCTGCGCGAATTGCAGGACAGGGGCATGACCCTGGTTCGGACGGCGGCGGCGGCGCAGAAACTTTCGGGCCAGGGCGCATCGCTGTACCAGATCATCGCGGACGGCGAGATCAACTATCAGCTCGATGAAACGCGCAAGGACTGGGCGGCTGAAAAGCAGAAAACAGAAGGCCTGTTTGCCGATCTCAAGGGCCGCATCTCCACCCCGGCCGATCAGGCCTTGCTGAGCGATGCCGAGGCCAAATATCGCGCCTATGTCGCAACCTTCGAGGAGAAGATGCTGCCGGCGCTGGTTGCCAATACGGAAATGACGCCGGAAATCCGCCGTCTTGACGACGCGGTTGACGCGGCCTGCGACGAGATGGTCAAGCCGCTGGAAAAGCTGGCCGCTGATTCCGAAGCTGCCGCGACGGCGTCGGATGTCGAATTCGACGGGCTGTCCAAGCAGATCCTGTTCCTTGGTACCCTGATCGGCGTGCTGGCGGTGGTGATCGGCACGGCGGTCAACTTCGTCGTCGTCCGCCATATCTCGCAGCCGCTGAAGACCCTGGCCAGCTTGCTGCACAAACTGGTGAGCGGCCATGAAGTTCCCGCCGTGCCGCATGAAAACCGCCAGGACGAGGTGGGGGAAATCGCCCACGCCGTGTCGGCATTCAAGAAATCGAACGCCGAGGTGAAGCGGCTCGAGACCGAACAGGCGGCGGCCCGGGTCAAGCTGGAGGCCGACAATCTCAAGGCCCAGCAGGTCCTGAGAAGCGCCGAGGGTTTCGAAGCCCAGATCAAGGCAGTGGCGGCACGCGTCGGCCAAACCTCGAAGGCGTTGAATTCGGCTGCGGTCAGCCTGGACTCGGCAGCGCGTGAGGCCGATGCCCGTTCGGCGTCGATGTCGAGCGCCACGTCGCAGTCGTCAAGCAATCTGCAGACGGTGGCGTCGGCCACCGAGGAACTGTCGGCATCGATCTCGGAGATTGGTCGTCAGGTCGAGGACACCACCCTTATGACCCAGGCGGCTACCGAGCAGGCGCAGAAGACCGGCCAGACGGTCGATAACCTGTCGCAGGCGGCATCGAAGATCGGTGACGTCGTGGCGCTGATCCAGGACATTGCCGCCCAGACCAATCTGCTGGCCCTGAACGCCACCATTGAAGCGGCCCGGGCCGGCGCGGCGGGCGCGGGCTTCGCCGTCGTGGCAGGTGAGGTGAAAAACCTGTCGGCCCAGACTTCGCGCGCCACCAGCGAGATCCGCGACCATATCCAGACCATGCAGGAGGTCACCGGCGAGACGGTGTCGGCGATCCGCTCGATCAGCGAGACGATCGAGAAGATCAACGGGGTGGCGTCTTCGATCGCGGCGGGTGTGACGCAACAGAGCGCGGCGACGGCGGATATCGCCAACAACATTGCCCAGGTGGCGCAGGGGGCGGACACGATCAATTCCGACCTGATCCAGGTCAATCGTGCCTCGCAGACGACTTCGGAAAACTCCGCGGAAGTGCTGAAAGGCGCCGGCGCGCTGGGCGACCAGGTGAAGGCGATGTCGGATGAGGTGGATCAGTTCCTGGGACTGATACGGGCCGCGTAATAAAACGAACGGGGCGTTGGGTCCGTGACCCCACGTCTTCTAAATCCAATAAAAAAGGCCGCGCCCCCAAAAGGGGCGGGCCTTCTTTTATTGGAATAAGGAAAGTCTTGGGGCCACAGGCCCCAAACCCCGTAAGTCTTAGTGCGCCATCCCGAACCACCACACCAGGCCCGCCACGCCGACAACAACCCGCCACAGCGCGAAGAACCCATAGCCACGCTTCTGCACGAAGCTGATGAACGGCTTGATGACCAGCAGCGCCGACAGGAACGCCACAATGAAGCCGATGCCGATCAGAGCGTACTGATCCGAGGTCAGCAATTTGTGACTATCTGCGAAATCGACCACGAACGCCCCCAGCATGGTCGGAATGGCCAGGAAGAACGAAAACTCCGCCCCAGCCTTCTTGTCGACCTTGGCGACCATGGCGCCCATCAGGGTCGAGCCCGACCGCGACATGCCGGGAACGATCGCCAGGCACTGGAACAGCCCGATCAGCAGCGACGTCTTGATGTCGAGCTTGGCCGAGTCATGATGCTGCGGTTCCGGCGCGTACTTGTCGACCGCCCACAGGGCGATACCACCGACAATCAGGGCGCTGCAGATCAGCGGAATATTCTCGAAGATCGCATCCAGAAGACCCGACTTTTTGACAAGCAAACCGATGATAACCGCCGGGAAAAAAGCCACCAGGACGCTGATGGCGAAGCGGCGCGAGTCCGGCGAGGTCGGCAGTGTCACGACCGCCTTGAACAGCCGCGCGAAATACAGAACCACCACGGCCAGGATCGCGCCCAGCTGGATCATGACGGCGAAATTGCCGCCCGGATCGTTGAAGGCCATCAGCTTTTCGGAGATCAGCAGGTGCGCGGTGGAAGATACCGGCAGAAATTCCGTAAGCCCTTCGATCAGGCCCAGCAGCGCCGCCAACAGATAATGCATGATGATTCCCTTTGAATAGTCAGGAACCCATACTGCACAAACTGTGACAACTATTCCAGCTATTCGGCGGCGTGGCCGGGAATATGTTCTGTTATATCATGCGCCAACTGCGGATAGGCGCCGATGTAGCGCAGCCGGGCCTTGGGCGCGGCGCCCGCCTGGATCTGCTCGATGGCGTGCGCCAGCCAGCCCGCGGCCCGGCCGATACCATACAGCGTCATCGGCGCCTCGCGCGGCAGGTCGAGGTGGCGGCCGATTAAAGCCAAGGCCAGCGACATGCCGCAGCTGGAACCCGTCAGGTCCTCGCCGACCTTGAGGATGGTCTTGAGGTCCTCGCCCATATGCGGCGCGGCCTCGATCAGGTTGCGGGCACGGACATGCTCCGACGGCGCGGGATCGCGCTCGAAGCCCGGCAACTCCAGGCCCTGGTTGAGCAGGGTCTTGGCCACCAGCTGCGGATTGCCGCTGCGGCGAACCTGGGTGACGTACAGCTCGGCGCGCGAAATCCGCCCGCCCAGCTTCGGGCCGGTCAGCGCCGCGAACCCGGCCATCAAAGGTACGGCCAGCGGCCCCATCGACGACGCGGCGACGCGCGCCGCCAGGGTCGATTCATCGAGGCTGGTGTCGGCCGACAGCACAAGCGCGCGGCGCAACAGGTCTATGTCCTTGTTTTCATAGACCTTCCAGGCGCGGCCAAGGCGCTGGTGGAAGAACAGACGCGGTCCGCCATTGGTGACGGCATCGACCATTTCATTGACCAGGCTGGCGGCTTCGAGGCCCAGGTCACGCTCCGGATGCATCTCCGACATGGCGTCTTCTTCGATGCGGCGGCTGAGCATCGACATGACGCGCATGCGCGGCCCGCCGGGGAAGTTGACATCCGGACGCGGCTTCAGCGGGCCGAAGGGATTGTTGCTCGGGCTCTGCCACAACAGCGCCGCCACGGCCTCGAAATTATCGCGTTCGGCCAGTTCGATCGAGTCGCGGCCGCGATAATAGTGGTGACCACCAAACGTCAGGGAGACTTCGGTGTCGATGGCCGCCTCGCCGCGCGTCACCGTACCGCCGCTCAACACCATCGCCGGCACGGGCTGCGCCGCCGGAGCGGCCTCGCCTGGACGCTGTCCCGGCAGGCGGCCCGGCGCGCGTCGCGCCAGCCGCTCAACGTCGTCCAGCGCGTACAGGCTCTTGCGCGGATGCGACGGATCGCTCTTGGCGGCGATCCGCTGTCGGCTGACATAGGCATAAAGGGTTTGCGGTTTCACATCGAGGCGCTTGAGCGCCTCGGTGCGGCTGATCCATACGCGTGACATGATAGAAAAACGCCTTGCTGCGGCTGTTATTATCAAGGATTGATTCGAGGTGGAAACCGTTACACAGTTCGCCGCAAAAATCCACGCAGGATTTGTTAGTTATGAACAGTTTCACGCCAGTGTGACGAAGGCCTCAGGGTGCCGCCGATTCGTGTCGATTAGATGGCCATATTGAGGCGATTTCGCATGTGCGCTTGCGCCCTTCACGCGAAATGCTATGACGGTTTTGAGACGCGCGGGAAAACATCATGTGCGCGCCCGTCAACCGCCCAACGAAGGCCCGATGATCGCCTATACCCGTCAGCTTTACCACTTCCCCTTCGATCCGCATTCGCGCGCGGTGCGCCTGGCGCTGGGGGAGAAGAAGCTGGCCTTCGAAGAGGTGCACGTCCGTTACTGGGAGCCGGACGACACTATCCTGCGCCTTAATCCGTCGGCGCTGCTGCCTATTCTGGTCGAGACGCCGGAAACCGGCAATGGCCAGCCGAACAAGATCTGCGAGGACCGGGCGATCTTCGAACATCTTGAAGAAGCCTATCGTGATATTCCTTTGTGGCCGTCCAATGTCAACGAACGCGCCGAGGCCCGCCGCCTCGTCGGCTGGTTCGAGCGCAAGTTCGACTATGAGGTCAACGCCCTGCTGCTGCATGAAAAGATGGAGAAGCGCCTGATGGGCATGGGCGCGCCCGACATCGGCAATCTCAAGGCGGGACGTGAGGCGATGCGTGACCACCTGCGCTATTTCGAAAGCCTGCTCCAGGCGCGTAACTGGCTGGCTGGGCATTCGCTGTCCTATGCCGACTTCTCCGCCGCCGGCCAGCTCAGCATTCTCGACTATCTCGATGAGATTAACTGGGGCCGCTATCCGGCGCTCAAGACCTGGTACATGGTAATCAAGTCTCGCCCGGCTTTCCGGCCGCTGCTCAATGACAAGCTGGCAGGGTTCGCGGCAGCGGCGCACTACAAAGAGCTGGATTTCTAAACAAGTGGCTGCGGTCATTCCCGCCGAAGACCTTGCCGCCGCCATCCGCCGGGAAGCGCTGGCGCTTGGCTTTTCGGTGGCACGGTTCGCGGTGCTGCCCGACGTCTGGTCGGCGTCGGAACGGCTCGAGGCCTTCGTCGCCGCGGGCTTTCATGGCGACATGCAGTGGATGGAAGAGACGCTTCCCCGCCGCAAGCATCCGCAAGCCATGTGGAGCGGCGCCAAATCGGCGCTTGTTCTGGGCTACAACTACGGCCCTGACACCGATCCGCTCGAGGGCCTGAAACGCAGCGAAACCGCCAATATCAGCGTCTATGCGCGCGGTGACGACTATCACGATCTGATCAAGAAGAAGCTGAAAGCGTTGGCGACCTGGATCGTCACCCAGACAGGCTGCGAGCTGAAGGTGTTTGTCGATACCGCGCCGCTGATGGAAAAGCCGCTGGCGGCGCTGGCCGGCCTCGGGTGGCAGGGCAAGCACACCAACCTGGTGTCGCGTGAATTCGGCTCCTGGCTGTTTCTGGGGGTGATCCTGCTCGACCGCGTAGTGGCCGAGGATGCGCCGGAAACCGACCACTGCGGCTCCTGTCGCGCCTGCCTCGACATCTGCCCGACCGACGCCTTTGTCGGCCCTTACCGTCTGGACGCGCGCAAATGCCTGTCCTACCTGACCATCGAATATCGCGGACCATGGCCGGAAATCTTCCGGCACCAGATGGGCAACCGGATTTATGGTTGCGACGACTGCCTGGCGGCCTGTCCGTGGAACAAGTTTGCCGCGGCTACCCACGAAGCCAAGTTGCAGGCGCGCGAAGGGTTCGGCGAACTTCCACTGGTCGAGCTGGCTCGGTTGGATGATGCAGCGTTTCGGGCCCTGTTCTCCAAATCACCGATTAAGCGCATCGGCCGTAATACCTTCCTGCGTAACGTTTTTTACGCCATCGGCAATCATCTGAAAGTTTCCGGAAATAGAGACTTGGAAGAGGCGGCGCGCCACGCCTTGGACGATGAAAGCCCGCTGGTACGTGGCGCAAGCGTATGGGCGCTCAGGCAAGGGCTGACGGCTGAAGCCTTTGACAAACTGCGCGCAGACCGGCTAAGCGGCGAGACCGATCCGGATGTCTGCGCCGAGTGGGAGGGAGCGCTTGCCTGAAATTGCCCCGCCCAAAATTTCCATCATCGTCCTGAGCTACAACAGCGGCGCCTATATCCAGCGCTGCCTCGACGCATTGAAACCGTTCAATGTCGAAACCGTCCTGGCCGACAATGGCTCGGTTGATTTCAATGCCGCCGCCCTGCGCAAAGCCAATCCGACGGTCAAGATTCTGCCGTTCGGCCTTAATCTCGGTTTTGCCGCGGGCAACAATCGCGCGGTGCTGCACACCAAGGGCGACTGGCTGGGCTTCATTAATCCGGATGCTTTTGCCGATCCGAACTGGCTCACGGCCATGCAAGCCGCCATTGCCGCCAATCCGGATGTGGCCATGTTCACCTCGTTGCAAATCGACGCTCTGGATGCGCGGCGCATGGATGGCCGGGGCGATGGTATGACCTTTTTCGGCTTTCCCTATCGCGCCGGCTTCGGTCGTCCGGTGCCGCGTGAGCTGAAGGCTGGCGAGGTCTTTTCGCCGTGTGGTGCCGCCTTCGTTATCCGGCGCGACCTGTTCGAGACCCTGGGCGGTTTTGATGACAAGTTTTTCTGTTATTGCGAGGATGCCGACCTTGGTTTCCGTGCCCGCTTGCTGGATCATCGCTGCCTGTTCGTGCCGGAAGCCGAGGTCCTGCATGTCGGCTCGGCCAGCACAGGCGTGCGCTCGGATTTTGCCCTCTATCACGGCTATCGCAACCGCATCTGGCTGTACGTCAAGAACATGCCGCTGGGCCTGTTGATCGCGACCTTGCCGGTTCATGTGGCGTTGACCCTGGTGGGCGCGGTCAAGGACACCCTGACCGGCCGCGGCGGTCCCGCCTGGCGCGGCATCAGTGACGCCTTGAAAGGCCTCGGGCCGATTTTCCGCAGCCGCGAACACATTCAGGCGAGCCGTCAAATCAAAGCTTTACGGCTGGCGAAAGTTTTGACATGGAACCCGCTCAGGATCGCCCGCCGCGACTAGGAGCCGCCATGACCAATCCCGCCCTCGAAGCCATTAAAACCCAGGCCTTTGTTGACGGGGGGGCGAAGATTGTCGATCAGTTCCGCAATGATCCCGACCGCCTGAAGCGCATGAGCCTCGAGGTCTGCGGCCTCTATGTCGACGTTTCCAAGCAGAGCTGGTCCAAGGCCGGGTTCGAGGCGGCTATTGCCGCCTTTGGAGAAAGCGGCCTGGCCGAGGCACGTGATAAGATGTGGAGCGGCCAGGCGATCAATGTCTCGGAAAACCGGGCTGTGCTGCATGTCGCCCTGCGTGACTCCGACCGTTACAATGAACGTCTGCGCGGCGAAGAGATCGCCAATGATGTAAAGACCGCCCGCGACGCCATGCGCGACTATGCCGGCGCTATCCGCTCCGGCGAGATCACCGGTTCAACCGGCAAGCCGTTCAAGACCATCGTCCATATCGGCATCGGCGGGTCCGACCTGGGACCGCGTCTGGTATTCCAGGGACTGGCGCCGCTGCAGCCGCAAATCGACGTGCGTTTTGTCGCCAATGTCGATGGTTCGGAGCTGGCGCTTGCCTTGGCCGGCCTCGATCCGGCCGAAACGCTGGTCATCGCTGTGTCGAAGACTCTGACGACGCAGGAGACCCTGGCCAACTTCCTGGCCGCCCGCGACTGGCTGGTCAAGGGGCTGGGCGAGGACGCCGCCGGCAAGCATATGGCGGCTGTTTCCGCCGCTCCGGACAAGGCCGGTCAGTACGGCATCGCGCCGGATCGGGTGTTCGGGTTCAAGGACTGGGTCGGTGGCCGTTATTCGCTGTGGTCGGCGGTGTCGCTGTCGGTGATCGTCGCGCTTGGCTTTGACGTCTATGAGCGCCTGCTCGACGGCGCGCACGAGATGGATCAGCACTTCCTGACCGCGCCGCTGGAAAAGAACGCACCAGTGCTGCTGGCGGCGGCGCAGATCTATAACCGGATCGGCCTGGACCGCCCAAGCCGCGCCGTCATTCCGTATGTCCACCGCCTGCGCCGACTGGCCGCCTTCCTGCAACAGCTGGAGATGGAATCCAACGGCAAGCGCACCTCGCCGACCGGCGCCTTGCTCGGTTCGAAAACCTGTCCCGTGGTGTTCGGCGACGAGGGCACCAATGCCCAGCACGCCTTCTTCCAGATGCTGCATCAGTCGGAAGACGTGGTGCCGCTGGAGTTCATCGCGGTGCAGAAGAATGCCGAAGCCTCCGACGACATGCAGAAAAAGCTGCTATCGAACGTGATCGCTCAGGGTGAGGCCTTCATGGTCGGCAAATCGCTGGCGACCTCGGAGGCCGAATGCAAGGCGCTGGGGTTCGACGCCGCGCGCACTAAGCAGATCGCACCGCAGAAGGTCTGTCCGGGCAACAAGCCGTCGACGCTGGTGCTGCTGGAAGAACTGACGCCGGAGACGCTGGGTGCCCTGCTGGCGCTGTACGAGCACAAGACCTTCGCCGAAGGGATCGTGATGGGGCTGAACAGCTTCGACCAGTGGGGCGTGGAACTGGGCAAGACCCTGGCCAATGCGGTGCTGAAGGATTTTGCCGCGGCTGAACCGGCGGAGCATGATCCGTCGACGGCGGCGTTGATTGCCCGCGTGAAGTAACGGGGTTTGGGGGCTGTGCCCCCAAGACTTTCCCTATTCCAATAAAGGAAGGCCCGCCCCTTTTGGGGGGCGAGGCCTTTTTTATTGGATTAAAGTAAGGTTTTGTGAGGTCACGGACCCCACACCCCGTTCGTCACTCAAGCAAACCCGCGCAACCGCATCAGCGCCCCGCGATCGACGTCCCGTCCGAGGAAATCCCGGAACATCTGCGCCTGATCGGCCGTATTCCCCTTCGAAAGGATCGTGTCGAAATAACGCTTCGCCGTGTCGCCCGCGAACGGTCCGCCCGCCTTCATGAAGGCCTCGTGCGCGTCGGCCACCAGCGCGTCCGACCACAGGTACGAGTAATAACCGGCCGAATAATCGTCGCTTGAGAAGATATGCGCGAACTGCGTCGGCCGGTGGCGCATGACGATTTCCTTCGGCATGTTGAGCTTGGCCAACTCGTCCTTTTCGAACTGGGCGATATCGACCTTCACATTGCCCGCCAGGTGGTACTGCATGTCGACAATGGCGCAGGCCAGATACTCGACCGTCGCGAAGCCCTGGTTGAACTTCAGCGAGTTCTGGATCTTCTGCAGCAGTTCCGCCGGCATCGGCTGGCCGGTCTCATGATGCAGGGCAAACTTGTTGAGCACTTCCGGGATCGGCAGCCAATGCTCGTTAAGCTGCGACGGGAACTCGACGAAATCGGTCGCCGTGCTGGTCCCCGCTAGCGACTCATAGGTGACGTTCGACGACAGCGCGTGGATGGCGTGGCCAAACTCATGGAACATGGTCTCGGCATCGTCCCACGAGATCAGCACCGGCTTGCCCGGTTCAGGCTTGATGAAGTTGCAGTTGTTGGAGACGACGACCTTGTGCACCAACGGAAAGCGCGACTGGCTTTGGTACTCGGTCTCCCAGGCGCCGGAATTCTTGCCTTCGCGGGCATAGGGGTCGAAGTACCACACCCCGACCAGCTCACCGCCGCGCAGCACCTTGTAGGTCTGCACATCCGGATGGAAGACCGGCACATCTGTCACCGGCTCGAAGTCGAAACCGTACATGCGGTTGGCCACCCAGAAGATGCCGTCGCGGATCTTGTCCATCTGCAGGTACGGCTTCATCTCGGCTTCGTCGAGGTCGTAGCGGGCCTTGCGCACCTTTTCGGCATAGTAGCGATAGTCCCAGGCCTCGATTGTGACGCCTTTGCCCTCGGCGTCGGCGATTGTCTGCATGTCGGCCACTTCCTCGTGGACGCGATTGACCGCCGGACCCCATACCGCCATCATCAGGTCGAGCGCGTTTTCCGGCGTCTTGGCCATCGCCTTTTCCAGCCGCCAGTGCGCGTGCGTCTTGTAGCCCAGCAGCAACGCCCGCTCGGCGCGCAGCTTCAGGATCTGGGAATCGAGCTGCTTGTTGTCCCAGGCGTCGTTGTTGTCACCGCGCAGGATGTAGGCGCGGAAGACCTTTTCACGCAGAGCCCGGTTGGTCGAATAGGTCAGGAACGGCTCCATGGCCGAACGCGTGTTCTGCACGGCGTATTGGCCGGGCTTGCCGAGGTCCTTGGCCTTGGCGGCCAGAGACGCCTTGAAGCTGTCGGGCAGGCCATCGAGGTCGTTGGCGCCGATCCAGGTGACCTTGGCTTCGTCGTGCAGCAGGTTCTTCGAGAAGGTGTCGAACAGGGTGGCGAGCTTGGTGTTGATCGCCGCGACCTTGGCTTTGTCGGCCTTGCTGAGCGCCGCACCCGCCCGCACGAAGTCGCGGTAATGCAGCCACAACAGCCGCTTCTGCTCCGGCGTCAACGCCGTCTGGTCGGCGTCATTGACGAACTTGACCTTGGCGAACAGCGCCTCGTTCTGGGTGATCTCGTCGCTGAAGGCGGCAAGCTTCGGCGACATGCGCGCCGACACCGCCTGGAAGGCCTTGTCCGACAGGTTGCTGTCCCAGACATAGTAGACTGACGCTGTCCGCCCGAAAGCGTCACCGGACTTCTCCAGTGCCTCGATCGTGTTGCCGAAGGTCGGCACCGACCGCTGCACGGTGATAGCGCGGATCTCGGCGCGCTGGGCGTCCATGGCCCACAGTAGGGCGGGCTCGAAACCGGCGACCTTGACCTTGGTGAAGGCCGGCACGCCGCCATAGGGTCCGGTCCACGGATCGGTCAGATAGGGTGCAGGACTTTTGCCCAAGGCGGTCGCTTTCTTCTTGCGTTTCGGCGTTGCTGCCAGGGTCAGGGAGGGGGTCAAGGCGGATGCGCCCAAAGAAGCGCCCAGAAGGGAGAGAATATGGCGGCGGTCGATCGTCATGAGAAGCCTCGAAGAAAGAAGGCGGCAACTGTTACGCCCGTCCCCGCCCAAGTCAACGCCATTTCGTGTCAATTGTTACGACTGTGCCGCCGCTGCGAAGGCGCAGTCCACCAGGCCGCCGATGAGCGACTGAACCTCCGCCCGGCCGCCCTCATTGCTGGCCGCCGCCGCTACGATTTTCTTCGCTGGATCGAAGGCCATTTGGGCATACCAGAAGCCGTTCGATCCATTGTGTTGAAGGGTGCCATCCGGCTTCACTCCCCATCCCATCGCGTAATCACCGCCAAACGGGGGCGTGTGCAACGTTTTCCAAGTCTCGGGCTTCAGGAATGTTACAGGCTGCAGCATATGCGCGTTCAGGTAGGTGACCAGGTCCTGCAGGTTCATATGCACCAGACCCGCCGGTCCCATCGCCACGGGAAGGTCGGAGATACGGCCGCGACCCGGCAGAAAAGGGACGCCATTGACGTGGCCAACCGGCTGATCGAGCTTGTCCGGCGTTCCGGGCGCACCAAATCCGGCCGAAGCCAGCTTGAGCGGCTGAAAAACCTGTTCGTTCATCAGCGTTTCCCAGGGCTTCTTGTAGACGGTTTCCAGCATCGCCCCGGCAATGATGTAACCATTGTTGGCATAAAGCGTCTTCTCGCCCAGCGCGGCCGCCGGCGCTTGTTCAAGGGCAAGCGACGCGTAGCGCAAGCGGTCGGTGCGCGGATCGCCGTCGCGATCGCGCGGAAAGGCGGCCAGTTGCACAGCGTCGATATCGCGTTGCAGCCCGGCGCGGTGGCTCAGCAAGTGACGGAAAGTGGCGCGTTTATAGCTGTCCTGCATCTTGGGCGCGGCGCTGCCAAGGATATCATCCACCGCTGTATCCCAGGTAATGCCGCCGGCTTCGATCAGCCGCGCCACGAGGGTCGCCGTCATCGACTTGGTATTGGAGCCCAGATGCCAGAGGTCGTTGCTGGTCACGGGTATTTCCGCGGTCTTCGACCTCACGCCGTCGGCATAGACCGTTGCCGACTTGCCGTCCTTGGCGAAAGCTGCGGCCGCGGCGGCGACATTGGCGGCCTTGCGCCGCTCGCTCAACACCGGCGCGGTCAACGGCACGACGGGCAAATCGACCGGCTTGAACAGGTCGCCGCGCTTGAACTCAAGCGGCAGGGGCGCGCCCTGCGTGAAGGTGCCGGTGAGCGTGTCCTTGTCTGTCAGGTGGCCTTCATACCGCGCGCCAATAAGGGCGAATTCCAGAACAACCCCATCGTCTTTCAAGGTCACGGCGCTGGCCCTGATCGGTGCGCCACCCTGGTCGAGACTGAAAAGCCCGGCCTTTTGTCCGTCGGCGATGATCAGCTTGAGGCGCAGCTTGGTGGTGCCGGCCAACAGTGTGCCGCTCCAGGTGGCCACGTAGTCCGCCACGGCGAAAGCGCAGGCATCGCCCGCCGCCAGCGCACCGCCCAAAGCACCGATCCCCGCCAGAGCCTGCCGCCGGTTTATTTCGCCCATTTCCATCCCCGGAAAGTTTCCTGTGCAACGGCCTATCGGCGGCGCGTCCTGTTTACGCCCGCCTGCAATCGGGCTATTGGAGTAGAGATAATCTGATCCTGACGGGTCAGGTTGTCGACAAAAACTTTTTACGGGCAGGGTGTGCATGGCCATCGGCGTTTTCGATTCCGGCGTAGGCGGTTTGAGCATCCATCGCGACCTGGTCGCCCGCCTGCCTCAGGCCGATTTCATCTATCTGGCCGACCAGAAGAATACCCCTTATGGCGACAAGAGCGGCGAGGAAATCGTCGACCTGACCCGCGCCGGCTGCGAGACCCTGTTCGAGGCGGGGGCGTCGCTGGTCGTGCTGGCCTGCAACACGGCCTCGGCGGTGGCGCTTCGGCGGCTGCAATCGACATGGCTGGCCTCGTTCCGCAAAACGTATAAGCGTCCGGTCAATGTGCTCGGCATCATCGTCCCGACCATCGAAGCCGCCACCGGCTTGCCGTGGGAACACGAGGCCGAACGCCGTGGCCCGAAGATCGAGAAGCTCGACGTCATCGGTATTTTCTGCACCAGGGCGACGGCCAATTCGCGCGTCTATGAGATCGAAATCGACAAGCGCCGCCAGGATCTGGCCGTGTTTACCGAGGCCTGTTCGGGCCTGGCCGACATGATCGAACAGGGCGCCGATCGCGGCGCCTTGGCAGAGAAGATCCGAAGCCATGTCGAGGCCTTGCGCCTGCGTATCGGCCGTCATCCTGACCGCGCGATCCTCGGCTGCACCCACTATGAGCTGGTCGCCGACCTGTTCCGTGAGGCCTTGCCGCCGGGCACGCCGATCATCCATCAGCCACCGTCGGTTTCGCAGGCCCTTGGCGCCTATGTCGAGCGCCATCCGGAATATGAGGTCGGCACCAGCGGCAGCCGCATTTTCCTCACGACGGGTACGCCAAAATCCCAGTCCAAACTGATCGAAGCCTTCTGGGGCGCCCCGCTGACCTTCGCGGCAGTGGAAACGGGTAAAGCCGCCTAAATTGCAATCCGTCCGGACGCGTATTAAGCTCACCGCCAAAAGGGTGGGGAAAATAGATGCGATCCGTAATTCGCGTTCTGGCGCTGGCCGCCATGATTGCCGCAGGCACCACGGCCGCCCTGGCCGATCCATCCCCGGAATCGCGCTGGTCCGATAGCGCCGAACTGGTTGTCACGGCGCCGCCTACGGTCAAGGTTACCAGCCTCTGTCCGGGGATGTGGCGGCTGAACCGGGGTGAGACGACGCTGTGGGTTATGCCCACCCTGACCGCCGTGCCGGGCAACATGAAATGGAACCCCGCTTGCCTCAAGCGCCGCATCAAGGGCGCGCAGATCGTGCTGCTGCAGAGCCGGCCGATAGGTGTCCCTTCGGAAGACATATATCTGCCGGACGGCATTGAATTAAAAGATCTGGTGACGCCGGAAGCCTATCAGCGCCTGACCCGCGTCGCCAGGAAGCTGAACGTTTCCGTGCAGTCTTTGAACCACATAAAGCCCGTTTGGGCGGGCGATCCTCTCGTCAGTGCCGCCTATTCCAAGGCGCACCTGCATTGGGAGTTCCATCCCTCCAACCTGCCGGGCGTCGTAAGATCGGCCGGCGTTCCCCTGCGCGAGGTCGAGCTCTTTACCGGCGGTGTCGAGCTGCGCAACATCCGTAACCGGCTTTCGGGCGCCGACGCCGAGGCCTGTATGCTCAGCCAGCTTGACCGCGCTGAGTGGGACACTGAGGCCGTGCCGCTGATCGCCAAGGCCTGGAGCGTGGGTGACATGGCTGGCGTCATCCGCAATTTTCCCGACTACCAGGATCGGTGCGTACCGGCGGACCTGGGCCCTCAGGTGGTCGATACCAATATCAAACGCTGGAAGGACATGCTGGATTGGTGGCTCAACCAGCCGGGTAAGACCGTGGCCGTCGTGCCCATGGAATGGTTCCTGTACAAGGGCGCGGTCCTCGATCAGCTGAAAGCCGAAGGTGTGTTGGTCTCCGCGCCGAAGGACACCGAATAGCTGACCTCGACTTTCCTGTGAGTCCGCCTTAAGACAATCGCGGCCAAGGGAGGATGTCATGGCGCGTGCAGGCAGACGGTGGACAGCGTTGCTGGTCGGATTGACTGCCATGGCCGCCGCATTTCCGGCCCTGCCCCAGACAGCGGAACAGTGGAGCGACGAGATCGTTGTCTCCGCCCCCGCCGCCGGTCCGGCGATCTGGCGGCTGCGCAAAGGCAATTCGGAAGTCCTGGTGATCGGTATTCTGCCGGTCTTTCCGCGGGCCCAGGCCTGGCGGACCCGCCGTATCGACATGGCGCTGAAAGGGGCGAACGCGTTGATCACGCCCGCCGTCAGCAAGGCCAGCCTGGGTGACTATATCGGCATGATGTCCAAGAAGGGCCTGCCCAATCGCGAAACGTTGAAAGCGTCCTTGCCGCCCGACCTGAATGCCCGCTACGAAGCGACCGCCGCCCGCGCCGGCGTCTCGATCAAACCCTTTGCTCGTGATAAGCCGGTCTGGGCCGGTGCCCGCCTGCGCCGTGAAGTGCTGGCCAAGTACCGCCTGGTGGACGATGAGCCGACCCAGACGATTGTGTCGCTGGCGCGCCGCCAGAACGTGCCGGTACGCGCGGCAGGGAAGTACAAGTTGGCGCCGGTGCTGCGCGACGTCAACGGCATGACCGATCAGGCCAGCGAAACCTGCCTGCGCCGGACGCTGGACGATATCGATTTCGACCTCGACCGCGCGCCGAAAACGGCCGCTGCCTGGGCGATCGGCGACACCCGCACTGTGCTGGCCAACTATCACGGTTCGGCCCTCGCGGACTGTCTGGAAGGCTCGGGCACAGGAGCTGCCTTGATCGAACGCAGCGTTGACGACGCGGTTGATGCCATTTCTGACGCTCTGAAACAGCCAGGCCGGACGGTAGCCATAGTGCCGCTGGCGCCGTGGCTGCGCAAAGGTGGGGCACTGGACCGGCTGCGCGGACAGGGTATAGTGGTGACCGCGCCGGCGGACTGAACAGGGGGCAAGATGCGCAAGCTCATTACCGGATTGGCGGCCATGCTGGCCCTGGCGGCCGGCCATGCTGTTGCGGAAGACCAGTCGCGCTGGTCCGACATCGCCGAAGTCACCGTCAAGGCGAAACTGCCCGGACCGGTGCTGTGGAAGCTGGTCAAGGGCCCGTCGACCATCTGGGTGCTGGGCGTTCTGCCCGCCCAGTTCGACGACACGCGCTGGGAGCAGACACGACTGCGCCGGGTCGTGAAAGGCGCGCGGGTCATGGTCATCCCCGCCACCGCGACCAGCAGCAAGGAAGCGCTTGCCTTGTCGCAATCCACGGCGAAGCTGCCGGAAGGCACCTATCTGGTCGACGTTGTCTCTCCTGCCACTTACGAACGGATGCGCAAGACGACGTGGCGGGAGAACCTGCCGCTCGATTCCTATACGCGCCTGCGGCCGATGCGCGCCGGCGACAACCTGTTCCGCAATGTCGCGGCCAAGATGGGCCTGACCACTTCCATGCCGGAATACGTGGCCGCCTTCGCCCAGAAGTACAAGGTGCCGGTAGCGCGCGCCGGTACGGTCGACGGCTCGATCCTGCTTAACCACATGAGCAATCTCGATGCGGCGGCGGGCGAAGCCTGCCTGATCAATTTCCTCGATGGTATCGACTATGACGAGAAGGTCTACCCCAAGGTGGTCAAGGCCTGGGGGCAGGGCGACCTCAAGACGGTGACGCAGAACTATCAGGACCAACCTTACCTGGTCTGCGACCTGGCCAATCCGGAGTCGGCGGCCTTTATCCAGACCTACTCGGTCGACATGATGGTCGATGCGCTGGGTGCGGTGCTGGAAACGCCGGGTAAGAGCGTGGCGGTGGTCGAAATCAGCGACCTGCTGCGCAAGAATGGCGTGCTTGATAAGCTACGCGCGCAGGGCGTCGAAGTGACATCGCCGGAGATGTAAAAAAAGCCACTGGAATCCAGTGGCTTTTCTCAATTCCATGATCGTGGAAATCAGGCCTTGGCGGCATTTTCTCCACGCACGACCGCCGAAATTGCGTTGACCGTGGCGGCGATGCGCAGCGCCGCCTGCACCTGGGTGGCGCTGACGTCATGACCGCGTAGCACCTTCTCGTGGCTGTCCATGCACAGCCCGCAGCCATTGATGGCTGACACCGCGAACGACCACAGCTCGAAGTCGACCTTGGCAACGCCCGGATTGGCCAGCAGGTTCATGCGCAGGCCGGCGCGCAGGGTCTCGTACTCCTTGTTGTGCATCAGGTGCAGCGCCCGGTAATAGACGTTGTTCATGCCCATGATAGCAGCAGCGCCCTTGGCAGCGGTAGCGGCTTCGGCGGTCAGGCCAGCGGCAGCGGCAGCGGCTTCGATGTTCTGCACGACCTGCGGCACGCCGACGGCGTAGGCCGACGCCAGGAAAGCGCCCCACTTCTGCTGGTCGCTCAGGGTGGTTTCGTTGACCAGGGTCGACAGGTTCAGCGACATGTCCTTGGCATAGGCGGGGATCAGATCGCGCAGGGCATCGATAGACATCGTTTTTCCTTTCAAGCATGAAAAAGGCGGCGTCGGCTGTGGGGGAGGGTACGCCAACGCCGCCTTGGACTCCGATTTACACCGGAGATCGGGTCTCAGATCTTAGGCGGCGAGCGTGTCGCCACCAACCGCGCGGTTGCACGGGCACAGTTCGTCGGTTTGCAGGCCGTCGAGGACGCGCAGGGTTTCTTCCGGCGAGCGGCCGACGTTCAGGCCGTTGACGGTGACGTGCTGCACCACATTGTCCGGATCGACGACGAAGGTGGCCCGCAGGGCGACACCGGCCGATTGATCGAGGACGCCGAGGGCGCGGGCAAAGGCGCCGCCGTTATCGGCGAACGACCATTGCGGCAGCTTGTTCAGGTCCTTGTGGTCGCGGCGCCAGGCCAGCTTGCAGAACTCGTTGTCGGTCGAACCACCGAGCACGACGGCGTCACGGTCGGCGAATTCGCGTTCCAGCTTGGCGAAGGCGGAAATTTCGGTCGGGCACACGAAGGTGAAGTCCTTCGGGTAGAAGAAGATGACCTTCCACTTGCCCGGGAAGCTGGCCTTGGTGACGTCTTCGAACGCCGACTGGCCGTTTTCTTCGTGGCTGTTGAAGCCCGGCTTCACGCCGACAAGCTTGAAATCCGGGAGGGTTTCGCCAACACCGATCATAGTCATTCTCCTTGAGATTGGTTCGGCAGGAGCGCCGATAGCGAGGGTTTACGCCCGCCACGGGTAGAAAGCCAATTAATTGTTTTTGAATTTTTTATAAATTGAATTTATGGAAAGCCGGATTATATTGAGCGGGATTTATAACGGTTCCCATGCTCCCCACTCTTCGCCAACTGCAATATCTGAAGCTGCTCGCCGAGCACAAAAGCTTCATGGCGGCCGCCGAAGCCGCGTTCGTCTCCCAGCCCGCTCTGTCATCCGGCATCGCTGAGCTGGAGAAGATTCTGGGCGCGCGGCTGGTCGACCGGGCGCGCGGTCAGGTGATCCTCACCGCCATCGGCGAGGAGACCCTGAAACGGTCCGAGGACATCCTGGCCCGCACCGAAGATCTGGTCGAAGCGGCGCGCGGCGCCAACCGGCCGTTGACCGGCCGGTTCCGGCTCGGGGTCATTCCGACGATCGCGCCGTTCCTGCTGCCGAAAGCGCTGGTTCGGCTGCGCGAAGAGTTCCCGCACCTGCGGCTGTTCCTGCGTGAGGACCAGACGGCGCGGCTGATCGCGTCATTGAAGTCCGGCGCGCTTGATGCCGCGGTCATCGCCTTGCCTTATGACCTGAGCGGCCTCGACAGCGCGTTCGTGGCCAAGGACGAAATCGTCGCCGCTACGCCGCGCGACCATCCGCTGGCCAAACAGGCGCGCATTGCTCCGGAAGCTCTGCGCGACGAGGAACTGATCCTGCTCGAGGATGGCCACTGTCTGCGCGATCACGCACTGGCCGCCTGCACCTGGACCTCACCGGCCGGATCGGCGGAAACGCTGGGCGCGCAGAATGGCGGGTTCGCAGCTACGTCGCTGAATACATTGGTGCAGATGGTCGGTTCCGGCCTCGGCATCTCCCTGGTGCCGGCCATGGCGGTCGAAGCGGGTCTGGTCCGGCCCGAAGACGTCAGCGTCCGGCCCTTGATCTCCGACCACGCTTTCCGCGATATAGTGGTGGTGTGGCGCGCCGGTTCCAGCCGGGGTGCCGAAGCCAAACTGCTGGCGGAGACGTTGAAACCATGAAACGCGTTCTGTTGCTGAGCCTGCTGGTTTTGGCCGGCTGCGAGGAAAAGACCGATCTGCCGAAGTCAGAGACCAAGACGGTTGCGGCGCCGGTGGTCGATACCTGGCCTGGCAAGTACGAAGGCGAGGTCATGGTCCGCATCGCCCCTGACCACAAAGTCATCCTGATCGAAGGCCAGGCGGATGGCTGCACCGGCGATGTCGGTTTGGCCGATGGCGGCCTGACAACCAACACGGTGTCCGACAATGAGCTGCAGTTGGTGATGCACCCGCAGGACTCATCCGACGCCTGCATCTTCCGCATCAAGCGCGCCGGCGACACGCTGACGGTCTCGGAGACACCGTCTTGCGCGGCCTACCACGGCGGAACGTGCTCGTTCAACGGCACAGCCACGCGGGTGAAGTGATTTACTCCGGTACGTTCGTCCGAAGTTCCTCCAACCATAGTTTGGCCGTGGCGTCGCTCGGCATCCGCCAGTCGCCGCGCGGCGACAGCGCCCCGCCCGAGATCAGTTTCGGGCCGTTCGGCACCGCTGAGCGCTTGAACTGCGAGGTCTGGAAGAAGCGCCACAGGAACACCTCCATCCATTTGCGGATTTCGGCCAACGAATAACTGCGCCGTTTGTGCTCCGGGAAGTCCGGCGGCCAGTCGCCCTTGGCCGCGTCCTGCCAGGCCTGCCACGCCAGGAACGCCACCTTCGACGGTTTCAGGCCATAGCGCGTGATGTAGTACAGGGTGAAATCCTGCAGCTCATACGGGCCGACCTTGTCCTCGGTCTTTTGCAAGGCGCCGTCTTCGCCCACCGGCACCAGTTCCGGCGAAATTTCCCGCTCCAGCACCGAGTGCAGGATACGGGCGGTCTTCGCGTCGAACTCGGTCTTGGCCGCCCAGCGGATCAGGTGCTGGATCAGAGTCTTGGGCGCACCGCAATTGACGTTGTAATGGCTCATATGGTCGCCGACGCCATAGGTGCACCAGCCGAGTGCCAGCTCCGACAGATCGCCGGTACCGATGACAAAGCCCTTCTTCTCACCCGCCAGCCGGAACAGGAAATCGGTGCGTAACCCCGCCTGAACGTTCTCGAAATTGATGTCGTAGACTCGCTCACCGCGGCCGAACGGATGGCCGATATCCATCAGCATCCGCTTGGCCGCCGGGCGGATATCCAGCGTCTCACCGGTAATGCCCAAGGCCTTCATCAGCTTGAGCGCATCGTTCTTCGAGCCGGTCGTGGTGCCAAAACCGGGCATGGTGTAGCCGTGGATGCGCTCACGCGGAATGCCTAAGCGATCGAACGCCTTGGCGGCGACGATCAGGGCGTGGGTGGAATCGAGCCCGCCCGACACACCTATGACCACGTCCTTCGTGCCGGTGGTTTCCAGCCGTTGCATCAGACCGTGCACCTGGATGTTGAAGGCCTCGTAGCAGTCCTCGTCCAGCCGCTCGCGCTCGTTCGGCACGAACGGAAAGCGCGAAACCTTGCGCTGAAAATCGGTCAGGGCGTGAGGCTTATGCTCGAACGGCACGCAGACGACGCCGGGACCGACAAAGGCCTTCTTGGCGTCATGGAAAGTGCCGTTGCGCAGGCGCTCCTGATAGATGCGATCGATATCTATATCGCCCAGAGTCATTGTCCCGGAGGCAAACCGCTCGCCTTCGGCGATCAGGTCGCCCATCTCATAGATCAGGGATTGGCCATCCCAGGCCAGGTCAGTCGTCGACTCACCCGGTCCGGCGGCCGAATAGGCATAGGCGCAGATCATGCGCTCCGACGCCGCGCCGCACAGACGCTTACGGGCGCGCGACTTGCCGACAACCACCGGCGAAGCCGAAAGATTGGCGATAACGGTTGCGCCTGCCAGCGCCAGCCGGGTCGACGGCGTCTGCGGCGACCACACGTCCTCGCAGATCTCGACGCCGAAGGTAAAGGCGTCGAAACCGCGCAGGCCAAAAATCAGGTGCGTGCCGACATGGCAATTCCACTTGATGAATTCGTTGTCAGCATGAGTCAGATCGCTGCCCGAAGCGAACCAGCGCTTCTCGTAATATTCGCGGTAATTGGGCAGATAGGTTTTCGGGACAATACCGAGACAACTGCCACCCTGGATCACCGCCGCGCAGTTATAAATGCCGCTATTAAGTCGCAGGGGCAGGCCGACGACCAGAACCGGCCGGATCTGCTCCGACGCCTCTATCAGGCTGGCGAGCGCGGCCTCGACGGCTTCCAGAAGCGTCTCCTGCAGAAACAGGTCATCCAGGCTGTAGGCACTGAGCGATAGCTCCGGAAACACCACCAGATCGGCGCCCGCTGAGTCAGCGCGTTTAGCCAGCGCGATATGCTCGGCCAGATTAGCGGCCGGATCAGCAATATGCACTTTCGGCGTCACGCAGGCGATGCGGACAAAGCCGTGCGCGGTGGGTGAGGCGAATTTCAGAAATTTTTCGGCCATTTTGTAAAATCCATTTTGGCATTTCCGGAAATAGATAGTCAAATTTCAATATGGTCGCCATTAAAATGAAAAAATTACGGTCCAATTCGGTAAAATTGAAACTGCATGCGCTCAATTTGCCAATATAATATCACTTGAAACGTATATTGCCGATTTTCCGTCCCCTGCACATTTTTCGCAGGCACATCCTCCCGCCCTCTGTTAAGGAGGGCCTCCTTTTTCAACCCTGTCTCAAGTCCATGCCCAGCTTTGCCGATATCGAAGCCGCCGCCTCCCGACTGGAAGGCCATCTCGTCCGCACCCCCTGCGTCTTTTCGCAGCGGCTATCTACGGCGTTCCGGACGAAGATTTGGGTCAAGGCCGAAAACCAGCAGTTCACCTCGTCGTTCAAGGAGCGCGGCGCGCTCAACAAGCTGCTGCAGTTGAGCGAGGCCGAACGCAAGCGTGGTGTGTTCGCCGCTTCGGCCGGCAATCACGGCCAGGGCGTCGCTTATCACGCCCAGCGCCTCGGCATCCCGGCGACCGTCGTCATGCCGCAGGGCACGCCGTTCGTGAAGGTCGCCAAGACCGAAGGCTATGGTGCGCGCGTGGTCATCGAAGGCAACGACTATGACGAAGCATCAGCCGCCGCCCACATCCTGTGCGAAAAGGCCAATGGCGTCTATGTCCATCCGTTCAACGACGAAGCGGTGATGGCGGGCCAGGGCACGCTGGCCGTCGAGATGCTGGCCCAGGCGCCGGAGCTCGACACCCTGATCGTGCCGGTCGGCGGCAGTGGCTTGATCGCGGGTGTCGCGACGGCCGCCAAGGCGATCAAGCCGTGGATCAAGGTCATCGGCGTCGAAGCCGCCATGTTCCCGTCGTTTGCCGCCCGCCGCCGCGGCCTGGCCATGCCGGCCGGCGGCAGCACAATCGCCGAAGGCATCGCCGTCAAGGACGTCGGCGACCTGCCGTTCGAAGCGGCCAACCCGCTGGTCGACGATGTGGTGGTCATCGACGAAGCCGATTTCGAGCGCGGCATCGCCGCCTATGCCGACATCGAAAAGACCGTGGTCGAAGGCGCCGGCGCGGCGGGCCTGGCTGCCGTCATGCGCTACCCGGAACGCTTCCGCGACCAGAATGTCGGCCTGATCATCTCGGGCGGCAATATCGACCTGCGCCTCTTGGCCAGCGTGCTTCAACGCGAGATGGTGCGCGAAAAGCGGCTTGTCACCTACCGGATTTTGGGCGACGATCGCCCCGGCATGCTGTCGCTGGTGGCCGACGCCATCGCCAGCAAGGGCGGCAATATTGTCGACGTCGCGCACAACCGGCTGGGGCTGGACGTGCCGGCGAAGGGGGCCGAATTCGACATCATGGTCGAGACGCAGGGCCCCCGCCATGCGCTTGAAATTTCGGAAGCACTGAGGGGTACGGGATATGCCTTACGGATGGACTAAGACGCTGGTTCTGGCGCTGGCAGGGATGTGTCTGGCTGGTGGAGCTGTCGCCCAGACGGCGGCCGACAACCTGAAAACCGGCAAGGCCTATCTGGCCAAGGTCGCCAAACAGCCGGGCGTCGTCACCCTGCCGACCGGCGTGATGTACCGCGTCATATCGCGCGCGCCGAATCCCGGCGACAAGCCGACGGTCGCTGATACCGTCACCCTCGACTATGAAGGCAAGCTGATCGACGGCGCGGTCTTCGACTCGTCCTATGCCCGCCAGCAATCGGCGACCTTCCCGCTGGGCCAGCTTGTCCCGGCCTGGAAGCAGGCGATTCCGCAGATGCATGTCGGCGATGAGATCATCCTCTATACCCCGCCCAGCGAAGCCTATGGCGACCGCGACCTGAGCCCTGATATTCCGCCCAACAGCACGCTGATCTTCCGTGTGCACCTCATCGGCATCGAAAGGAACTAAGCATGCGCCTCACCTGGATCGGACTGGCCGTATCGGCCGTGGCCTTGAGCGCCTGCGGGCAGTCGATGGACAAGGCCGTCGACAAGGAACTGGCCGCCTATGAGGCCAAGGCGTCGGCCGATGCCGCTGAGTCGCAGAAGGCCAATCAGACCTTCATGGCCGATGTCGCCAAACAGCCGGGCGTCGTCACCCTGCCGTCAGGCCTGATGTACAAAGTGGTCTATAGCCCCCATCCGACCGCCGAACGGCCGTCGCCCGCCGCCAAGGTGAAGATCAATTACGAAGGCAAGCTGGTCAACGGTTCGGTCTTCGACTCGTCGTATGCGCGCGGCGTGCCGGCGACCTTCCCGCTGGCTCAGCTGGTACCCGCCTGGCAGGTCGCCGTGCCGATGATGCACAAGGGCGACGTCTGGGAACTCTACGTGCCGCCGGAGCTGGGTTACGGCCCGCAAGCCACGCCGGACGGTTCCATCCCGGCCAACAGTGTGCTGATCTTCAAGATCGAGCTGATCGACTTCCAGGGTTAAAACGGCTGTTGCAGTGGAAATGTAACAAACCCCTACATTTCTCACAGGTTTGCGACTATATAGCCCGCAAGCCTCACGCCGAAAAGTGGATTGCCGGTTTTCGGATGAACGTGAGGCGGCAAGAAAAATGAACAGGCCTTTTCTTAAAATGAATGGCCTCGGCAATGATTTTGCCGTGGTCGATGCCCGCCAGAACGCTTTCGCGCCCGCCCCGGATCAGATCCGGGCGTGGGCCGACCGTGCGCATGGCGTCGGCTTCGACCAGCTGATCGCCATCGAGGATTCGGCGGACGGCGACGCCTTCATGCGCGTCTGGAATTCGGACGGCTCCGGCGTTGAAACCTGCGGCAATGCCTTGCGCTGTGTTGCCTGGGTGCTCAATCCGGAGGCGGACGATAAGACCCTGAAGATCGATACACTCAGCGGACTGACCAAGGCGCGCGTCATTAAGGCCGATGCCAATTCCGGCACCGCCAGCGTCGACATGGGCAAGCCGCGCCTGAACTGGCAAGAGATTCCGTTGGCGGAAGAAATGGATACCCTGCGCCTGGAGCTGCAGGTTGGGCCGATTGACGACCCGCTTTATCACACGCCATGCGCCGTCTCGATGGGCAACCCGCACGTCGTCTTCTTCGTCGAGGACGTGAATAAGGTCGATGTCGCCGCCACCGGCAGCCTGATCGAAAATCACCCGCTCTTCCCCGAAGGCGTCAATGTCGAGTTCGTTCAGGTCATCGACCGCCGCACGCTGCGCATGCGCGTCTGGGAACGCGGCGCGGGTATCACCAAGGCCTGCGGAACAGGCGCCTGCGCCACCTTGGTTGCGGCCGCCCGCCGCGGTTTGAGCGAACGTTCCGCCACCGTCATCATGGACGGCGGCCCGTTGCACATCGCCTGGACGGACAACGATCATGTCGTCATGACCGGTCCTGTCGAACTTGAATTCTCCGGTGAGCTGAAGTGAGTGACGACAGCCGCCCGATCGATAGCGGCGTTGAGGTGGTGACTTTCGGGTGCCGCCTCAATTCGTATGAGAGCGAGGTCATCCGCAAGACCGCCGCCGACGACGGCCTGAGCAACGCCATCATCTTCAATACCTGCGCCGTCACCGGCGAAGCCGTTCGTCAGGCCCGCCAGGCCATCCGCCGTGCACGGAAGGAAAACCCGGACACCCGCCTGATCGTTACCGGCTGTGCCGCCCAGACCGATCCGGACATGTTTGCCGCCATGGACGAGGTCGACTTCGTCATCGGCAATGCCGACAAGCAGAAGGCCGGCAGCTATCGCCTGACGGCCGACAGCGCCCGCGTGGTCGTCAACGATGTGTTTTCGGTCAAGGAAACCGCCGGCCACCTGATCGACGGCCTCAAGGACCGCGCCCGCGCCTTTGTCGAGGTGCAGAACGGCTGCGATCACCGCTGCACCTTCTGCATCATCCCGTACGGCCGCGGCAATTCGCGCTCGGCGGCGGCGGGCGATATCATTTCCCAGACCCAGCGCCTGGTCGCCGAAGGCTATAACGAAATCGTCCTGACCGGCGTCGACCTGACGTCCTGGGGCGCCGATCTTCCGGGTACGCCGCAATTGGGCCACCTGGTCACCCGCATCCTCAAGCACGTGCCGGACCTGAAGCGCCTGCGTCTGTCGTCGATCGACGCCGCCGAAATCGACGATGCCCTGCTGCGCGCCTTTGCCGAGGAAGAGCGCCTGGCGCCGTATCTGCACCTCAGTCTTCAGCATGGAGACGATTTGATCCTGAAACGGATGAAGCGCCGCCACCTGCGCGCCGACGCCATCAAGCTGGCGGAAACCGTGCGCAAAATTCGTCCGGACATCGCTTTTGGCGCCGATATGATTGCCGGCTTCCCGACGGAGACCGAGGAACATTTCGCCAATGCCGTGGCGCTGGTGGACGATTGCGATCTGTCGTTCCTCCACGTTTTTCCATATTCTCCGCGCCCGCAGACGCCGGCCGCCAAGATGCCGCAGCATCCGCGCCCGCTGATCAAGGACCGCGCGGAACGCCTGCGCGCCAAAGGGACCGAAGCCTTGACACGCCACCTCAATCGCCAGGTCGGCCGGACGCTGAACTGCGTGGTCGAAAAACCCGGCTTCGCCCGCGCCGCCGATTTCACCGAAGTGCTGTTCGAAGGTGAAACCGTACCCGGACAATTGGCCGACATCACCGTCACCGGCCATGACCATAAGCATTCGCTTGGTATTTTAGCGAACTTGGGCTAGACGCGGTTCATGGCGGAAGAAAAGAAAAAAGGCTGGTTTCAGCGCCTGACGGACGGTTTGTCGCGGACCTCGCAGAACCTGACCGAACAGGTGACTCAGGTCTTCGCGCAGAAGGAAAGCCTGGATTCCGCCGCGCTTGAGGAACTCGAAGACCTGCTGGTCGAAAGCGACCTGGGCCCGCAGATATCCGCCACCATCGCCGCCAAGATGGCCGAGCGCAAATTCAATTCCGCCAAGGACCCGACCGCTGTGCGCGCTGCCCTGGCCGAAGCCCTGGCCGACGAGTTGGTCAACCACGAAGGCGTCTTCGATCCGCTGGGCGGCCCCAAGCCCTATATCGTCCTGTTCGTCGGCGTGAACGGCTCCGGCAAGACCACGACCTTGGGCAAGATCGCCGCCTCGCTGACCGCCAAAGGCGCCAGGGTGCTGATTGTCGCCGGTGATACCTTCCGGGCTGCCGCCGTCGAACAGCTCAAGGTCTGGTCGGAACGCGCCAAGGCTGATTTCATGGGTCGCAAGACCGGCGCCGACGCGGCGGGCCTCGCCTTCGACTCGGTCACCAAGGCAAAGGAAGAAGGCTACGACGTCGTCCTGATCGACACCGCCGGCCGCCTGCAGAACAAACAGCAGCTGATGGACGAACTGCTGAAGATCGTCCGGGTCATCAAGCGCATCGACCCCGATGCGCCGCATGAGACCCTGCTGGTGCTCGACGCCACCGTAGGCCGCAATGCGCTGAGCCAGGAACAGATCTTCGGCCGCCAGGCGTTTGTTTCGGGTCTCGTCATGACCAAGCTTGACGGCACGGCGCGCGGCGGCATTCTGATCCCGATTGCCAAGGCGTCCGACGCCCCGATCAAGCTGATCGGCGTCGGCGAGGATATCGAGGACCTGCATGCCTTCAAGGCGCGTGATTTTGCGCGCTCCATGGTCGGTCTGGAACCGCTGGGGGACTAAAGATGAGCGAAGACGACAAGACGCCCAAAACGACGCCCGAAAAGGTGATCACCACGGCCGTCGAAGCCGATCCGGATGCCGGCTTTGCCCCTGTCGCCGCCAAGCAGAACTGGGTCAAGATGGCGATCGATTTCGGTGCGCCTCTGGCCTTTGGCGCCACCTATTTCATCGCCGGCCGGATGCCGCATGCCGACAAGGATTTCCCGTTGCTACTGGCCACGGGTGTGCTGGCCGGGACTTCGGCTCTGGCGCTGGTGGCAGGCTTTGTGCTCGAAAAGCGGGTGGCCTGGATGCCGCTGGTCGTCGGCCTGTTCGCGCTGGTGTTCGGCGGCCTGACGCTCTATTTCCACGATACCCGCTTCATCAAGATGAAGCTGACCTTCCTCAATGCCGCGTTTGGCCTGACCCTGTTGGGCGGGCTCTACCTGAAAAAGGCGCCGCTGAAGGCTTTGCTCGGCGAAGCCTTGCCGCTCAAGGAAGAGGCGTGGCCCCGGCTTACCCTCTATTACGGCCTCTTCTTTCTGGTCGTCGCCGTCGCCAATGAGATCATCTGGCGAACCCAAGCCGAAGCCGTCTGGGTGACGTTCAAATCGTCAATGTTCCTGGTCACCCTGGCGTTTTCGTTGTGCCTGACACCGTTCCTGATGAAGAACCTGGTCATGCCGGCGACACCGGACGATTCCAAAAAAGTAAAATAGATCAAAGTCTTAGGTCAGGCCAGGCCAAAATGTGAACGACCGGAGCCTTGATTGCGCCGCAGCAATCCTCCGTTCACGGATTATTGTCGTAATTTTGTTATATTCCTGTGCAATAGTATAGCGGTTTGAAGCGCATCCGGGTGCGTGACAATGCTTTACGTGTGGCTTACCTCCCTTTCCCAACCGAAGCGGGGCCGACCATGAAGAAATCACGTCACGGCAACATGAATCCCTCAAAAACAGTGCTCGAAGATTCCCCCTCACACCTGCTTCACCGCGTCCTGCAAATCGCGCTCGACATTTATAATGCCGAGGCCGGCGAAGGGGCGCTGACCCAACGTCAGTACGCCGTTCTGAAGGCGCTGGACGACAGCGACGGCCTGTCCCAGACCGACCTGGTCCGGCTGACCGGCATTGACCGGTCGACCCTGGCCGACCTGGTGGCGCGCATGCTGACGCGCAATCTGCTGAAGCGCGAACGCTCGGCCACCGATGCCCGCGCCAATCTGGTCCAGCTCGACGCTGCCGGGCGCCAGGCGCTGGCCGAGATGCACCCGCGCGTTCTGGCCGCCGACGAAAAAATCCTGAGCCTGCTCTCGCCGCCCAAGCGTGAAAGCTTCGTGAAGCTGTTGCGCAAGATCACCGTGGCGCGTGAGGAAGAGCTGACCGCTGCCAACGACGCGCCCGCTCGCCGCGCCGAAAAGGTAACGGAAAAGGCCGACAAGAAGGCCAAGAAAGAGAACAAGAAGGCGCACAAGAAGGACGAGACGAAGAAGCTGGCCAAAAAGCTGCGCAAGCTGCCTATGCCGGCCCTGTCCGAAGGCGCGGTCGGCCAGCCGTCCGAAGAGCCGGTGGTGTCGCCGGTCGAGCTCGAAGCGTCGGCCTAGAACGCTTTCCAAAGGCGCGACCGCTAAAACTACACGACAATATTCAGGAATGATCCCGGCCGCCGCGGCGGCTGGGTCGGATCGACCGTGGCGGCTGCGTTGACCGGGGCCTGCACGGACGCGGCTTTGGGCGCCTGCATAGCTTTTTCAATATCCGCTGCCGTGTAGTTGGCCGGCGCGACCTTTGGCGCCGTAATTTGCTGGAAAAAGGCCTTCTGTGCCGCCATGGCGCCGGCAAAGCCACCAGGCGTGGCTTGTGGCGGCGTCTGCACGGTTGGGCGCGCGGCCTGCGGATTGAGCATCTGGGCGAGGGAAGGGCGAATCTCTGTAGCCATGACCGCAAGAGTCGCCAAATCAGGTATTTATTTGGTTAACGGCGGTTAATTTTCGCTACAGGCGAATGTTTACCGTTTCGGTGTAACCTCACCGGCATGACCTCCGGCGCAATTAAATCCCTGTCCAGCCTTTATCGCGCCCGGCCGATGCTATGCGTGGCGGTCGTGCTGTTGGTCTGGACCTGCCTTGTGCGCTTGCCGTTCCTGCACGTCATCCAGGAGGACGAGGCGTTCTACAGCGTCGTCGCCTCGCGCTGGCTGCGCGGCGAACTGCCCTATGTCGCCAGCTTCGACGTCAAGGCGCCGGGCGTGTTCTTCCTGTTTGCCCTCTTGCAGCCCGTGCTGGGCGCCAGCCTCCTGGTTATCAAAGGGGTTGAGATCGTCTTTACCGCGCTGGGTGCGTTCGGCCTGTACAGGCTGTTGACGAAGCATGCCTCATCGCGCGCCGGCCTCTGGGCGGCGGGGCTTTATCCCATCTATTCGTTGATCGTCATGGGCGTGTCGTCGCCGTGCCAGATCATTCAGGCCGGTCTGACCATATGGGCCTTTGCCTGGGCCTTCGACGCCCTGGCATCGGGCAAGTGGAGCGAAGCGGCCTTAAGCGGCCTGATGATCGGCCTGGCCGTCACGGTCAAGCAGACGGCCGCCTTTGAGGCCGTGGCGCTGATGGGCCTGCTGGCCTGGCGGCTGAAAGCCTGGCGGCCGGTTCTCGCGTTCGCCGTCGCGGCTGCGTTGCCCGGGGCCGGGTTCGTCGTCTATTTCGCGGCTGCCGGTCATTTGCCCGAGGCTTTTACCTCAGTCGTCACCTTGGCAGGGCTGCGCTCACAGACGAATATCACGGCCCGCGACAGTGCCTGGTATCTCGATCTGCTGGCGCGGTTGGGTCATTACCCGCCGCTGATCAAGCCCTTTGTCATTGCCACCTGCGGCGCGGCCCTGGCGCTCATGCGGCGTAAAAGGCTGAACGCCGCCTTTGCCCTGCCGGTCGTCGACCTGACCCTCGTGTGGTACGCTGCGGCTGCGGTGGGCATGCTGATCGTGCGTTTGCCGGAAGACTGGTACGCGGAGCCACTGATCGCACCGAGTCTTATTCTGTTCGCCTGTGTTCTATGTCACGGCATCGCGTTTGCGCCGCGCTGGCGAACGGCATGGATAGCCGCCTATACCCTTCTTGCGGCCGTCCAGCCATTGGCTGGAGCGGCAACCAAGCTCTTCGGTTCTGATTATCGCGGTCCGCCCGATTGGCGTGCCAACGTCGTTGCTGCACAGGCTCTTAAAGCTGCTGGCTTGCGCGCGCAGGACAACCTGCTGGTGCTCAGCCGCGGGCAGTTTGTCTATATTCTGACGGGCGCTCTGCCGGCCACGCGCTATTTCCACTCCATGCACCTGTTATGTCCGTTTCCGGCTTTGGACGCTGATCCGCTGGCGGCGGCCTTCGCCACGCGGCCGAAGTTCGTAGTGATGGCGGATGAAACCTTCAGCATGGGGTGCACCGACCAGACGCGGCTGCCGCGTATCCGGGCGGAACTGGCGAAGAACTATATCCAGACGGCTGCCGTGTCAGGCCGATGGGACCGTTTCACGATTTATCGCGCCCGGTAGTTCCGCCAGAAACCTTGATGGGGTGCAATGGTCTCCATGTCGACCATAACCCAAAACGCAAAACGGAGACCATTGGGGGGCAATGGTCTCCGTCGCATGCCACCGGTTTCGAGGGGGGGGATGATCCCGGTGACGAACTTGTAGGTCTCAATTTACCAGAAAGAGGGAAACGACTCATTAATGAGTATGACCGTGACCTCTAACTAATACTTTCAAACCAAAATGGAAGACCCCAATCGAACTTTTTTTGCATCGCAGCAGAAAATCGGGGTCACAAATGGGTGATCTGCCTCGTGAACTCAGTTGAACAGCTTGGACCACCGGGGCTTTTCCCGGTTTTTCCACGCTCCGCGGTGATAGGCGTCCGAACCGATGAGCGGAACGACGGTTGTTGCCTCTGCGAACACCATCTGCTCATAGGTCGTGGACACCTTCCCCCACGAGGCTGCTTCCTTTAACGTTGAAGATGAGCAAGCTCCGTCGCGAACATCTGCAACAGTTATCTGAATCGCGTATTTATGCATGTCGGCCTCGATGCCGAGGATCTCGGCGCAGACGACCGTGTCCTGAGCGAAGTTCTTCGGCACGCCGCCACCGACCATGAACAGGCCGGTGGTGCCGGCGGCGATCTTGATGTCCGTCAGTTCGCGGAAATCGGCCACGGCGTCGATGCTAAGATACGGCTGCTTGGCAGCGATCTTTTCCTTCTGGTGCTTGACCAGGCCAAAACCGGCCGACGAGTCGACAAACGCCGGACAGAAGATCGGCACGCCTTCTTCGTAGGCGGTCTGGATCAGCGAGCCCGGCTTCTTGGCGTTGCCGGCGGCCAGCCACTTGCCCATTTCCCAGATGAATTCACGCGACGAATAGGGGCGCGGCTCAAGCTGGTTGCAGATTTCCAGGATGGTGTGGTCGCAGTTCTGCAGTTCTTCTTCGTCGATATAGGTGTCGTAGATGCGATCGATATAGTTGTCGCGCAGCACGTTGTCGTCGACCGGGCCAGCCGCCTGATAGTGCTTGAAGCCCAGGGCTTCGAAGAAGTCCATGTCGACGATTGAGGCGCCGGTGGCGACCACGGCATCGATCATGCCGAACTTCACCATGTCGCGATAGACGTGCATGCAGCCGCCGGCCGAGGTCGAACCGGCCAGGATCAGCCACGGCGAGCACGACTTGTCTTCGATGGCCATATTGAGGATGTCGGCGGCGCGGGCGGTGTCGCGCGACGAGAACGACATCTTGCGCATCGAGTCGATGATCGGGCGGGCGTCGTAGGACGTGATGTCGACGTGCTCGACCGTTTCGGCGAGCAGTTCGGCTTTTTTGTTGGAGGTGGGGGTGTTTGCGTTCATCTCTTTGATCCTTGATGGGAGAAGGTGGACGCCCGTCATTTCCCCTTGGCCCCCCAGACGGTGCGATGGGGAGGGTAACTTTAGGTGGCGGCCCTATAGAACATGCGGGCCGCCTTGGCAATCTTGGATTTGTGAAGATTTAGGGGGGCTGAAAACGTATGGGGTCGAGGGGTTCGTGACCCCTCGCCTTAAATCTTACGCCTTGGCCTTCACCCGCTTCTTGCCGCGCTTGCCGCCTTTCGGACGGTTGAGGCGGACGACCTTGTTGGCTTCCTCGATCTCATAGGCCGAGCGCGGATTGTTGACGCTGCGTGGCCCCAGGCCGAACAGCGACGCCATCGGCGCGTCGTCCAGGAAGACGGTTTCCGTCTCGCCATAGCCGTTGAAGCGCGTGCCCATGGCCACGCCGTAGGCGCCCAGCATGCCGATTTCGACATAGTCGCCTTCGTTGACATCGGCCGGCAGCCAGAACGGCCCGGGCATCGAGTCGATGGAGTCGCAGGTCGGACCGTAGAAGCGGAACGGTTTCAAGGTCTCGTCATCGACGATTTCGTCCTGGCGGTGCAGGCGCACCGGGAACGGCCACTTGGCGTGGGTGGCGTCGAACAGATTGCCGTAGGAACCGTCGTTCAGATACAGCGCATCGCCCTTGCGCAGCTCGACCTTAGTCAGGATCGACGTCGATTCCGCCACCAGCGAACGGCCTGGTTCGGCCCACAGCTGGGTTTCCTCGTGCACCTTCATTTCATTGAAAGCGCGGTCGATGACATCCATGTACTCGGCCAAAGCCGGCGGCACCATGCCCGGATATACCGACGGGAAACCACCACCGACATCGACGACATCGGCGAACACGCCGGCGCGAACCAGCGAACGCGAAGCGGCGGCCATGGCGGCAGCATAGGCCGTCGGGCGCATGCATTGCGAACCGACGTGGAACGAGATGCCCATCAGGTCCTGCGTGGCCCGGCGCACGGCCAGCAGCAGCGACGGCGCTTCGTGGCTCTGGGCGCCGAACTTGTTGGTCAGCGGCAGGTTCGAGCCTTCGCCCGAGGTCGCCAGGCGGACGATCAGGTTCAGATCCTTGGCATAATTGGTGGCCTCGAGGATCTTGGCCAGTTCCTCATGCGTATCGAGGCTGAAGGTGCGGACGCCATAGTCGAAATAGGCAGCTGAGATCGCGGCGCGGCTCTTGACCGGGTGCATGAAAGCCAGACGGGCCTGCGGCACGGTCTCGCGCACCAACTGCACTTCGTTCAGCGATGCGACGTCGAACGAACGCACGCCGGCGGCCCACAGGGTTTCAATCACCCAGGGCGACGGATTGGCTTTGACGGCGTAAAAGACATCGCCCTTGAAGTTCGCCTGAAACCATTGCGCGGCAACTGTGACGGGCGCACGGCGCACGAGGGCGACGGGGCGTTCCGGAGGCTGCTTGCGGACCAGGTCCAGGGCTGATGAGTAGTTATCCACCACACATACCCCGATTGAAAAACGTTAAAACCCAGACCGGCGTTAGCAGCGTTACGATGAACTCTAGGGGTCCGCCGGAAGAAGCGGCACATATATGGAATTCTCACGCTGTGTAAAGAGGGGAATTGCACTCTGGCTGCCGATCGGGGACACTTTTTGTTGCTCAAGTCCTGATGGGCCTTGATTTTGCGAATTTGTCTGAGTTTTCAGTTGAGTTGCCGCCGGCGGTAATTTAGGCTCGCGCCAAACAGGGAGGCTGGCAATGATCATCCGTAAAGTGTTGGCGGCCGTGGCCTTGGGGGCTTGTTTGGTGAGCGCTGCGCTGGCGGAGCCGGTGAAGACCTGGACATCAGACAACGGCAACGGCACTTTCACCAACCCGTTGTTTTACGACGAATTTTCCGATCCCGACCTGATCCGCGTCGGCGACGACTATTACCTGACCGGCACCACCATGCACTCCATGCCGGGCCTGCCGATCCTGCATTCGAAAGACCTCGTCAACTGGGAGTTCCTGACCTATGCCGAGGACAAGCTCGACCTGGGGCCGCGCTTCCGGCTCGAGGGGGGCAAGGAGGTCTACGGCCAGGGCATCTGGGCCCCGAGCTTCCGCTATCACAACAGCACCTTCTACATCTTCTCCAATGTCAACGGCGAGAAGACGCAGGTGTTCACCGCCAAAGACCCGAAAGGCCCGTGGACGCGTCATGAGATGAAGCGCTCCTTCCACGACCTGTCGGTGCTGTTCGACGATGACGGCAAGGTCTACGCCATCTGGGGCTATCAGGGCATCCATATGGTCCAGCTCAATGACGACCTGACCGACGCCGTGCCCGGCACCGAACGCGAGATCATCCCGGCGTCGGCCGGCATGGGCGAGGGCGCGCACTTCTACAAGCTCGACGGCAAGTACTACATCACCTCGGCCTGGTTCGCCGGACGGATGCGTATGCCGGCGGCGCGCGCAGATTCGCCGTGGGGCCCCTACGAGGTCAATCCGGCCCTCAGCACAGACGAGGACTTCGGCCTGATGGAAGGCAACCGCCTGCAAGGCAAGGCGGCGCCCTTCACCATCATCCCGCCCAATCCGGCACCTAATGGCCGGATGTCGCTGCACCAGGGCGGCGTGGTGCAAACCCAGACCGGCGAATGGTGGGGCTTTTCGATGATGGACTATAACTCCGTCGGCCGCCTGCTTAGCCTGTCGCCAGTGACCTGGAAGGATGGCTGGCCCTATTTCGGCCTGCCCGGTAACCTGACCCGCACGCCGCGCACCTGGACGAAGCCGAACACCGGCACGACCTCCGCTCCGCACGCGCCCTATGAACGCAGCGACGATTTCTCCGGCCCGCTCAAGGCGATCTGGCAATGGAGCCACGTCCCGGTCGACGGCAAATGGTCGCTGAGTGAGCGGCCGGGTTCCCTGCGCCTGCATGCCTTGCCCGCCACCAGCCTGTGGGACGCCCGCGACAGCCTGACCCAACGCGCCATCGGCCCGCAGTCGCGCCCGACGGTCAAGCTCGACGCCTCCGGGATGAAGGCCGGTGACGTGGCGGGCCTGGCCCTGTTCAGCCAGCCCTATGCCTGGATCGGCGTCGAGAAAGGCGCCGACGGCCTCGAGATCGTCCAGTTCGATCAGCAGTCCGGCGCAAAAGCCCGGCTGAAAACCAGGGCGGCCAAGCTCTGGCTGCGCGCCGATGCCGACTATCTGACGGAAACGGCAAAGTTCAGCTATTCGACCGATGGCAAGGCCTTCAGGCCGCTGGGCCGTGAGTTCACCATGGTCTTTCAGCTCAAGACCTTCCAGGGCGTGCGCTATGCCCTGTTCAGCTACAACACGACGAGCAGCGAAGGCGGTTATGTCGACTTCGATTCCATGCAGGTCTATGAGCCGCATCCGCATGGTCTGATGCGCCCGATCCCTTACGGTCAAAGCATCACGCTCACTTCATATCAGGCCACAACCGGCCTGTCCGCCACCGGTCAGCGCGGTGTCCCCGGCGCCTTCACCGTCGTCGACATGGGCCTCGGCCGGGCGGCGCTGAAAAGCGGCGGTGGTTTCCTGACGGTCGCGGACGACGGCAAGGTAACGCTCGCCACCACCCAGCCCGGCGCGGCACAGAGCTTTCAATGGATCGAGACGCCCTATGGCGAACTGGCCTTGATGTCGCTGGCGACCAACCGTTTCCTGCGTATCGATCCGGCGACGGGCGCAGTCATCGCCGACAGCCCCGGACCGCAATCGGACGGCAAGGATGGCGTGCGCTTTGTCTGGGCTAAAGTCACAGGCCGGTAAATTCGCTGTTGCAGCAGCGAAAACCTGTTGCAACTGTCATCAAAACTTTAATAAGACTTTTTATCTGTTATCAGTTTCGCCTGCTTGCCGGGCGGTTTTCGCGTACCCCGTCAGGGCTTTAATTCAAGGGTTTTGCATGCCGGCGCCGCTCGTCGAGGTCAAATCGATCAGCAAGACCTACTCCCGCAAGGCGAAAGCCGCCGGCGGCGCGACCACGCACAAAGCCCTCGATACCGTTTCATTCGTCATGGACCGTCCGGAACGCGTTGCCCTGATCGGGCCGTCGGGTTCGGGCAAGTCGACCCTGCTGCGCTCGATCTCCGGCCTGCACACCATCGACAAGGGAACAGGCACCGTCGCTGTCATGGGCCGCACCGTTCAATCGAATGGCCGCTTGGCCTCGGACGTGCGCGCCACCCGTTCCAATCTCGGCATGATCGCCCAGCAGTTCAACCTGGTCGGCCGGTTGAGCCTGTTCACCAATGTCGCCCTGGGCTTCCTCGGCAAGATTTCCGGCATTCGCGGCCTGTTCGGCTTCTGGTCGAAGACCGAGAAGCAGAAGGTCATGGCCGCGCTCGATCACGTCGGTGTTGCCGCCATGGCCGGTCAGCGCGCCAACACCCTTTCGGGCGGCCAGCAGCAGCGCGGCGCCATCGCCCGCGCCATCGTCCAGGGTGCGCAGATCGTGCTGGCCGATGAGCCGGTCGCCTCGCTCGACCCCGTGTCGGCACGCAAGGTGATGAAGCTGCTGGTCGATCTCAACGAACGCGACGGTGTCGGCGTGGTGGTGACGTTACACCAGGTCGACTACGCCAAGACCTATTGCGATCGCATCCTGGCGCTCAAGGACGGAAAGGTTGTCTATGACGGCCCAAGCAACGGCCTGAGCGACGAGACGCTTAAAGACATATACGGCGCGGAAATCGAAGACGCCTATTGGGGAGGAGACACCAATGCCCATTAAAATGATCAAGGCGGCGGCCCTGGCCGGCGTGGCGCTGGCTTCGCTCGGACTGGCCTCGTGTGAGAAGAAGGCCGAGAACACCGACGGCGTGGCCAAGGAAATTTCCTTCTCTGTCCTGTCGTTCGAAAAGTCGCAGAAGCTTGAAGCCATGTGGGGGCCGATCTCCGCCGACATGGAAAAGCAGACCGGCCTGAAGGTAAAGAACTTCTATTCGAGCAACTATACCTCGCTGATCGAGGCCATGCGCTTCAACCAGACCCAGGCTGGCTTCTTCTCCAGCGCCTCGGGCCTGGAAGCGGTCAATCGCGGTGGGGCTGAGGTGTTCGCTCATGTCACCAACCCTGACGGCACCGACGGCTACAAGAGCGTGGTCATCGTCCGCGCCGACTCCAAGATCACGTTGCCCGACGTGCTGAAGTGCGATCACAAGATCAATTTCGGCATGGGCGACGTCAAGTCGGCCTCCGGCACCATCGCGCCGAAAGCGTTCCTGTTCTTGCCGGCCAATGTCGATGTCGACAAATGCTTCCGCAACGTTCGTTCCGGCTCGCATGAAGCCAATGTCGAAGGCGTCATCGCCGGTGTCGTCGACGCCGCCACTGCCAATTCGGACACGCTCAAGGAACTGAGCGACACGCCGGAAGGCCAGGAAAAGCTGGCCAAGCTCAAGGTCATCTGGGAATCGCCGTCCATGCCCAAGGGCGTGATCGTCTACCGCAAGGACCTCGATCCGGTGACCAAGGAAAAGCTGCGCTCCTTCTTCCTCAGCTATGGCCACGGCGACAGCGCTGAGGCTGAGCGCCAGCGCGCCAACCTGGCCGTCTTCCAGTGGGGCGCCTATCAGCCCGCCGACGCCACCTACCTGATCCCGCAGCGGGTCATGGAGGCGCGCGTCGCCCTGGCCGAAGCGCAAAAGGGTACGGATGCCGCCGCCGTCACGGCTGCGCAGGCGACCCTTGACAAGGCCTTGGAAGACCAGAAGAAGGCCGCCTCCAAAACCGCGCCACAGGCTTCGGCCGACATGCCGTCGTCGGCGCAGGCGTCGCACTAAGCCATGGCGTCCACGGTAGAGTCCCGCACGTCCGACCTGGCGCCGCCGACCACCGGTCTGGCGGCACAGCTGGCGAACTGGCTGATGGTGCTGGTCGTCGTCGCTCTCCTGGCGGTAAGCTTCCGTGGCGCGCATATGCATGAGCTGCATAAGCTGTTCGACAATTCGGCCAACACCGGCGCCTATCTCAAGGACTACATGCATCCGGATTTCTCGGACTGGAAGCGGTACGTCACCGCCATGTGGGAGACCCTGCAGATCGCCCTTTACGGCACGGCGCTGTCGATCGTGGCGGCGGTGCCGCTGAGTTTCCTGTGTTCGCGCAATATCGCGCCGGCCTGGATCGTCCAACCGATGCGCGCCCTGATCGCCCTGCTGCGGGCATTCCCGGATATCGTGCTGGGCACGGCCTTCCTGGTCGCGGTCGGCCTGGGGCCGCTGGCCGGCGTGCTGGCGCTGACGGTCAGCAATACCGGCACCCTGGCCAAGCTGTTCTCGGAAGCCGTCGAAGCCATCGAAACGGCGCCGGTCGAAGGCGTGCGGGCGACCGGTGGCGGACGGCTGCATGAAATCGTCTGGGGCGTGATCCCGCAGGTCGCGCCGCTGTGGACGTCGTTTGCGCTTTATCGGTTTGAGTCGAATGCCCGTTCGGCCACCGTGCTGGGCCTGATCGGCGCCGGCGGCATCGGCCAGGTGCTGTTCGACAACCTGAACAGCTTCGCCTACCGCCAGACCTCTGCCATCGCCCTGATTATCGTCGTCGCGGTCACCCTGATCGACATCCTGTCGCAGCAGATCCGCAAGAGATTGGTTTAAGTCGTGGGGCCTCAGGCCCCACACCCCTTACCCCTTCTTCGCGAACCTTTTCCGCGTCAGGTGCCGGAGCTTGTTCCAGAGCTTGGTCTTGGCTGGCTCCGGATAGGGCTCCAGGTTGCGCAGGAACTGCTCGGCGCAGGCCCGCCAGGAGAACTGTTCGGCATAGGCACGCACGGCCTTGCGGTCGATCTTCAGCGCCTCTTCGATCGCCACCTTGAGGTCGTCATTGATCACGCCGGCGCCCGATCCGGGGATCAGGTCGATCGGCCCGTGCGCCGGGAAGGCCGCAACCGGCGTGCCGGTCGCCATGGCCTCGATGATCACCAGCCCGAAGGTGTCGGTGAGCGACGGAAACACGAACACATCCGAATCCGCATAGGAGCGGGCCAGATCCGTCCCGAAGCGCGGCCCGGTAAAGATGGCGTCCGGATATTTCGCCTTCAGCTCCTCGACCTGGGGGCCGCCGCCGACGATGACCTTGGTGCCTGGCACGTCGAGCTGCAGGAAGGCTTCGATATTCTTTTCCACCGCTACCCGGCCGACATAGGTCATGACCGGCCGTTCGACAGCGCCGAAGATCGGCTCCAGGCCCGGCCTGAACAGCTCGGTGTCCACGCCGCGCGTCCACGGCGAGATGTTGGTGAAGCCGCGCGATTCCAGGTCCTGCTGCAGGGTCGGCGTCGCCACCATCACCCGCCCGGAAGGCTTGTGGAACCAGCGCATGATGGCATAGCCGACACTTAGCGGCACCGGCAGCCGGGCATTCACATATTCCGGAAACTTGGTGTGATAGCTGGTGGTGAACGGCAGCTTCCACTCCTGGCACACGCGCCGCGCCGCGAAGCCGACCGGCCCTTCGGTGGCGATGTGGATGGCGTCCGGCTCATAGTCCTGGATAATCTCGCGCACCTCTTCGTAGCAGCCGAGCGCAAGCTTCACTTCCGGATAGTCGGGCCAGGACACCGTCTTGAACTGATTGTAGTCGACGATCTTGAACTCGTGCCCGAGCTTTTCGCATTCCTCAATGGTGCGCTTGAGCGTGGTAACCACGCCGTTGACCTGAGGTTCCCACGCGTCGGTGGCCAGCAAGATACGCAAGATCGGATGTCCCTAAACCCGTTGCCAATTCCAAATTCCAATGCCCTATTTCATTGACTCTTGGCAAGCACAAGCATTGAGACACATCATTCGCGCCCAGGCTGTGCGGGTAAGGGATACCGCTCCGGCGGCTTTACCTTCACTTTTGACTTCGGCGGCGCACAAAATGACAATTATGTCGAAATTGTGGTCGTGTTACACGTTATACAACTTGCCTAAAACGTAAAATGCCTTATTTTCAAGGCAAGGACCGCTGCTCCGTGCCACAGGAAAAGAAACGGCGGGTAAAAACGTTATGACCGAGCGATCCAGATCAAAGCCCAAAATCCCGCAGGTGCGGGATAATCCGGGCTCAACTGCGCCCAAGGACGGCCCCGTTGCCGGCCCGGCGAAGGATACGCCGAAGTCGCGCCGCACCCGTATCCAGATTCTGGAAACCGCCATGCGGCTGTTCGCCGAGCTGGGCTATGACCGCGCCGGCAACGCAGCCATCGCCGAAGCCTGCGGCCTGACCCGCGGCGCCATGCTTTATCACTTCCCGACGCGCGAAGATCTGGTCGAAGCCGCCGCATGGCACATCCATACCGCCCGCGAAGCCGCCTTCGAAGCCGAGGCGCGCAAGCTGAAGCCCGGCCAGGACGCGCTCGACGGCGCCATCGACGCCTATTGGCGCCTGCTCAGCTCGCCGCCGTTTGCCGCCTTCCTCGCCCTGGAGCGCGCCGCCCGCCAGGATGCCGAGGTCGCCAAGGCCATCCGTCCGGCCCAGGAAGCCTTCGACAAGGCCGCCATGGGCCGTGCCACGCCGGGCTTCATCATGGCCGGCAATGACGCCCGCTTCCAGGCCAGCCGCGACCTGGCCCGCTTCGCGCTCGACGGCATGCACCGCTCAGCCCTGACCTACGACCAGGAAGCGCGCATCGAAGCCGTGCTGACCGTCATCAAGCGCGCCATCCACATGCTCAACCGCAAGGGTGACATCACCGATCTGTGGACGGAGTAGGGTGGCAGAGGCGGCGATCACTCTGCGCCTGACCATCGCTGACCCGGTGCCCGGCGTGCATTACAGCCTCCAGGACCAGGACAACCGGCCGGTCGACGGCCGCATCGCCACGGAAGCGTCGCTGTCGTTCGACGTGCCGGTATGCCTCAGCGCCGACAACCGGTTCCTTGGGCCGTTCGTCCGCCGCGAAGGCCCGCAGCGCCGCTTCGTCTATATCGTCATCCATCACGCGGCCATGGACTGGAACCGCCGCGCCAAGATCGACATTCACGACATTCCGCTGTCCCTGCTCGATCGGGCGCGCGCCGGTCAGGTGCTGGAAATCGTCCTGCCGGGCCGGGGCAAGGACGGCACGCCAGCCTGCGCCACCGTGCGGTCGCTGACCGGTTGGCGCGTGGTTTAGAAGCCGGTAACCTGCTCCTCCTTATTGAAAACCTATTTTCGGGAGTGCTTTAGGTATCGTCTGGTTCTGCCCGCGAAAGGATGCCGCCATGCGCCCTGTCCATCTTCCGCGTCTATTGCTGTGTCTGATGCTGGCGGCCTGCGGAGGCGGCGGCAGTTCGGGAGGCGGCAGCTCCGGCGGTGGAGGAGGCGGGGGCGGCAACTCCGCGCCGGTGGTGACCTCGGCTGGGTCCGCCTCGGTGGCGGAAAACAGCTCCGGCGCGGTCTATACCGCGACCGCCAGCGATGCCGACGGCAACAGCCTGACCTATTCCCTGAGCGGCAGCGACGCGGCGCGCTTTTCGATCAACGCCTCGACCGGAGCGGTCACTTTCGTCAGCACGCCCAATTTCGAATGGCCGCTCGATGCCAATCGCGACAATGTCTACGACGTCACCGTGAATGTTTCGGATGGCATGACAACCGCCAGCAAGGCCGTCAGCCTGACCGTCACCGACAAGGCCGGCCGAGTCTCCACACGCCGTATTGCTCAGGGCCTGACCCAGCCGCTTTATCTGCTCGGCCGCGGCGACGGGTCCAACCGCCTGCTGGTTCTGGAAAAGACCGGCAAGGTCAAGGTGCTCGACCCTCTGACCGGCGCGGTCGAGGCGCAGCCCTTCCTGGATGTGTCGAGCTATATCACCACGGACAGCGAACGCGGCCTGCTTGGGCTGGCTATGGCGCCGGACTTTGCCACCAGCGGCATCTTCTATGCCTATCTGACCGTAGCCAATGGCGAAATCCAGATCCGCAAGTTCACCGCCACAGCAACTGGCGCGACCAATAATACCGGCGACGTTATCCTGACCATCGCCCACTCGGTCAACGCCAACCATAACGGCGGCTGGATCGGCTTCGACAAGGACGGCCTGCTGGTCATCGGCGTCGGCGACGGTGGCGGTGCCGGCGATACGCCGGGCAACGCCCAGAACAAGAACGTCCTGCTCGGCAAGATCCTGCGCATCGATCCGCGCACAGACGCCTTCCCGGCCGATCCCAACCGTGACTACGCCATCCCGGCCGGTAACCCGTTCGCCAGTGGCGGCGGTGCGCCGGAAATCTGGCACTGGGGCCTGCGCAATCCGTTCCGCAACAGCTTCGATCCGACGACCAACAACTTCTATATCGGCGATGTCGGCCAGGGCGCCTGGGAAGAGGTCGACCTGGTCCGGCCGACCGACGCCGGCATGAACTTCGGCTGGAATATCCTCGAAGGTGGCCATACGTTTGCGGCCGGCTCGACAGTGGGTCTGACAGCGCCAGTGCTGGAATATCCGCATGGTACCGGGCCATTGCAAGGCGACTCCCTGATCGGTGGCTATGTCTATCGCGGACCGGTGGTGGCTTTGCGGGGGCAGTATGTCTTCGGCGACTATGTCAACAAGCGCCTCTGGTCGGTGGCGGCTTCGAGCTTGGTCCAGGGCACGACCCTGGCCAACACGTCGTTCACCGACCGCACAACGGCATTTGCACCGGCTGTTGGCACCATTGGCAGCCTCAGCAGCTTCGGCGTCGACGACCGAGGCAACCTCTATGTCATCGATATCGACGGCGAGATTTTCTTGGTCGATGAGGTAGATGAGGCGTAGCCAGTCCCACAGTTCTGTGGAATAGGGATTTTACCACGGACCACACGGACCACACGGACATGAGCAAACTGCTGTTTGAGCAGGAGGTCTTCGCTATTCGCGGCGCTGTATTCGAGATAAATCGCGAACTAGGTGTAGGCTTTCTCGAGTCCGTGTACCAGGAATGCTTGGAAAAGGAATTTCGGCTTCGCGATATTCCCTTTGTTGCACATAAAGAGCTTTCGCTCGCCTATAAAGGCGAGCCTTTAAGTCAAACTTTCAAACCTGATTTCATCTGCTTTGATTGCATCATCGTGGAATTAAAGGTGGCAAAGGACATTGCGGATGCCCATAAGGCCCAAGTCCTGAACTATCTGAGAGCCACACAGTTGAAGGTCGGCTTGATCGTCAATTTCGGCAGCTATCCTAAAGCTCAGATTGAGCGGCTGGCGCTTTGACGTCCGTGTGGTCCGTGTGGTCCGTGGTAAAATCCCTTCCTTTTTCGTAAGTCCAAATCAATGCGTCTCCTTCTCCGTTCCAAGATTCACAACGCCTACGTCACCGAGGCCAATCTCGCCTATATCGGCTCGATCACCATCGATGAGACGCTGATGGAGGCCGTCGGCCTGTGGGAGGGCGAGAAGGTCCTGGTCGTGTCCAATACCTCCGGCCATCGCCTGGAAACCTACGTCATCAAGGGCGAACGCGATTCCGGCACCATCGCCATGAACGGCGCCGCTGCGCACCTGATCAACGAATCCGAGCAGATCATCATCATGGGATTCGAGCTTACGGATCAGCCGATTATCCCCAATGTCGTGCTTGTCGACCGCAACAACAGGGTTGACCGCTTCCTGTCGGAAACCCCCGGCCAGACCGTGTCATGATTCGTTCACAGAAATCGTGATTCCGGCGAATTTTGCCTTAACCTTTACAAGCCCTTGAGCCGCTTGGCGAATCCGATAAATTAAGAACTTATTTACAAAAAAGTTTGCCTGGACAGCACCTTGCCCGCTTGACGGATTCACCGGTTTGATCCCCATATATGGCCAGGCTGGGCTGTTGAGACACTATATATAGTTATTAACAGGCCTTTAACGACGGCTCCCGAAGGCGGGAGCGGACTTTGGGTTTGAGGTAATAGAATATGTCATCGAGTGAAGCCGCCAGACGTGAAACCGCCGCGCCTAAGGCGAATATGGCTGTGCGGCCCAAGCCCCGTCCGGAACTGAAGCTGCTCAAGTCCGTGGTCGTCGACCGGTCGCGCGACAGCCTGCTGACCGACTTCGGCAAGACCACGCTTGATGACCGCTATCTGCTGCCGGGCGAAAGCTACCAGGACATGTTTGCCCGCGTCGCCACCACCTATGCCGATGATTCGGACCACGCTCAGCGCGTTTACGACTATATCTCGAAGCTGTGGTTCATGCCGGCGACGCCGGTCCTGTCGAACGGCGGCGCGGCCCGCGGTTTGCCGATCTCGTGCTTCCTGAACGCCGTGCCGGACAATCTCGAAGGCATCGTCTCGACCTGGAATGAAAACGTCGCCCTGGCCTCGAACGGCGGTGGCATCGGCACCTACTGGGGCGGCGTCCGCTCGATCGGTGAAAAGGTCAAGGGCGCCGGCCAGACCTCGGGCATCATCCCGTTCATCCGCGTGATGGACTCGCTGACCCTCGCCATTTCGCAGGGCTCCCTGCGCCGCGGTTCGGCAGCCGTCTATATCGACATCTTCCACCCGGAAATCGAGGAATTCCTCGAAATCCGCAAGCCGTCGGGCGACTTCAACCGCAAGTCCCTGAACCTGCACCACGGCATCGGCATCACCGACGAGTTCATGGAAGCCGTCCGCGACGGCACGCCGTTTGGCCTGCGTTCGCCGAAAAACGACGAGATCCTGCGCTATGTCGACGCCCGTTCGCTGTGGCAGAAGATCCTGGAAATCCGCCTGCAAACCGGCGAGCCCTACCTGATCTTCTCCGACACCGTGAACCGCGCCATGCCGCAGCACCAGCGCGAACTGGGCCTGAAGGTGCGCCAGTCGAACCTGTGCTCGGAAATCATGCTGCACACCGGCGCCGATCATCGCGGCGTCGACCGCACCGCCGTCTGCTGCCTGTCGTCGGTCAATGCCGAGACCTTCCTGGAATGGCGCGATGAGCCGCGCTTCATCGAGGACGTCATGCGCTTCCTCGACAATGTGCTGGAAGACTTCATCCAGACGGCGCCGGGCTCGATGGACGCGGCCGCTTATTCGGCCATGTGCGAGCGTTCGGTCGGCCTGGGCCTGATGGGCTTCCACTCCTTCCTGCAGTCGCAGAACGTCGCCTTCGAATCGGCCATGGCCAAGTCGTGGAACATGCGCCTGTTCAAGCACCTGCGCCGCGAAGCCGACAAGGCCTCGATCAAGCTGGCCGAAGAGCGCGGACCGTGCCGCGACGCCGAGGAACGCGGCGTCATGGAGCGCTTCTCGCACAAGCTGGCCATCGCCCCGACCGCCTCGATCTCGATCATCTGCGGCGGCACCTCGGCGGGCATCGAGCCGATCCCGGCCAACATCTACACGCACAAGACCCTGTCGGGCTCGTTCGCGGTGAAGAACCCTTACCTTGAGGCCCTGCTGGCCGAGAAGGGGCTGGACACGCCGGAAGTCTGGGACTCAATCGTTCAGCACGAAGGTTCGGTGCAGCATCTCGACGAACTGAATGAAGACGAGAAGTCGGTGTTCAAGACCGCCTTTGAACTGGATCAGCGCTGGGTGGTTGAACTGGCCGCCGACCGCACGCCGGAAATCTGCCAGTCGCAGTCGGTGAACCTGTTCATCCCGGGCGACGTCGACAAGTGGGACCTGCACATGCTGCACTGGACGGCATGGGAACAGGGCCTGAAGTCGCTCTATTACCTGCGCTCCAAGTCGGTCCAGCGCGCCGCTCATGCCGGCTCGGAAGCCAGGGAAGCGGTCGAGAAAATGGATACGCCGCGGACTGACTACGAAGAATGCTTAGCGTGTCAGTAAGAAGGGCTTAAGACGTGGGGTCTCAGACCCCAAACCCCATAACTCGACGGAGTATGGAACGACCTTTGAGATCAATAAAAAACAGGGCCCACTTCGGGAGCCCTGTTTTTTTATTGATCTTATTAGTTTGCCCGCACTCTGACGACTAACGGGGTGTGGGGCCTGCGGCCCCCGTCTTTATCACATTTTTATTAGCTCGGCCCGGCATCCCCCGGTATTGACCGTGTGATGACCGACGGACCCGTCCCGGAAGACGCAAGACAGTTTCTTCTGAAGACCATTGATTCTATTGCGCAATGGGAAGGACTGTTATTGCTTCGCGCCCATCCCGGCGAAGCCTGGGATGCCGTGGCGATCGCCGCGCATCTCTATATCACCGAGGCGGAGACGGTGTTCCTGATGGCCCGGCTGGCCGAACACCAGATCCTGGCCCTGTCCGACGGTCCCCAGGGTGTGCGTTATACCTATAATCCGGCCACGCCCGAACTGAAGGCGGCGATCGATCGTGTCGCCCAGCTTTATAAAGACTACCTGATCCCTGTTACGCGTATAATCCATTCCAAGCCCCGCAACCGGGTGCAGGAATTCGCCAACGCTTTCCGCATTCGAAAGGACTGACACGCATGGCCGCCGGCCTGATCTATGGACTCTGTGCGTTGACCTCGTGCCTGTGCGCCTGGCTGTTGCTGGCGGCGTGGCGGCGCAGCGGCTACCGATTGCTGCTGTGGGGCGGGGTGTGCTTTGTCGGCCTGACCGTGAGCAATGCTGTGCTGGTGGTCGACAAGCTTATTCTGCCGCCGGAAATCGATCTGGCTTTGTGGCGTTATTCGCTGACGCTGATTTCACTGCTGATTCTCATTTACGGGCTGATCTTCGATGCTGAATAATCTGCCAACCGAGGCAATCGTGCGGATGATGATGCTGGGTGCGATCGCCATGGCCAGCCTGATCATCAGCCTGTTGTTCGTTCGTTTCTGGCGGACGACGCGCGACCGGTTTTTCCTGTTCTTCGCTGCCGCCTTCTTCATCGCCGGCGTCGGGCGGGTGACGATGGGGCTGATCCCGCGCGTCAATGACCACTCACCGCTGATCTACCTGACCCAGCTCCTGGCCTTCCTGGTCATTATCTATGCCATCGTCGACAAGAACCGGAGCCTGAAAAAGAAGAAGGAATAGTCGTGGGGTCGCGGACCCCACACCCCGGAACGCGTCCGAGCGTGGGCAAGCTATGTACATCAATAAAAAGGGCCCCACTTCGGAGGCCCTTTTTATTGATGTACAAAGGTTTATCCATACTCTGTCGAGTTATGGGGTGTGGGGGTGAGTGGCCCCCAACCCACCCCCCCTCT
>JBEHYZ010000015.1:0-89252 GCA_048497915.1 Pseudomonadota bacterium
GCGACAGATTCTTCTCAACGGATTCAAACTCTTGTATTCTCGCATCCGGCAAAACGCCGCCTGCGTCCGAGAAGGATTCCCATGCCGAAGCTCAATACCGCCGCGCCGCTCCCCCTGAAGCTCGACACCATCCACGTCGGCGAATGCGTGGAGGTGTTGAAATCCCTGCCGGATCAGAGCGTTGACCTCATCTTTGCCGACCCGCCCTACAATCTTCAGCTCGGCGGCGACCTGCTGCGGCCGGACAATTCCAAGGTCGACGCCGTCGACGATGACTGGGATCAGTTCGCCAGCTTCGAAGCCTATGACAGCTTCACGCGTGAATGGATGCGCCAGTGCAAGCGCGTCCTGAAGGATGACGGCGCCATCTGGGTGATCGGCTCCTATCACAACATCTTCCGGCTTGGCGTCGCCCTGCAGGACCTGGGTTTCTGGGTGATGAACGACGTGGTCTGGCGCAAGGCCAACCCGATGCCGAACTTCAAGGGCACGCGCTTCACCAACGCCCATGAAACCCTGATCTGGGCCACCAAGGCCAAGGGTCAGAAGCGTTACACCTTCAACTATGACGCCCTGAAAGCCTTCAACGAAGACACCCAGATGCGCTCCGACTGGTCGATTCCGCTGTGTACCGGCGATGAGCGCCTCAAGGACGAGGACGGCAATAAGGCGCACCCAACCCAAAAGCCGGAAGCCCTGCTCTATCGCGTCCTGCTGGCCTGCTCGAAGCCCGGCCATGTGGTGTTGGATCCCTTCTTTGGCACCGGCACGACGGGGGCGGCTGCTCGCCGTCTGGGCCGTCATTTCATCGGCATCGAACGCGATGAAACCTATGCCCGACGCGCCAAGGAGCGCATTTCCAAGGTCATCCCGGCAACCGCCGAAGACCTGTCCGTCATGGGCTCGAAAAAGGCCGAACCGCGCGTGCCGTTCGGCGCCCTGGTCGAGGCCGGACTGATCCAGCCGGGCGACGCACTCTATACGCCTAAGGGCGATCGCGCGGCGCGCGTGCGCGCCGACGGTTCGCTGGTCTACGGCGATCTGACCGGCTCGATTCACAAGATGGGCGCCATGATGGAACAAAGCCCGGCGTGCAACGGCTGGACCTACTGGCGGTTCAAGACTGACGCCGGCCTCAAGCCGATCGACGATCTGCGCGCCCGCATCCGCGCCGATATGAACTAATTTGCTGCCAGATCCTGGCGCTCGCCCGCTTCATCCACAGGCTGGAACTGACAGGTCACGACGAGCGTTTGTCCCGCCGCCGGCACTCCTTCGCGTGTCGTTGGTGCGACAACGAACTGCGACACGTCGCCGAGCGCCAGTTCCGCCACCTTCGGGTCATGCGGCGCATCGGCCGCGACCGAACAACTCTGCATCCGGCCATCAGGGCCAACGACACAGGCGACTTTGACTGGCTGGCTTGGCGGCGCCATCTCAGGGCCGCTTTCAGGCTGATATTGCGAAGGCTGCGGCGCGTACACCAACTGCACGTCCGTCAGCCCAAGCATGCCCGTCGCCACCTGGATATTGTTGCTCTGATTGGCGCCAGCCACCTGCGGTGTCAGTCCGTCGGCCATTGCGGGTTCCCCAACGCCGCTTAGCTCGGCCGGTTGCGGCATGGCAGAATTTGCTGCCACCACCTGCGCGACCGCTACGCCAGGCGCCACAGCCAACAGGACAAACCAGCTGAAAACCTTCAACATCTCCGACCTCCGGACAAGGCGAAAACCAAAGGCTAAGCGCCGACAGCCGGGGAACCAATTGGGTTTTACCGCCCGAAAATCAAAGGCTCATAAGAATTTGAGCGCCTTGCGAAACACAGTCGGCAGGGCCTTTTGCTCGACGAACGGTAACACCTGCCAGTTATTGTGAGTGCGCAGCAAGGCCTGGGTCTGCGCGCCATCAATCTCCGCAACCCACACATCCTGCGTCAGCGCAAAGTGCGTAAACACATGTTCATACGAACCTTTTGCGGCGAAATTCAAATTGAACATTCGTTTTACAGCGCCATTAACAGGCTTTTCCGTTGTCCAATCGGTATGTGGAAGCCCGAGCATCCCGCCCAGCAAACCCTTGTCCGCCCGGCGTTCGGCTATGAAACCGTCGCTGGCGACGATAATAAACGCTGTCCCGTACCGGCGCGGTTTGGCGGTCTTGGCGGCCTTCACCGGGAAGCGTTCCGGCTCACCGCGCCTGAACGCGTCACAGCCTTCGCGCAGGGGACACAGCAAACAGGACGGCGATTTGACGCGGCAAACGGTGGCGGCCAGATCCATAAGGGCCTGCGGCCAATCCCCTGCTCGATCCTTGCCCACCCATTGCGCAGCCGCCTGACGCACCTCACCTCGGCCTTCCGGCAAGGGCGTTTCGATGGCGTAGAGCCGTGTCATTACCCGTTCGATATTACCGTCGACCACATTGGCCGCCTGATCAAAGGCGATCGCGGCCACGGCGGCCGCCGTGTAGGGGCCAAACCCTGGCAGCTTAAGCAAATCCGCTTCATCAGACGGAAATTTTCCGCCAAAATCAGCGACAACCGACCGGGCACACTTGATAAGGTTACGGGCGCGTGAATAGTAGCCAAGCCCCGCCCATTCAGCCATGACCTGCGCATCGGGCGCAGCCGCCAGATCGGCGACTGTTGGCCACAGGCCGAGAAATTTTTCATAGTACGGCGCCGCATGCGCTGTCGTTGTCTGCTGCAGCATCACTTCGGAAAGCCAAACCTTATAAGGCTCAGGCGTTCCTTTACGCCACGGCAGGTCGCGGCCGTGGGCATCGTACCAGTCAAGCAGCGCCGCCCGTAACCTGGCGACAAGCGCCCTGTCCTTCTCTATAATCACCGCCATGAAACGGTCTCTGCCTTCCCTCGAAGAATCGGTTCGCATCCTGCGCACCACCCACACCAAACGCGCACCGCGGGCCGGCCCGTCCGTGAAGAAACAGGTCCAGCCGCTTCTGCAAAGCCTTCAGGCACGTTTTGACGCCGTGGACGACGGTTATGGCAAGCTGAAAAATCGCTGGCCGGAGATCGTCGGCGAATCGCTGTCCAAGGTGTGCGAACCGGTCCGTATCATCAAGGGGCGCCCACCTTCCAACAAATTGGCCGCAGCCAATCCGAAAGGCGGTACCCTGGAAATCCGCGTCGCTGGCGCCTACGCACCATTGATCCAGCATCAGTCAGCGACGCTGATCGATCGCGTCAACCTGTTCCTCGGCGGCCGGCCGATCGAGCGTCTGCGCCTGATCCAGGGCCTGCTCAGCCAGCCGCAGAAGGCCCCGCCACCGCCGCGCCCGCAGCCTTTGAGCGCTGCTGAAGAGGTAAGGCTGCAAGGCCTGCTCAGCGATGTCGGCGACGCCAAACTCCGGGCCACGCTGCTGCGCCTCGGTCGGGCCGTCGTGCAACGGCAAAAGGTGCTCTGACACCGGCAAGAACGCGCCATATTTACAGCGCAATCAAGCCGTTTAAAATGCGCGTCAGGCCCGTAGCGTTCGAAGAGGCCCCGCCGGAGGCTTTCGAAGAGGATTGACAAAGGCCTGAACCTCCTGTTCTCAGGGGCATCAAGGATTTAAGGGGAGGCTCCGAAGCCCATGCTCTCGACCAAAATTACGCGCGCCGCCGGACTGATCATCGCCGCAGGCCTCGCCCTGGCCGTCGCGGGATGCAGCAAGGGGCCGTCGACCGACAAGATCACCACCACCGACATGACCATGGGTTCGCAGACCGCCAAGGTGACTGTGGTCGAATACGCCTCCGTCGCCTGCCCTGTCTGCGCGCAAGTTAATGCAACCGTCTTCCCGGACTTCGAAAAGAAATACATTGCTACGGGTAAGGTCCATTACATTTATCGCCCGATGATGACTGGTAACGAAACGGTCGCTACCGCCGGCCACCTGTTGGCGCGCTGCGCTGGCAAGGAAAAGGCCTTCAAGGTCATCGACGCCATCATGCGTTCTCAAGCCGAGATGGGCGGCGAAGAAACCGGCTACGCCAACGCCCGTCCGGTGTTACTGAATATAGCCAAGTCGGTGGGCATGTCGGAAGATGACTTCAACAAATGTGTCACCGACCCCAAGGGTATCGAAGACCTCAACAACGCCATGAACGACGCCATGGATAAGGACGGCATCAAGGCTACGCCCACCTTCGTCATCAACGGCAAAAAGGTGGATCGCTACCCGCAGAACATCGCCGAGTTCGACAAACTCATCCAGCCGCAGCTGAAATAAGCCGAATGCACGCAGGCGTCCGGGCGCTGAACTTTGTTGCCGTCCTGGCCCTGGCCGCCTGTGCCAGGGCGCCATCCGACCTCGCCGGCGTCAAGGCCGACGACATGACGATGGGGTCGGCCAGCGCGCCCGTGACTCTGATCGAATATTCATCCGTCACCTGCGCCCACTGCGCCGCGTTCAATCGTGAAATCCTGCCGGATCTGAAAACGAAATATATCGATACCGGGAAGGTCCGCTACGTCTACCGCGACTACCTGACGCCGCCGGAAGATGTTTCGGCGGCCGGCAGCCTGCTGGCGCGCTGCGTCGGACCTGATAAGTATTTCCAGATGGTCGACACCATCATGCGCGCCCAGCCGGACATGTTCGCCGACGACACGACGTCCAACGCCCTGATGGTCCTGCGCCGCATCGGTCAGGCGGCCGGTCTTAGCCAGGCCGAAGTCGATAAGTGCATGACGGATGCCAAGGGCCTCGTGCGCATCCAGACGGACATGGCCGCCTATGATAAGGCCTACCATATCGGCGATAACGGCACACCCGCCTTCTATGTCAACGGCAAGAAGGTCGAGCGGATCAAGGGAGACCTGTCCGATTTCGACGCCGCCCTGATGCCGCTTCTTGAGACCCCTTAAGCCTCGGAGACCGTACCTGATGGAAAAGACATTTCGCAATCTGGCTCTGATGCTGACGTTCCTGATGGCGCCGGCCTTCGCTTTTGCCGCACCGCCAGCGGTGCAACCTACCGATCATGTGCTCGGCGCCCCTACCGCCAAGATCACGGTCATCGAATATGGCTCCGTTGCCTGTCCGGGCTGCGCCCATTTCAACGAGACCAAATTTCCGGATTTCAAGGCGAAATACATCGACACAGGCAAGGTGCGCTATGTTTTCCGACCGATGCTGACCGGCGTACCGACCGTTGCTGTCGCTGGTACCCGCCTGGCCGAATGCGCCGGCAAGGACAAGTATTTTTCCGTTGTCGACGCCGTGATGCGCGGCCAGCACGAATACTACCCGAACGGCGAAACGAACATCTTTGCCCGCGGGGTGCTGATCAAGATCGCCAAAAACTACGGCATTGATGAAGCCGCCTTTACGCAGTGCGTCGGCGATGCGGCTGGCATTGACCGCCTGAAACAGGCGCATGCCGATGCGCTGTCTGCCGGGGTCAAGAGCACGCCGACCTTCTTTGTCGACGGCAAGAAGGTCGATGAGAACGACCTGGAGTCTACGCTCGCGGCTCAGACGAAGTAGGCTTTTCCCCAGCTAAAGACGGCAATGCCGGGCAATTGCGTTGCCTGCGGTTTTGCGCTGATATACGCCGTTTAGAATCAGTTAACGCCCAGATTCCGTCCCAGGCACGCCGTCTTTGCATTTTCAGAAGATCAAACTTTCCGGCTTCAAGTCCTTTGTCGATGCAACCGAGTTCCGCATCGATCCGGGCCTGACCGGCATTGTCGGCCCCAATGGCTGCGGCAAGTCGAATCTGCTGGAGGCCCTGCGCTGGGTCATGGGCGCGACGTCGGCCAAGGCGATGCGCGGCGCCGGCATGGACGACGTCATCTTCGCCGGCTCCGACAAGCGGCCGTCGCGCAACTGGGCCGAAGTCACCCTGACCATCGACAATTCCGAACGCCTGGCGCCGCAGCCGTTCACCGATCAGCCGATTCTCGACGTCGCTCGCCGCATCGATCGCGGCTCGGGCTCGAGCTATCGCATCAACGGCAAGGAAGTCCGCGCCCGCGACGTGCAGTTGCTGTTTGCCGATGCCTCGACAGGCGCCAATTCGCCGGCCCTGGTCCGTCAGGGCCAGATCTCCGAACTGATCGCCGCCAAGCCGCAAAACCGCCGCCGGGTCCTCGAAGAAGCCGGCGGCGTGTCTGGCCTGCACACCCGCCGCCACGAGGCTGAGTTGCGCCTGTCGGCCGCCGAATCGAACCTGGCCCGACTGGAAGACATCGCCCGCGAACTCGACACCGCCCTGTCGCGCCTGAAACGCGAAGCCCGGCAGGCGGAAAAGTACAAGAAAATCTCGGCCGAAATCCGCGCCCTGCAGAAGTCCATCCTGCACGCCAAATGGCTTGAGGCCAAAGGCCAGCTCGAAGCAGCTGTCAGCGAAATGCAGACCCAGTCGCGGCGCGTCGAGGACAGCACCCGCGCCGCCGCCACCGCTCAGACGACGGCGCTTGAAGCCGCCGACATCATCCCGCCGCTGCGCGAGGAAGAGGCCGTCGCCGCCACGGTCATGCACCGGCTGAATATCGAGAAGGAACGCCTCGACCTCGAGGAAAAGCAGGCGGCTGCCGAAATCGAACGGCTCAAAGGCGAACTCACCCGCCTTCGTGCCGACCTGCAGCGCGAACTCGACCTATCGTCGGACGGATCGGTGCAGCTGGAGCGCCTGCAATCGGCCCTGGCGCGTGTCCAGCAGGAAATCAATGACGCGCCGTCGCGTGAGCCGGAACTGAAGGCCGCGCTCGAAGCCGCCGAGGCCGAACGCAAGCAGGCCGACGCCGCCATCGAAGCCATGGCCGCCGAACAGGCCGCCCTGCTCGAACGCCAGCGCCTCGAGGCCTCGCAGCTCAACGAAGCCAAGGCGCGCTTCGACCGCATCGCCGCCCAGCTGCAAACCGCGCACAATGAACGCCACGCCCTCGGCACCTTCGACTACGACGCGCTCGATCGCCTGAAAGCCGAAGCCGAGGCCGCCCAGACCGCGCTTGAAGAAGCGCGCAAGGCCGCCGAAGCGCTCGAAACCAGCCGCCCCGCCCTGGTCAATGCCGAGGCCCAGGCCCGCAAGACCGTCCGCGAACTGGAAGACGCTCTGGGCCGCCTGTCCGCCGAGGCGCGCGGCCTCAACCAGATCCTGGCCGGCAGCGGCAACAAGGTCGCCTCGCCCGTGCTCGACAGCGTCCGGCCGGAAAAGGGCTACGAACTGGCCCTGGCCGCCGCGCTTGGCGACGACCTCAACCTTACCCTCTCGAAGAAAGACGGCCAGTCGGCCCTCGCCTTCTGGGCCGAAGACTTCGAATCGAAGGCCGCGACGATCGACCTGAAAGCCTTGGGCGTCGAGCCGCTGAGCGCCAATGTCCGCGCCCCGGCAGCCCTGGCCTTGCGCCTGTCGACCATCGGCGTCGTCAGCGCGGCCGATGCCGACCGGCTGCACTCGCAATTGCCCGTAGGCGCCCGCCTGGTGTCCAAGGAAGGCGACCTGTGGCGCTGGGATGGCCTGATCGTCCGCGCCAAGGCCCCCAAGCCCGCCGCCGTACGCCTCGCCCAACGCAACCGGCTGGATGAGCTCGAAACCGAGATCGCCGGCGTCACGCCGAAACTGGCCGAAGCCAAGACGGCCCAGGCGGCCGCCGCCGAAGCCCAGGCCGGCCACGAAAACAATCTGCGTCAGGCCCGCAACAAGCTGCCCGATCTGGAACGCCACCAGCGCGGCCGCCAGTCGGCCTTCGAAGACAAGCTACGCGCCCAGACCGCCTTCGAAGCCCGCCTGGAAGGGCTCGAAGCCAGCCTGACACGCCTCTCCGGCGATCACGGCGAAATGGAGCATCTCTACAAGATGGCTCTGGCCGCCCAATCGACCGTGCTCGACAACGACGGCATGAAGGCGGCACTCGACAATGCCCGTGCCATCGCCGAAGGCAAGCGCCAATCGGTCGCCAGGGCACGTGCCGAACTCGACTCCGATGTCCGCGACAAGCAGGCCCGTGAAGGCCGCGAACGCACCCTGTCGCGCGAACTGGCCGAATGGACCCGCCGCACCCAGGACTCCGGCTCGCGCCTGATCAAGTTGGAAAAGGACCAGGAGGCCACCCGCACCGCTCTGGAAGCGGCCCAGGCGGCGCCCCAGGCCTTCGAGACGCGCCGCATCAATCTGGTCGATCAGCTCGAAGTCGCCGAAAAGCGCCTCACCGAGGCGCGTGACAAGCTCCAGACCGCCGAAAACGCTCGCCGCGACGCTGACATCAACGTCCGCGGCCTCGAACAGGAAGCGGCTGCTGCCCGCGAAGAGCGCGCCGGCGCTCAGGCCCGCCTGGAGGCCATGCAGACGCGCTCCGCTGAAATCGAGGCGATGATCCTCGACCAGACACAGGGCACGCCCGATGAGCTTGGTCAGCGACTTAAGGAAGAAGCCATCGCCACCCCGGCCGATGCCTCTGGCGCCGAATCACTGCTGTCGGGCCTGGAGCGCCAGCGCGACGAACTGGGCGCCGTCAACTTGCGCGCCGAGGAAGAAGTTGCCGAATACGAAGGCCGTCTCGATACGCTCGGCAAGGAACGCTCGGACCTGATCACCGCCATCGCCAAGCTGCGCGACGGGATTGACGAACTGAACGCCGAAGGCCGCGAACGCCTTCTGGCCGCGTTCGAGATCATCAACGGCCACTTCAAGACCCTGTTCGTGTCGCTGTTCGGCGGCGGTTCAGCGGAGCTGCGTCTGGTCGAATCGGACGACCCGCTCGAAGCCGGCCTGGAAATTTTCGCCTGCCCGCCCGGCAAGCGCCTGTCGACCATGAGCCTGATGTCCGGCGGTGAGCAAGCCCTGACCGCCACGGCACTGATCTTTGGCGTCTTCCTGGCCAACCCGGCGCCGGTTTGCGTGTTGGACGAAGTCGACGCGCCGCTCGATGACGCCAATGTCGACCGCTATTGCCGCCTGCTGGCCGAGATGCGCGGCCTGACCAAGACGCGTTTCATCGCCATCACCCACAATCCGGTGACCATGTCGCGCATGGACCGTCTGTTTGGCGTCACCATGGCCGAACGCGGCGTGTCGCAGCTGGTCAGCGTCGATCTGTCGACCGCCACCGAAATGGTCGCCGAACACGCCTGATAAGTTTTGTCTTATTTTTGGCGCATCCAACCGCTATCGAGCCTGTAAAGCTGGAGGTCTATTCATGCGCAGAATTGCGTTCGTTGTTGCGTTGCTAGCCATTCCCGCCGTAGCTCTTGCCAAGCCGCGGACGGAAAACATTCAGGGGCCGGACGCCCTGGCCATGGCGGAACTGGTCGGCGGGCAATCCCCCTCCCTGACCAAGGCGGAAAAGACCGTGTTGCAGGGCTATCTCGACGGCAAGGCGGCAACCGCCCATACCAAGGGCCAAAAGATCAACGTCACCGTCACATCGATCCGGTGCAAGACCAGTGATAACGACCTGACCGAACGGCAATGCGAATTGATGTTCGACAAAACGCGCGTGGCTGTGCGCGGCACCCAGGCTCAGGCGCTTAATGCCACCCTCGCCTTGCTTGGCCTGCCGGAACATGGTGCCGAAGATACCATTTTTTACAGCCTGGCAGATCTCGACTGCACCATCACCGCTGACGCAATCGCCAAGCGTGACGGCAGCGGCGCCAAGTGCCAGTTCAGCCACGAATAAAAAGCGTTTTCCGGAAAAGGAGGCGGCGATTTCGGTTAAAGGGCGTTATAGGATTTCATGCTTCAGCGTCGATCTGTCGCAGGTTAACGCCTCTTGCCAAATCGGCTTGGTTTGACGCTTTGAGCTTTTCCAGCGGCTTTTGGCACCAAAAGCCTGATTTTGTTAGTGTATAACAGTCAATATCACCACAATATACCGTCAGGAAACCGGTGTCTTGCCTGACAATTCATGGCAAATGTGTTTACCCCCGTATTTGTGCGCCGCACCAGCTTGACCTTTCCCCGGCTCTTGAGTAGGTTCCGCGCCGTTCGAAGACGGGATAATCGCCTTATCCCGCCTGTTAGGTGCTGAACGTGACAGATGAACCCCCAGATGGAAACTCCGACGACAAGTTGGAGGATCTCGATAAGCGGCTGAAAGCGATCGAAACGCGCGAGCGTAAGACGCACGACAGCAGCGCGGAGGTCGGCGCCAACAAGGGCTATCAGGCCCTCGGCGAACTGGTGGGGGGTATTCTGGGCGGCCTGGGCCTCGGATGGCTTGTTGACAATTATGCGCACACGCGACCGTGGGGCATCATCGTCGGCAGCTTGCTGGGAATGGTGGCGGCGGTCTATGCGATCGTCAAGTCGAGCCAGGATCGGTCATCCTGAACGGGACGGGCAGTAAGCCCATTCTTCGCAAACAGATGAGATTTCAGTCGGTCCGTCCTTGGGCCGACCTTGGATAAGAGGTTCGAAGGCTTATGGCCGAAAGTCCGCTGCACCAGTTCCAGATCGAGACGGTCTATCCGCTTCCGGCATTCGACGTCGCCGGTGTGCATGTCGATATGTCGATCACCAATTCGGTGCTGGCGATGATGATCGCCGTTGGTCTGACCCTGGTCTTCTTCTTTCTGTCGACCGTGCGTGCGACCGTCATCCCCGGCCGCCTTCAGGTCATGGCCGAAGGGATCTTCGGGCTGATCGACGACCTGACCGAATCGATCATCGGCCACGATGGCCGCCAGTTCTTCCCGTATGTGTTCACGCTCTTCCTGTTCATCCTGAGCTGTAACCTGGTCGGCATGTTCACCTATTTCACCGCCACGTCGCAGATCGCGGTGACGGTTACGCTTGCGGCGCTGACGATCCTGCTGGTGATCGGCGTCGGTTTCCTGCGCAACGGCATCGGCTTCTTCAAGATGTTCGTGCCGTCCGGCGTGCCCTGGCCGATCCTGTTCGTGCTGGTGCCGATCGAAGTCATCGCCTTCCTGATGCGTCCGATCACCCTCACCCTCCGTCTTTTCGGCAACATGGTCGGCGGTCACATCGTGATCAAGGTGTTCGCTGGCTTCATCATTGCCGCCGCCACGCTCGGCATCGGCGGCTGGGCCATCGGCGCCCTGTCGCTATCCACCATCGTGGCGCTCACCACCCTCGAATTCCTGGTCGCCTATCTGCAAGCCTTCGTGTTTGCCGTTCTGACCTGTGTTTACCTCAGTGACGTAGTCAATATCGGCCACCACTGATTTCCCTTTACCCATCCTCTTCTACTACGGAGCTTCTCTTATGGATCCTCAAGCCGCCCTCTCCATCGCTACGGGCCTCAAGTACATCGGCGCGGGCCTCGCGACCCTCGGCATGATCGGCGCCGGTATCGGCCTCGGCATCCTGTTCGGCAACTACTACCTGGGCGCCCTGCGCAACCCGTCGGCTGCCAAGACGCAACAAACCAACCTCTTCATCGGCATGGCGCTGACCGAAGCTCTGGGCATCTTCTCGTTCGTTATCGCCCTCCTGGTCCTGTTCTCGAAATAAGCCGAAACGGCGGATAGCCAATGAACGCCTCCTCCTCACCTGAAGCCTCCGCCGCAGTGTCGTCGGCCGACGCCGGGGTCTCCGCCCTGTCGACGGCCGCCGCCCCGACTGTGTCGCTTGACGATGCCGGCCACTTGGCCGAAGCGTCGACAGGCGCCCATGGTACGACGGAAACGACTGAGCACGCGGAAGAAGGCGGCCTGCCGCAGCTTCGGACCGAGCACTGGCCCGGTCAGATTGTCTGGCTTCTGATCATCTTCCTGGTCTTCTACCTGCTGCTCGGCAAGCTGTTCGCGCCGCGCCTGCGCAAGGTGATCGACACGCGTGGCGCCACCATAGCCGAAGACCTGGCCAACGCCCGTGCCAACCGCGACGAGGCTGAGGCTCAAGCCAAGGAAGCCGCAGCCGAAACCGCCGCCGCGCATGCTGCAGCCAAGAAGTTGGCGGCCGAAGCCGTGGCGCGTTCCAACGCCGAAATCGCCCGCCTTCAGGCTGTCGAGGACGAAAAGCTGAACGCCCGCCTCGGCGAAGCCGACGCTCGCATCCGCGCCGCTCGTGACGAGGCCATGGGCCACGTCCGCGATATCGCGGGTGAGACGGCATCGGCCCTGGTCGAGAAGCTGACCGGCAAGGCGGCAACCGCCGCCGCCCTCAAGGCCGCCTTTGGAAAGGTATCGTGATGTTGAACTTTGCCGAAGTCGAAACCTGGGTCCGTCTGGCGCTGGTCATTTTCTTCCTGATCCTGATCGTCGCCAAAGTGCCGGGCAATCTGTGGAAGTCCCTGGGCGCAACCGGTGACGCCGTCCGCGCGGAACTGGATGAGGCCGTTCGTATCCGCCAGGAAGCGACCGACCTGCTTAACAGCATCAAAGCTCAGCGCCAGGCTGCTGAAGCCAAGGCGCGCGAGATCATCGCGTTTGCCGAGGAAGAAGCCACCCGCATGGCCAAGGACGCGCGCGTCAAGCTCGAAGACACCATCAAGCGCCGTGAAGCTCTCGCCGAACGCAAGATCGCCCAAGCCGAGGCTCAGGCCGCCGCTGACGTCAAGGCGGCCGCGGCCGACCTGGCGGCGCAACTGGCTGAGGCTGTGCTGGCCGACCGCATCGCCAAGGCTGACAGCGATCCCGCCGTCAACAAGGCGATTGACCAGATCGGCGTTCGCTTCAACTAAGTGACCGCAAAGCGGAAAGACCAAGGCCCGGAGTGAAAGCTCCGGGCCTTTTCTTTCGATGTCATATGCGTTTCGCCCCTGAATTGCCGAACTGCGCAATCAACCAGACCGCCCCCCCTAAACCGATGATGTAGGCGGACTCGACGATATGTACGTTGAACATCATCCCGGCCATCCCCTGCAAACTGTTACGAACGCTGAAATAGCTCAGGAAATTATAGATCACTCCGATCACGGCTACACATAAAGCAATACCTGAAAGCAATGACAGCAAACCGGAACGGCTTCCGCCCGAGGCGCGCCGGACAAACGCGACTAGCAGAGCAACAATTGCCAGCACGATGAGAACGAGCACGGCCAGCTTGAGCAAGCTGGTTGCGACGCTGAACATGTCGACTGGATTGGTCTTCAATAGAATGTCGATGACCGTGACTGTGTTTGGATCTTTCATTTGCCCCTCCCCGAACCTTTTATTGTTGGATACGATAACACAAAGCCAAACAAAGTAAAAAAAGCCCGACGGATCGCTCCGGCGGGCTTTGAATTACGTCACAAGACTTAAACCGTGCGCGGCTTGCGCAGGAAGCGGCGGCGAAGGCCGCGCAGGCCACCTGCGCTTTTGCGCAGCAGGAAGCGCTCGACTTTCAGGATTTGCTGCCAGAACACCGAAACCACCTGCGGATTGCGGCGCAGCAACTTGCGTATCGGCATGATCCAGTTGGGATGGCGGCGCTTCAGGTGAATGAACTGGCGACGCGCCCAGAAGGCATTGCGCAGCACCAGGATCAGGCCCGCAACGATCAGGAAATAGTGCCCCGGCACTATGATCAGGATAAAACCCGCCGCGATCAGGAGGAAGCCGAGCGCCATCAATACCCAGCCCAGCACCTTCTTGCTGAAGCGCTTCAACGCACGCTTGAACGAGCGCATATTATGCGCGCCGGTCTTGTGCGGAACGGGAAGATTGGAATTCGACATCGGATCAGGAAGACGCCCTTACGTCCTTGTTGCGGCTACAATTCTACGACGCTTAACCCAGTAAGCGCCTGCAACGGATATGGAGACGCAAGATGGCATTGTAAAGGCACAGCCTGAATATGAAATGAATGTGGATGAAATTTAATTTCCGGGAGGGAAAGTGACGCAAAGCCTTACAAAACAAGAATTTGAGCGACAGGCTGATGCGCCGATTGCCTCGGCAAAAAGGCCACACCTCTGCGGACTGACGGCATCACTTAATATGACAGAGCCTTACGCGAAGCGTGATGACGGCGCCTGAACAACCCCTTTAAACGCCGCCGCAAACGATAAAGCCTTTGCATGGGTTTCGGCATGACCGCGCGTTCCATGCGCAAGGCCTGCAACCAAAGCAAGGCAAATATTTTCGCTCCCGGCCGCAGCAATGCGCGAATCGGTCCCAGCACCTTGGGGTGCCGGGCACGCATCTTCACAAATTGGCGCTTTATCCATACCGAGCTGCGCAGCATCACGGCCAGGCCAAGCAGAATGATCGGCACGCCAAATGGCCCCGGCAGGGGCGTAATGACGATGCCGAGCGCGATCAGAATCGCACCCCCGATCATCAAGGCCATCTTGAGCAGAATTGCCATTATGGGTCTTCCCGTAAGCTGCCGTCAGCATATGGGAAGACCGCATAAGTTTTCCAGATGGGCCTGGCTTTTAACTGTAAGTGAGGCGCGGTTGCCGCGCCGCTTTTGTCTCGTCCAGCCGCTTGGCGGGTGCCAGGTAAGGCGCCCCCTTGAACCGGTCGACATCGCCGCCCAAGGCCGCCTGCGCCAGCGCGCGCAGCACCGCCACGAAGCGATCAAGTTCGGCCTTCGATTCGGTCTCGGTCGGCTCAATCAGCATGGCGCCGTGCACGACCAGCGGGAAGTACATGGTCATGGGATGGAAACCCTCGTCGATCATTGCCTTGGCGAAGTCGAGCGTGGTCACGCCGGTGCCTTCCAGCCAGCGGTCGTCAAACAACGCCTCGTGCATGCACGGCCCTTCTGGGAACGGCACACTCATCAGGTCCTGCAACGACGCCTTGATATAGTTGGCGTTGAGCACGGCGTCCTCGGCCACGCGCTTGAGGCCGTCGGCGCCGTGGCTGAGCATGTAGGTCAAGGCGCGGATATACATGCCCATCTGGCCGTGGAAAGCGCACATTCTTCCGAATGCTTTTTTGGCGAAATTGGCCTCCCCTTCCAGCTCCTCCGACAGATAGCCATCTCCTGCTGCAATCACCCAAGGCCGCGGCGCAAAGGCCGCTAGCGCCTCGCTGAGTACCACCGGCCCGGCGCCCGGCCCGCCACCACCGTGCGGCGTCGAGAAGGTCTTGTGCAGATTGATGTGCATGGCGTCGACGCCCAGGTCGCCCGGACGCACCCGGCCGACGATGGCGTTGAAGTTGGCGCCGTCGCAGTAGAAGTAGCCGCCCGCCGCATGAATAAGGTCGGCAATAGCGATGATGTCGCGTTCGAACAGCCCGCAGGTGTTCGGATTGGTCAGCATGATCGCCGCCAGTTGCTCGCCAGTATCGGCGATCTTGGCCTTGAGGTCGGCCAGATCAACGCGACCATCGGCGGTCTGGGCGATTTCGCGCACCGTATAGCCGACGAATGCGGCCGTGGCCGGATTGGTGCCGTGTGCCGAAGACGGCACCAGCACCGTGCGGCGCTGGCCCTGGCCCTTGGCTTCGTGAGCCGCCTTGATGCACAGCAGGCCGCACAGCTCGCCATTGGCCCCGGCCTTGGGCGACAGTGCCACCGCCGGCATGCCGGTCAGAGTCTTCAGCCAATGGCTCAGGCTGTCCATCAACGCCAGCGCGCCCTGCACGGTCGAAATCGGCTGCAAGGGGTGAATGTCGCCCAGGCCCGACACCCGCGCCATCTTCTCGTTTAGGCGCGGATTGTGCTTCATGGTGCACGACCCCAGCGGATAGAGCGCCAGGTCGATGGCGTGGTTCTTCTGCGAGAGGCGCACATAGTGGCGCACGCATTCCGGCTCGGTCAGACCCGGCAAGCTCAGATCGTCGCCACGCGTCAGGCCAACCAGGTCGGGCGTGTTGATGTCGATATCGGCAAAATCGACGCCAGTGCGATGATAGTCATCCCACTCGAAGATCAGCTTCTCGCTTTGCAGCAGGCCCTTGCCGCCGAGCAGTGTCTTGAACGAGGTATTTTCTACGGCCAGTTCCGGAGTCGTTTGGCGGCCAACAGCGTTCATGCTCATTGAAGCACCTCCTTCAGGGCGCTCACAAGCGCAGTCATATCGGCATCCGATACAGTCTCGGTCGCGGCCAGGATCAGATGGTTGGCAAAGGCTGGGTCGGCATCGAGCCGCGACACTGGCACCCCACCGAGGATGCCCTTGGCGGCCAGGGCTTCGACCACGTCGGTGGCTGGCTTGGTCAGCTTCACGGTAAACTCATTGAAGAACCGCGGCGTCACCACTTCAACGCCAGCAACACCCCGCAATTGGTTCATCAGGGTATGCGCCTTGGCGTAGTTGATCTTGGCGACGCGCTTCAGGCCTTCCTGACCGAGCAGGCTCATATGGATCGAGAAGGCCAGCGCACACAGGCCGGAATTGGTGCAGATGTTCGACGTCGCCTTGTCGCGGCGGATGTGCTGCTCACGCGTCGACAGGGTCAGCACGAAGCCGCGCGTCCCGTCGGCGTCGACCGTCTCGCCACACAGGCGGCCCGGCATCTGGCGCAGGTACTTTTCCTTGGCGGCAAACAGACCAACATAAGGTCCGCCGTAAGACAGAGGCACGCCAATCGACTGGCCCTCGACGGCGACGATATCGGCGCCCATCTCGCCCGGCGACTTGAGCAGCCCCAGCGACATCACTTCGGTGACGACGACGATCAGCAGCGCGCCGGCCGCCTGGGTGGCTTCGGCGATCTTGGTCAGGTCGGTCGCCGTACCGAAGATGTTCGGCGTCTGTACGACCACGCAGGCCGTGTCAGCATCGATATGCTTGAGAACATCCGCCTCGCCGTCAACGACCAGCGGACAGGCATCCGTTGCCATGCCGACGGCGTGGACCAGCGTCTCGACCGTCTCGCGGTAATGCGGATGCAGGCCGCCCGACAGGACCGCCTTGTTGCGCTTGGTGATGCGCTGCGCCATCAGCACGCCTTCGGCCGCCGCGGTCGAGCCATCATACAGCGACGCATTGGCCACCGGCATGCCGGTCAGGCGCGCCACCTGGGTCTGGAACTCGAACAGCACCTGAAGCGTGCCCTGGGCGATTTCCGGCTGATACGGCGTATAGCTGGTCAGGAATTCCGAGCGCTGGATGATGTGATCGACTGTCGCCGGAATGTGGTGACGGTACGCCCCTGCCCCAATGAAGAACGGCGCCTTGGCCGGGCTGACATTCCTGGCCGCAAAGGCGTTGAGCTGGGCTTCGACTTCCAGCTCACCGGCAAATTTCGGCAGATCTACCGTTCCTGACCGCCGTGCGGGCACCGGCACATCGACGAACAGATCATCGACCGATTTCACGCCGACCTTGGCCAGCATCGAAGCCCGATCGGCCTCGCTCAGGGGCAAATAACGCATCAAAATTCCTTAAAATATGAAAGCTTTACAAGGTATCGAGGTAGGCTTCGTAGCCAGCCCGATCCATCAGCTCATCCAGTTCGGCGGCGTTGCTGAGCTTGACCTTGGCGATCCAGCCGGCGCCTTCGGGAGCGGCATTGACCATGTCGGGGCTGTTCGGCAGTTCAGCATTGGCGTCGACCACTTCACCCGAAACCGGCGCATAGACGTCCGAAGCCGCCTTGACGCTTTCGACAACGGCGAAGCTGTCGCCCTTCTTGATGGCCTTGCCGACTTCGGGCACTTCGACGAACACCACGTCGCCCAGCGCGTTGGCAGCATAGGCGGTGATGCCGACGAGCGCGACATCGCCCTGCACTTCGACCCATTCGTGGTCCTTGGTGAACTTCATGGGAGGCTCCTTCTAGGCTTTTGGCTTGCGGTGGTAGCCGTTCTTGACGAACGGGATGGAAACGATTTCGGCGGCGTAGGGCTTGCCGCGCACCTCGACATCGAGCTTGGTGCCGATGGCGGCTTCGGCCGGCGGCACATAGCCCATGGCAATGGAATAGCCCAGCGTCGGCGACGGCACGCCGGAGGTGACAGCACCCAGCACGCCGCCGTCCTTGGCGACGATCTTGGCGCCTTCGCGGGCGGGCGGGCCTTCCAGCATGCGGATGGCGACACGGACACGGTCCAGCTTGCCGTCGAGTTGCGCCTTCAGCCGGTCGATGCCCTTGATATCGCCGCGCGCCAGGCGCGACTTCGACAGGGCGAACTTGAGGTCAGCCTCGGCCAGGGTATAGCCCGCATCCATCTCATGGCCGTAGAGCGGCATACCGGCTTCCAGGCGCAAGGAGTCACGCGCGCCGAGACCGATCGGCTTGATCGCCGGATGGGTCAGAAGCTGGTCCCACAGGTCACCGACCTTGTGTTCCGGGATACTGATTTCGAAACCGTCCTCGCCGGTGTAGCCCGAACGCGAGATGAAAACGGTCTCACCGAGCAGCTCAAAAGTTCCACATTCCATGAAATATAGATCGCACGCCGCAGGGCAGAAATTCTGCATCACGTCCTTGGCTTTCGGCCCCTGCAGGGCCAGCAGGGCGCGGTCGGCCAGAACCTCAAACTCAACGTCGGCACCGCTTTCGTCGTCAGAAATCGCATCGCAGATGACTTCGAAATCCTGGTCCTTGCATGCCGCATTGACGACCAGGAAGAAACCTTCGTCCTCCGGACGCGACACCATCCAGTCATCGAGGATACCGCCTTCGTCGTTCAGCAGCAGCGAATATTTCTGCTTTCCCGGAAGCAATGCGCTGAAATCAGTCGGCGTCAGGGCCTCAAGCGTCGCGGTCGCCCCCTCGCCCGTCACACGCGCCTGGCCCATGTGCGACACGTCGAACAGCCCGGCGCTTTCGCGCGTCCAGCGATGCTCGGCCAGCACGCCTTCGTACTGCACGGGCATGTTGTAGCCGGCGAACGGCACCATGCGCGCGCCCAGCGCCACATGGCGATCAAACAACGGGGTGATCTTGATTTCGGAGTCAGCAGACATGGGGGCTCGCAGATCGTTTGCCAAAATGGCGTTTAAAACGTCTGCCCCCGCTGTCCTCTTTTGACCTGAGAGATTTGGGCGCTCCACTCAGCGCCGTTGCTCCGTCGGTAGGCACTCGAAGATGCCACTTTCCAGCGTTTTATCGGGCTGCGCGGTCCTTTTGCCTGAGCGTTTCCGGGGCGGTTGCGCCTTCGGCGTCGTGAGAAAGATCACGATCTCTCCCGCAGCAGCGAACTGGTTGTGCCCCGCTGCGAAAGAAGAGTCAAGCGGCTCAACGCGCTTCCGGTACCGGGAAGGCATGCGGCTCAATGCCCGCACTGGTCAGGATGGTTTCGACCATCCGTTCACGACTGCCGATGCGTTCAAAGCCCTGTAATGCCTTCTCACGCAAGCCCTTCAGGACGTCCGGGTCAAGCGCCGACTGGAGCGCAGCCAACATGTCTTCAACGGTCTCACAAACGAAATCCGGGTGCGTCAGATCTGCGACGTGGCCGCGATTGAGCGTGAAAGTCGGCAACCCCTTGCCCAGGGCAAAGGCGGCAGACGACCCGCCTCCCGTGCGTTTCGGATTCACGTAGACATCCATGTGCTCATAGAAGGCCGGCACGTCCTTGATCAGGCCAGGCGTCCGCAATTGCGACCTCGGCACCCTTGTCGCGATATGGTCGACCGTCTCGCCTGAAATACCTCCGGCAAAAACCAGACGAATACGCGGATCAAGCGCGGCTATGCGCTCCAGAAGCTCGATATTGTCAGCGGTGATCTCTTCATTGAGGCGGGTGCCGACGATGGCAATGGCGAAGTCATCGGCTTGCAGATCAAAGTCAGTGCGACTGTATTCAAGACTTTGGGCGGGCATGTCGTAATTGTAGACCGCCTCGATAACCTTCACTTTTTCCATGCCGAAGCGTTCGACCATGGCCTTTTCGGTGTCGCCGTAAGCGTGAAAAACCACGTCGTACTCGGAATTTCGCGTCGGCAGCAATTCGGTCCCCGCCGGCATGGTGATGGTCTTCACGCTCTGCGCGATGAACTCGCCGAACATATGGAAACCGCCATAGTTGAGGATGAATTCAGGACGCCACTTTTCGACGAAATCCGTGCAGGCGATGTAGCCTTCGAAAGTCGGCATGTCGTGCGGCGGCGTAAACATGCGGATGTTTCTTGTCGGGAAACTGGCGCCCATGTCCTGAAAGCCAGTATATTCCGGCATCCGGTTCACCTGCGAGATATCAACTATCGGCAGCTCCACTCGGGACGGACGTTCCGCTGTATTGAGAACAGCAACTTCATATCCCCATTTGTCGCGCAAAATACCGTACTTTGCGAAGGTATCGACGGTCGGTGCGTGTGGCGGCGCCAGGATTTGCGGTGCCATGATGAGGCACCGGCCGGGGATGGGCTCGAATTTCGGCGCACGCAGGTAACGGAACCAGTCGTCATAATGCGCGAAATACATATCGACGACATCGAAACCCATGTCGACGCCATACTTGAAGCACAGGTTGTAAACCGTGAAGAACAACTGACTGCGCACGGCGCGGTCGTTCGTATTGTAAAACGCCTTGCGCAGGCCGTAACATCCGTAGGTACGGTCCGCGTATTTCCCGACCACACTGCTGAGCATCATGCAGACCGGCAGCGCGTCGCTCCAGCTTTGTTCGTTTTCGAGAACACCAGCCGCGATGGTCTTGATGGCCGCCTTCTGATCGTCGCTCAGACGATGCGGCGACACGGTATTTTTGAAAATGAAGTCGACGGCCGCGCTTTTGTCGTCCGTGCCCGGCTGACAGATCTGCGCTATGGCGCCGACCAGCATATCCGGTGATTCAAGTTCCTGTACGTCCACCATCGCCGCACTCCCCTAAGACGAATCAGGAGTATAGGCCGATTCAGCGGTTATTAACCACGAGCTTGAGATGGCCCTTCTGGCGGACCTGCGGCGGATCATAGACGTCCGGCCGCTCGACCAGTTCCGGCTTCTGTAGCAGACGCTTACGCACCTTGGTCATTTCCGGCAACAGCGAGGCTTCGAGATGGTGCATCTCGATCTCGACACAGGCATCGGCCAGGCGCTCGATGTGCCGGTTGTGGCGGCGGCCAGGCGGCGTCACCAGCACCAGCTTCTTCCTCGGGAAGCGTTCCTTAAGGTAGCGCGCCGTCGCCGCATGGTCGCCGTCGGCGGTCACCAGGTAGCAGACATCGAACAGGTTGTCCTCGGCGTCGGCGGCGATCGACAGGGCCAGGTTGACATCCCCCTGCTTTTCTACCGACAGCTGCCAGGTGTGGTTGCAGGCATTGCACTTGTCCATGGCGTGGACGAAATGGCCCATGCGGCAGACCACGCCTTGGGCCTTCAGCGCCTTCATGTAGTCTTCGTGGCGTTTGACCTTGCCACGGTTCTGCTGGCGGACAGCCGAGCACCAGACGACGCGCTTGACGGCTTCGGAACCGGGCGCGATGGCGCGGGCCAGAGCCTTGAGATTCAGCCACTTGAGGTAGGGCCGCTTGTAGGCGTCGACGGCGTGATAGAGATTGAACCCATCGATATAGAAGGCGGCGCGCTTGCGGAAGAACGGAAACACCCAGCCTTTTTTGCTGGCCGGGGCGGCCTTGGGCGCTTTCGGAGCGGAAGTCTTCCCCTTGTGCGACGCCATCTTAGCCCAGACACCCGATCTTAAGTTTCTGGTAACACTTAAGCTCAAAGCGGCGCGTTTGTCAGCAGCTTTTGGGAGACAGTCGGCCCGAAAGCGACGGGGAGAAGCGGCGCCGGTTACATCTGCTCCGGCGCGGTCAATCCCATCAGGTCAAGCCCCAGTTCCAGTTGCTTGCACGTCAGCGTCACCAGCCCAAGCCGCGACACCTTGACTCCGGCATCGTCGCCGACCAGCACCGGACAAGCGGCGTAGAACTTGGAAAACGCCTGGGCCAGCCGGTAGACATGGTCGGCCAGCAAGTTCGGCGCCCGCTTCAGATAGGTCTCGCGCAAAGCGTTGTCGAAGGCGTCGAGCAGCAGCACGAGTTCGCGTTCGGCCGGCTCGGCGACGACGATTTCGCCGGCCTGGACGTCCTGTTCGGCAGCCTTGCGCAGGATCGATTTCATCCGTACCGCCTGGTAGAGCAGGTACGGCCCGGTCTTGCCCTCGAAGCTGGTGAAGCGGTCAAGATCGAAGATGTAGTTGGTCAAACGGTGGTTAGATAGCTCAGCGAACTTCAACGCCGCTACCGCCACTTTCAGGGCCGTGTCGCTGAAATCGGCCTCCGCAAGCCCCTCGCCCAGCCCGGCTTCGTGGAGCCGCACGGTGGCCTTCTCGACGGCCTGCGAGATCAACTCGCCAAGCTTCAGCGTGCCGCCATCCCGCGTCTTGAACGGCGTCCCGTCCGGCCCATTGACCGTTCCATTGGCAGCGTGCTCCAACTGGCCGGCCTTTGCATAGCCGCCCAGATAGGCGGTACGGAAGACCTGCTCGAAATGCTCCGCCTGCCGTTGGTCGACGACATAAAGGCTGAGGTCCGGCCCAAACTCCTTTTGCCGCTGAACGATGGTTGCCACGTCGGTCGTGCCATACATGGCGGAACCTTCGGACGATACGACCAGCAAGGGCGGCGGGCTCGGCAGCTCAACCACCGAACCGTCGTCCAGCTTCTTTTTGCGAGTTTCGCCAGGGCGCGCCACGTGGACGACCTGAGCCCCCTTGTCCTCGACCAGCAAGCCTTTGGCCTTCAGATCCTGGATCATCGGTTCGACATACGGATCGGCATCAGATTCGCCGTACCACAGATCAAACTCCACCCCCAACAACGCGTAATCGCGCTTCAACGCTTCGCGGCTGACGGTCACAAAGTGTTGCCAAAGCGCGCGATATCCTGGCCGCCCGTCTTGCAGTTCCTTGGTTGCCTTACGCGCCGCCGACAGGAAGTCCGCGTCCTTGGCTTTGATACGCGCGCTCGATTTCGGATAGATGCGGCCGAGGTCAGCCAACGTGACCGGCGAGGTCTCTGGATAAGGCCCCGTGTAGTCAGCATCGAAATACGGCAGGTCCGGCTGCTCTTCGGACAGCCCGACGATCAGTTGGCCCATCTGCAAGCCCCAGTCGCCGAAGTGCGCGTCACCGATTACCTCGTCGCCGAGGAAGCGCATGACGCGCTTCAGGCTCTCGCCGATCACCGCTGTACGCAGGTGGCCGATGTGCATTTCCTTGGCGACGTTAGGACCGCCGAAGTCGATAACCACCTTGCGCCTGTGCGCCACGCGCGGCGCGCCCAGGCGCGAATCGGCGGCGATGGCGTTGGCGCGGGCGCTCAGGGCGGCGTCGGCCAGCACGAAATTGAGGAAGCCCGGCCCAGCGATTTCCAGCTTCTGCAGCCGCTCGTCGCCGGCAAAGTGGGTGGTGATCCGGGTGGCGACCTCGCGCGGATTGGCCTTGGCCTGCTTGGCCACGGCGAGTGCGCCGTTGCACTGGAAGTCGGCCAGGTCCGGCCGGTCGGAAGCGTTGACGCGCCCGGCCGACGACTCGAACCCCTCGGCGGCAAAAGCCGTCGACGTGGTAAAAGTCAGCTGGCTGCGGAAATCAGCGGAGTCGGCAAAGCCTTCCGGAAGGAGGTCAGACATTCAGGCGGTCCAGGGATAACAAAGCTCCAAATTCGCCTAGCGAATTTGGCAAGGGCGACTGCCCGCCCGAGCTCGTGCGAGGAGCCTCGCGGCGCTTGAGCGGCCAAAAACCTGCTTTAAGCAGCCTGCCCTGCCCTGACAAGCAAAACCTACTTGTTGCCTTCGCTCTGGGTCACGTAGCGGAAGTGCTTGCCTTCGCGGTTGAAGTCGGCCATCTGCGGCGTCACGTCGAAGCCGACCAGGATTTCGAAATTTTCCCCGGAAACCTGGATGTCGGCGCGCGGAATCACAATGTTTTCGATGCGCGTATTGACGTCACGGCGCTGTTCGCCCGGCGCGAAAGTCACCGGCAGGGTGAATTCCTGCTTGGCCAGCACGGTCTTTTCGCGCTCCGTCACCGCCACCCAATAGTGATAGACCTTGGTCTGGCCGTCAGCCTGCGGCCCGCGGCCGAGCGAGAAGCCGATGTCCATGGCGACCTGGATCGGCGCCGTGCCCTTGTAGGCGCAATCCGAGCTGACGCCGTTGATCTCACCGGTCCACTGCGCGGCGCTGGCGCTTTCCTTGTTGTCCTTGAACTCATGGTAGCGCGACGCGTCGTACAGCACCTTGACGAAGGGGCATGGCCCCTCGGCCTTGAGCTTTTTCAGGTGCAGTTCGCGATCGTTCCACTCGTCATCCTTGGCGGCCTTGTCTTCGGGGCCACTGTCGTCCTGGGCATGGGCGAAGCTGACCGCGCCGGCGCTGAGGAAAAGGCCGAGGCCAAGAGCAGCCAGGAGGCGACGCGAAAAGGAAGTCATGGGCTTGGCGAATCCTGAAGAGCCGTTGTTTTTACCGGCCAGGGCGCGAGACAACAGACTCCCCCTATCCGGCGTAGAGGCGATGTGTAGCGCCTGAGCGGACGATTTCAAAGGGTTTTATCGGCCGAGTACGGCCAAATCACGGCGGAAGGCCATCACCTGTGATAAGTTGGCCCTGTCGGGGCTTTTGCCATGGCATTGCCGCAGGGTTGGTATTATGTGACTCACTATGGATTCTGCTGTTCCGCTCAAAGTCTATCTCGCCACGCCGCGCGGCTTCTGCGCCGGTGTCGACCGCGCCATCCAGATCGTCGAAAAGGCACTGGAACGCTACGGCGCGCCGGTCTATGTCCGCCACGAGATCGTGCACAACAAGCATGTGGTCGACCGGCTGAAGAATCTCGGCGCCGTCTTCGTCAAGGAACTGGACCAGTGCCCGCCCGACCGGCCGGTGGTCTTCTCCGCCCACGGCGTGCCCAAGTCGGTTCCGGCCGAGGCCCAGACGCGGAACATGTTCTATCTCGACGCCACCTGCCCGCTGGTCTCCAAGGTCCACGTCGAAGCCGAGCGCCACTTCAACGAAGGCCGCGAGATCGTGCTGATCGGCCACGCCGGCCACCCCGAAGTCATCGGCACCATGGGTCAACTTCCCGAAGGCGTGGTCAAGCTGATCGAAACCGTCGATGACGCCCGCGTTTTCACGCCTGTCGACCCGGCCAACCTGGCCTTTGTCACCCAGACCACCCTGTCGGTCGAGGATACTTCGGAAATCGTCACCACGCTGAAGGCGCGCTTCCCCGGCATCGCCACGCCACACAAGGAAGACATCTGCTACGCCACCACCAACCGCCAGGAAGCCGTCAAGTCGATCAGCGGTGAATGCGACCTGGTGCTGGTCATCGGCTCGGCCAAGTCGTCCAATTCGCAACGCCTTGTCGAGGTTGCCCTGCGCGCCGGCGCCAAGGCGGCCTACCTGGTTGATGACGCCAGCCATGTCGACTGGACGTGGTTCAATGACGTCAAGGTGCTGGGCATTTCAGCCGGAGCGTCGGCGCCGGAGAACCTGATTTCTGACCTCGTCGCGGCTGTGTCGGCACGCTTCGATGCCGAGGTGGTGGAAAACTCTGGTGTCCAGGAAACCGTGACCTTCAAGCTGCCGCGCGTGCTGACCGAAGCATGAGGCCTCCAATTCTATGAGACCTCAAGTCACGATCTACACCGACGGCGCCTGCAAGGGTAATCCGGGACCGGGCGGCTGGGGGGCCGTGCTGATGTCCGGCGGCCACGAGAAAGACCTCTACGGCTACGAACCGGATACCACCAACAACCGCATGGAACTTATGGCCGTCATCTCGGCGCTCGAGGCGCTTAAAAAGCCGTGCGACGTGCTGCTCTATGCCGACAGCCAGTATGTCCTGAAGGGCATCAAGGAGTGGATCCACGGCTGGAAGTCACGCGGCTGGAAAACCGCCGACAAGAAGCCGGTCAAGAACGACGACCTGTGGATGCGGCTCGATACCGCCTGCCAGCCGCACAAGATCAAGTGGCAGTGGGTCAAGGGCCACGCCGGCAATGAACTCAACGAACGCGCCGACGCCTTGGCCAACAAGGGGATTGAGGAAGCCCGAAGCCTGTCCTGAGACAGGCTTCGTTTCCGGTCAGATATCCGAGACGACCTTTGCGGTTTGGCGGCCGCCCGGAAGGAAGGTGATATTCTCCGTCACCTTGCCGAACAACCTGCGGCCCCAGTCGAAGGCGTACATGATCAGGATACCGGCCACGATGCCGGTCGCCAGTTTCAGCCAGTGAGACAGGTTGGCATCAAGGCCGAATTCGTCCTGCAAATGGTTGGAAATCTTAAAGACCATGTAGTGGCACAGGTAGATATAGATGGACGCCGCGGCGATCTGGTAGATGATGCCGCTCAGGATGCGCGGCACAGGCAGCTTCGGCACCCAGAGCATGAGCACGATACCCACGGCAATCGAGACCCCGTTCATGGTGTTGAAGAAGGGTACGTCGGCGACGGCGAACAGGAACCCGACCAGGGCAACGGCCACCTTCTGCCAATCCGCCTTAACCTGCGACAGGACAATCCCCAGGTAAAACAGGGACATGTTGGCGAGCGGCCCTTCCTGGAAAACGCTCATACCGAGCTTCCACAGGTTGACGGGATTCGGCAGGAACAGCAGCGGCAGAGCCAGACGGCACACAGCGAAGATCACCGTAATGCAGACCACAAAAAGAAGCTTGTTCTTGAGTTGCGGCGCCACGGTGACCACCAGCCATTGCAGCAGGAAGGTCAGGCCAATGAGCTTGATGAGGTCATGAACATACCAGTAGATCGCATCCCCGGCAGGCGCAGTGTCCAGGTGGTCGAACAGGTCTGAGCTCAGGAAGAAATTGTAGATGGGCAAGTCGTGACGGTTGCCCGCCCTGCCCGCCAGGGACAGATAGGTGAAGAAAATTATCGGCGGCAGGAGGCTTTTCAGCGGAGTCAGGAGCCGGAATATGCGCTCGCGGGAAAACATGTTGTCCCACTGCGTGCGAGCGAAAAGGAAGCCCGACACGAGGAACAGACCGGCCGTAATCCCGTTGCCGAGTTTGCTGAGGCTGGCATGGTAAGCCACGAGCAGCACCATACTGACGGCGCGAATGACGATCGTGCTGTCAATATTGGCGAAATATGGATTTTTCTTCGGGGCCTTGCGGGCGACGATGGTTTCGATGGGCATCGACTGCCATTCATCGGGCACGGTTCCCGCAACTTCCTCGACGGCGAGGTAGGCGCCCACATAGGACAGGCTGTCGCCGCCCAAGCCATTAAACGTCGACTGCGGGCCGACATCGCGGCGCCCGAGCAGCTTGCCCCAGTCCGCCATCAGGCGAAGCACCCGCTCGTCGGTCACCGCCGATGCGGAGACCGACGTCATCGGCTCGGACGTTTCCGCCAGTGTCCGCAGAGCTTCCCGGTCCACCTTGCCGTTCGGCAACAGCGGCATCACGTCCAGGAGCCAGAACTTCGACGGCATCATATAGGGCGGCAGCACGCCGGCAAATTCCCGGCGCAGCTGTTCGACGCCGTTTTCCCGCACGGTCTTTTGCACGACGAAGGCTTCAATGCGCCGCGCCGCGCCGTCACCGATCGCCAGGGCAATGCCCTGCGCCAATTGCGCGTTGGCGCGCAAGGCGGCCGTGACCTCCGAGAGATCGACGCGATAGCCACGAATCTTGATCTGGTCGTCGGAACGTCCGATGGCAACAACCTGCCCGGCCTCGTTGACAAAGCCAAGGTCGCCCGTCCGATAGCAGCGCTCGCCTTCGTAGCGGCCGTAACGGTCTTCGGGCGCGACAATCTGCCCATCCTGAACGTAGCCGAGGCTGAGGAAATCCGACTTGATGATGATTTCGCCGGTTTCACCCTGGCTGACGGCATTCCCTGCCGCGTCGGCAATCAGCACCTGAAAACCACGCGTGCCCTGTCCGATGGGCAAACGATCGCCCGACAGGACGTCCGGACAAACATAGTAGGCTGCCGCCTGAGGGGTTTCCGTAGAGCCGTAAAAATTGACGCTACGGGCATGAGGGGCGATGGCGCGCATATCTGCGACGAAGCCAGGCAACAACTGGTCACCGCCCCAGAACAGGTGACGCAGCTTTTTCAGAGCCGGGGCGCCAGGCTTTCTGGCCAGCATCAACTGCCCCATCGGGGGCGTCAGGTGGCACACGGTGATGCCCGCACGCTGCATGAAGCGGTTCAGGGCGCCCGGCTCTGTGATATCGCTCTGCTGCGGAATAACCAGCGATGCGCCAAGCGACAGAGGGGTGAAAATATCGCGCAGGATCGGGTCGTGCGACAGGCCCGACAGCAGGCTGAAACGGTCGGCCTTGGTAAAACCGAAGGTTTCAGTGTGCCAACCGACAAAGTTCATCAACGGCGCATGGCCGGAAACAACGCATTTAGGTGTGCCCGTGCTGCCGGAGGTAAAAAGATAATAGGCTGGCGCGTCTGCGTTGCCGGATTGCGACGGCTGCCAGTCCGCGGCCGCCAGGCCGGAAACGTCGGTCGAAAGGGGCGCGTCGTGGCAGATATCCTGTTTCGCGCTGACGCCGGCGCCGCAATACAGAACCGCGCGGGGCTTGATCAGCTGCAGGAGGCTGGTCACGCGCGCGGCCGGGTAGCTGGCGTCCAGCACCACGAACACCGCGCCCAGGCGTGAAACGCCCAGCACGCTCCAGATGAACTCAGGGCCACGCTCGGCAATCAGGGCGACGACATCGCCCGCCTGAACACCATGTGTTTCAAGATAGGCAGAAACACCGTTGGCGCGCTGCAGAACATCCCTGTATGTATGGACCTTGTTGCCCCAGATGAGACAAGGTGCTTTTGGTGCGTTCAAAGAATTGAACACAAATCGTTCGTGTATCAGCATTTTCGCCCCCCAGTGGGCAGTACCACCGGTGCTACGAACGCCATCGTGTTTCAAATGAATACACCATGAGGTTGCAGGCCAATGGTCAAAATTCTAATTTTCTCTAATTCCGAATGTCAGAATGAGGCACATCCGGTGTAAGTACCCACGTACCTGCAAACGCCGGGCCAGCGCATACCTCAGCGGGAGAGTCTGAATGGGACGATTTTCCCCGATGGTGAGCAGCCGGATGCAGGCTTGGAAATGCTGCTCAGGCCTTGGCGGGATTGGCGCGATGGAAGCCGGCGCCTGGGCGCGTATGGCCCGCACTTGTCTAGATGCACTGGCTGAGGCGAAGGCGCCGGAATATGCCTCAGCGATTTCCTTCCAGCGCCTGGCACGATCGGCAATTTCAGATGAAACCAATAAGGAATATCGCGACCGTCTCATCTCTAAGGAGAAATCCGGTCAATGCCATTGCAGATTTCAGTTCATCGCAATGGTTGTATTTGGCAAAATGCCCGGCAATGCCAGATGGAAAAGGCGCCACCCGATTAGAGGCTGCTCCCGCAAAAGAAAACCTAGGCCGGGCTGAGTTCCTGGGCGTAACGCTGGCCGTTGGCCACATAGGTTTGTGCCGATCGCTTCAGGCTGTCGATCTGCTCCGGCGTCAGCTCGCGTACCACCCGGGCAGGCGCGCCCATAATCAGCACGCCGTCCGGGAACACCTTGCCCTCGGTCACCAGGGCGCCGGCGCCGACCAGGCTGTTGCAACCGATGACCGCACGGTTGAGGATCACTGCGCCGATGCCGATCAGGCTGTTATCACCGACGATGCAGCCATGCAGCATGGCCTTGTGCCCGACGGTGACCCCCTCCCCGATCGTCAAGGGCGCGCCGGGATCGGTATGCAGCACCGATCCGTCCTGGATATTGCTGCGTCGCCCGACCGTAATTGGTTCGTTGTCGCCGCGCAGCACAGCGTTGAACCAGATGCTGGCATCCTCACCGAGAATGACATTGCCGATCAGTTGCGCCCCCGGCGCCAGGTAATATCGTCCCGGCAGTTGCGGTGTCACGTCACCGAGTCTGAACACGCTCATGGCAGCACCTCCACTGTCCGTTTTCGTTTTTTACGCGACTGCGAGAAAACCACACAGCTTTTTTAAGAAGTCGGTAATACAATTGCGAGAATCTGTTACTGTCGTAGCGGGGGAATCAAAAATACCCCGTCACGTAAGGCAGAAGCCGTCCAAGGTCTTTAGCCAAAGAGGCAAAAGTGGCAATAGGGTTTGCGTACCTGTCCATTGCTGTTCCACCTCCGCCACCGACTGGCGACGGTTGCCGCGAATCCAGCGGTTGTCCTGCTCTCTCCTCTATTCTGTACACCCCGGCGAGCCCATTCATGGCCTCGCCTTTTTTTATGCCTGCGCGGGCTGATGCCTCCGCGGGAGATCATAGGAGCCATCCATGACCAAGCGATCCGCCAAACGCTTCATGCGCGAAGGAACCCTGGATATCGAGCAATATCCATCGGATACCAAAGTGCGCCGCTTGAATGTACATGGCGGCGGGGTGAATACCGGCTGGTCGCCGATGGGCCCGGCAAACGAGGACCGTGACCAGAGCTACGTCAAGACGATCAAGGCCAAGTCCGACGGTCAGGCCGCCCTGCTCAGCGCCATCGACGAAAAGAACCTGGTCCTGGCGCTTGGCCCCGCCGGCACCGGCAAGACCTATCTGGCCATCGCCAAGGCCGTCGAAGCACTCGAAGCCGGCAAGGTCGGCCGCATCGTCCTGTCGCGCCCGGCGGTCGAAGCCGGGGAATCGATCGGTTACCTGCCCGGCGACATGGAAGACAAGCTGGCCCCCTATCTGCGCCCACTCTACGACGCCCTCACCGACCGCCTCAGCATGAAGCGCGTCAAGGCGCTGATGCAGGAAGGCCTGATCGAGATCGCCCCGGTCGGCTACATGCGCGGCCGCACGCTGAACAACGCCTTCGTTGTCATCGACGAAGCGCAGAACTGCACCTACGTCCAGCTTAAGATGCTGCTGACCCGCCTCGGCTGGAACTCGACGATGATCGTCACCGGGGATCCGGCTCAGTCCGACCTGATGCAGGGGCTTTCGGGTCTTGCTGACGTCGCCGACAAGTTCGAAACGGTCGACACCATCGCCGTGGTCCGCCTCAAGGACAAGGACATCGTCCGCCATCCGCTGGTGGCGCAGATGCTGGGCGTTCTGTAACGCCCGGCTAACGGCTGAAATGAAAAAGGCGCCGGAGCGATCCGGCGCCTTTTGATTTGCTTGCGGCTTTTATCAGAAGCTCTTGCCGATGGTCAGGAACACCTGGCGGCCCAGGAAGTCATAGCCGTTATAGATCGGCGCATTGCCCATCCGCGGGTAGATGATCTGCCCCGACGAGATCTGCGGCGGCTCGACATCAGCCAGGTTGCGGATGCCGAACGTGCCCTTCCAGCCCTTGCCGGTGTAACGCACCGAGACGTTCTGCACGTAATAGTCCGGCACGTCGTAGACGAAGGTCGTCGTTGTCGGATCGATGCCGAAATAGGTGTAGGACTCGGTCTTGCCGACCCAGTCGATTCCGTAATGCACGAACCACGGACCGGTGCTGAAGCTGCTGTTCAGCGTCGCCGAATATTTCGGCACGTTGACCGCGCCGACCGCGTCGATCAGCTTGTCGGTCGGTAGCAGCTTGTCGCTCAGTTCGGTGTATTGATTGACCAGCAGGTCGACCTTCGCCGTCGCCTGGCCGAACGCGTGGCCCCAGCGCAGGTTGTAGGTATATCCGGTCGAATTGCTCTCGGCAATGTTGAGATAGCTGTCGTAGACCGTCAGCGCCCGCGTCGTCGGATCGCGCTTGACGAAAGCGCAGTAGCCGCCCGGACGGAAGGCCTGGCTGTCATAGCACAGGCCCATCAGGCTGTTCAGGCCGACGCGGGTGATGCCGTTTTCGACATGAACATCGAAATAATCGACCGCCAGCGCCAGATCACCGACCGCCTCCGGCAGGAAGCTGCCCTTGACCACCACGCCGAACGTCGCATTGTCCGAGGTTTCCGGGTTGAGCGGGGTCGAGCCGCCCTGGCCGATCACACTGATATTGTTAGTCGCTGAGAAATTCAGCGGCAGGCCTTCGGCGGCGCAGTTGGCGGCGCGCGTCGGATTCACTCCGGTTGTATTATAGTTGTTACACGGGTCGTTCGACGCCGCGATGAGCGAATTGCTGTTGTTGAGATAAGCCTCATACAGCGCCGGCGCGCGGAACGACGTACCGCTGGCGGCGCGGAAGGTCAGGAAATCGACCGGCGCATAGACCAGGCCAGCCTTGTAGGTCGTGGCGTGCCCGAAGGTCTTGTAGTCGGTATAGCGCCCGGCCAGCTCGAAATCGAGCTTTTTGGCGAACGGCAGGTCACGCAACAGCGGCGCGTTGAACTCGGCATAGGCTTCGCCGACGCTCGACTGGCCGCGCGTCACGCCGGCGCTGGTCAGGGTATAGAGGTTGTTGTTGAGGCTGTCCGGGGCCGGCGTGTCGTTCAGCCGATCCTGCCGGAATTCAACACCGAAGGCGCCGTCGACCATACCCGCCGGCAGCTTGAACAGCGGCCCTTCGACATTGGCGGAGACGGTGGTTTCCAGATACTTGGTGTGGCCGACCGTCGGACGGAAGATATAGTTCATCCAGTCGGTCGGCATAGTGCCGCCGAGCAACTGCGCCGTCAGCAACGGCGCCGGAACGCACGACGCCGTCGACGGCGAAGCGTTGTTGGCATTACAGGTCAGACCGTTGCGGATGAATTCCGGCGCGACGCCGGCCACGGGCGCCGACACCTGCAACGATGCCCCCAGCTTGTCGGTCAGGAACGAGTCCTGTTCATAGGTGGCGTCCGACACCGACTGCATGACATACGCGTCGTAATGCCAGCCGGCCAGCCACGGCAGGTCGCCGCGCAGGCCCGCTGTCGCGCGCAAGAAGTCGTTCGATTGCCGGGCATAGGCATTGCCGAAGCCGATGAAGGCGCGGACCTTCACCGCCTGCGGGAACAGCACCGACGATCCGGCGGAGCCGAAGTTCGACGCAAAAGCGCCGGAGATGCTGGTCGGGATCAGCGGACTGCCGGTCGGGAAATCGAGCTGGAGCTGGCGGTAATTGACCTGGGCCGAAACGCGGTGATTGAGCAGGAATTCGCCGTACAGTTCCGTGTTGGTCGCGTCGTCGAGACGGTATGCCATTTCGCTGAACACGGTCGTCGTCTTGGACGGCGAGATCAGCGAGTTGTTCAGCATGCGCGGATCGAAAGTATCGCGGATGTTCGGGTTGCTCGTGCTGCCGCCGCCGACACCTTCGAAGCCGACAAGGCCCGTGGTCACCGCCGCGTTCGGCCGCCAGCGGTTGAAGGTGGTGCCAGTGGCATTCAGCGCCGGCACGCCGGTCAGGCTGGGCGTGGCCAGCGTGTTGATGGTGACGCCGTTCGAGCCCGAAGACGTGATCGGGTAGCACTTCGACTTGCCGGTCGCCGGATCGATATAGTCGGTAGTAACGCCGGTCGCCTTGTTGAAGCGGTAATCGGTGTTGCACAGCGTCCAGTCGCGTTGGGCCAGGGTCAGGTTCTTCTGCTCGTAATATTCAGCCGAGCCCTGGATCGAGAAACGGTTGAACGTCTTGCCGCCAACCAGCGACAGACGGGACTGGTCGCCGCCACCATGCGATGGCTTGCTGACGGTAAATTCCAGATCAAGGCCATTGATCTTGCGGGTCACGATGTTGACCGCGCCGCCAACCGCGTCCGAACCATAGATGGCCGAAGCGCCGTCCCGCAGAATATCGATGCGGCCGACCATAGCGTTCGGCAGGGTTGTCAGGTCAGCGGAACCGACGGCGCCGCGGCTGCCAGCCGGACTGACGCGGCGGCCATTGATCAGGATCAGGGTGCGGTTCGCGCCGAGACCGCGCAGCGACAGGGTCTCGACCCCGCCCCCGCCGTTGACCGTAATGCCGGCATAGGCGTTGTTTGTCTGGGCATTGCCCGACGTGACGCCGATACCTAGAAGGGTTTCAGCCGTCGAGGTCATGCCTTCGGCGGTCATTTCATCGCGCGTGATCACCTGGATCGGCGATGCGGAGTTATAGGCGTCCTTGCGGATGTGCGAGCCCACAATCGTGACCTCGGTCGTGTCAGTCTGCGCATCGGCGGCTGCGGGCGCTTCCTCGGCGCGGACAGCATTGGCCAGCAATCCGGTCGCAAGGACGCCGCACAACGCCGTCGTTATCCTCATCCCCCGCTGCTTCCCCAACATTCTCATATACGCGCTCCACATCTTGGCTCGCCAGAGTTCCAACACCGCTGGCGAGCGCAAAGGTTGCGCAAGATGGTAAATATTCGCTGTATATGCGTTTACCGCTTGACGGGCGGCTGGAACGGCGGCGCACAATTCGATATTTCGTGACATAAACATCACACGAATTTACCGAATTACAACCATAGCGTTTGCATCCGGGCCCACATCTACTTTCCGGCAATGGGCCTTTCGCCATGATTTGCTGCTTTACGCGGCGGGTCGATTCGGGCAGAAAGCGGAACGGTTTTTGTGCGGGCGTGGCGGAATCGGTAGACGCAACGGACTTAAAATCCGTCGGCCGCAAGGCCATGCCGGTTCGAGTCCGGCCGCCCGCACCAGCCTCCGTTACCGCAGGTTTTCGGCAAGCTTCGTCAGCTCGACAAATTCCTGGCGGCGGTAATCGCCCGGGTGCCCGACCAGTTTCCGGGCGTCAGCCAGGCTGAAGTCACCCATATATTTGTCGCCACGCAGGATCTGGCCGTAGGCCGCAACCCCTTCAACGAACGCCAAGTCACCGGCCGGCGCCTGAGCCTGGGCGACCATCGAAGCCGGGATGGCCTGCTCAATCAGGCGCGACTCAGCTCCGCCCGGCAGCTTGTAGCGTAGCTTCAGCCACGCCAGGTCGTTGGGATTGCCATTGGCCGCCACTAGCGACTTGTTGTTGGCGTCAAAGTGCCGGTCTGGCAGCCAGCCCGCCGCATTGGCCGGGATAATTTCATACAGCGCCGTGACCTGATGGCCGGCGCCGATATCGCCGGCATCAACCTTGTCATTGCTAAAGTCTTCCTCGGCCAGAGCACGGTTCTCATAACCAATCAGCCGATATTGCGACACCTGGGCCGGATTGAACTCGACCTGGATCTTCACGTCCTGGGCCACGGTCACCAGGGTCGAGGACAGTTCGTCATCCAGCACCTTTCGCGCCTCGGCGGCCGAGTCGATATAGGCGTAGTTGCCGTTGCCAACATCGGCGATCCGTTCCATCATCGCCTCGTTGTAATTGCCCTGGCCGAAGCCCAGCGTCGTCAGGGTGATGCCGTCGTCCTTGTTCCGCTTGACCAGGGCCTCGACGTCCTTGGTGTCGGAAATACCGACATTGAAATCGCCGTCGGTCGCCAGGATGACACGGTTGATGCCGCCCTTGATGAAGCTGGCCCGCGCCGTGTCATAGGCCAGCGCGATCCCCTCGCCGCCCGCCGTCGATCCGCCCGCCTGAAGCTGGTTGAGCGCCTGGCGCACCTCGGCCGGGTTCGACGTCGGCTCCAGCACCAGTCCGGCGGCGCCGGCATAGACCACGATCGATACCTTGTCGTCCGGCCTCATATTGTCGGCCAGCATCCTGAGCGCCGCCTTGACCAGCGGCAGCTTGTCCTGGTCCTCCATCGAGCCCGACACGTCGATCAGGAATACCAGGTTGGCCGCTGTCCGCTGGGCGCGCGGCACGTCATAGGCGCGCAGCCCGATGCGCAGCAGGCGGCTTTTCGGGTTCCACGGCGTGGTGCTGACATCGGTGGTCACCGAAAACGGCTTCGACCGGTCTTCCGGTAGCGGATAGTCATAGCGGAAATAGTTGACCAGTTCCTCGGTCCGCACCGCCTCCGCCGGCGGCTTCTGCCCCTGCGCCAGGAACCGGCGGACATTGGCATAGGCGCCAGTATCGACATCCACGGAGAATGTCGACACGGGCACTTCGGCGACGCGCTTGACGCTGGAAACCTCCTTGCCGTCATACTTTTCGTTATTTGCCGGCATGGCGGCCGGAGCATAGTTCGGCGCCGCCATTTCGGCGCTTTCCTCATAGGCCGCGGGCTTCTGACAGGCTGACAACAGGACGAGAACCGAGACACAGGCAAGCCACTTACGCATTTGAAAACCTCCCTCATTCATATCACGCCAAAATCACGTGAAAATCACAGATTAGTGATATTCACGTGATCGGGCGCGTGAATTGCGGAGAAATTAGGGCGCGATTGCGGAGACAAAATGCCCACGTACCGGGCAAGCGCCTTGCCCGGTTTCAAACCGTTGAAGGAAAAGGAAAGCCTTATTTTTTCTTGATTTCAGGCCGCGTGAAGGCGACGTCCGTGCCTGCGATCATCCACAGCGTCGCCGACCATGCGGCCACGACCTGGTTGAGGTCGGCGGGCGTGATCCGCTCCAGCACATCGTCCGGCGTGTGATGGATATTGAAATACTCCGTGCCGTCCTGATCGAGCGTCAGGCACGGCACGCCGAGATTGTACAACACGTCGGTATCGGAATCGCCGCTGTCCGACGGGTCCTTGTTGACGAAGATGCCGAGCGGCCCAAGCAGCGACGCCATCCTGGCGTTGAACATCGTATCGGCGGTTTCCGGCAAGGTTGCTCGCCACACCTTACCGGCGCCGAAATCGGCCTCCATGGCGGCCATCATCTTCGGCGCTTCAGCGGCGTGCGCCTTGGCATAGTTGTCGCCACCCGAACCGAAGCCTTCCGGCTGCGACATCTCCTCCGAACCCCACAGGATCAGGCGGATGGTCCGCTTCGGCCGCAGATTGTGGTCGAGCAGGTTTTTCGCCGCCGCCAACGCAATGGCGTGCCCGGCCGCGTCGTCGATAGCGCCTGTGCCCAGGTCCCAGCTATCGAGGTGCCCTCCGATGACGACGACCTCGTCCGGCCGTTCGGAGCCCTTGATTTCGGCCACCACATTGACCGAGGTTCCCAACCCTGGAAAGCTGGCGCCTGACACCATCCTGAGCTTCACAGGACCGGCCTGGCCCTTTTTCTGCAAGGCTTCGATGCGCATGAGTTGATCGGCGTCCGGCGTGGCAATGGCCATCGACGGGATGCCGGTGCCGGCCGTCCAGTCGGTCGCCCCGGCATGCGGGAAGCGGTGATCGTCGGTGCTCAGCGACCTGAGCACGAAACCTACCGCGCCGCGTTTTTGCGCCTCTTTCGGCCCCTTCCAGCGAATGGCCCCGGACATGGCACCATAGCCGGCGCCATCGGTGGCGCGCGGCATGGGCTGCAGGATCACGACGATCTTGCCGGTGACGTCGGTTTTGCCATCGAGGAACGACTGCCAGGAATCGAACAACGCCGCTTCGGCCTCGACCTCGCCGGCCGACGAACCGCCCAGCGCCACGCCGACCAGCTTCTGCGGGAACGGACCGGTGATCTCGATCGAGTCATTGGCGCCGCGTTTCCACGGGTGGTACGGGAAGCTTTCGACCACGGCGTTGTCGAAGCCCATCTTTTTCAGCTGCGCCGCCGCCCATTCACCGGCCGCGCGCTCCTTGTCGCTGCCGGCCGGGCGGGCGCCAAAGCGCGTCGTCATGTCGCTGACCCACTGGTAGGCGGCGTTCGACTGCAAGGCATCGTCGCGCAGGATCGCCGCCTGGTCTTCCGGCGCCAGAGCCTTGGTTATTGGCACGGGCATCTTCGGCTTCGGCTTGGCTGCCACTGGCCCCGCCAACACAACCAGACCTGCCATTGCGCCCATCAGGGCCTTGTTCATCACGGACATTGGTTTTTCCTTACCATGCTCCGCAAACTGATAAACGGAACAGTATCCGATGCAACCGCATTTCCCGCCTATGCGGTGATTTCTTCCAGATTGGCCTGGGGATTGCGCTTGCGCCCCTCGGCCACGACCGGGGCCAGCATTGCCTTCAGTTCGGAGACGGCGGCCTCCAGGCTCTGCTCGTTCTGGCCACGCACCACCAGCTGCGTGCCGAACTCGCCCTGCGCCAGGCCATAGGGATAGCTGCCCAACGACAGGTCGGCATAGCGTGCGTCGATGTCGCGCAGCGCATCCGCCGCCCAGCTTTCGCCGACGTAGGACAGCTTGATCGTTCGCGACAACACCTTGCGACCGGTCTTGAGGCGCGGCGCCACATCGTCCAGCATGCCTTCCATGATCTTCGGCACGCCCGCCATAACGAAGACGTTGCCGATCTGGAATCCCGGCGCCCCCGACACCGGATTGGCGATCAGCGAGGCGCCTTCCGGGATGCGCGCCATGCGTTTGCTGTTGGCGTTCAGCTCATAGCCCATGCGGTCGGCGCGGACCTGCAGGATGCGCATGGCCTCGGCGTGCTCACCGATGCCGACATCGAAGGCCTTGGCCATGCAGTCCGCGGTGATGTCGTCGTGCGTCGGCCCGATGCCGCCGGTGGTCAGGACATAGTCATAGGCTCCGCTCAGCGTCCGGACGGCGTCGACAATCTGCGCCTCGTCGTCACGCACCATCCGCACCTCATTGAGGTCGACGCCGAGAGGCGCTAAGAAGCGCGCAATGGTATTGACGTTGGTGTCCGCCGTGCGTCCTGACAGGATCTCGTCGCCGATGACGATAATGGCGGCGGTCGGATTGGATGTCGAAGGCATATCGAACTCACCTCGAAAAGGAGACGCGGTGGCGCAGGACTGGCTGATCGCATTGCCCGGTCTGAAAACCGGCCGGCTTCAGGCGCGATATAAGCGCTTCTTCGCTGATATCGCCTTGGATTCGGGTACCGTCATTACAGCACACTGCCCCAACCCGGGCAAGATGCTGGGCTTGCTGGAACCGGGCACCGAAGCGCTTTTGACGGCGGTCAACGATCCAAAGAAAAAGCTGCAATATCGGCTGGAGGCCTTGAAGGCCAACGAAGCTTTTGGGGACACTTGGGTCGGTGTCAACACGCAGTGGCCGAACCGGCTGATCGCCAGAGCCATTGCCGATGGCCTGATCCCGGAACTAGCCGGATATGATTCCATAAAAACGGAAGTAAAATACGGGGTGAATTCCCGAATTGACCTGCTGGCCACCGGTCACGCGGCTTTGCGCGATGCTTATATCGAGATCAAGAACGTCCACCTGTCGCGCACGCCGGGCCTGGCCGAATTTCCCGACTGCGTCACCGAACGCGGCGCCAAACATCTCTACGAACTGATCGAAATGGTCCACGCCGGCTTCCGCGCCGTGGTGGTGTTCTGCGTCCAGCGCCACGACGTCGAACGCTTCGATATTGCCCGCGATTGCGATCCCGGCTTCGGCAAGGCCTATGACGCCGCCAGAGCCGCCGGCGTCGAATTCCTGGCTATCAGTTTCGAATTCACACCCGAAGGCCTGCGGTTGAAACGGATGCTGGAAGTGCTTTAGGCCGCCCGCTCTTCGCCCTCGTCTGCATCTTTGGGCGCCCGGCGCGACCCCAGCGCCACCACCGCCATCAAGGCCGCCCCGAGTGCGGTTTCCTGGCCCAGGACGGCGAAATAGCGCGGCTCCCACTGCGGCTTGAACTTCTCTTTGTAAGCGCGCAACCCCTGGAAATTATAGAACTCTCCGCCCAGCTGATAGACCACGGCGGCGATCCGGTGCCACGCCGATGCCAACGGATTGGCTTCCAGCCCGGCCAGCGGCGCCAGTCCCAGGCTGAAATGCGCATAGCCATTGTCACGCGCATAGACGATCAGTTGCAGGAACAGATATTCCATCACCGACGGCGGCGACTCCGGCGCATAGCGCATCAGGTCGAGCGTCAGCACGGTACGGTCCTCGGTCGGCCACAGGTTGGCGAAGGCCTTGATCTCGCCGCCGATCCGCACCACCGCCACCGGCGTCAGGCGCATATATTCTGACTTGAATGACCCCAGCGAATAGCGCTTTTCCTTGGCGTTCTTGCTCTTCAGCCAGGCGTCGGACACCGTTTTCAACTCGCCCATCTGCACCTCGATGGCGTCGCCTTCGAGCACTTCGAACGTCGTCCCCAGCCCTTCAAAACGCTTCAGGGTCTGGCGAAAGCCATATCCCTTTTTTCCGGAAAGCTCGAAGGATTTGGCATCAACCAGCGCCTCCTCGCCGATCTTGAATGGCCGCATGCCGAGGTCGATGACCAGCGGCAACAACTTCGGCCCGACCTGGTAGATGCTGAGCCGCGCATTGGCCATGGCCGCCATGTCCTTGAGCGTCCAGCACAGGGCCGCGGCTTCGGCCGGTTCACCGACCGGCTCGCCCATCACCACCCACTGCTTGCCGGCGATACCGTACATCAAAAACGCCGTGCGCGCCTCGTTCCACAGAATGTGCTTGTCACGCAGCAAGGCCAGCCAGGCTTGCGGGTTCGACGCCTTTTCGACCACCGTCCGGACCTGGCCGATATCCTCGTCATCGGGCATGGGCGCGGGTTGCCGGGCAATACCGAACAGACGGTAGAGCGCGATCAGGCCGACCGTCGCCGCCATGATGACCAGCCCGCGCAGGAAGCGCGGCACCGGGGCATGATAACCAAAATGCCCCCACATCGACTGGGCATAGGGTACGTTTTCGTAAAGCAGGAACCCGCCCCAGACGATGAAGGCCAGGGTGAACAGGCTCAGGCCAGCCCAGACCGGGTTGACCGACAGACTGAGCAGATTGGAGCGCCGGTTGAAGGCGCTCTTACAGGGAATAAGCAGCAGGGCGCAGATGATCATCAGCACGGCATGCACCAGCGCCAGTTCGCGCGTCAGCGAGAAGATCGCCCCCAGACAGAAGAGCGAAACGGCCATGTACCAGGCCGTGTCGATCCGCTCCCACAATCCCCGCGCCAGGAAGATCATCAGCACGCCGATGACGATGCCGACGGCGTGCGACAGCTCAACCACGCTGAGCGGCAGCCACCTCTGTACAAATGGCATCACTTCGGGATCGATGGGTGTAAGGACCGCCAGCAGCAGCAGAACGCCCGCGGTGAACATCACCACGGCGAACGCCGCCGGGATCAGCCGCGTGGCGGAATCGAACAGGATGCGGGTGGCTGAGACTCGCGGGGTCATGCGGTCTTATATCCTAAAACCCCCAACCTCACATCCAGGAGATAAAGTTATCCCGCTTTCGCACACCACGAATCGCGGATGTCGAGCCGGTCGCACAGGTCGCGCGCCTTGGCCTCGTCCTGAACCGGACCGACTTTCAGGCGGAACAACTGCTTGCCCTGCGGGGTGGTGATCTTTTCGTAGCTCGGCGTCAACGGCGAGACGGCCGGGTTGTTGGCGCGCAGATCGGCCCAGGCGTTCTGCGCCGCCGCCAGCGTGCCGAAGGAGCCGACCTGAATGCGGTGCTCAGCCTCAGCCGTTTCCGGCGCGCTCGGGATTGGTTTCAGGCGAAGCTGCATCACCGGCACGTCGGGCAGGTCATGGGCGGCCGCCAGTCGCGCCGCCACGGCCGGATCGATCACAACCCCCTTGGGGCGCTCGTCAAGCGGGGCCGCCGTGCTGTTACGCGGCATCAGCAGCGGATCGACCACGGCGATCTCGACTTTCGGCTTGTCAGACTTGGCGTCGAACAGGCCGCCCTCGTTAACCGTCAGGTCCTTGGCCGTGCGTACCGCCAGTTCGACGTCCTTTTTGCTTATCTTGCGATCGGCCTCGCCGGTTGGCGCCGGATCGTTGGCGTCCACCCGCGCGGCCTTGAGCTCGGCCAGGGTCTTGTCCATGGCGTGCTCATCGCAGGCGGTCAGGCCGCCGGCGAGCCCGAGTGCGGCGCACAAAATTATGACTTTACGAAGGGAGGCTTGATCGTTCATAGAGCCCACCTTGGCAAAACGCCTTTAAATCGGCGTTAGAGACTATGGTTAAAATCATGCCGGACACCGCAAATTCCGCGAATCCCCCTCTTCTGGTGCGCGATCTGGGCAGCCTCAAGGCCGGCTTGCAGACGGTCCGCGCTGATGGCGCGCGGCTGGGCTTCGTGCCAACCATGGGCGCCCTTCATGACGGCCACCTCGAACTGGTCCGCCATGCGCGCACGATCTGCGATAAGGTGGCGGTATCGATTTTCGTCAATCCACTGCAATTCGCCCCGACCGAAGATCTCGACCGCTATCCGCGCCAGGAAGCCGCCGACATCGCACTTCTGCAGGCCGCCGGCTGCGATCTCGTTTACCTGCCGACGGTCGACGTGCTCTATCCGAAAGGCTTCGTCAGCCGCCTGGACATGAACGGCCCGGCACATGGCCTGGAGACCGATTTCCGTCCGCAGTTCTTTTCCGGCGTCATGACCGTGGTGATGAAGCTGTTCAACCAGGTCCGCCCCGACGCCGCCGTGTTTGGCGAAAAGGACTACCAACAGCTGGCCGTCATCCGCGCCATGGTGCGGGATTTCGATATGGGCATTGACGTTGTCGGCGTGCCGACCGTGCGCGAAGCCGATGGCCTGGCCCTGTCCTCACGCAACGCCTATCTCAGCGCCGAGGAGCGCGTCGTCGCACCGAAGCTCCATCAGACGCTTGAGCGCATTCGTGACGTCGCCCGGTCCGGCAAGGACACCGACAAAGCGATCGCCGAGGCCAAGGAAGAGCTGATCGAAGCCGAATTCGACCGCGTCGACTATATCGCCCTGCGCGATGCCGACACGCTGGGTGAACTTACGGCCGACAGTAAAGCCGGACGGCTGCTGGCCGCCGTATGGCTTGGCAAGACACGTCTGATCGACAATATCGCGGTCTAAGCGCTTTCCGAAAAGTGTAACGCGGTTTTCGGATAAAAAGCGCGACAAAAAGACCTACCAGACGCCCGCATCTTTCAGCGCCCGCGCCATTTCCGGCGGCAGGTCGTGCTCGCCCTCAACAATGTCGCGCGGCGCATCGGCCGGTTTGAGATAGCGCCAGCCCTGGAACGGCCGGCGCGGCTGAGCTTCGGTCAGGATGTTCTTCGAGCGCAGGCCGACCAGCCAGTGATCTTCCTTTTCGTCGTAGTCGAAGGACACGATCTCCCGCCGGCACAGGATGACGCCCTTGATCACCCAGTACAGCGACCCGCCGTTGACCAGTTCCTCCCAGCGCGTCGGACGGTGCCGGGTGTGGATATAGGACACTTCACCATTCCGTTGCTGCTCCCAACGCAGCAAGTCTTCGAGGCTATCGGCGCCGACGGCCAGTTTCATGATATGGATATCGCTCACGCCTTGCACTCACAGACTCGGTTAATACGATTAAACGTTTAGAAGCATATCGGGCGCAATGCTATAACTTCAAGGGAGGCCGCGGGCGGGGCGAACGGTAGAATCGTATCGTTTCCGTATAATCAGGCGGCATAGAGTATCGCGTGAACCGCATGATTGACATCACCAAGCTGAAGGACGACCCGTCGCTTCAGGAAGCGTTGGAAAGCCTGTTCGGCACGGCCCTGGGCCAAAGCGCCAGCCTGATCTCCCTGCCCGGCGGCTCACGCCTGTTCAGCGCAGGCGACGAATCCGACCATCTTTATTTGCTGCGCTCAGGCCGCCTCGGCGCCTTTAAGCACGACGAAGACCACGACGAACTCAGCCTGATCGGCATCATCAAGCCGGGTGAACCGGTCGGCGAAATGTCGCTGATCGCCGGTACGCACCATACCTCGACCGTCATGGCGTTGCGCGATTCTGACCTGCTGGCCATGCCGCGCGACGACTTCCTGGCTGCCATCGACAGTCGCGCCGACCTGCTTTTGGCCCTGTCGCGCAAGATGGTCGAACGCGCCCGCCGCGACGTGCCATCCGTCACGCCCAATGTCTTCGCCTTCTTTGCCCTGTGCGAGGAGGCCATCCATCCGATCGTCGAGCGCATCGCCACCCAGATCCGCGCCCTGGGCTACAAGGTCACTATTCTCGACAAGACCTTCCATGGCACGGCACCTGATGCGTTTTCGCGCATCGAAGCGGAAAACGACTTTGTTCTGCACGTCGCCGAAAAGCACGAGAGCCACTGGCGGCTGCTCAGTTCCCGCCAGGTCGACCACGTTTTTCTGGTCGCTGACGCCGAAAGCAAACCGAACCTGTGGGACACTGAAGGCGAAAAGTCGCTGCTGCATCGCGCGCCCGACCTGATCCTGCTTTACCCGTCGACCGTCAAGAAAGCGCACACCCCCGGCCGCACCAAGGCCTGGCTCGACGCAATTAAGCCGACCCGCTGGTTCCACATCTACCGCGACGACGTCCACGACATGGCACGCATCGGCCGCGTCGTCGCTGGCCACAGTGTCGGCATCGTCTTTTCCGGGGGCGGCGCCCGCGCCTTTTCGCAGATCGGCGCCATCCAGGCCCTGCGCGAAGCCCACATCCCTATAGACTTCGTTTGTGGCTCGTCGATGGGTGCCATCCTGTCGGCATCGCTGGCCCTGCAATGGCCGGACGAAGAGATCGATGAACGCATCCGCGACGCCTTCGTCAACTCTTCGCCGCTCGACGACATCGCCATGCCTTTCCTTGCTATGACGACCGGCAAGAAGGTCGATCAGCGTTTGGAAAAGCACTTCGGCGACGTCATGATCGAGGACATGCCCCTGCCCTATTTCTGCCTGTCGTCCAACCTGACGACCGGCGCGCTTAAGGTGCACAAGACCGGCATGCTGCGCGCTGCCCTGCGCGCCTCGATTTCGCTTCCCGGCGTTATGCCGCCGGTGGTCGAGGACGGCCAGGTGCTGGTTGACGGCGCCGTCATGCGCTCTTTCCCGGCGACCATGATGCGCAACACGCACCTCGGCACCGTCATCGGCGTCGACGTGACGCGAGCGCGCGGCCTTGATCCGAAAGCTTTGAGCGTGCCGAAGAATCTGGGATCCTGGTTCGCGCGCGGCGACTGGCGGCGTGGTCCGCCGATCATTTCGGTGATGATGCGCTCGGCGACTATCACCACCGCTTCGGATCTAGCCCAGTCGCGCGCCGCCACCGATCTGCTGATCATCCCCGAGCCCGAAGGCGTCGAAATTCGCGACTGGAAGGCCTACGACAAGGCGGTGGAAAACGGCTATCAGACGACGGTCGAAACCCTGTCACAGCTCGATTGCCCGGTCACGACTCTGCGCAAGACCGGTCGCAGCTTCCATCCGAATATCCCGGCTTTCACGCCAGACGATTCCTATATGGAAACGGCTTTGCAGCCGCCGGAACACAAGCCGGCCAAGGCCGCGACCGTTCAGCCCGCGACCAAGGCCGACCTCAAGCCGAAGCCCGCGCCGAAGCCGGAAAAGGTGAAAAAGACAAAGCCCGTAAAGGCGCCAGAAGCGAAGAGTTAGTCCTTCAGGCCGCCCAAGCGCTTCATGATCAGCCATACCGAGATGCAGACCAGCAGGATGCCGGCAGCCGCGGTGCCAACCGAAACCCAGGTATAGAAGGTCACCAGGCCGGCGCGGCCGACCGAATCCTGCGTCGCCTTGAAGTAGGACGCTGCGGCGACGCCCAGGCAGGCCAGGCCGGTCGCGCTGATCAGAATCCACCACACGGTCGAGGTGATCATCCGCCAGACGCTGACGGTTTCCTGTTCCATCTCTTCGGCTGACAAAGCGATGCGGCCGCTGTCGGGATGCCAGTCATCGGCGCCGTCGTCGTACATGGCCGTCTGCACGCCGCGTAACGGTGTCGCGGCGGCAGTTGCCGCCGGAGCGGCGGGCATTTCGGGCTCCGACGTGTGGTAACCGTTCGGCAGCGGACGCTGAAGCTGCTCGCGCCAGTGCATCGGCTGTTCCGGCGACTGCGGCGGAGGCGTTTCCGACCGGAAGACGGTCGGATTGCTCGTCAGGTCAACCGCCGTCGGACGCGGCACTTCAACCACATCGGCTTGCGGGATCGGGCGGGCATAAGGATTGAGCGCGGTCACCTGCGGCGCCGGCATGCTTGATGCGGAAGGCTGCGGGCGGAATTGCAGGTGGATTGGTTCGGACGACTTCAGGGCTTCCGGTTCAGGCTCCGGTTGGACCACGGGTTGAACCATCGCCGCCGGAGCCACGCGAAAATCCTCGGGTTTGCTCACTTCCGGCGGACGGCTGATTTCGACAGACGGCGTCGTATCTTCCACCGGAGTTGGCCGTACCGGTTCCGGAGCTGGCTGCGGCTCCTGCGTGACTGGCTTCGCACCGTTCAGCGGCATACCGAGACGGCCGCCGCCATAAGGCGAATAAAGACGCATCAGCGCGGCGGCGGCTTCGGCCTTGCGCGCCTTTTCAGCCTCTTCGAGGCTTACGCCCGTCTGTGTTTCCTGTTGCATGCTGGCCTGTTCCCGGCGGGCCTGTTCAAGCTTTTCCTGCTCGAGTTTAACCTGTTCCTGGCGCGCACGCTCCATGCGTTCAGCTTCCAGGCGAATTTGCGCCTGACGCGCCTCTTCGGCCCGCTGCGCTTCAAGGCGCATCCGTTCAGCTTCTTGGCGCTCAGCTTCCTGGCGCTCACGTTCAATGCGTTCCTGCTCTAGACGGGCCTGCTCGATACGCGCCTGCTCCAGACGAGCCTGTTCCAGGCGCATCTGTTCCTGGCGTTCGCGCTCGACGCGTTCGGCCTCAAGGCGCATCTGCTCCTGACGGGCGCGTTCCTGGGCTTCCTGCTCAAGACGGAGTTGCTCCTGACGTTGGCGCTCCTCCGCTTCGAACTGGAGACGGACGCGCTCCTGCGCTTCGTGCTCCAAACGCTGCTGCTCGATGCGAACGGCTTCAGCACGGGCGAGTTCGGCCCGAATCTGCTCCTCACGTTGCAGGCGTTCCTGCTCAATGCGGGCCTGCTCGATACGGATCTGTTCCTGACGGACCTGCTCCTGACGGGCGATCTCGGCGCGCTGCTGTTCAAGCCGCTGCGCTTCCTCGCGCTGCCGAACGTCTTCCTGCATCCGCAGTTCCTGGGCGCGCAGTTCGTCCTGAGCGCGAGCGATCGCCTGCTGCATTTCAGGGCTCATCGCCGCCAAAGGATCAGCATCAAAGCTGGTCGGGGCGTGCTCGACCGGCGCAGGTGCCTGCGGAACAAATGGCGTTGGCTCGACATCGGCCATGCGCACGATGGTCGGCTTGGGCGTAAAGGCGGTCGGTTCGCGTAGCGGGGTTTCCACCGGGCGCGGCGCGAACGAGGCCAGGTCGATGACCTGACGTTCGGGCGCCGGCGGCGGTGTTACAGGTGCCGGCGTGGCCGAAATCGAAAAGGCCGGCGTTTCCGGAACAACCGGGGCCATCGGCACGACAGGTGCGGCATAGGGCGGCGGCAGGATCGACGGCGCGGCCGGCGCCGGCTCAGCGCCGAGCGGACGGGCCGACAGGATGCCGCCAGTCGTCGGCGCATCGACTTCGGACGGCTGGGCGAACGTATCGCCACCGTCTTCGACAGGACGCACCAGCAGGGACGGCGCGTTGCCGCTGATTTCGTCCGGTGTCAGGAACAGGTTCTTTTCGGCGGCGCGGCGGCGGATCAGCGGCGCCAGCACATAGGTCTGGCCATTGAACTCAGCCGAACGCCAGCTGTCCATGGCCAGCGCCGCCTCGGTCATGCGGCCTTCGTTGATACGCTTCAGCACGCTTGACGCGGCGAAATTGTCGGCGCCGATATTGAAGCAGAACGACACCAGCGAATCGAACTGATTCTGGTTGAGCGGCGTCAGTACAAGATTGTTGATCGAGTCGACCACCGGCAGCAGGTCGAAGCGTAACAGCGCGTCAGCATCTTCCTGGGTGACGGTGGCGCCTTCGCGGGCGGAAAAGGTGTGACCGTACCCGAGCGTCCAGCGCCCGTCGGGCAGACGGGCCGCAGTCTGACGCAAGCCCTCAAAACTCTTGATAAGCTCGACCCCGGCGCGGGAGACCTTAAGACGCGCTCTCATCCCTATTCCTGACCCAATATGGGCTTCCGGCAGACGAATAACGCCCCACCCTGCCCCAAAACAGAACGTCACATAGCGTGACACCGGTTATTTAGCAAACCATATACCGTTCTGTATCTTCAAGCAGATAATAGCCGCGACCGGCGACAAAAGCGAGACGGTCAAACTACATATGTAGCTCAAGTATTACGACCGCCAGACCGAGGAAGCTGAAGAAACCGACACAATCGGTCACGGTCGTCACGAACACGGTTGCCGACGCCGCCGGATCATAGCCCATGCGATCCAGCGCCAGCGGGATCAAAATCCCGGCCAGCGATGCAAAGAACAGATTGGTGATCATGGCCAGGCCGATGACCAGCCCCAGTTTCATCGCCATTTCCATGCCGAAATTCTGCTGGAACAGCATCATCCAGACGGCAGTGACCGCGCCCATGACGATGGCGAACACCGCGCCGTTGAGCACGCCGGCGGCCACTTCGCGCCACACGGTCCGGATCAGGTTGGCGGCGTTCAATTCGCGCGTCGCCAGAGCCCGCACGGCGACGGTCAGAGTCTGGGTGCCGGCATTGCCCCCCATCGACGCCACGATCGGATTGAGCACGGCCAGCGCGACCAGCTGCGAAATGGCGCCTTCGAAATTGGAGATGACCCCTGACGCCAGCACCGCCGTGCCGAGGTTGATCAGCAGCCACCAGAAACGCGACTTGGCGATTCCGAAGGTCGAGGCGTCGCGGCCGGACTCCGAGACCCCGGCCAGGGCTAGCATGTCTTCCTGGCTTTCTTCCTGAATGATGTTGACGATATCGTCGACGGTGATCTGACCGACCAGCCGCCCCGACGCATCGACGACCGGCGCAGAGATCAGGTGGTATTTCTCGAAAATGTAGGCGACCTCTTCCTGGTCCTGGTCGACGGTGATTTCCGTTGTTGGGCCCATCAGGCTGGTCAGCGGTATGTCGCGCTTCGATCGCATCAGGGTCGACACGGCCAGGGCGCCAACCGGCTTGTGCGACGGGTCGATCACATAGATGTCGAAGAACAGCTCTGGCAGGTCCTCGCCGCTTTCGCGCATGTGGTCGATGGTCTGGCCTACGTTCCAGAAGCTGGGCGCCGCCATGACTTCGCGCTGCATCAGGCGGCCGGCGGTCTCTTCCTCGAAGGTCAGCGAGGTGACGAAGGCCTCGCGTTCGGCTTCCGGCATGGCGGCCAGAACGGCCTTCTGCTGATCTTCTTCCAGGTCCTCGAAAACGGCGGTGGCGTCGTCCGAATCGAGCTCCTGCAGCACCTCGGCGATGTCGGCCGTGTGCAAGGTCTCGATGACTTCGTCGCGGATGTCGTCGTCCAGTTCCGGCAGGACTTCCGGTAGAAGGTCGGCCGGAATCCACGGGATAACCAGTTCGCGATAGTCTTCCGACAGGAAGCCCAGCAGGTCGGCAACGTCGGCCGGGTGCAGGGCGTCGAGCAGTTCGCGCAGGCGCATGCCGTCGCCGCGGTCCGCCGCGTCGATGACGAGCGAGATGTAGCGCGGATTAAGCGCATAGTCGTCGTTAAGGGCGAAATCCTCGATCTGCTCGGGCGTAACCAGGTCACCGCCTTCAATTTCGGCGGGCGCGATCTTGGCTTCTTTCGCCTGGATTTCGATTTCGGGATCGGGCTTCTTTTGAGCGGTTTCGGACTTCTGGCTCATGGCTCAGGCCTCCCCTTTTCAGGCGCTGTTGCGCCGCGCTCAAACTAATCCGGATGGTGCGGTCAAGAAGACTCGAACTTCCACGGGTTGCCCCACAGCGACCTCAACGCTGCGCGTCTACCAATTCCGCCATGACCGCACTGTCATCCGGAGAGGCGGCGGCATAGCAACAGTTTCGCCGCTTGTGAAGCCTTTTGTCGGAAAATATTGGCGGGATTATGAATTATCCCCGCCAGCGCTTAAGAACCCAGCGCCATGAAGTCGTACACATCCGCCTGGCGGGTCACGACGATCGAAATCTTTTCTTCGAATATCTGGATTTCGCCGCGCGCCACCGGATGGTTGTTGGCCAGGATCCACACCTCGTCATGCTCGCGCGCATCGAGCGGAATCACCGCGCCACGGCCCATGCGCAGCAGTTGCTGCATCGGCAGCACCGACCGGCCGAGAAGCACCGAGATTTCGACGGGGACCGATCCGACCTGGTTGGACAAGAGTTACACTTCCGGAAAGCAGGAAAACAAAGGCTATATTAGGCCCTTGCACCTTAAGACTTTATGACACATTTGAAGAGCCATGCTTGATGAGCCGTTAATACCGCCGCTTTTTTTCGCCCGTGACGATGGCCCGCCGCCGGAATGGGTGGTTGAGCCCGGCCTCCTCCCCTACCCGGACGCGGTCGCCTTCATGGAGGCGCGCGCCGAAGCCATTGCGGCCGGAGAAGCGCGCGAGCGGATCTGGCTGGTCGAACATCCGCCGCTCTATACCGGCGGCGTGTCGGCCAAGGAGACCGACCTGTTATCGCCGCGCTTCGAAGTGCACAAGTCGGCGCGCGGCGGCCAATACACCTACCATGGCCCTGGCCAGCGCGTGGTCTATGTCATGCTCGACCTCAACCGCCGGCAAAAGGACGTGCGCCTGTTCGTCGAGGCGCTGGAACGCTGGATCATCGACACCCTGTGGCGCTTCAATGTCGAAGGTCATATCCGGCCTGGTCGCGTCGGCGTCTGGGTGGAGCGTCCCGACAAGGGCTATCCCCCCCTGACCGAAGACAAGATCGCCGCCATCGGCATCAAGCTGCGCCGCTGGATCAGTTTCCATGGCATCAGCCTGAACGTTGAGCCTGACCTGACGCATTTCGACGGCATCGTGCCGTGCGGCATCACCGAACACGGCGTCACCAGCCTGCTCGACCTCGGCCTGCCGGTGAGCATGGACGAAGTCGACTATGCGCTGAAATGCAGCTTCGAGGCCATCTTCGGGCCGGTTGAAGCACTCGCGTTTCAGGGTAACTGAGTGGCAATTCCCCTTACCGTCGCAAGCTCCCGCCGGAACGACGGATAAAGCAGGTCATTGCCGAAGGCGCTCAGGTGGTCCGTATCGTAAAAATAGGGCTTGCCGTTTAGATACCCGGTACATGCCGCTCCCGGACAGAGCAGATCGAACGGGTCCCACAGCACTATGGCGTCGGACCGGCTGTACACGTCTTCGAGGAAGGCCATAGCGCGTGAGCGCCGCAACAGCATCTCGTCGCGCGGGACAGGCTTCGCGCTTTGGCAATAGTCGCTGATGCGGTTGAACCAGTCGGCGCACCGAAACTGGGCGCTTTGCACAACCGGCTTTGGCGCCTCCATTACGACCTTTACGCCCTTCGCCAGCATGGGCTGCAATATCTGCATACCCTGCTGCGCGGAAACCTTGTCTTCCGGGGTCGCTGCCAAAGCCAGGTCACTGGTCTTGAGCATCTCTGAATCCCAGAAATTGCGGTAACGATCGACATAAAGCGCGGGCAGGAAGACGACGTCACCCGCCTTGGCCTGGCTCGCGACATCCTTTATCGCGGCGTCGATGAACGCATCGCAGCCCGGCACGACATCGTGGACGTAGTTCAATGGCCGGCAGCCGCCGCGGTTGTAGTTGCTGATGGCATAACCATCTTCAGAAGCCAGACGGTGCAGCAATCTACGATAAGCTCCCGCATGGGAATCGCCGATGACGTACACGTGCGCGGCCTGTTCCTTTGCGCACGCCTTGGGCTGAAATGACGCCAGTTCACCATCGTGCCACTTGTTGCTCTTGGCCTCGACGACCTCGCAGTCGTCAGCTTTGGCAGGCGGATTGACCTCCGCGCTCCACACCTGGGCATTGGTGGTGGCGAACAACCCGATATGCGGCTTGGAATAGTACAGCGCGGCCCACGTGCCCGCCACGCCGATCATGGCGCAGGCCGCCATAGCATAAAATCTGGCGAAACTGGCTTTCGAAAGCCATGCTTGCGCGCGCATGGGTTTTTCGACGAAGTGGTAGCTGCCTATGGCCAGCAGCGCCGTTAGAATGGCCGCAATGATTTTCAAATCGGCGCGGTCGATGCCGACCGTCCAGCGCATCAGAACGATGACGCCGTAGTGCCAGAGGTAGAGCGAGTACGATATCCGCCCGATATAGACGGTGATCGGGTGTTCGAGAAACCGGCGGACGATGTTCTTCTGCTCAGAAACCGTGCTGGCAATCAGACCGGCCGTCGCCAGACAAGGCAGAACCGCCCACGGAAATGGAAAGGCCTTGCTGTCGCACAGCCAGAAGCTTGCTGCTATGCCGGTCATGGACAGGTAAGCGAGCACCGAATGGCGATTGAACACGGCGACCGACTGGTGAAACCAGCCCTGCGGCGACGTCCGACCCAGGCCGAAATAAAGAAAGAATCCCAGCCCCAGTTCCCAGAAACGCGGCGGCAGCATGTAAAAAGCAAAGACATTGGCGGTACGGCTGGTAACGGCACAAAGCCCCAGGGACAGCAGACACCCAATCGCCAGTCCGGCAAGCAGAACGCCGCGCAGTCTTTCCGAAATCCGCTTATTGACCAGGATGAAATAGGAGAAAAACGGGAAGAGGAAATAATACTGCTCTTCGATCGCCAGTGACCAGGTGTGCGCAAAAGGATTGAACAGGGTGGGCGCATCGAAGTAGTGCCCGATCCGTTTGACGAGAATAAAGTTACTCATGCCGAACAGCGAGAAAAACCCGGTAGGTTCAACAAATTTGCTCAGGTTCGAGATCGGAACGAACAGGACGCACAGGAGCGTAATGACAAGAACGAAAACGGCCAGTGCCGGCAGGATTCGCAAGACGCGCCGCCGATAGAACCACAGGAGGTAAGAGGTCAGCCTTTCATCGGGGGCGGAGGCGACCGACGCCGCCACGACGAAGCCCGAAATGACATAGAAAATGTCGACACCCGAGAACCCTCCGGGAAGCCACGTTTCTTGCAGTTTATAAAAAATGACGGCCAGGACCGCGACTGCACGCAGGCCATCGATCGCGGCTATATGCCGGTGACCGTTCCCCGCCCCCTCGTTACGCATATCTTTGTGATTCTCAAAAGCTGAATTTCTTGCTTGGCGATAGCTTCAGATCGGCGAAAGGCAAAACACATTCTACCCGTCCGCGAAATTTTAAGCCCTATTTTAAGCGTCGAAATCCGCTTTAATCACCGTAAGTTAAGTTTGGGAAGGCAACCAAGATGACAGTCACCACCCTGGGCACTCAAGCAAACACCACCCTTGGTTGCGAGGCAGTGGTTACGACTCGCGCGCGGACAGACGGAACAGCGTGCGGCCATAGCGGTTGTCGCCGCGCTCCCCTGGCATCAGGCACAGGTCGACCACCGCCCACAGCAGCACCAGCGCCGCCAGGAAATCGAAAAATCCGCTCGGCGCCGGCCAGGCCATGACGAAGGCCAGCAGGATCACCGCCGACCACCATCCCGACCGGCCCCGGTCGTGCAGACGCTTCGACAGCACGCAGGCACCGCTGTACAGCAAGGCGCCGTAGACGATCCAACCGGTCAGAAGCTGGAAGCCGCCCTTGACCGCCGAGTCGTAGATCGCCAGCAACAGCAGCAATACCCCGGCCGCCAGGGTAAACGGCAGCCGGCGCGTCCGGCCGGCGGCGGACAGGAAAAGGTTACCCCATTCGGTCTTCGGATTCATGGTCTGGCTCTTAGCACGCAAACAAACGGCGGGCCAAGTGTCTCGGCCCGCCGACAAAAGTCAATGAATTACATGTCGAAATTACATGGTCAGGCGGGTCTTCTTGATCGTTTCGAAGATGCCGCTGAGCGCGCCGTTGATCTGGCTGGCATTGGTCAGGTCGTAGAAATATTCCGGCTTGCTGGCGCAGGTGCGCAGCATGTTGGAATTGCCCTCGATCACCTTGACCACGAAAACGGTGATGCCCTTGGCCTTGGCGTTTGTGCAGGCGATAGCCGTACGCGCATCGATCTGCGACGTAACGGTCGTCCAACTGTTCGCAGTATTTTCGCCATCGGTCACGACGATCATGTACTTTTTGGTGCCCACGTCGCCGAAGGCAGCCCCGCCGGACAGCGGTACGGACGGCGACAGCGCTTCCATGCCCCATTGCACGCCAATGGTGATATTGGTGGTGCCGCCGGGCACAAGCTTCGGGATATAGTCACGTACGGACGAGATATCGTCCGTCAGTTCCTTCACGGATTGCAATGTGGCCGGGACCGGGCAAGGCGCCACGTAATACTGGCTGGCGGGAATGGCGGGATTGGGCGAGTCGGCGGAAACGTCATAGGCCGGCGAGCCGGTGTGGCTGCGGTCGCCGACGCATTCGCCAGTCGCCATGCGCACCTGGGTGTTGAACGGGATGACCGCGACTTTGGTGCCGTTGGTATTCTTACCCGACCCGTCGAGCAGGCCCTTCATCATTGCATCGACCGACGATTTGAGATTGGTCATCTTGTTGCTCGACGCCATCGACTTTGTCGAATCCAGTACCAGGGCGATCTCATATTTCTGATCCATGGTCTGCGCCTTAGCCACGACGTTGACGTCATAATCGGTACGGCCCATGAGCGCGCCGAAATAGCTCGGTACCTTGGCACTGACGCGATAGGTCTGGTCGGTGGTGATACCATCGACTGTTTGCTCCAGGCCCGGCGTGACTTCATGCACGTCGCCGGCGTCGAAATTGGCGTAGAATTCGGTGTCGGCAGCAGCGCGGTGCTCCAGGTCGCTGTGCCCGGCTCCCATGCTGATAGACCTCAGCAAGGCCGCATCGGCGGCATCCTGCATGTGGTGACGGACGGACACGACGCGTGAGAAGTCGATGGCTCCGCCGACGGCGGTGAACAACGCAACCGACGACAGGGCAAAGATCATCGCCACATTGCCGCGGCGATCATCAGCGAAACGGGCACAAAGGGTACGGAACGATTGCATGGCGCAGCCTCCTCGATTGACGTCGGAGACGGAGCCTGGCCTGATGTCTCAAAGCGGGACCGGACCTCGTCTTCGAGAACCGGCATTGCAACCCGTGGACCAATATTAGGGAATTATTAAGCCTGTTTGCGCCTGACAGGCGTTTTAAAGGCAAAAGGCCGGACGCGTACACCACGCGTCCGGCCTTTATCTGTAAGGGGTTTAGAGGCTAAGAAGCGTCCGTTACCCCAAATCGCGAATGTATCGCCGCCTGCTACTGGGTAAGTCGAATTTTTTTGATCGACTTCATGATCCCGCCCAGGGCGCCGCTGATCTGGCTGGCATTGGACAGGTTGTAGTAGTAGCCGGTCTTCGACGCACAGGTCGACAGCATGTCGGAATTGCCCTGCTCCAGCCGCACCGTGAAGAGCGTGATATGCAGCTTTTCCTTTGCTTCCTTACACGCCAGGGCCGTGCGCAAATCGATGTCGGTCGACTTGGTCGTCCAGCGGTTCTGCGTGTTCAGGCCGTCGGTCAGGATGATCATGTACTTGCTGACCGTGGAGTCGGTGAACGCGGCGCCGGTCGAGAAGGGGGCGGTCGGCGACAGCACTTCCATGCCCCACTGGATGCCAATGGTGATGTTGGTGTTACCGGCCGGCGTCATCTTCTTGGCGTAGTCGCGGACGCTGGAGATATCCGTGGTCAGCTCCTGGATCGGCAGCAGCGAGTTGGTAGCGCACTTGGCCGCAGGATAGAGAGTGCTTGCATTGCCGGTCACCGGTGCGTCGGACTGAACGTCATAGGGTTGCGTCCGGTCAATCACGCAGCCCGACCAGTTGGCCGTGCCGACACCCAACAGGTCGTCGTTCGTCGTGATGGTGTTATTGTCCTTGTAGACCGTCGTCGAGGTGCTGCCGTAACCACCGGCTGTCGGATAGGCGTAAGTGACAGTGCCGCTGTATTGCGAATAGTTGCTGGCCTTGCTGATGTCCCACCAGCTGGGTGTCGCCGGGGTCGAGTAGGAATAATAGCTGCTGTCGTACGACGCGTTGCCCTGCTGGTTGGCCGTCGTGCCGTTGACCGTGTAGTAGGCCAGGCGGTAGGTGGTGATATAACGATAGTAGGACGAATAGCCATTACAGTTACGATTGCAGCCGTAGCCGGGATTGTTCACCGTCGTGCTTGTGAAAACGTAGTAATAGCCGCTGCCGCTGGTCCGGGTATAGGTGACGGTGTTGCTGGCACAGGAGAGGCCGGCGGCCGAGCCATAATTGTTCCCCACCCAGACGCACAGGTTGTTGGCCGCGCTGGTGATAGCGTCACACTGGGCGGTGGTCAGGGTGGTGCAGGTGTAGACCTGCGTGACGTTACCGAAATTGCCGGCATAGCCCGTCATGTTCGACACGCTGCTCAGCGCGACCTGGGTGTCGAACGGCACGAGAGCGACCTTGGTCTTGCCAAGGTTCTTGCCGCTGGAATCGACCAGGGTCGACAGCACGGAGTCGAGGCTGGACTTGAGCTGCGTCATCTTGCTGTTCTGCGCCATCGAACCGGTGTTATCGAGCACGAAGGCGATCTCAGCGGTATTGATGGTGACACCGGCCTTGGCAACGGCCTTGATCTCTACGGTTCTGAGCTTTTCATTCCGCCCGTTGTTTGTCAGGAGGCCGCTCACATTGCCAAGCAGGGCGGTCGGCACATGCGCCGTTGCCGAATACTGCATGATCTGGACATTGTTCACCGTCGTCGGCGTGAGTGTGCCCTTGGCGTCGGCCAGATTTTTGTCAGTGAGATTGGCGCTGAAGGCGCGATCCGCAACGCCCTGCTGCGTCGCCAACTGTCCGGAGGTATCAAGGGCCGCAGCAATGGCAGCGGCGTCGACGGCGTCCTGCAGACGCGCCCGCGCGCTGATGACATTGGTGAATTCGACACCACCGACGACGGCGCCGATGGCCGGAATGATCGACAAGGCGACAATGACGGTGACATTGCCGCGGCGGTTGGCGCGTAAGCCGCGTAAGAACCGGCTGATAAACTTCATGACCATTCCCCTGTGCACCGCTGCCCGCCTGTTCCTCAGGCCCGGACATGCAAATGCGGAAAGCTTAGGCCCCAAGCGGACCACTTTCCGGGCCTGCTCATGGTCAAAAGCGGCAAACTTTCTGTAAGCCAAGACACATCTTGTCTTTGAAAATAACATTGCGCCGCTTAACGGAGCGAAAATTTACTTGGTGAATTTACATTAACCTTGGCATTTTATGTATAAGCCACACGGTTAATCTGCCTTAACTATGAAAATAAAGTGAGGAAATCATCCTTCCGGACGCATCAGGCGTCTATTTTCAGCTCCAATGCCGCCGACAAGGCCTGCATATCCGCCGGCACCGGCGCCGACAGGGTTTTTTCCCCTCCCGCGGGATGGGGAAACGTCAGGGTAAGGGCGTGCAGCATCAGGCGCGGCACCGCATGGCCTTCCAGACTTAGCGCCCCGCCATAGCGAGCATCTCCGGCGATCGGACAGCCGAGATGCGCCAGATGCACCCGTATCTGGTGCATGCGCCCGGTCAACGGCCGGCACCGCACCAGAGCGGCATCTCCGGAACGGCCCAGAACTTCAAAGTCCGTCTCGGCAGCTTGCGCATCCGGATGGTCGGGCGGACAGACGCGCGACCACGCTTCCCGCCCCCGTTCCTCGCGGCGCAGGGCTTCACTTACCATCCCATTGTCCGCTAGCCGGGCAGCGTTCGAAACGATGCACAGATAGGTCTTGGCGAACTCCCGCCGGATCATCGCCTTGCCGAGGAACGACGTTGCCGGATGGGTCCGCGCCGCCAGCAGAATGCCCGACGTGTCGCGGTCCAGACGATGGATCAGCATAGGGCGGCGGCCGGACGGCTTGACGAACGCCCACATCATGTCATCGAGATTGTGGCTGTCCGGCCCGCGCCCGCCCTGGCTGGACAGCCCTGACGGCTTGTTGAAGCCCATGATGTCGGCGTCTTCGTACACCACCATGGACCTGACCCAGGCGACATCCTCTTCGGACAGGCTTCGCGGCAGCTTTGACGCCGCAATAACCTGCGGCACCTGCTTGGGCCGCGGGCCGCGCCGGGCAAGGGCTTTCAGATGCTGCGGGGAATGTTTGGCCATGTCCCGCAGCTAACGCCTTTAGGTCGTCGCGTCAAATGACGATGCGGGACCGTTGCGTCAGGCGGGCCGCGCCCTTTTGCGACGGCATCAGCCACAGCACCGCCAATGCGATCAGGCTGGGCAGGAACAGGCCGATCAGCAACCACCAGGCGCTGCGGTTGACATCGTGCAGACGCCGCGCCCCCACCGCCAGGGTCGGCAGGGCCAGCACCAGCCCGCTGATGAATTCGTAAGGAAAGCCGGAGACATAGGCCGTGCTCAGCGCCACCAGATGGACCAGCGCTGCGGCCAGGAAAAACGACCAGAATTCCAGCCGCGTCGCCCGCCCGGAAAAATTGGCGTATTTGTCGATACAGATGCGGATGGCCTCCAGCGCGTCCTTGGGTTCATAGGGGATGCCGAACCGGTTTGGCCCATCCGGACGCTTGACGACCAGCGGCAGAAACGCCGGTACAATAATCAGCAGGACAAAGGGTGCCGCCACCACCCAATTGACGCCCTGAAACTCATTCATCGCCCTACCCCTTAAAAAAAGCCGCCCTTCGAAATATCTGGTAGTCTTGAAGTCTAAAAAACAGAACCTTTTACCATATGATCGGCAATTGGCCAAACGGCTCCCCTGCCGGTGCGCGTAAACCACTCGCACCTGCACAACTTGTCGCTTGTTGGTTGTACTTGGGCTTTATTCAGGGCTGCCTGAACCTACACGAACCGTCTTTTTCTGGTATGCGGGCCAGCGGCGAACCACTTCGAAGACCACTAGCGCCAGCCAGACAATGATCAAAATAGCCGTATAGCCCCTGAACAGAGCCGCGGCATAATCGATGAAGCCCGACAGGCCGCCGTGACCGGAAGACCTGACCAGCCAGACCACAAACACGCCCGCCGTCAGGCCGATAGTCACCCGGATGATATTAAAAAGGATAAGCCTGGCCATCATTTCCCCTTCCGTCTACTCGCCGCGCTGGCGTTGCTTGTCCTGGCGCAGTTGCGACCAGTAATTCAGCCGCTCCCGGACCTTGCCTTCATGGCCATCGCCCTTGGGATCATAGAATTTCGGCCGCTTCACGCCATCCGGAAAGTAATTCTGCCCCGAGAAACCGTCCGGATCGTCCGGGTCATAAATATAACCCGCACCATAGCCGATCTCCTTCATCAGCTTGGTCGGCGCATTAAGAATAACCGCCGGTGGATCGAGATGGCCAGTCTCCCGCGCCAGTTGCTGAGCCTTCTTGAAGGCCGTGTAGATGGCGTTGGACTTGGGCGCCGCCGCCATGTGCACCACCGCTTGAGCCAGGGCCAGTTCGCCTTCCGGCGAGCCCAGGACCTCATAGGTGTCGCGGGCGGCATGGCACATCAGCAATGACATCGGATCGGCATTGCCGATATCTTCGCTGGCCATGCGGATCATGCGCCGGGCGATGAACAGCGGATCGTCGCCGCCGTTGAGCATCCGCGCCAGCCAGTACAGCGCCGCGTCCGGGTCGGAACCACGCACCGCCTTGTGCAAGGCGCTGATCAGGTTGTAATGCCCTTCCCGGTCCTTGTCGTGGTCCGGCCGACGCTTCTGCAGGTGCCCGAGCAAGTCGTCGCTGCCGATCGGTTCGGCAAATCCCATATGGTCGAAGGATTCGACAAGGCTGAGCAGGTAGCGCCCGTCGCCGTCGCTGAGCAGCTTCAACGTCTCATAAGCGTCTGGCGTCAGGGCCAGCTTGTGGCCGAGAAAGGCTTCGGCGCGGGCGATCAACTGATCCATCGCCGCATCGTCGAGCCGCTTCAGCACGAACACCTGGCAGCGCGACAGCAGCGCGCCGTTGAGCTCAAACGACGGGTTCTCGGTCGTGGCGCCGATCAGGGTGACCACGCCCGCCTCGACATAAGGCAGGAAACTGTCCTGCTGGGCGCGGTTGAAGCGATGGATTTCGTCGACAAACAGCACGGTGCGCTGGCCCATGCGGTGCCGGATCTGGGCCTGTTCGAATACCTTCTTCAGGTCGGCAACGCCGGAAAAGACGGCGGAAATCTGCTGGAACTGATAGCCGGCGGCTTCGGCCAGCAGGCGGGCGATGGTCGTCTTGCCGACGCCCGGCGGCCCCCACAGGATCAGCGACGGCAGAAAACCGCGCTCGATCAGCCGCGAGATCGCCCCGCCTTCGCCCAGAAGATGGTCCTGGCCCACCACCTCGGCGACCGTCTTCGGCCGCAGCCGGTCGGCCAGCGGTTTGGCGGCCTCGTCGACCTGCGGCAGGGCGTTCAGAGCGGGTTCGGCATGGCCAAACAGATCGGGGGAAGACGGCATGAAACAAATATAGAACGCCGCACCGACTTACGCAACCGGCACGACATCTTCATCGCTGTCAACGGACTCAGCCTTGCTGGCTGGACGTCTTCTCGGCTTCGGCACGCTGGGCATCGTCCGCCTTGCGCGCGGCGGCGGCCTTTTCGGCTTTTGCCTGGGCCTCGGCTTCCTGGGCCTTGCGAGCTTCCTCGGCCTTGGCTTGGTCCGCCTTTGTCTGGTCTGCCTTTGTCTGGTCGGCATCCTGGGCCTGACCCGTTTTCTGGCTTTGCAGATAGGCCTGGGCTTCCGGCGACAAGGTCACACGCGCCGCCGGGCCGAAGCCGGCGGGCTGTTCGGGCGGCGCAACCTTTGCCGCTTCGCGGGCGACGGCGTAGTCGGGATTGGGACGGACAGGCGCAATCGCCGCAGCCGCGGAATAGGCGCCGATGGAGCTGACATAACTCACAGGGCTCTCCTTCAGGAGATGGACCGCAGAACGCGCGGACGCCTCCTTTTACGCCTTCAGCTTTAACCTCCGTTTAAGACTTGCCCTTACCGAAACGTAAAAAAAAAGCCGCGGGTCCATGGCACCCACGGCTTCAGTCGAACTGGAAGGAAAAGTCTTAGAAGTTGAAGCGGATGCCCGTGACGTAGCGCGGACCGAAGCGCTCGTGCTCGATCGGCTTGTCAGGCGTGCCGCCGTAACGAACCGCCGGCTGGTTGCCGATGTTCGAGGCGTCGGCGTACCACTCCAGGCGCTTGTTGATCTGGTAACGCAGCGACAGGTCGATTTCCTCGTCCGCCGCCCAGTAGACGTCGCCATTGTCGGTCGGAACCGCCTTCGTGCCGGCCAGCTGGTAGGCGCCGATATCCTGGATCCAGTCGGTGCGGTACTGATAGGCCAAGCGGACGGTCAGGCCGTACTTTTCGTAGATGGCCTGGACGTTATAGACGCTGTCCGAAGTGCCCGGCAGGCGGCTGGTACGGGCCGGCACGATGACCGGAACGGCCTTGGTGCCAATGTTGAAGGCCGGAACTTCGATTTCCGAGTCGGCGAACGTGGCCGATGCCTTGACGCCGAAGCCGCCCAGCCAGCCCGGCATGTTGTGGCTCTGGACAAAGTCTTCGGCCGTCTGGTTGACAGCGAATTCCACGCCTTGCAGGTGACCGGCGCCGCCATTGCGCAGGGTGGTCAGGACGTAACCGGAGCGGTTGGTCGTACCCGAGTTCAGAGTATCCCGGCCGAACGTGCCGCTCTGATTGAACAGGACGTCCTTGATGTCCTTGTAGAAGAAGCCAGCCATCGCGTAGCCGCCCTTCGGATACCATTCCAGATAGGCGTCGAAGCCGGTTTGTTTTTCCGGCTTGGCGTCGGGGTTGCCGCCGCTGATTGTTTCCTTGCCGTCGTCATAGGTGAAGTTCGGACGCATGTCGTCATAGTCAGGACGCGAAGCGGTCGAGGTCAGGCTGAAGCGGGCCTTCAGGTTGTCCTGGATGTTCCAGTTCAGGTGAACGCTCGGATAGGCCAGCGTGTCGTCGCTGCTGGTGTGGACCATGGTGTCCACGCCGCCCAGAGACACATAGGCTTCGCCGGTGTTCTCGATCTTCTCGACGCGCACGCCGTAGACCACGTTGCCCCAGCCCAGGTCGGTCGTCGCCATGACATAGCCGGCCTGCTGTTGTTCGGTCACGCGCCAGTAGTTGGTGACCGCACCGGCGTCGTCACGGACCAGAACGCCCTTGGCGTTGTAGCTCTCGACCAGGCCGTAAGCCTTCGCCTTGTCGGTATAGCGGAAGGTATAGCCCAGAACCTGCTTGCCCTTGTACGGGATGTCCGTCGTCAGGTCCGAATAGGTCGGAACCGTGAAGCCCTTGCCGGTCAGGTCGGCAGGCAGGCCGGTATATTGCACCGGGGTGTTCTTCTTGCGGCGATAGGTCACCAGGCCGCCGAACTCGAGCTTGGTGTCATGGCCGAAGAAGTTGGTGTTGCGGTCGAAGTCGATCTTGGCCGTGTCGGCCAGGGTACGCTCGCCGCCAACGATCTTGAAGACGTTCTGCAGCGGCGCCTGGAAATCTTCGATCGAGGCAACCTGCGCGCCCTGGGTACGGGCCGTGTCGGTACCGGTGGTGCGGTACAGCGTGACCGTGTTGTGGTCCGGGTTGCGGAAGTCATAGACGACCGTCGGACGCAGCGTGAAGGTCGACGGGCTCTGGAAGGCGAAACCGACCGGCTCATCGGCGCCGTTCGACGCTTCGGTCTGGTTCAAGCGCCAGGACACCGAGTTGCCCAGCCAGTTCTTGTGCTCGCCGCCAACCGTCGTCGTCGAAAGGGTTTCGAACGAGTCACGGTAGTCGACGCGGCCGCCGATGCGGGCGCCGTAGACGGTGCCGTTGGTCGGGTCGTTGGCCGAGAAGAAAGCATCGCTGTTGTACGCCGTCTTGTTGGCGCTCGTGCCCTGGTCCATGCGGACGATGAAGTTGTCGCGCAGTTCGTCGTCGTGGAATTGCGTCCAGATCGTCGAGGCGAAGACCGAGTTTTCGTTGTCGAACTTGTAGTCCACTCGAACCGACGCAGAGTCGTTATAGCGCGTCAGGCGGTAGTTCTTGTATTCGAATTCACGGGCGAAGCGCTTGCCCGGAGCCGCGGCGCGTTCCGGCAGATAAGGATCGACCTCCCAGTTCTCGGTCGCCATTTCGCGCTGATAGTGCGAGGCCTGCGCCACGACGCCCAGCTTGCCGCCCAGGAAGATGTCCGAATAGACGAAGCTGGAATCGTATTCCTGACCGCCGCCCAGGGTAACCGTGCCGAACCCGAGCTTACCGGTGATCTTGCGGCCCTTGTAGTCGAAAGCGCGGCGCGTGCGGATATCGACATTGCCGGCAACCGTGTCGCCCGGCATCGACGGAACGATGGCCTTCTGGATGGTCAGCTGCGAAGCGATCGCCGAGGGAATGTTGTCGAAGCGCGAGTCGCGGCCTTCGGCCGACACGACGCTCAGGCCGTCAAACGAGATGGTCGTCCAGCGGCGCGGCATGGCGCGCAGGTTGACGTAGCGGGCCTGGCCCTGGTCGCGCTCGACGCTGACGCCCGGCAGGCGGCCGATAGCGAAGGCGACGTTCTGGTCCGGCAGGTCACCGATGGCGTCAGCCGACAGGACGCTGACCAGCGAGTCGGAATTGCGTTGCACCTTCATCGCGGCGGCTTCCGATTCCGCCAGCGGACGGCGGCCTGTCACGACCAGTTCGGTACCGTCTGCAGCCTGGGCGTGCACCTGACCGGCGATGACCAGCGATGTGCCAGCCATCAGGAAGGCGCGCAGCGCCATACGCTTCGTAAAAACTTGCATGAATATCCCCGTTTGCCTCGTCCGGCCCAATCTGGGGGGACGTCTGGAAGCGGGCGGTACGCAGGTTTTGTGACGGTAGGACTAAGCCCACATGTCAGTTTAGTAACAGACAACACAAAACAATCGCTTTCCGCCTCCGCAGAATCGACTGCTGCATTCATGTTGCAAAAACAACGCTAGTATATGTAATGATATAGCAGGCGAATCTGAGGCGAAGCTGAGACAAACCTGAAATAAATGCTTTTATCAGCCAAATTGCACGTTGATGACCTGGCCGCCACGCTGGATGGTAATGCGCCAGCCACGCGATTTGACCTGAGTTGCTGCCACTAGATCGTCGGTTGTACTGATCGCCTTGCCGTTGACCTGACGGATGACGTCACCCGGCTGCAGGCCGACGCTTGCGGCAATCGAGCGGGCGCCGTCGATCGAATAGATCATCACGCCTTTCGGCGCATCGAACGGATCGACGCCGATCTCGTCGGCCACGGCGGGCGACAGGTTGACGACATGCGCCCCGGCGAACGGATTGTCGCCGCTGAGCGTGCGTTCGTTGCGCGGCGGCGCGTCCACGGGCGCCGACGCCTTGACCTTCACCTCGACCGGTTTCCCGGAACGGATCGCCTTGATCGTCGTCACCTGGTTCAGCTGCAGCAGGCTGATACGATAGCGCAGCGACGACGAGTCATTGACCGGCTGGCCATCGATACTGAGGATCACATCGCCGATCTTGAGACCGCCGGCCGCCGCCGGACTGCCGGCATAGATGTCCGACACCAGCACGCCCTGCGGCCGGTCCATGCCGAGGCTTCGGGCAATGTCGCCGGTCACTGTGTCGCCCTTCGCCCCAAGCCAAGGCGTCTGGACGTGACGCTGGCCGCCTGCCCCCGGCTTGCCGTCGAGCGCGCTGGCCAGCACGCGCTGCACCAGTGCCGACGGAATGGCGAAGCCGACACCGGACGACTGGCCCGAACCGGACAGGATCATCGAATTGACGCCGATCAGCTTGCCGTTCATGTCGACCAGAGCGCCACCGGAATTGCCCGGATTGATCGCCGCGTCCGTCTGTATATAGGAGCCGCCGCTCCCACCGACCTGGGTACGATCAAGCGCCGAAATGATGCCGTTGGTCACGGTCTGGCCGACACCGAACGGATTGCCGATGGCTAGCACCAGGTCGCCGACTTCGAGATCGCGGTCGTCGTCGACCGCCAGCGTCGGGAAGGTCTCCCCCTTGGTCTGTAGCTGCAGCACGGCCAGGTCGGTGCGCGGATCGGCCAGCAGCACCTTGGCAGGATATTCGCGGCGATCGTTGAGCACGACCATAAATTCCTGGCCGCCTTCGATGACGTGATTGTTGGTGACGACAATGCCGTCCTTGCGCACGATGACGCCGGAGCCCAGGCTTTGCTGCACCTCATTGCGCGGCTGGATGCCGTAGAACATCTGCCAGAAAGGGTCGACCTGCTGGCGCGTCACGCTCTTGGCGTAGACATTGACCACGGCCGGCGCCACCTGCTTGACCACGGGAGAGAACGACGCCTTCATCCCAAGCGCCGAGTCCGGCACCTTGCGCGGCTGGCTCGGCAGGGTCTGATTAAAGCCGGTGCCGGTATATTTCGAACTGTCCTGCGAATGGCTGGGCGAACAGGCCACCAGCAGCGCTATCGTCGACAGGCCGGTCATCAGGCGGGCAGGAAGTGTGCGCAGGTTCATCGGAAACGGTCCCCAAAACAGCGGATATTTCCTGCAAATGTATAAAGTAATGCGGCGGTATCAAGGCCTTGCGCGGGCGCGTTTCAGCCACAATGTCACGGGGCTTTATTGCGCAGCATCCGCTTCGAAATTTTTGGCGAGCCTCAACGACTGCTTGACGCCCAGCCCCATGAGAATGGCCAGCACCATGATGACCGCCGCCAGCCCGAAGGCTGCGCCGCTGAACAGTTTCGGCACGGCCGGATGCGTCGCCGCCGACAGCAGCGAACCAAAGGCCAGCGGCGCGAAGATGGTCGCCATCGACGCCAGCCCCATATTGGCCCCCTGCAGCATCCCCTGCTCTTTCGGATCGACCTTGGCGCTCATCAGCGCCTGCATGTTGGGCATGGAAAGCCCCCACAGGGCGCCAATAGGAATGAAAGAGACAAAGAATGGCCAGCTCGGCGCCAGAGCATAGCCTGTGAAAGCAATCAGACCGCACGCCAGACCGAGGAACATGGCGCCACGCTCACCGATCTTCTTGACGATGACGCCGGTAAGCCCGGCCTGTACGACCGCCGACAACACACCTACCGCCGCCAGCATTATCCCGACCTGGGTCGGCCCCCAGCCGAAGCGATAGTCGGCATAGAGCACCATGGTCGTCGGGAAGACATTCTGCGCGAACATCATCAGCAGATACATCAGCGACAGCCGCAGCACTTGCCCGGACCGCGACAGGAATTTGATGGCACCGATCGGATTGGCAGCGCGGAAATTGAACGGCTTGCGCTTCTCGGCGGGCAGCGATTCCGGCAGCACGAAGAAGCCGTAGACAAAGTTAGCCAGGCTCAGGAACGCCGCAAAGAAGAACGGATAGTGCGGATTGCCTTCGAATTGCAGCCAGCCCAGCCCGGCCGCCGACAGCCACGGCCAGTGCAGGCCGCCGCCCAGGATACCGCCCAGGCTCGGGCCGACCACAAACCCGAAGCCGAACGCCGCCCCCATCAGGCCGAAGACCTTGGCGCGCTGTTCCGGCGGCGTGACGTCGCTCATATAGGCATAGGCGGTCGAGATGCTGGCCGAAGTGATGCCGGAAATGACCCGTCCGGCGAACAGCCACCAAAGGTTCGGCGCCAACGCCATCAGCAGGAAATCGACGCCGGTGCCGAAGTTCGACGCCAACACGACCGGCCGCCGGCCGATGCTGTCGGACAGCCCGCCCTGGATCGGCGAAAAGATGAACTGCGCCAGGCCCCAGCCAGCGCCGAAAACGCCCATCCACAGCCCGGCCTGTGACACCGAGCCGTGCAGGAAGGCTTTGACCAGCTGCGCGAAGACCGGAATGATGACGCCGATCGACAGCATATCGAGGCACACGGTCACCAGGATGAAAGCGGCGGCGGCCTTGTTGATCGGTGGTTTGGCGGCTTCCGTCATGCGGTTCGGTTCCTGTGAGCAGCCCGGTCTACTGGAATTCGGGCCCGGCTTCTACCGCATTTCACGCCGGATCATGGCAGCAGCGCGCGGAACATCACCAGCGCGTCGACATAACCGAGGGCCGGATGCAGGAACGCGCCCGGCAACCGGCCGACCGTTTCAAAGCCCAGCGACGTCCACAGCCTCACCGCCCGCGCATTGCTGCTGACCACGAAATTGAACTGCATGGCGTGAAAGCCGCGGGCCCGGGCCTGCTCAAGGGAGTGTTCGCCCATTGCCCGCGCGACGCCACGGCCCGTCGCCGCCGCGTCGGTGATATAGCCGCAATTGGCGACATGACTGCCGCCGCCCGGCTTGTTGGCGTGCAGGTAATAGGTGCCGAGAATGCGGCCGTCGTCCTCGGCGACATACGCCTCATGATCGCCGCCGAGCCAGTGCGCCAGGATATCCGCCTCGCCCATGTCACGATCGAGCGCGTAGGTTTCGCCGGCGCGGATCACTGGCAGGACGATAGACAAAACAGAAGCGGAGTCACCTTCGGTCGCTGGTCTGATGTGCATTATTTCAGGGCGGGTTTGAGTGCCGTCAGTGAACCGTCACTACGCTCCGGCTTCACCCCAAGCAACTTCATTTCCAGCGAATAGACATCGACATTGTCGAAGCCCGGTAGCTTCACGCCCGGTTTGATACCGGGGCCATTGGCGATAAACAGGGCTGCGACTTCCGGCGCCGTCTGGTCATAACCGTGCGCGCCGGCCTTGTAGCCGATGCCCTTTTCGTGGGTGTTGGCGACCAGCCAGCCGACATCGCCCAGGCACATGACTTCCGGGATGCGCGGGTTCTTGCCGTAATTGAACTTGGTCGGGATATCCGCCTTGTGCCAGCAATGCATGTGCTCGAACGTCTTCTTGGTCAGGGCGTCGAGATCGGCTTCATGCCCCGGTAGCGGATTGATCAGGGCTTCCGGGCCGGTGACGACCGCGTCATAGCTGTCCTTGGGAAGGTAGTCCTCGAGGAAGTAGGCGCGGTCCGGTGAAATCGCAGCCATGCCGTGGTCGGCGACGATAATCATATTGGCCGCCACGCCGCGCGACTTCAGGCCGTCCCGCAAGCGGCCAATGGCCGAGTCGACCTGGGCGACAGCTTCATTCACTTCGGCCGAGTCCGGACCGAAATCATGCCCTTGATGATCGACGGCATCGAAATAAAGCAGATAGGCGGCCGGGCGCTGATCGGCCGGCAGGTCCATCCATGCCAGGATCTGGTCCACGCGCTGCTCATTGGTGACCTTGCCGTCATAATGGCTGAAATAGCTCGGCCTCCTGCCGTCGATTTCAGCTTCGGAGCCCGGCCAGAATTCGACGCCGACCTTCTTGCCGGCCTTCTCGGCAGTCACCCACATCGGCGTGCCACCGTCCCACCAGTAGCCGTCCGTCACCGCCTCATTGTTCGACATCATGAACTTGACGCCGGGCTTACCGACATCGAGCATCGAATTGGCGACCACGCCATGGTGGTCAGGAACCAGCCCCGTAACCAGGGTATAGTGGTTGGGAAAAGTCAGGCTGGGGAAGGACGGACGCATGGCCGCATTGGCGCCGCCGTCGGCCAGCGCCTTCAGATTGGGCGAATAGCCGCGTTGCAGGTAGTCGGCGCGGAAGCCGTCGATCGAAATAAGGATCAGCGGCGGCTTTTGGGCCGACGCAACATCGCCATTGTGAAGAGTCTGGCACGCCGACAATACGGCGCAGACCAGCAGGGCGGCAACGGCAGACAGAAGCTTGCGGGCAGGCATGTGAGGCGATCCTGAAACGGCAATCCGGCCTTTCAGCTTGTTTCCCGCCGCCCCCTGCCCGTCAAGCCGGGTTTCGTGAATTTCTTGCGACAAGCCAGGCGACAAAAAAGCCGCCGGTCATGCAACCGACGGCTTCCGGAGCCATAAATCTAACCAGACACGCCTAAATCGCTGGAAAATAACTCAGTCACTGGTCCGAATACGATCGAGGAGCGGTTCGGAAAATACCGGCGTGGTGCCTGTATCCCCTGGTCCGGCCGCTTCAAGCTGTAGGTCTTCACTCATTGCGAATTCGCCGGACGTACCTTGCGTCGCTTCGGCGGGGTCGGCCACAAGGCTGTCATAGGTGTCAGTCAACTGGAACCCTCCTTTTGAGATGGACGTATTGGAAAAGTTTTCGGGAATTGTGCTGCTCGATACACCGTCCCCACAGGCAACCTAGCCCGGATTTTTGCAAAAGCGAAATAACACCTTATGACGGAAGATCACAGACTTGTTAACCTAAACAAATAAAAGCTTAACAATGTTAGCGCTCACAAATCCCTTGCAGAAAGCCAGGAAACACAAAAAGCCCCCGGTATCCCGGAGGCTTTCGCAAACCCAATTCTTAACACCGCGCACAAAGACCATAAAACGCCGCCTTCGCAGCCGCGAAGGGATCAAGATACTTATGGCCACCACTGGAACAGGCCGCACTACATTGCCGTGCGCAAGTCGGCCGCAGTGATGGTACTTCTTTATGCCCCCGCTCGTAATACGCTCTTCAAGCTGTCCGAGCGCACGGTCAATATCAGAGAATTCAATACCGTCGAAATCGTTGAACTTGTAATCCCACCATTCCAGGCCAACCAATCGTTCCACGGTGCGGTCATCAAAACGACGCCGTATGTTCCGTGCCGGGGTTCCAGCAACAATCATATAGGGCTCAATAGATTTCGTTACGACAGCGCCAGCGCCTACAATCGCCCCTGTACCGACAACGACCCCGTCCTTTATTATGACATGGTTCCCAAGCCAAACGTCATTGCCGACCGTAGTGTGGTTCGACCACCCGAAATCCGCCGTTTCTATCAATCCAGGCCCCTCGCCCCGGCGCTCCAGATAGGACAGCCATCCTCGATAGTCACGGGAATACTGCAAAGGCGAAACTGATAACCAGTCCGTCGGATGCAGACCGTGCCCAATCTGAACATCGCGAGCGAACGAACAGTAGCGGCCAATGCTGGCATCTTTGATATAGCCACCGTTCAGATGTGAAAACGCACCAAGCGCAAACTTCTGAAACAATCCGATTTCGGCCGATATCGAACTCGGTGCCTCAATCCTGATATCATCGTGAAGGTAAGGAACCTGCGGCAACCTGTCGATGGCAATTCCTGCGCCAGCCAGATGAGCCAGTATTGCCTGCGGATCAGGCATGCAATTGTGCCGCCTGCTCTTGCAAGGCCGACATCAGAGCCATACGACCTTCGTCAACGGTCTCAAGTACAAAATGGCAGCTCCGGCACAGACCATCCTTCACATCATTATTCAGTAAAGACCGGCGGAAGGCCGTCGCACGGTCGTTCATGTAGTTCAAAAAGATGTCATGCGACAAAGCGAGGTCGGAAATTATGTACGGCTCGTGGGCACCGATATCCGATCGAAAGTTACAGCAGGGCATGGTTTTGCCGTCATAATCTATATACACCGCCCAAAACGGCATAATGCAGGGCGAGGTGCGGACATAGTCCGCGTGGATGTCTACCTGCTCACCGCGATTGGTGCCATTGCTCGCGAAATTCCGGCCATAGACACGGAGCGCCATGTCTTTGTATTGACTGTTATATTCCAACCATTCGCCAGGCTCGTCCCGAACGAGTTGATAGTTCAATGGTAGCCGTTCGGCAATCTGCGCCGCTCGAAACCGCGTTTTTTCATGGTCGTAGAGTTCATCATTTTTGAGATAAAGCTGAATATTGAGCGATCGCAAGCCGGCGGCATAGGCGCGTTCCAGCTTTTCCGGGTTCAAATAATCGCCATTGGAATTCGTGTGCAGCAGCGCCGCTGGCAGTTTTTGCCGCGCTTCGGCTATACGCTCAAATATAATGTCGTCGGCAAAAGGTTCGTTATAACGGCTGTAGCTGATCGTACCGTCAAACCCGATCGTCTGAAGCTGATCGACTATTCCAGTATACATCGCCTCCGGCATGAAGCTGTTCGAAGTAATGCGATCGATCTTCGCGTTCGGGCAAAACCAGCAACGCCGGTTGCAGTAAGAAAATACCTCGATTTCAACCAGACGCACGCCGCGTTTGAAAACCGCTTTCGCACGCTCCACGTCCACCTGTCCCACGAGTTGATCGGCGCCGAGGTATTGCCACATAGGACTGTCTCATCAAAATTTCGCCAGGCATTGTAAAATGCCTGGCGTAAATTGCAACCAAAGCCCCCGGGCTTTTCCGGAGGCTTTGGTCAAACGCTTATGAAGAAATAGCAGCTTTCAACAAGCCCGCTTAGGCTTAGGCTTAGGCTTCGTCGCCGGCGGCTTCGAAGACCGGGCCCGAATCCTTGCCCTTGGCGGTCTCGTCACGATCAACGAATTCGATGACCGCCATCGGAGCGTTGTCGCCGTGACGGAAGCCGGCCTTCAGGACGCGGATGTAACCGCCGTTGCGATCAGCGTAGCGCTTGGCCAGGACGTCAAACAGCTTGGCGACCTGCGGCACGTCACGGACGCGCGAGATGGCGATGCGGCGGTCGTGCAGCGTGCCCGACTTGGCGAGGGTCACCAGCTTCTCGACGAAGGGACGCAGTTCCTTGGCCTTCGGCAGGGTGGTGACGATTTGTTCGTGCTTGATCAGCGAGGCCGACATGTTGGCGAACATGGCGATGCGGTGAGCGGTGGTGCGGCCGAGCTTGCGGTAACCAGAACCGTGACGCATTTTTCAATCTCCAAAGACCGGCCGTGTCGCAACACGGTCGCGGCCCCAAAAACGAGCCTGAAAACATAGGCGAATGGACCGACGGCCCCTGCCCGCTTCAGACGTCCAGGCGATGAACCTGGAAATTATCGCGACAAGGTTTTGGTCTTTCGCGATAAGTCGGAACCGGAAATCCGGCTCCTATAAAAAGGAAGCCCGGAAGGTATTCCTTCCGGGCTTCTAATCTTTTCCTTATCGAAAGTACACTGAGCCGAAGGCGAAGGACTTTCGATATGAGGTCTTAGATCTGGTCTTCGAACTTCTTGGCCAGGTCTTCAACGTTTTCCGGCGGCCAGTTCGGGATGTCCATGCCGAGCGACAGATTCATCGACGCCAGCACTTCCTTGATCTCGTTCAGCGACTTGCGGCCGAAGTTCGGCGTACGCAACATTTCGCTTTCCGTCTTCTGGATCAGGTCGCCAATGTAGACAATGTTGTCGTTCTTCAGACAGTTCGCCGAACGGACGCTGAGTTCCAGTTCGTCGACCTTCTTGAGCAGAGCCGGGTTGAACGGCAGCTCAGGCTTGCCTTCTTCCACGACCGGCGCCTTCGGCTCTTCAAAGGTGATGAAGATCTGCAACTGGTCCTGCAGGATGCGGGCGGCAAAAGCCACCGCGTCAACCGGCGTCACAGCGGCATTGGTTTCGACTTCCAGCACCAGCTTGTCGTAGTCGAGCGACTGGCCCTGACGGGTCGGCTCGACCTTGTAAGCCACCTTCTTGACCGGCGAGTAGAGCGCGTCGACGGCGATCAGGCCGATCGGCGCATCTTCCGGACGCAGACGGTCGGCCGGGATATAGCCCTTGCCGGTCTGGACGGTGAATTCCATGCGCACGGAAGCGCCTTCATCCAGCGTACAGATGACGTGGTCGGGGTTCAGAACCTCAATGTCAGCCGGAACGTCGATCTGGCCGGCGGTCACCGGGCCGGCGCCGTTGGCGCGCAGCACCATGCGCTTCGGGCCTTCGGCGTGCATGCGCAGGGCCAGCTGCTTGATGTTCAGGATGATGTCGACGACGTCTTCGCGAACGCCTTCGATGGAGGAGAATTCATGCACCACGCCGTCGATCTGGACGGAGGTGACAGCCGCGCCTTGCAGCGAGGAGAGAAGCACGCGACGCAGCGCGTTGCCGAGCGTCACACCGAAGCCGCGTTCCAGCGGTTCGGCGACCAGGCGCATTTTGCGGGAAGGGTCGGAACCCGCTTCGACTTGTGGCTTCTCAGGACGAATAAGCTGTTGCCAGTTTCTTTCGATCATTTACGTCCCTCAAGACAGGAAATGCCGCCCCCTCCAATGGAAAGGGGGCGACTAAAAAATAGGGAGTATGCTTAAACGCGACGACGCTTCGGCGGACGGCAGCCGTTGTGCGGGATCGGCGTCACGTCACGGATGCTCGTGATGGTAAAGCCCACCGCCTGCAGGGCGCGCAGAGCCGATTCACGGCCCGAACCCGGACCGGCGACGCTGACTTCCAGCGTCTTGACACCGTGTTCGATCGCCTTCTTGCCGGCGTCTTCGGCGGCGACCTGAGCGGCGTACGGGGTCGACTTACGCGAACCCTTGAAGCCCATCATGCCGGCCGAAGACCACGAAACCGTGTTGCCCTGGGCGTCGGTGATGGTGATCATCGTGTTGTTGAACGAAGCGTTGACGTGCGCCACGCCCGAAGTGATATTCTTGCGCTCGCGCTTTTTAACGCGTGAAGGTTCCTTGGCCATCGGCTTTTATCCTTACTTCTTCTTGCCGGCGATCGGCTTCGCCGGGCCCTTGCGCGTGCGGGCATTGGTATGGGTGCGCTGGCCGCGGACCGGCAGGCCCTTGCGGTGACGCAGGCCACGATAGCAAGCCAGATCCATCAGGCGCTTGATGTTCATCGAGACTTCGCGGCGCAGGTCGCCCTCGACCGTATAGTCACGGTCGATGGTTTCACGGATCTGCAGCACTTCGGCGTCAGACAGCTGATTGACGCGACGGCTGTCTTCGATGCCGACTTTCTTGACGATCTCTTCGGCGTTCTTCGCGCCGATGCCATGGATGTACTGGAGCGCGATGATGACGCGCTTATTGGTCGGTATGTTGACGCCTGCGATACGGGCCACGAGGTAATCTCCTGCAACGCGCCACGGCTTCGCATGGCGCATCTCTTAAAACGAAAAGACGACACGTATGCGTCTCTAACCCTGCCGAGCGGCCTGGCTAGAGGCTCATACGCGTGATTTCGCGGAAGCTGCCCCTTATAGAAGGGTTTTGGCTCCCGTCAATGGGTTAAAACGGAAAAATGCAAGCGGAAAAGCGTTTCCTCAGACTTTTTTCACATCTTTTTGTAACTCGCCTGAAAAGCACTGCGGTTTTGGCCCGCAACACCTTATCAGGAAACGACTGTCTCCAGGGCGGCGTCGATACGGGCGGCGACGTCGTCGACCGGTCCCATACCATCCACCTCATGAAGCTTGCCCTGCCCGGCATAATAGGGCAGCAGCGGCGCCGTCTGGGCGTTATAGGCCGCCAGACGCACCTTGTAGGCCTCGGGGTTGTCGTCGGGACGCCCCTCGTCCTTGAAACGCTTCTCGATCCGCGACACCAGGGCCGCCTCGTCCACCTTCAGGCGCACGACACGATCGATGACGGCGCCGCGCGCCCCCAGCATCGTGTCCAGCGCCTCGGCCTGCGCCACCGTGCGCGGGAAGCCGTCGAAGATAGCGCCACCGGCGGCTTCGGCGCGCGGCAGGTTTTCTTCGATCAGGGCGATGACGATGCCATCGGACACCAGTCCGCCGGTCTTCATGATGTGCTCGACCTTGAGCCCCAGCTCGGTCTTCGCCGCAATCGCCGCGCGCAGCATGTCACCGGTCGACAGCTGGACCATGCCGCGCGTTTCGACGAGCCGTTTGGCCTGCGTGCCCTTCCCGGCGGCCGGCGGTCCAAACAGGATGATGTTCATCGGCCAAACCCCTTGCGTGCCGCCGGAAGGCTCGCCTTAGGCGATCCGGTCTTGAGTTTCGATTTGCGGATAAGCCCTTCATACTGGTGCGCCAGCAGATGCGACTGGATCTGCGCCACGGTATCCATGGTCACGGTCACGACGATCAGGATCGAAGTGCCGCCGAAATAGAATGAGTTGCCCAGGTTGGCGATCAGCGCTTCCGGCAGAAGGCAGACCAGGGTGATGTAGCCGGCGCCGATCACGGTAATGCGCGTCAGCACGAAATCGAGATATTCCGCCGTGCGCTTGCCGGGCCGGATGCCCGGGAGGAACCCACCGTATTTACGCAGGTTTTCCGCTGTCTCGTCCGGATTGAACACCAGCGAGGTATAGAGGAAACAGAAGAAGATGATCAGGAAGGCATAGAGCGCCATGAACACCGGCTGACCGTGCTGCAGCATGCCAGTCATGCTGGGCAGCCACTGCAGGAATGGCGGGATCTTCTCGGGGTTCTGACCGACAAAGGTCAGGATCGACGTCGGCATCAGCAGCAGCGATGACGCGAAGATCGGCGGGATGACGCCCGAAGTGTTTACTTTCAGCGGCATGAACGAGCTTTCGCCGCCACGAATCTGGTTTCCGACCTGGCGCTTCGGATACTGCACCAGCAGACGGCGCTGGGCGCGCTCCATGAAGACGATGAACAGGATGGCGCCGATCAGCGTGGCCAGGATGACGATCAGCACGAATGAATTGATCTGTCCCTGCTGGGCCTGCCCCAAGAGGCCGGTCAAGGTACGCGGAAGGACCGCCACGATACCGGCGAAGATGATCATAGACGAGCCGTTACCAACGCCCCGCGCCGTAATCTGCTCACCCAGCCACATCAGGAACAGCGTCCCGCCGGTCAGGGTGACCATGGTCGAAATGATAAAGAACGGTCCAGGATTGAGCGCCAGATTGCCCGACTGCATGGCCACGGCGATACCGAACGACTGGATCAGGCCGAGGAAGACCGTCAGATAGCGGGTATACTGGTTGAGCTGCTTGCGGCCGGCTTCGCCGCCTTCCTTGCGCAGCTTTTCCCACGGCGTATAGACCGAACCCATTAGCTGAATGATGATCGACGCCGAAATGTACGGCATCAGGTTGAGCGCGAACACCGCCATGCGCTGCACGGCGCCGCCCGAGAACATGTTCATCATGCCGAAGATGCCGTTCGCCTGCCCGGAGAAGGCCCGCTCGTACTCGATCATGTTGATGCCCGGCAGCGGCACATAGGTGCCGAGGCGGAAAACGATCAGCGCACCGAGCGTAAACAGCAGGCGTTTGTGCAGGTCGGTCGCCTTGGCGAACGAGCCGAAATTCATATTGGCGGCTAATTGTTCAGCAGCAGATGCCATAAATATCCTCGACTCCGGCGGCGCGGCCATTCTTTGCAGTATGCGGCGCGCTCACTTTATGTACCCATATGGGGAGAAGGTCGAGGAAAAGCGTCTTGATGCCCCTGCCCGTCCGACCTGCCCCATATGGGGTATGCCTAGCAAAACGTCAATTACGCTTCGGCCTTCGCCGGACGGGTCTGCGTCAGTTTGCCACCGGCCGCTTCCACAGCCTTGGCCGCCGAAGCGGTCGCCGAATAAACGGTCAGCTCAAGCTTGGCCTTCAGTTCACCCTGGCCCAGCAGACGCACGCCATCCAACTCACGACGAATCACGCCGGCGGCAACGAGGGCCGCGGCGTCGACCGGCTTTTTGGCGTCGAGCTTGCCGGCGTCGACCGCATCTTGCAGGCGCCACAGGTTGACTTCGGCGAACTCCAGCGCGAACGGATTGTTGAAACCGCGCTTCGGCATGCGCATGTACAGCGGCATCTGACCGCCTTCGAAGCCGAGCAGCGACACGCCGGTACGCGACTTCTGGCCCTTCACACCGCGACCGGACGTCTTGCCCTTGCCCGAACCGGGGCCACGGCCGACACGCATGCGGCCCTTGGTAGCGCCTTCGTTGTCACGGATTTCGTTCAGCTTGGTCATTTGCCTGTTCCTTTGGATTGCGCAGGGCAGCGCCCTACTCGGCTCAAAAATAAAGAAACGTGCTTGTGACAGCACGTCATCAATAAATCAAGCGTGCGGATCGTTCCCGATCCGCACGCTCAATATGTCTTACTCGACGATTTCCACCATGTGGGCGACCTTGGCGATCATGCCACGCACGGACGGGGTGTCCTGCAAGGTCGACACGCGGCCGAGCTTGTTCAGCCCCAGGCCGGCCAGCGTCGCGCGCTGGTCCTTGGTGCGGCGGATCGGCGAACCGGTCTGCCGGATGGTGACGGTGGCGGTTTCGGCCGCCTTTGCGGGTGCCTTGGCCATGACTTAGCTCTCCACTGCGTCCGGCGCCGAAGCACCGTCGTTGCGGCGAGCCAGCAGGTCACCGACCTTCTTGCCGCGCTTCGAAGCGATCTGACGCGGCGACGACTGCACCTTCAGAGCTTCGAACGTGGCGCGCACCATGTTGTACGGGTTCGACGAACCGAGCGACTTGCCGACAACGTCGGAAACGCCCAGGGTTTCGAGAACCGCACGCATCGGACCACCCGCAATGACGCCGGTGCCCGGAGGGGCCGCGCGCATCTGGATCTTGCCGGCGCCCCAACGGCCGTAGCCGTCGTGGTGCAGCGTGCGCGATTCGCGCAGCGGAACGCGGATCATCGACTTCTTGGCTTCTTCGGTCGCCTTACGGATGGCTTCCGGCACTTCGCGCGCCTTGCCGTGACCGTAGCCGACGCGGCCTTTTTGGTCACCAACGACCATCAGAGCGGCAAACGAGAAGCGGCGGCCGCCCTTGACGGTGGCGGCGACGCGGTTGATGGCGACGAGCTTTTCGACGAATTCCGAGGGCTCCTCGGTCCGGTCGCGGCGCTCACCGCGGTTTTCACTTGGACGTGCCATTCGGGATTCCTTAGAAATTGAGACCGGCTTCGCGCGCGGCTTCCGCCAGCGCCTTCACCCGGCCGTGGTAGATGTAACCGCCACGATCGAACACGACATCCTTGATGCCTTTTTCGATGGCGCGCTCGGCGACGAGCTTGCCGACGGCCGACGCGGCGGCCTGGTCGGTGCCCGACTTGCCCTTGCCGCCTTCCAGCGACGAAGCGGCCGCCACCGTTACGCCACTGGCGTCATCGATGACCTGAGCGTAGATGTTCTTGTCCGAACGGAAGACCGAAAGACGCGGACGACCGCCCGAAAGCTTCTTGAGGCGCGTACGATTGCGTTGCGCCCGGCGAGCCATTTGTTCACGAGGAGAAAGGGCCATGGCTTACTTCTTCTTGCCTTCCTTGCGGCGAACACGTTCGCCGGCATATTTGACGCCCTTGCCCTTATAGGGTTCAGGCGGACGAATCTTGCGGATCTTGGCGGCGACTTCACCGACAAGCTGCTTGTCGATGCCGGTGATCTTGATTTCGGTCTGCTTCGGCGCGTCGAACTTGATGCCCGCGGGCGGATTGATAACGACCGGGTGCGAGAAACCAAGCGACAATTCCAGCGCGTTGCCCTTCATGGCACCGCGATAACCGACGCCGGTCATTTCGAGGGTGACTTCGTAGCCTTCGGTGACGCCCTTGACCATGTTGGCGATCAGGGTACGCGACAGGCCCCACATGGCGCGGTGGCGCTGCGTGTCACCACGAGGCGTAATGTGGATGACATTACCCTCTTGCTTGACTTCGATTTCCTCTACGACTTTCCAGCCGAGCTGGCCCTTGGGGCCCTTCACGGTCACATCCTGACCCGACAGCGTGATATTCACGCCGTTGGGAACCGGGATGGCCTTCTTACCGATACGAGACATCTTTAATTACCTTTGTGCCTTAAGTGTCCGCTGCTTTGTTTTCCAAGACGCCATTTCCTGGGAAATGGCTTTAGCTCTTAGTAGACGCGGCAGAGGACTTCGCCACCGACGTTGTTGTCGCGGGCAGCGGTGTCAGACATGACGCCCTTCGGCGTCGACAGGATCGAGATCCCCAGGCCGTTCTTGATCGGCTTGAGGTCCTTGATCGACGAATAGACCCGGCGGCCCGGCTTGGACACGCGGGCGATTTCCGCGATGACCGGCTGACCGTCGAAATACTTCAGCTCGATTTCGAACTGCGGGAATTCACCAGGGATTTCCAGCACTTCGTAACCGCGGATATAGCCTTCGTCCTTCAGGACGTCGAGCACGCGAGCACGCAGCTTGGAAGCCGGGGTGAGCACTTTCGAACGCTGACGTTGCGCGGCGTTCTTGATGCGAGCGATCATATCGCTGAGAGGATCATTGACGAACATCTATATGCCTCCCTTACCAGCTGGCCTTGGTCATGCCCGGAATCTGGCCTTCGTTAGCCAGTTTACGGAGCGAGATCCGGCTCATCTTGAGCTTGCGATAGAAAGCGCGCGGACGGCCGGTGACTTCACACCGGTTACGAACGCGCGTCGGGTTGGAATTGCGCGGCAGCTTGGCCAGCTTCAGGCGAGCAGCAAAACGCTCTTCCAGCGGCAGGCTTTCGTCATTGGCCGTGGCCTTCAGCGCCTCACGCTTGGTAGCGTACTTGGCAACCAGGGCCTTGACCATTTCATTGCGATTGACAGCGGATTTCTTTGCCATTGTGTCTCTCTACCCGTCCTTAAGCCGTGAACGGGAACTGGAAATGCTTCAGAAGCGCCTTGGCTTCCTTGTCATTGGCGGCCGTGGTGCAGACAACGATGTCCATGCCCCACATCTGATCGATCTGATCGTAGTTGATTTCCGGGAAAACGATGTGTTCCTTCAGGCCCATGGCGTAGTTGCCACGACCATCGAAGGAATTGCCGTTCAGGCCGCGGAAGTCCTTCACGCGCGGCAGCGCGATCGTGATCAGGCGGTCGAGGAATTCATACATGCGGTCCTTGCGAAGCGTCACCTTGGCGCCGATGACCATGCCTTCGCGCAGCTTGAAGGTAGCGACCGACTTACGGGCGCGGGTCGGAGCCGGCTTCTGACCGGTGATGGCCGCCAGGTCCTTGATGGCGCTCTGCACCTTCTTGGAGTCGGCCGTGGCTTCGCCGATACCCATGTTCACGACGATCTTGTCGAGCTTAGGGACCTGCATTTCATTGGTATAGCCGAACTCTTCCTTCAGGGCGGCCCGGATCTTTTCCAGGTAGACCTGCTTGGCGCGCGGCACGTACTTTTCTTCAGTCTTAGCCATTGATGACGTCTCCGGTCGTCTTGGCGACGCGAACCTTCTTGTCGCCTTCGATCTTGAAACCGACGCGGGTCGGCTTGCCGTTCGAATCGACGTGGGCAACGTTCGACACGTGGATGGTGGCTTCCTTGTTGACGATGCCGCCGTTGGGGTTGCCTTGGCTCGGGCGCGTGTGGCGCTGGACCATGTTGACGCCCTGGACGACCAGACGGCCTTCTTCGGGCAGGACCTTCAGGACGGTGCCGCGGCGGCCCTTGTCCTTGCCGGTCAGAACGACGACGTTGTCGCCCTTTTTAATCTTCGCAGCCATTAGATGACCTCCGGCGCCAGGGAAATGATCTTCATGTGGTTCTTAGCGCGCAGCTCGCGCGGAACCGGCCCGAAGATACGGGTGCCGATGGGCTCGGACGACTTGTTGACGATAACGGCAGCGTTGGTGTCGAAACGGATCACCGAACCGTCTTTGCGCTGGATGTCCTTCGAGGTGCGGACCACGATGGCGCGCAGGACGTCGCCCTTCTTGACGCGGCCGCGCGGGATGGCTTCCTTGACCGAAACAACGATCAGGTCGCCCACCGAGGCGTAGCGGCGCTTCGAGCCGCCCAGCACCTTGATGCACATGACCCGGCGCGCGCCCGAATTATCGGCAACGTCCAGGTTAGTTTGCATCTGAATCATGACTTAAACTCCTGGATTCACGCTTCGCGCGGGAGGACTTCCCACGTTTTCAGCTTCGATTTCGGCGCGCATTCGATGATACGGATGCTTTCGCCGGTCTTGTAGGTATTGGCTTCGTCATGAGCGTGATAACGCTTCGACTTACGCACCGTCTTCTTCAGAACGGGGTGCAGGATCGTACGTTCCACTTTCACAACCACGGTCTTGTCGCCCTTGTCGGAAACAACCAGACCTTCGAGAATGCGCTTGGGCATGGTCTATTCCTTTTACGCGGCCGACTTGCTGGCAGCCTTCTGGGCGGTCAGCAGAGTCTGGATGCGGGCGATATCCTTGCGGATTTCATTGACGCGGTGGGTCTTTTCAAACTGGCCCGTCGCCTTCTGAAAACGCAGGTTGTACTGCTCCTTCTTGAGCGACAGCAGTTGCTCATGGAGCTGGTCCGGGGTCTTGGTGCGAAGTTCGGCAATCTTGGTCATGACAATTACTCCGCAGCCGCAACACCAGCGTCGAGACGAGTCACGACGCGGGTATCAACCGGCAGTTTGGCGGCACCGAGACGCAGCGCTTCACGCGCGATGTCGTCGGGCACACCGTCGATTTCAAACAGGATACGGCCCGGATGAACGCGCGCCGCCCAATGGTCGACAGCGCCCTTGCCTTTACCCATACGGACTTCGGCAGGCTTGCCGGTCACGGGAAGGTCCGGGAAAATCCGGATCCACACGCGGCCTTGACGCTTCATCTGACGCGTGATGGCGCGGCGGGCGGCTTCGATCTGACGCGCCGTCAGGCGCTCAGGCTCAACCGTCTTCAGGCCGTAGGAGCCGAAGTTCAGCGTATAGCCGCCCTTGGCGTTGCCATGAATGCGGCCCTTGAATGCTTTGCGGTACTTGGTCCGCTTGGGGAGCATCATAGCTTAGCCCTCCTTTTGGTTACGGTCGCGACGCGGGCCGCGGTTCGAACGCTCGGAACGCTCCGGACGCTCGTTCGACGACGGGCCCGAGGCTTCCTGCGACCAGCGCTTGTCCTGCGCCATGGGATCGTGCTCAAGCACTTCGCCCTTGAAGATCCACACCTTGACACCGATGATGCCGTAGGTGGTCAGGGCTTCGGCGAAGCCCATGTCGATGTCGGCACGCAGGGTGTGCAAAGGCACACGGCCTTCACGGTACCATTCCATGCGGGCGATTTCCGCACCGCCGAGACGACCCGACAGGTTCATCCGGATGCCCTTGGCGCCCAGACGCATGGCCGACTGGATCGAACGCTTCATGGCGCGGCGGAACGCAACGCGGCGTTCCAGCTGCTGAGCGATCGACTCGGCGACCAGCTGGCTGTCGACTTCCGGCTTGCGGACTTCGACCAGGTTCAGGAACACTTCGCCTTCCGTCAGGGCGGCGACGTCCTTGCGCAGCTTGTCGATGTCCGCGCCCTTCTTGCCGATCACCACGCCCGGACGGGCGGCATAGATGGTGACGCGGCACTTCTTGTGCGGACGCTCGATGATGATGCGCGAAACGCCGGCAGCGTTCAGCTTCTGCTTCAGTTCCTTACGGATTTTCAGGTCCTGGTGCAGCAGCTTGGCATATTCCTGGCGAGCCGCGAACCAGCGCGAGTCCCAGGTACGGTTGATGCCGAGGCGCAGACCGATGGGGTTAGCTTTCTGACCCATTACGCAGCCTCCTGACCGGTTTCACGAACGACGATGGTCAGTTCGGAGAAGGGTTTCATGATGCGCGACGAACGGCCGCGCGCGCGCGAAGCAAAGCGCTTCATGACGATGCCCTTGCCGACATAGGCCTCAGCGACGACCAGATTGTCGATGTCGAGGTTGTGGTTGTTTTCCGCGTTCGAGATCGCCGAATAGAGCGCCTTGCGGACGTCCTTGGCGATGCGCTTGCGCGAGAATTCCAGTTCGTTCAGGGCGCGCTGAACGCGCAGGCCACGGATCGACTGGGCGACGAGGTTCAGCTTTTGCGGCGAGATGCGGACCGAAACCAGCTTCACGCGGGCTTCATTGTCGGCAACACGGCGAGGATTGGCTTTTTGCGACATGATTACTTCCTCTTCGCCTTCTTGTCGGCGGCATGGCCGGGGAAGTTGCGCGTCGGCGAGAACTCGCCGAGCTTCATGCCGACCATGTCCTCGTTGACGAGGACCGGCACATGCTTCTGACCATTATAGACACCGAGCGTGAGACCGACGAATTGCGGCATGATGACCGAGCGACGCGACCAGGTCTTGATGACTTCCTTGCGGCCCGAATTCTGCGCGGTTTCCACCTTCTTCAGAAGGTGACCATCCACGAAGGGGCCTTTCCAAACGGAGCGAGCCATAATTAGCGAGCCTTCTTGACGTGACGCGACCGGATGATGAACTTATCCGTCGTCTTGTTGGTACGAGTCTTGCGGCCCTTGGTGGGAACGCCCCACGGGGTCACAGGGTTACGGCCGCCCGAGGTCTTGCCTTCACCACCACCGTGCGGGTGGTCGACCGGGTTCATGGCGACGCCGCGGACGTGTGGGCGGAAGCCCAGGTGACGCGAACGACCGGCCTTGCCGAGGTTCTGGTTCATGTGGTCCTGGTTCGACACCGCGCCGACCGTGGCCATGCAGGTATCGAGAACCATGCGCAGCTCGCCCGAACCGAGACGGATCTGGGCGTAGCCGGCATCACGGCCGACCAGCTGGGCGTAGGCGCCGGCCGAGCGGGCCAGCTGGCCGCCCTTGGCAGGCTTCAGTTCCACGTTATGGATGATCGTGCCGATCGGCAGCGAACGCAGCGGCGCGGCATTACCCGGCTTCACGTCGACCTTTTCGGACGCGATGATCGTGTCACCCGCCTTGAGGCGTTGCGGCGCCAGGATGTAGGCCTTTTCGCCGTCCTGATACACGATCAGGGCGATGAAAGCCGAACGGTTCGGATCGTATTCCAGGCGCTCGACCGTGGCAGGCACGTCGAACTTGCGGCGCTTGAAATCGATGATGCGGTAGAGGGTCTTCGCCCCACCGCCACGGAAGCGGACAGCGACGCGGCCGCCGGCACCACGGCCGCCGGACTTGGTCTTGCCCTCGACGAGCGACTTTTCCGGCTTGCCCTTGTGCAGTTCGGAACGGTCCACCAGCACCAGCTGGCGACGGCCCGGCGAGGTCGGATTAAATTGCTTCAAAGCCATTGTTCAATCTTCCCTTAGAGCGCCGACGCGATGTCGATGGTCTGACCTTCGGCCAGGGTGACGATCGCCTTCTTGACGTCGGAACGGCGGCCCTTGATGCCCTTGAAGCGCTTGGTCTTGCCCTTGGTGACAATGGTGTTCACCTTGGTGACCTTGACGCCGTAGATGGCTTCGACGGCAGCAGCAACCTCGTCCTTGGAAGCGTCAAGCGCCACCTTGAAAACGGTCTTGTTCTGCTCGGCCAGAATGGTCGTCTTTTCCGTGATGTGCGGCGACAGCAGCACGTCGTAATTGCGGACGGTAGCAGCCATGACTTAGGCCTCCACTGCAAAGCGGGCTTCGATCGCCTCGATCGCCGCTTTCGTCAGCACCAGCTTCTGGCGGCGCAGGATGTCATAGACATTCAGGCCAGCCGTCGGCAGGACGTCGATATTCGGGATGTTGCGCGAAGCCAGAGCGAAATTGGTGTCAACCTCGGCGCCCGTGATGAAAAGGGCGTTGTTGAGGCCGAGCTTCTCGAACGAAGCCTTGAGCGTGGACGTCTTCGGCGAGTCGATGACGGCCTGATCGAGCACGATCAGCGAACCATCCTTCACCTTGGACGACAGGGCATGACGCAGGCCAAGCGCACGAACCTTCTTCTGCAGGTCGAAGCCGTGATCACGGACGACCGGACCGAAAGCGCGCGAACCGCCAACGAATTGCGGTGCACGGCGCGAGCCGTGACGAGCGCCGCCGGAGCCCTTTTGCTTGTACATCTTCTTGCCCGTACGCGAGTTTTCGTTACGGGTTTGCACCTTGTGCGTACCGGCGCGGCGCTTGGCCAGTTGCCAGTTGACGACGCGCGACAGGATGTCGGCGCGAATCTCGGTGATCCCGAAAACGAGATCCGAGACATCGACCGAGCCAGCCTTCGAGGCGTCGAGCTTGAGAACGTCGAGTTTCATAATTATTCCGCCCCTTCTTCAGCAGCCGGAGCTTCTTCAACAGGCGCCTCAGCCGGAGCCACGGCAGCACCGGACTTCTTGATCGAAGCCGGGAACGGCAGGCCCTTCGGCGCCGCCTTCTTCACCGCGTCGCGGATCTTGACGTAGGAACCTTCGGCGCCCGGAACCGCGCCACGGATAAACACCAGGCCGCGCTCCACGTCGATGCGGGCGATTTCCAGGTTCAGGGTGGTGACGGTTTCGACACCGTAGTGACCGGCCATCTTCTTGCCCGGGAACGTACGGCCCGGATCCTGGCGGTTACCGGTAGAACCATGCGAACGGTGCGACACGGACACACCGTGGGTCGCGCGCAGACCACCGAAGTTCCAGCGCTTCATGGCGCCGGCAAAACCCTTACCGATCGTCGTGCCCTGGATGTCGACCTTCTGACCGACGGCGAAGTGGTCAGCCGACAGCTCGGCGCCAATGTCGACCAGAGCATCTTCCGACACGCGGAACTCAGTGAGGAAAGCCTTGGGCTCAACCTGAGCCTTGGCGTAACGAACGCGCTCGGCGTTCGAAGTGTTCTTGGCCTTACGGGAACCGGCACCCAGTTGCAGGGCAACGTAACCGTCCTTGGCCTTGGTCTTCTGGGCGACAACCTGACAGCCGTCGAGCGACAGAACCGTTACCGGCACGTGCTGACCAGCTTCGTCGAAGAAGCGCGTCATACCCAGTTTCTTGGCGATCAAACCTGTACGCATCTGGCCGCCCCTTAAATCTTGATCTCGACGTCGACACCGGCCGACAGGTCGAGCTTCATCAGCGCGTCCACGGTCTGCGGGGTCGGATCGACGATATCGAGCACGCGCTTATGCGTGCGGATTTCGAACTGTTCGCGCGACTTCTTGTCGACGTGCGGCGAACGGTTGACGGTGAAACGCTCGATAAGCGTGGGCAGGGGAATCGGGCCCCGGACGGTGGCACCAGTGCGCTTGGCCGTATTGACGATTTCGCGCGTGGAATGATCCAGGACGCGGTGATCGAAGGCCTTGAGCCTGATGCGGATATTTTGACGATCCATATCGCTCGTTTTCCTCAAAGGGGCGTTTAACGCGTCCAGTGAACCATTTCAAAGACCAGCCCGGAAAGGTTACCCGATCCGAACGCGTAATCCGCAAAAACAAAGCCCAACGCAGGCATCACCCGCGCGGGCCGTTGATCAAACCGTCCATGGCCTTATAGATAAGGGTGCCGGGCGGCCTGTGTTATGCTTGCAGACCGCGTCTGGCACGTTCCCGCGCCACAGCCGATCTAACAGAGGCGCGTCTATAACCCCAACGACTCACAAAGGTCAAGCCCGGATTCGCAAAAAACGATTAGAAAATAAGGGGAGGATAAATTCTTTCACCTGCGACCGGCTTTAAGGGTATCTCCGTTCAAATGACAACTTCAAACACCGGGGATCAGAACGCATGAGCGCCAGCTTTGCCATTGTCGGCGGGGGTTTCCGCGCCAATTACTTCCTGCGCATTGCCCGCGCCCTGCCTCACCTGTTCGCCTGCTCGGGCATGGTGGTCCGCAATCCGGACCAGGCGAGGCAGTTTCATGACGTTTGGCAGGTCCCCGTCTACCCCGATCTCGATTCGCTGATCGCCGCCGGCAAGCCGGACTTTGTGATTCTGTCGGTCGCCAAGGAAGCCAGCCCCGCCCTCCTGGCTGAGATCGCCAAAGCCGGCTTGCCCGTACTGGCCGAGACGCCCCCTGCCCCAACGCTGGAAGGTCTGCTTGATATATGGGGTCTCGTCAAAAACGGCGCGCGCATTCAGGTCAATGAACAATACCCGCTTCAGCCGCTTCACGCCGCCAGAATCGCCCTGGCCAAGTCCGGCCTGCTCGGTGAAGTCACGCAGGTGCAACTGGCGTCTACCCACGATTACCATGCCGCCGGTCTGCTGAGGCAGATGCTCGGCGTCGGCTTTGAGTCTGTCCGCATCACCGCCCGCGATTTCGTCAGCCGGGTCATGCGCGGCCCCGGCCGCGGCGGGCCGCCGTCCGAGCCCGTCATCGACGAGGAACGCCAGATCTTCGCCTACCTCGATTTTCCCGGAAAGCTGGGCGTATATGAATTCAGCCACGGCCAGGTCCGTTCATGGATTCGCGCCGGCCGGATCGTCATGCGCGGCGAACGCGGTGAGTTGAACAATGCCGAGCTGCGCTACATGCAGGATTTCCGCACCTCGGCGCGCCTGAATCTCGAGCGCATCGACACCGGCATCGAAGGCAATCCGGAGACCTATTACCATCGTGGTTACATGGCCGGAGAGCGCTGGCTCTACGAAAATCCCTATGCGGGCGTGGCCATGGGTGACGACGACATCGCCGGCGCCGTCATGATGCAGAAGATGGCTGAATACGCAACCGGCGGTCCCCCGCCCTACCCGTTCGCTGAAGGCGCGCAGGACCAGTACCTGTCCTTATCCATTGAAGAAGCCGTGGCGCGCGGCGAACCGGTCATCACCAAGATTCAGCCCTGGGCAGATGCTCAGGAGTCCTGACGCAGGAACGGCAGGAAGAAAACGCTCGCCTTGGCGATCATGGTGAACGGCGGCAGCGATGCGCCGCGCACCGTGGCCCGATGTCCGAGCGAGAACACCGCCCGCCCCCAGCCTTTCAGGCTGATCTCGGTGGCGCGGATCAGCTTGAGACGACGCTTCAAACTCAGCCGCGCCGATGCGATGCGGCTGCGGGCGGCCGGCAGGGCCTGCGACAGGCGGTCAAGCACGATAGTGGTGCGTGCCACCTTCAGGTCCAGGTCGCCGTCATGGCAGGTGCCGCCTTCAACCGTCAGCGGCGCTTTATAGTCCTCGCCGCCGGTGCCGAAGTCGAAGCGCTTGATGCCCGCCTTGGCGCCGTGTTCAATGATCGCTACCGCCAGCAGGATGCCGATCGAATAGCGGTAATAGGCCGGGTCGTAGGCCGGGAACCACAGGTGAACCTCGCCCTCGCCGGCCAGACAGATCTCGGCAGCGACCACCTTGCCGTCATGACGGAACACACCTGCATAAAGGCCGTAACCGTCCTCGGCGCGGGTCGCCAGTTGATCGAGCAGCGTCCGCGTCCAGCCGCAATTGAAGATGTCGTGCATGCCGCACTTACGATACTGCTGCCGCTTGATGTTCAGCACCCAGTCGGCCAGCTCAGGCGTCACCCGTTCCCAGGTAAAAGCAAAGCCACCGAAGTCCTTTTCGACATTGCGGCGGCAACGGCCAATATTCTTGAAGAACTTGTGGTGGACGGCGTTCTGGGCCTGCCACCAGGCGTCATAGCCAGCCGAGGTGTCGGCGATGCGGCGTTTCAGCGGCACCCCATTGGCGCGCGGGCTCTGCGGCCCCACCCAGCCCTGGAATTCCAGGCGCTTGGCGCCGGTGGCCGCCAGCAACGCATCGAAATCAATCACGGCATCGGAAGCACTGATCAGACCATGATAATCGCTGAGTGGCGCGCCCATCGGCTGCAGCACGCCGGAACGGATCTGGTAAGGGAAATAGGCGACGACACGCTCGTTATCGAAGATGCGCGCCACGCCGGCTTGCGGCACCGCGGCGCCAATAGCGCGCACATAGCGAATGTCGAAATAGGGGCCGCGCAGGTCCGGGCGCTGGTCGAGAAACTTGGCCCACTGCAACTCGTCGACACGCGTCAGTTCATCGGTGCGAAGAATATCGATGCGGCTCATGACGGCTCCCTGTCAGAGGAGGATAAATCATTAGAGTTGCCGTAGCGCTAAGGAACACGGTTATCAAGCGATTACCCGTTTGAGGGGCCTATGAAGGGCTGAGAGATGGCTTCGAACACTGGCAACGCCTCGCAGGCCTCGCTGTGTTCGATCAAAGCCGGCCATTTCGGCCAGTCGATTGCCTCACCATGGGCTTCGCGGGCGTGGCGCACCGCGCAGCCTAGTGCAATATCGACATGGCTCAGGCCCTCGCCGCCGAACCACAAGGTCTTGACCTCGCGGCGCAAGCTTTCCAGGCGGTCAAGTACGGCGCCGATCTGCGTCTCCAGACGGCTTTTCCAGAGGTCGGACGTCACCTTATGCAGGACGTTTTCGTAGAACAAAGCCACGGCCTTGTCGGAAAAACCGGTGATAAGCGCGATCTGATAAAGGGCTTCCTGGCGTGCCGGGCCCGACCGGGCGATCAAGGCCCCCTCGCCTTTCTGCTCATCCAGCCAGTCAAGGATATAGGCGCTTTCGATCAGCACCCGACCGTCATCCAGAACCAGGGTCGGTACACGGCGTAAGGGATTGTAGGGCGCGATCCTGTCGCCGTCGCCGAATGTCGACCACGGCTTGTGGTCGAACGGCATGGCGTACAGCGTCATGGCGATGGCGACGCGGCGGACGAAGGGCGAGTCGTACTGGCCGATCAGGATCATGGCATGTCCTCCTGCCAGCGCCTTATGAACCTGAATACGCGGCATTGCCACCGGCTATTGCGGCCGGACCGGGCAAAAATCCGGCAAGGAAAATTCAGGGAATGTTGTAGCTGGAGCGGACGCGGGTGATGACGGAGTCGACACCGTAAGCGACTGGTGCGTCATTCATGGCCAGCAGGCAGGACACCTGCAAGGTCACTTTCGGCGTCTCGCCATGCGTTTTCTCAGGCGCAGTGTGATTGGCGTAGGTCTGGGTGTCACTGGCCTTGAAGAACTTGAAACCGTTAGCCTGACACAGTTCCGCCGACTGATACAGCGTGATGTCGCGCATATATTCGGTCGAGTCCGTCGCCTTGCCGATATAGACGACGTCGTACAGATTATCACCGCGCTTGACGGCGCCGACGTCATTGCTGCGTTCCGCCCGCGGCGCATCCAGGTCGGCGAATGACGCCTTCTGGGCACCATTGGTGACGCAGCCACTGACGGCCAGACACGCAACTCCGGCGAAGACAACACGAACTATGGCCGGTACGCGCCCCATGACACCCCTTTTGGCAGAACCCTGTGGATAACCTAACACTTGCCCGGCGAACCGGCAAGAGCCGCCGCCGATCGTCCGAACCCGTCGGAAAGCGACCCTATGGCCCATGACAGCAGTCTGACGCAACAAAAAACCCCGCCAGTTTTCACCGACGGGGTTTGATTATCTCATCTACCCTTTTGTCCGGTGCGTCAGGTCTGGTGTTTCCACTTAGCCTGACAGTTGCCGAACGTCCGGGTTAAGGGGCCTTCGGACCCTTACTCGACGATCTTCGGCCCCGATGCGACAGCCTTCTG
>JBEHYZ010000016.1:0-88692 GCA_048497915.1 Pseudomonadota bacterium
TCGCCCCCGTCCCCGCCGCGGCCCAGACCGGCTTGAGGCCGGCGATGCCGACTATGGCGGCCATGACCCAATCAGCGGGACGGCCGGCCGCGGCGATCACCGCTTCCTCGCCACAGGCAATGGCCAGGCCGGAATGCGCCAGCAGGCCTTCGATCACGGTCCATTGCGCCGGATCGGCGACGACGGTCACGGCAGGGCGGAATTTCAATGCCTGCTCGGCCAGAAGCTCGGCGTTGCGGCCGCCAACCAGGGCTTCGATAACGTAATCTTTGCCCGGGACGCCGGTTTCTTCCAGCAGACGCAGGGTTGATACCCCGATGGAACCGGTCGACCCGAGGATGGAGATACGTCGCATTACATTTCCGTTCCGAGCATGACCAGCAGACGTATACCCCCGATCGCGACAATGGCAAACATCAAGCCGTCGACGCGATCAAGCAAACCGCCATGGCCAGGGATCAGGCTGCCCGCGTCCTTGACGCCGAAACGCCGTTTGAGCGCCGATTCCCACAGGTCGCCGGCCATGGTGGCCAGTGCGACCAAAAGCCCTACCAGGGTGGCGGAAATGTCGTGGGCAAACAGGTGCGTCACATCGTTCATGCCGCCGGCCGTCATCATGCCGGCGATCATGCCGCCGGCAAAACCCGACCAGGTCTTGTTCGGTGAATAGCGGCGCCACAACTTGGGTCCGCCGACCAGCTTGCCGGTCAGGTAGGCAGCGATATCCGCACCCCAGGCGATGGCGAAGGCGAAGAACACCCACTCGATGCCGTTGAGCGTGCCGCGCAGCCAGATCAATACCAGGCCGGGCCAGCCGATGTAGAGCGCGCCATAGGCCGCATCCAGCCAGTTGACCTGCAGGCGATAGGCATACAGGCCGGCGCACAGGGCGCCGAAAAACAGGATCAGGATCGACAGGCCCGGATGGCCAAGATAGCCCACAAACAATCCAGCCAGAGCGGTCATGGCGACGGCGACCGCCACCCTTCCCGCGGCCCGCGGCGCGGCCATCAGCCCCCACTCGATGCACAGCAGCGCGATGCCAATGCTCAGCATGACCAGGAAAGGCCAGGTGACCGGCAAGGCCGTGACCACCAGGACGACCGGGATCAGGACGACGGCGGACGCCGCACGGATCGCCAATTCGCGGGGATTCGACTTGGGACTGGCTTTGGACTTTGGCTTGGCTGGTTCGGGCGCAGGCTTAGGCGGACTGAGTGACATGTCCCGCCTCAACCGCGCCGAAGCGGCGGTCGCGTCCGGCAAAAATATCAAGTGCCGCCTTCAGCGGTTCACGGCCGTAGTCAGGCCACAGGATGTCCTGGAAGACAAATTCGGCATAGGCCGCTTCCCAGAGCAGGAAGTTGGACAGGCGATGCTCGCCGCTGGTGCGGATCAGCAAGTCCAGCGGCGGCAGCTCATGCGTTGACAGGTGGGTGCCGAAGCTTTCCGGGGTGATGTCGTCGGCGGACAGGGTGCCGGCCTTGACCTTGGTCGCGATGGCTTTGGCCGCCTCGACAATATCCGCCTGGGCGCCGTAATTGAGCGCCACCTGAAGGTAGAATTTCGTGTTGGCCTTGGTCTTTTCGTGGGCGTCGTCGATCATGCCCAGGATATCCCGCGGCAGATTGTCCTGCTGGCCGATAATGCGGACCCGAACACCTTCCTTGCGCAGCCTTTCCAGGTCCGACTTGATGAAGGCGCGCAGCAGGCCCATCAGGTCATTGACCTCAGCCACCGGACGGCGCCAGTTCTCGGTCGAGAAGGCAAAGACCGTCATGTGGGTGACCCCCAGATCGACGGCGGCGGTGATGGTGCGTTTCAGGGCCTCGACGCCGGCGCGGTGGCCGAGCGTGCGGATCTGGCCCTTTTCCTTAGCCCAGCGACCGTTGCCGTCCATGATGATGGCAACATGGAGCGCCGTCTTGCGATCCGCACTGTTAGTGTCGGATGAAGACGCGAATGACTCCGGGTTGCCAAGGGGCATAAGACGGCTTTCTCAATCTTTTCGGGTGCACGGCCATTCGGGCGGAATTTGGAGAGCCCGGCCCGCGATAGCGCAATCTAATCCAGGTTACCGCCGCACCCTAGCGTAAAAATACCGCTGACGCAGGCTTTTTACGCACAGGATGTGCGTGGATGCCCCGCCTAGACCTGCATGATTTCGGCTTCCTTGGCCTTCAGTGCCTCGTCGATACGCTTGATGGCGGCGTCGGTGAAACCCTGAATTTCAGTGCCGCCCTTCTTTTCTTCGTCCTCGCTGATCTCCGAAGCCTTTTCAGCCTTCTTGAGATCTTCCATGCCTTCACGGCGAACGTTGCGCACGGCGATACGCTGGGTTTCAGCATACTTGCCGGCGATCTTCACCAGATCGCGGCGGCGCTCTTCGGTCAGCGGCGGGATCGGAATGCGCAGCGTCGTGCCATCGGTCACCGGGTTGAGACCGAGATCGGAGCTGCGGATCGCCTTTTCGACCGAAACGACCAGGCCCTTGTCCCAGACATTGACCGCGATCAGGCGGGGCTCAGGAACAGAAACCGCCGCGCAGCTATTCAGCGGCATCGAGGAACCGTAGGCGTCGACCACGATCTGATCGAGCAGCGACGCCGACGCGCGGCCGGTGCGCAGGCCCGAGAAATCGTCTTTCAGGGCCAGGACCGCCTTGTCCATACGATCCTTGTAACGTGACAATTCAGGTTTGCTCATGGCTCTAAGCCTCCATTTCTTTTAGATTTTTGGCTTTTCAATTCTTATTGGGTAATGACCGTGTGAACACCGCGGCCATGGATGACTTTATTGAGTTCGCCAGGATGGCGGATGGAGAATACGACGATCGGGATAGTGTTTTCACGCATCAGCGATACTGCCGACGCATCCATCACCTTAAGATCACGCGCCAACACATCAAGATAGCTCAGTTTTTCGTAGCGCTCTGCGTTCGGGTCTTTCTTGGGGTCGGCGCTGTAGACGCCGTCGACCGAAGTCCCCTTGAACAGGGCATCGCAGTTCATTTCGGCGGCGCGCAAGGCAGCGGCCGTGTCCGTTGTAAAGTAAGGCGCGCCAGTCCCAGCGGCGAAAATAACCACCCGCCCCTTTTCCAGGTGGCGAATGGCGCGGCGGCGGATGAAGGGCTCACAGACGGCGTTCATCTGGATGGCCGACTGGACGCGCGTGTCGATACCTTGCTTTTCCAAGGCGTTCTGCATGGCCAGCGCGTTCATGACCGTCGCCAGCATGCCCATATAGTCGGCGCTGGACCGTTCCATGTCGCCGGCTGCCTTGGACAAGCCGCGGAAGATGTTGCCGCCGCCAATCACCAGGCAAAGCTCCACGCCGAGGCGCGCGACTTCAGCCACTTCCTCGGCGACGGCCTTGACCGTATTCATGTCGATGCCGAAACCCTGATCGCCCATCAACACTTCGCCGGAGACCTTCAGCAGGACGCGTTTATATTTCAAATCGGCCGGGGCTTTGGTCATGAAATCATTCCTGCAGAATCGGTCGGACAAAACGGCGTCCGCAATGGCCCTCTGAATAGTCAAAGGGGTGCGGGCATGTCAAATGCCGCACCCCTTTTCAGAGCTTAATTTTATCCGCTTTTAGACGGATCAGACCGCGCCGGTCATCGACGCCACTTCGGCGGCGAAGTCATCAGTCTTCTTTTCAACGCCTTCACCAAGGGCAAGACGCGTAAACGCCTTGATCGTGACGGGCGTGCCAAGGGTCTTGGCGGTTTCGGCGACCAGTTGCTCGATCGTCTGGTCCGGGTTCATCACGAAGGCTTGCTTGGTCAGCACGACTTCTTCGAAGAACTTGCGGATGCGGCCTTCGACCATCTTCTCGACGACTTGGGCGGGCTTGCCCGACTCCAGAGCCTGCTCCGTGAAGATTGCCTTTTCGCGTTCAACGGCGGCCGGATCGAGGTCGTCGGTCGACAGCGACAGCGGCTGAGTGGCAGCGACGTGCATGGCGATCTTGCGGCCGACATCCTTGAGCACTTCCGGGTCACCGGCGGACTCGATGGCAACCAGAACGGCGATCTTGCCGAGGTCCGGCGAAGCGATGACGTTGTGGATGTAGGACGCGACGACGCCTTCGGACACCGAGTGCTTGGCAAAACGGCGCACGACCATGTTTTCGCCGATGGTGGCAATCAGGTTGGTGATCTCGTCCTTGACGGCGTCGGCGACACCTTCAACCGTGTCGTTCGTCAAGCCAGCTTGACCGGCGTTGCGGACAAGCGTCTGGAACAGTTCGTTGCGGGCAACGAAGTCGGTTTCAGCGTTCACTTCGACGGCAGCGGCGGTCATGCCCTTGCCTTCGACCTTGGTGGCGACGACGACGAGGCCTTCAGCGGCGACGCGATCAGCCTTTTTGGCGGCCTTGCTCAGCCCCTTGGTGCGCAGCCAGTCCATGGCCGCTTCGAGGTCGCCGTTATTTTCCGCCAGCGCCTTCTTGCAGTCCATCATACCGACGCCGGACTTTTCGCGCAGTTCCTTGACGAGGTTTGCCGTGATTTCAGCCATGAAATCCTCCAATTCAGAAATCGAATCTTCCGCAGCCGTGTCTAGCCGCGATACATGTCAATTCAGCAACAGCCCAAGGCCGGAAACCGACGCTGGGCTGTCACCTGATGTATAGTCTTTGGCGTTCGCCGGGCGATCACGCCTCAGCAGACGCTTCCGGTTCGGCCAGAGCCGGCTCGGTCGGGGCGATAGCGGCGCCGAGATCCACACCCGAAGCCACCTGACCGGCCGCAAGACCGTCGAGAACGGAATCGGCGATAAGATCGCAGTAAAGCTGCAGCGCGCGCGCCGCGTCGTCATTGCCCGGCACCGGATAGGTAATGCCGTCCGGATCCGAATTCGAGTCCAGGATGCCGATCACAGGAATATTCAGCTTGCGGGCTTCCTGAATGGCGATGGATTCCTTGTTGGTGTCGATCACAAACATCAGGTCGGGGATGCCGCCCATGTCCTTGATACCGCCCAGGCTGAGCTCAAGCTTTTCGCGCTCGCGGGTCAGTGTCAGCAGTTCCTTCTTCGAACGGCCCTGCGGATTGTTGTCGAGCACCTGCTCGAGTTCACGCAGACGCTGGATCGAACCGGAAATGGTACGCCAGTTGGTCAGGGTGCCGCCGAGCCAGCGGTGATTGACGTAATATTGCGCCGAACGCTTGGCGGCAGCAGCCACAGGGGCTTGCGCCTGGCGCTTGGTGCCGACGAACAGGACGCGACCGCCCGAAGCCGCCACTTCACGCACCTTCAGGAGCGCCTGATGGAACAGCGGAAGGGTTTGCGACAGGTCGATGATATGGATGTTGGAGCGCGAACCGAACAGATAGCGGTCCATCTTCGGGTTCCAACGGTGGGTCTGGTGACCAAAGTGCGCGCCAGCTTCAAGCAGCAGACGCATCGAGATTTCAGGCATAGCCATGGATTTAGAAGTCCTTCTTCCGATAAACCTCCGCAGATTGAGAAAACCGCCGCAAACCTAGGTTTGCATTAGCCTCGGAATGTCCTCGCTTCCCGCCGGACCATCCGAAGGGCGAGCGAAGGCGCACATCTGCGTGTGAGATGACGCGCACCTATTCACAATTTCAAAAAAAATCAAGCCTCACGCCATGAAAAAAGACGCAATTCCAGTCAAACATCCTCAAAATACAAAACGCCTGGCATTGCGCGCAGCCGTCCGCGCAGGTGCGCGTCAAGGCTGTAGCGCTGAGGCAGTTTTATTTCGATCTGCCCCTCCCCGCCCATATCGCTGAGCAGGCTGATGATGCCGCCCGTCTTTGATGTAGAGGTCTCAAGGTGGGCACGCAGTTGCGCCAGATCGACGATCTGCGCCGACACATGAACTTTCAGCCCCATATCATTGGTATTGAGGATCGACGACAACTGCGAGGCTTCATCGCCAAAGAAACGTACCTCGCCGTCCCGGCCCTTGCATCGAACCTTGAGGATGATCGAACTGCCGACTTCCAGTTGATCCCGATTCTTGCGCAACGACTCTGGCGGAAACAAAACTTCATACTCCCCGCTTGGATCGGACAGCGTCACGAAAGCAAACTTTTCGCCAGAACCGGCAGCGGCGCGCTCCTGCCTCCGGCGGACAACCCCAGCCATACGGAAGGCTTCCCGACCCTCGCTGGCCAAACCCAGCGCCTCTGCGTAAAGGGTGACGTTGCGCCGCTTGAAGACATCCAGCATGTCCTGCAGCGGGTGCCCGGACAGATAAAAACCAATGGCTGCCAGTTCATCGTCTAGACGCTCCGGACCAGACTTCGCGGCCACTTGCGGGACCCGAGGGCGTGACGCCGCGGAAGAACCGAACAAACTTACCTGCGAAGCGGCGCGTTCAGCCGCCACGCTTTGGGCATAGGCGATGAAAATATCAGCGCATTGAACGATCTGGGCGCGATTGGGATGTATTTCATCAAATGCGCCCGCGCGGGCCAGATTTTCCAGAGCGCGCTTGTTGACGGCCTTCGGGTCGATCCGCTCAAGGAAATCGAAGATATCGACAAACCGGCCGCCTTCCTCACGTGCCTGCACGACCGCCTGCATGGCGTCGAAGCCAACGTTGCGGACAGCACCAAGCGCATAAAGGATTTCCCCGTTTTCGACATCGAAATCGGCCATGGAACGATTGATGTCCGGCGGACGGATCGTGACGTTGAAGCGACGCGCATCCTGATAAAACACTGCGAGCTTGTCAGTGTTGGCGATATCGAGGCTTAAGGAGGCCGCAAAGAACTCGACTGGATGATTGGCCTTCAGATAGCCCGTTTGATAGGAAATGAAGGCATAGGCGGCGGCGTGCGACTTGTTGAAGCCGTAGCCAGCGAATTTATTGACCAGTTCAAAGATGCTGTCGGCCTGCTTTTCGTCGACGCCTTTTTCCTTGGCGCCAGAAATGAACCGTGCCTTTTGCAGGTCCATTTCTTCTTTCTTTTTCTTACCCATGGCTCGGCGCAACAGGTCGGCTTCGCCCAGGGAATAGCCGGATAGCACCTGAGCAATCTGCATCACCTGCTCCTGGTAGATGATGACGCCGTAGGTCTCCTTCAGCACCGGCTCCAGTGTTGGATGCAGCATGTCGATTTCCATGCGACCAAACTTACGGTCGACATAGGTGTCGATATTGTCCATGGGGCCCGGACGATAAAGCGAAATCAGGGCGGTGATTTCTTCCAGCGAGCCGCAGCGCATCTTGCGCAAGGTGTCGCGCATGCCCTGACTTTCAAGCTGGAACACACCGATCGACTGACCGGATGCCAGGAGTTCGTAGGTGGGCGCATCATCGAGTGGCAAGGTTGAATAGTTGATATCGACGCCGCGCTTAAGCAGGTACTTAGCGGCGCGATCCAGCGTGGTCAGGGTTTTCAGACCCAGGAAGTCGAACTTGACCAGCCCTGCGCTTTCCACCCATTTCATGTTGAATTGGGTCGCCGGAATGTCCGAGCGCGGATCGCGATAAAGCGGCACCAGTTCGGTGAGCGGCCGGTCGCCGATCACAATACCAGCGGCGTGCGTCGAGGCGTTCCGATACAGACCTTCGAGCCGGAGCGCGGTGTCGAGCAGATTGCGGACGGTATCCTCTTCGTCGCGGGCCTGCTTGAGACGCGGTTCTATTTCAATAGCCTGAGCCAGGGTGGTCGGATTGGCAGGATTGTTCGGCACCATCTTGGCGAGGCGGTCAACCTGTCCTAGTGGCAACTGCATCACCCGGCCGGTATCGCGCAGCACGGCGCGCGCCTGCAGCGTACCGAAAGTGATGATCTGTGCCACCCGGTCGCGGCCGTATTTGTCCTGGACGTAGGTAATAACCTCTTCGCGGCGCTCCTGGCAGAAGTCGACGTCGAAGTCGGGCATGGATACCCGCTCCGGATTGAGGAATCGTTCGAACAGCAGGCCGAAGCGCAACGGGTCCAGATCGGTAATGGTCAGCGCCCAGGCAACCAGAGACCCCGCCCCAGACCCCCGGCCCGGTCCGACAGGGATACCGTGCGCCTTACCCCATTTGATGAAGTCCGAAACGATCAGGAAGTAACCGGGGAAGCCCATCTTCTGGATGACGCCGACCTCGCGATCGAGACGGGCCCAGTAATCTTCGGCAGGAACGGCCAACTTGACCTGATTGAGACGCTCCTTGAGCCCCTCACGAGCCTGCCAGGCCAACTCGTCGGCCTCGTTACGGCCGGCGCCGGTGTCGAAGCGCGGCAGGATCGGATCGCGCTTGCTGACCATGAAGGCGCAACGCTTGGCAATTTCCAGCGTGTTGTCGCAGGCTTCCGGCAGATCGGCAAATAGTTCTCGCATTTGCGCCGCCGGCCTGAACCAATGATCCTTGGTTACCTTGCGGCGGTCAGCCACCCCCATGAAGGTACTGTCCGAAATGCACAGCAAGGCTTCGTGCGCCTTGTAGAGATCAGGCGAGGCGAAATAGACATCATTAGTGGCGACCAGGGGAACATCATTTTCGTAGGCGAATTCCACCAGGCCGACTTCGGCGGCACTGCCTTTGACGCCCCCATGTGGACTACCGTCATGACGCTGCAGCTCAATATAAAATCTGTCAGTAAAGGCCGCCTGCATCAGTTGCAGAGCGGCTTTGGCTTCCTCAGGCCGGTTCTGCTTGAACAGCACGTCCACCGGACCGTCATAGCCCCCGGAAAGCAGCAACAAGCCTTCGTTATATTCAACAATCTGCGACCAGGTGACGTGCGGCTCATCCACGCCATTATTATCGACGTAGGCAATGGATGAGAGCTTGGTAAGATTGAGCCAGCCCTGTTCATTCTGAGCATAGAGAACAACAGTCGGCGTGCGAGCCCAATTTTCCTTTGGAATGCCGCCGATGCCCTTGACTGGCATAGCGCAGCCAATAATCGGCTGAATACCGGAATCCTTGCAGGCCTGGGAAAATTCCAGCCCGCCGTACAGATTGCAGCGATCGCTGATGCCTACAGCGGGCATCTCATTTTTCAGCGCCAGTTTGCCCATATCATAGGCTTTGACAGCGCCCTCGAGCAGCGAATAGGCCGAGCGGACCCGCAAATGAATAAAGTCACCGCTCATGTCCACCTCCCGCTCTTTCGGGTGTTTTCAGCGGCTTCAGGCCGCCAGCGACACCACGTGGCACATCAGGACAACAAACGCTGTAACGGCGGTGAAAGACAACACGTTATGAAGAGCGCTGAGCATTTTTCCACATCCTTTTTTGCTACCGGTTTTCGGTTTCTCCGCACCGGCGATCAATTCATGGTTTGTTCTATATTCTGGTTTTGTTCCGCGCGCAAGAATGTTCTGACCATGTTCCCAGCGTAAAATTACAAACCGTTGAAATTTAAGCGCTTAAATTTTTTGCTTTGGCGCCATCGTCGACCAATTGGCCGTTCTCGAGGCGAACAACCCGGTCCATATGCCGGGCCAGTTCCAGATTATGGGTGGCTATGACCGCTCCCACGCCCTGCGCCTTGACGATAGCTTTCAGCGCTTCAAAAACCTGCTTCGAAGTTGCGGGATCAAGATTGCCGGTCGGTTCGTCAGCCAGCAACAGACGCGGCTTGTTGGCCAAGGCCCGCGCGATCGCCACCCGTTGCTGCTCGCCGCCGGACAGCTGCGCCGGCTGGTGATCCAGACGTTCCGCCAGGCCTAGGGCTTCAAGCAGTTCGCGCGCCCTGCCCTCGGCTTCCTTTTCGGAACGGCCGAGAATGCGTTGCGGCAGGACAACGTTGCCGAGCGCTGTATATTCCGGCAGCAAATGGTGGAATTGATAGACAAAGCCGATCTTGTTCAGGCGCGCATGGGTGCGACGGTTGTCGTCGGCCTTGGCGAAGTCCTCGCCGTCGATGGTCAGGCGAGCATTGGGCGCGGCTTCGAGCAGGCCGGCGGCGTGCAAAAGCGAAGACTTGCCGGAGCCGGACGGCCCGACCAGACCGACCAGTTCGCCCTGGCCGACGTCGAGATCGACGCCCCTGAGCACGGCCAGCGCGCGACCATCGCCCAGTTGGTAATCGCGGGTCAGGCCGCGCAAGGACAGGACCGGATTACTCATAACGCAGCGCCTCGACCGGTTCGAGCTTGGCGGCCCACAGCGACGGGAACAGGGTCGACACGCAGGCCATCAGCAGCGACGCGATGGCGACAAACGCGACCTCGGACAGTTCCATCTTGGCCGGGACGTGGTCGAGATAATAGATGTTCTTATCGAACAGATGGGCGTGAAATACCCATTCCAGGAAGTCCTGGATCTGGCGGATAAAGGTGCAGAAGACGACACCCAGCAGCAAGCCAGTCAGGGTTCCGGCCGCGCCGATCGTGGTCCCGGTCAGGAAGAAGATGCGCGCGACGGCCGCCTGGCTGGCGCCCATGGTGCGCAGGATCGCAACGTCGCGGGTCTTGTTTTTCACCAGCATGACAACGCCGGAAATGATGTTGAGCGTGGCGATGAACACGACCAGCGACAGGATGATGCGCATGGCATTGCGCTCGACCTTCAGCGCGCCCCACAACGAAGCGTTCTGTTCCGTCCAGTCGAAATAGAGCGCGCCGGAGCCAGCCGCCTTGACGATCGGTTCGCGGTAGGCAGCGACGTCGTAAGGCTTTTCAACCTTGAGCTCGACATAGTCCCATTCGTCTTCGCGGTCGAAGAACAGTTGCGCCTGTTCGAGCGGCATATAGACGAAGGCCTTGTCGAGGTCGCTGACCCCGCTGCGGAAGATGCCGCCGATTTCGTAGGTTTTGCGGCGCGGCGTGGCGCCGAACGCTGTCGAACCGCCCGGAGACGTCAGGGTCACCTCATCGCCCGGCTGGACGCCGAGGTCCTTGGCCAGGCCGTCGCCGACCAGGATTTTATTGCCGCCGTATTCGCCCTGGCCAAAGCTGTCGAGCGAGCCGCCTTCCTCGATATTGTCGCGGATGATGGCCGTCTGACGCAAGGCTTCGGGCGCGACGCCGCGCATATAGGCCAGGCCGGTCTTGCCGACAGAAGTCTGGATCAGGCCGGGCGAGTCCAGAAACGGCGTCGCCTGGGTGACGCCCGGCACAGAGCGCAGGCGTTTCAACAAATCATCGCGGTGGGCGAAGTCCTGCAGGGGCTGGCCGCCGACATAGCCATGGCCGTTGAAGGCCAGGACGCGCGACATCAACTCGTCGCGGAACCCGTTCATGATCGACATGGTGGCGATCAGCGCAAATACCGCGGCGGCAATGCCGGCGAAGGAAATGATGGCGATAACCGCGACGCCGCCGTCCTTGCGGCGGGTGCGCAGGTAGCGCATCGCCAGGCTGAACTCCCAGGTGCTGAAGCCGAACAGCGCTTTCAATCCGCTCATAGGCTCGGGCCGGAATACAGAGGGGAATGGCGCATGCAGCGGGTCCGAGTCGTTTGGGTTGGCAGGCAGACTAGGCGTTATAAGCTATGGAAGCAAAGCGCTTTTTGGGCCGGTTTACGGCAAAATCAGGCCGCGCATTTCAGGCGCTCGGCAGGTCCGGGATCTGGATGTGGATGAACAGGTTGAGGATCAGTACGACAACCCATATCGCCAGGGCAACAAGGCTGTTGAGCCTGACCTTCTTACCGAGATTATGAGTCACTGGCGCGCCGGGATCATTGCCCTTTTGGGTATCGACTCCCGCCTCATGGTGGCTGACATTGCCACCGATCGGCAGGACAGCAAAGAAGGTCACCCACCAGATCATCAGGTAAATGGCTGCCCAGGTGAGGATTTTGCTGATCATGTGAGTTCCTTCACAGGCCTCAGATCAGTCCGAGGCCTTCATCCACACCTAGTACCAGATTGAGGTTTTGTACAGCCGCACCCGATGCGCCCTTGCCGAGATTGTCAAAGACCGCGACGAGGTTGGCGCTCTGGATATCCGGGTTGCCAAAGACGTGAATCAACAATTGATTTGTATCGGCCAGCAATGCGCCGTCGAGCGATTTGGTCGCCTCGGATTCTTCCAGATCGGCCACACGGACAAAGCGTTCGCCATCATAGGCGGCGCTCAGGCAATCATGCAGGGTCGCCAGGTCCGGCTCGTCCGGCAGGGCCCACAGCGGCAGCGGCACTTCGACGATCAGGCCCTGCGGGAAGCGGGCGACGGTCGGGCTGAAGATCGGCAGCGACTCCAGGCCGGAATAGAGTTGCATTTCCGGCAGGTGCTTGTGCGCCAGGCCGGTGGCGTAGATGCGCTCGCGGCCGGAGGTTCCCGTCGGATTTTCGAATTCGGCAATCATGGATTTGCCGCCGCCGGTATAGCCGGTCAGGGAGCTGGCCGTGATTGGAAAAAACGGCGGGATCAGGCCCGTTTCGACCAGAGGCCGCGTCAGGGCGATGAAGCCGGTCGAATGGCAGCCGGGATTGGAGATGCGCTTCGAGGCCCGGATGAGATCGCGTTGATCGGCGCTCATTTCCGGGAAGCCATAGGTCCAGCCTTCGGCTACCCGGTGGGCGGTCGAGGCGTCAATGATGCAGACATCGGGGTTTTCGACCAGGGCGACGGCTTCGATGGCGGCTTCATCCGGCAAGCACAGGATCACCGCATCGACACTGTTGAGAGCCTCTTTACGGGCGCTCGTGTCCTTGCGCTTGTCTTCCGGCAGGCGGACCAGCGTGATGTCGGAGCGGCTTTCCAGCCGCTGCCGGATTTGCAAACCCGTGGTACCGACGTCGCCGTCGATGAAGACTGTCTTGGACATGGTGAAAGCTCCTGACGGTAGGGGAACGCCCTACCGCATAGATATGACAAAACAAAAAGCGCCTCGGTTGCCCGAAGCGCTTTTCGATAGGCGTAAACCCAGAGCGATTAACGCTTCGAGAACTGGAACGAACGGCGAGCCTTGGCGCGGCCGTACTTCTTGCGCTCGACGACGCGCGAGTCGCGCGTCAGGAAACCGGCCGCCTTCAGCGCCGGACGGAGGCCCGGCTCGAAGTAGGTCAGAGCCTTCGACAGGCCGTGACGGATGGCGCCGGCCTGGCCCGACAGGCCCGAACCCTGCACCGACACGATGACGTCGAACTGCGACGCACGGTCCGTCAGGTTGAGCGGCTGGGCGATCATCATGCGCAGCACCGGACGGGCAAAGTAGACTTCCTGCGTGCGGTCATTGATGACCCACTTGCCGGAGCCCGGCTTGATCCAGACGCGGGCGATGGCGTTTTTGCGCTTGCCGGTGGCGTAGGCGCGGCCGTACTTGTCGAGCTGCTGGGTGCGCTCGACCGGCGCGGCGACCGGGTTCGACGACAGCGACGCCAGGGCCTCGAGGCCTTGGCCGGTGACGGGAGCGGCTTGTTCTTGCACTTCGGACATTCTTAGACGCTCCGGACGTTCTTGCGGGACAGGGCCTTGAAGTCGACGACTTCAGGGTTCTGGGCTTCGTGAGGGTGAGTGGCGCCGGCGTAGACGCGCAGGCGGGTCATCTGACCGCGCGCCAGCGGGCTTTCCTTCGGCATCATGCGCTCAACCGCCTTGGTCAGCACACGATCAGGATAGTTGCCGTTCAACAGCTGACCCATGGTGCGGGTCTTGACGCCGCCCGGGTGACCGGTGTGCCAGTGGAACACCTTGTCGGTCAGCTTCTTGCCGGTAAAGTGAACCTTCTCGGCGTTGATGACAATAATGCCTTCGCCGGAATCGACGTGCGGCGTATAGGTCGGCAAGTGCTTGCCGCGAAGACGCATGGCGATGAAGGCGGCCAGACGGCCGACAACGGCGTCCTGGGCGTCGATCACGATCCACTTCGTCGCGACATCGGCGGGCTTAAGCGCCGCGGTATTGGACGTCAGCATGAGTAAAATCCTTGGTTGGCCGCGGGAAACACGTCCGGCGGCTGAAGAGGCGCGTCATGTACAGGAGGCAAACATTGCTGTCAACGCATGTTTTTATACAAAATTGCCAACATCTGTATGTTTTTATTGAAGAAATTGATAAAGGTAATAAATTACCGTATAAAAATGTCGTAAAAAATTGCCTTTATATGAAAGCTCCATCCTGCTTTAGCTGATATTTCACCGCCGACACAATCCGGAGCCCCGTCATGAATCTGTCCCGCCGCAATCTGTTCAGCGCCGCCGCCGCCACCTCGCTCGCCTTCGCGGGCCTGGGCCAGCGCGCTTTCGCAGCCGTGCGCGAAGACCCGAAGACCGATCCGGGCTACCTGAACGAAGTCGAAGCCTATGGTCCGCTGGTGAAAGACCCTAAGGGCATGATCGACCTGCCGCAGGGCTTTTCGTACAAGGTGTTCTCGAAGGGCGGCGAGGTCATGGACGACGGTTTCCATGTGCCGTGCCTGCACGACGGCATGGCCTGTTTCCCGCACAGCTCGCCGGACAAGGTGGTGCTGGTGCGCAACCACGAGATCGGCCAGACGCTTCAGGACATCGGGCCGCTGGGACCGAAGGGCGAACTGATCGACAAGCTGGACAAGTCGCGCGTCTACGATCTGGCGTCCAACGAATTTCCGCTGAGCGGCGGCACGACCACCCTCGTCTACAATATCAAGACGCAGCAGCTGGAAAGCCAGCACCTGTCGCTGACCGGCACGGTGACCAACTGCGCGGGCGGGCCGACGCCGTGGGGTTCGTGGCTGAGCTGCGAGGAAAACACGGCCGCTGCCGGTGATGGCGTGCAGAAGGACCATGGCTACGTCTTCGAAGTGCCGTCGGGCGAAAAAGGCCTGGCTGCGCCGGTGCCGATCAAGGCCATGGGCCGCTTCAAGCACGAAGCCGCCGCCATCGATCCGGCCACCGGCATTGTCTACATGACCGAAGACATGTTCGACAGCGTGTTCTACCGCTACCTGCCGAACGATCGCCAGGCTCTGCACAAGGGCGGCAAACTGCAGGCGCTGGTCATCCGTGACGCGCCGCGCGCCACCACTTCCAACAAGTACCAGCACTTCTGGAACCCGGGCGACCGTAAGGCCGTGGCCTGGATCGACCTGGTCGACGTCGAAAGCCCGGACGACAGCCTGCGCACCCAGGCCTACCTGGCCGGCGCCGCGCGCTTCTCCCGCGCCGAAGGCATCTATTTCGGCAAGGGCGAGCTGTTCTTCGCGTGCACGTCCGGTGGCGAGAAGGCGTTCGGCCAGATCATGCGCTATGTCCCGAGCCGCTTCGAAGGCACGGCCGACGAGGCCAAGGAGCCGGGCTACATCCAGCTGTTTGTCGAATCGAAGGACCTGCGCGTCATCGATTATGCCGACAACGTGGTCGTGTCGCCGCGTGGCGACCTGTTCGTCTGCGAGGACCGCTATTCCGACGTGCTGGTCAACCACCTGAAGATGGTCACGCCAACGGGCAAGGTGGCGACGTTTGCCGCCAATACCGACAAGGACCACTCGGAATGGGCGGGCGTGTGCTTCTCGCCCGACGGCTCGACGCTGTTCGCCAATATTCAGACGAACAGCATGACGGTCGCCATCACCGGCCCGTGGGACCGGTTCAGCAACGCCGCCGTGAAGGCCTAAAAGCCAGACCGTCTAAAAGCGCGATCAGCCCGGGCGACATTCCAGGCCAGGACCGTGCTCAGGACCACCAGGCAGACCGCGACCAGCTGGTGCAGCAAGGCCAGCGGCACGTTGACGACGGTGACCAGGGTCAGCACGCCGAGCGTTGCCTGGACGCAGACCAGGACCGCCAGCGAGGCCGACAGGCCCTTGATGACGTCATCCTGGCATTGGCGCGCCAGCATGACGGCAAAGCCAATGGCATAGGCCAGGACTATGTAGGCGTTGGTGCGGTGGACGAACTGCACCAGGCCTTGATCGTGGAAGAAGTTATAGCCAATGCCCTTGCTCCAATCGACATAGGGCGCCATCTGGCCGTTCATCAGCGGCCAGTCATTGTAGATCAGGCCCGCCTGATTGCCGGCGACCAGCGCGCCCAGCAGGCATTGCAGGAAAATCAGTCCGACCAGCACGCCTGCTCCGGTGCGCCACGACGCCGGGGCCCCTCGCCCGCGCGGCTCACCTTCGTAGGCCTCGATGCCGGTCCAGACACACCAGATCAGCAAGGCCAGGGCCATGCCGAGATGGGCCGTCAGCATTTCAGGCGCTACGAACACGCGCTTGGTCAGGCCGCTGGCGACCATCCACCAACCGACCAGGCCCTGGAAAATGACCATTCCGACCGCCACGCCGCCGCGCCACACGACGCGGCCGGGGATTTCCGACATCAGCAGGAAGATAATGTACGGCAGGAGAAGCGCCGCGCCCAGGCCACGCGCCAGCATGCGGTGCGTCCATTCCCACCAGTAGATGCCCTTGAACTCGCTTAAAGTCATATGGGCGTTGATTTGCGAAAACTGCGGAATCTTCTTGTAGTTTGCGAATTCCGCTATCCAGGCATCCTGATTGCCGGGCGGAAAGACGCCGGCGATCGGCTTCCATTCTGTGATCGACAGGCCCGACTGGGTCAGGCGCGTGGCGCCGCCGACGCAGACCAGGGCGATAATGAGGAAGGCGCAGACGTACAGCCACGCCGCGACGGTGGGGGATTTCAGGGGAAGCCGCACTTTACGCCTCTTGCACAGTTATATAGCTATCGCTGAGCCGCGATCTCTTGCTGTTATCGTCAATAAATTGTAACGATGAGTGAACGCGCCGCCTTTTGGCGAAGACGCCTGATTTGCCCATAGCGCCCTGGCGAATTCAAGCCGAAGGCCAACAAATAACGAGGGATAAAGCCGGATGACGGCGGAAAATTACATCCTGGCGACCATCGCCGGCTTTATTATCGGCTGGATCGCCAACATGATGTCGAAAAGCCGTTTCAGCTTTCCGATCAATCTGTTCGTCGCCATTTTTGGCGCCATCCTGCTGAACTTTTTTCTGCGTACCGCGGAATTTATCGACAATCACTTTTTCTCGATCCTGGGCGTGTCGCTGCTGGGTTCCGCCGGGCTGCTGGCGATCTTCCACCTGTCGCGTCAGTTTGAACGCCGTTGATCGCAATCGCGAGGGGATAGCATGAAGCCGGACCTGCATCTCGAAGCCGAAGCGCCGAAAGGCCTGTCGTTGCCGCACCGACGCCTGATTGCCTGCGTCGGCATTATCGTCTTTCTCGTAGCCTATGTGGCGATCGTCAGCGATATCGGCCGCCACCTGCCGGACAATGCGGTTATCCAGCTGCTGTTCTATGCGCTTGCCGGGACGTTGTGGGGTGTGCCGGTGCTGCCGCTGATCTCCTGGTCCGAAGCCTACAAGTCGAAGTCGCGATGAGCGAAGACACACTGCCCGCCCTGGGCATGAGCAAGGGCCGCCTCGAAGCCTTCAGCGACGGCGTCATCGCCATCATCATCACCATCATGGTACTGGAGCTGAAAACGCCGGAAGGCTTCGACCTGCATGCCCTGCTGAGCCTTTGGCCGACGCTGTCGATGTATGTGCTGAGCTTTATCTATGTCGGCATCTACTGGAATAACCACCATCACCTGCTGCATGCCGCGCACAAGGTGAACGGCGGCGTGCTGTGGGCCAATCTGCACCTGCTGTTCTGGCTGTCGCTGGTGCCTTTCACGACGCGGTGGATGGGCGAAAGCCATTATGCCCCTCTGCCTGTCGCCGTCTATGGCCTGTCATTGCTTGGCCCCGCCATCGCATATTACGTCCTGGTGCGCTGTCTCATCGGCGTGAATGGCCGCGACAGCATGCTGGGCCGCGCCATCGGCCACGACCTCAAGGGTACGATTTCGCCGCTGATCTATATCCTCGGCATCGGCCTGTCATTCTGGCAGCCATTCGCGGCCATCGGCTGTTACGTGCTGGTGGCGCTGATCTGGCTGGTGCCGGACCGCCGCATCGAGAAAAAGATCTAGTTGTCGCGATTGAGCTGATTGTCGCCGGCATGGCCGTGATGCGGCACCACCAATACGGGCGCATCTTCCGGCGCCTCGACAACGGTCGTTCCGCCGCGCCGGCGCGTCATGCCCATTATCACCAGCACAATCCAGGCAACCGACAGGATAACAAAGAGCGCCGGGAACCACAGGGTCTGCAATAGATCGGTCATAGTCGTCCTTTCCATCGCCCGACCGCAAGCGTGGCTCTTCCAGTATTAAAATTCAATCGGACTTCAGTGCAGACCGTGATGACTATCGTCGCCCGGATCGTCACCCATGAACGGAATGACGCCGTCACGGTCGTCGGGCGGCCCCTTACGGCGGGGCGGACGCGGTTTCCCCAGGCTGAGCAAGGTGATGAACAGCCAGACAACGCCCACCAGGACGAGCAGAAGCGGGAACCACAGGTTGGCAACCATGTTCCCAATTTAACACAAGCCACAGGGGAAAGCGCGTGGAATCGCCGTTTGGTTAACGGCGGTGCGTGCCGCTATTGCCGCTACCGGAAATCCATGTATCAATGCGGTAACAATAAAAACGCACTGCGTATGGCGTTTTTTGGGGTGGGTGGCGTTTCTGAAAATTTTGTCTTCCCGTCCCGGAGTGGCTGGCTGACGCGTCGTTGCAGCCCGCCGCCTCAGGCCGTCGGTACTATTTAAATCATATTCGAGGGGACATCATGTCTTTGAAACTGTGTGCATCCGTTATCGTGCTTGGCCTGGCCTGCGTCTCAGCTCCCGCTCTCGCCGCTCCCGCCGTCCTGCCTGAGGCCACGGCAGCCGTTCAGGCAGAGCAACCCCTGCACAGCCTGGACGAACTGGCGGCCCGCGCCATTGCCAGCGCCAACACCGTCGCGACACCTGCTGCCTCTCCGGCTGCCGGCAGCATGGCCACGGCCGCCGATCGGACCGCCACCGAACGCCCCGCTTCGGTCAGCCAGACGACCGCCGCGGATGCCGCCCGCGACAGCGCCGCAACAGCGGCGACCTGCAGCACCTATTTCGCCCAGTCGGTGGCGCTCGGGCCGACGCTTGGCACGGCCTTCAAAGCTTTACAGGCGCGCGACCTGGCGACGCTCGGGACGCTCCTGCCTGGCCTGCAAGCGCAACTCAACGGCGTGATCGCCAGCGAGGTCAAGCCCGAGGTTTGCGACGGCAACCACATCAACGCTTACACGGAGTACCAGTATTTCGAACTGAGCGTCCTGCGGGCGCGCGGCATCGATACGGGGTTGCCCGCCGGCCTTCCGCTCGTCAAGCAGCCGGCCCTCAATCAACCCGGCTTGCCGTACGTCGTCGGCTGGACCCTCTACGAGCAGAAGGATTTCGAAGGCGCGCTGGCGGCTTACAGCAAAGGCCTGACCATGTTCCCGCATGACCATGCCCTGCAAAATGAATATGCTGCCACCCTCCTTCAGCTGAACCGCGGCGCTCAGACTGTAAGCTATGTCGACAGCGTCCTGAACGGCACGTACGACCTGTCCGACGCAGACCGGTCGAAGTTCTTCGCCGGCCGTGGCGTTGGTCTGATCCTCCTGGGCCGGCTGGATGAGGCCGAGACGTCCTTCAACGTCGCCCAGCGCTATCAATATAACGAGTCCACCAAGCAGTTTCTGGACCAGCTGAAAGCCGCGAAGGCGCAGAAGTAATTGTTAAAGCCGAGGGCGGATTGAAAGCTCCGTCCTTTTAGGCAGACTATCCGCGACAGGATTGGCCCCGCTTCGCTCCGCCGAACTCGGCAGTTTGCAAGCAAACCGGCCTCGTTTCGAACCTTGACGGTTCACATGCGTGTTGCATTGACCATCAAAATGAATATGGGCGGGCCCTTTACAGGACCCGCCCATATTCATTTTGATGGTCGGAGCGACAGGATTCGAACCTGCGACCCCTTGACCCCCAGTCAAGTGCGCTACCAGGCTGCGCCACGCTCCGTTGCCATCAAGGAAGGCGGCTTATAGAGACGAAACCGGACCCTCGCAATCCCCCGGGGGTGACATTCGCGGAATTTTCCACATTCCGTGGAATGTCGCGGACGGTTTGAGGCAAATAACACCGCCAGGTCGGGCGATTACCCGCGGTGGGTGGGGCGGCCGATATGGCGGCCCAGGGTTTCCTGAGCGGCTTCAAGCGTCTTGGCGATTTCAAGGAAACGCTCCCGCGTCGCCTGAGACATCTTTTCGACGGTTACCAGATCCGGCACGGCGCGATCGGCGCCAAAATCGAACTCTGCCGTATCCGCATCGCCTTCGCCATGCGACATCGGCAGGGACTCGGCCGTCGGATTGAGGATCGCCTTCTGGCCCTCGTCCTTGAACAGCTTCTGGACGCCACGAATGGTGTAGCCGCGATCATAGAGCAGCGTCTTGACACCCTGCAGCATTTCGATGTCCTGCGGCCGGTAGAAACGGCGGCCGCCGGCGCGCTTGGTCGGACGGATAAACGGAAATTTGGTTTCCCAGAAGCGCAGCACATGCTGCTGCACGCCGAGCGCGTCGGCGGTTTCGGAAATGGTACGTAACGCGAGAGGGCCCTTGTTCACCGGCTTGCCCGCCCTGGATTAGGAATGCGTGCCAGCGTCGACGCGGGCCTTCATGATCTGGGAAGCGCGGAAGGAGATCACCTTGCGCGGGTCGATCGGCGCGGGCTTACCGGTCTTCGGATTGCGGCCGACGCGGGCATTCTTGTCGCGGACCTGGAAGACGCCGAAGCCGGACAGCTTGACCATCTCGCCACGTTCCAGGGCCTCAACCACCAGATCGAGCGTCCGCTCGACGATGGCGGCGCATTCCTGGCGCGGCAGTCCCAGTTCGTTATGCACGTCTTCGAAAAGCTCAGCACGCGTCAAGGTTTGCGATTTCATGGCCTGTCCCGATTGATGAGTTCAGTTCTGAAGTCAAACCGGGTTCGGAACCCGGACGGAAGGACGACTCGGCCCGCCGTAAGTCTTAACATGGCGCAATTATCTTCACGCGTCAAAGGCTTATCGACAACAGATAACAGAAAACATCATCATTGCGTAAAAATGTGAAATTTTTGCTTCCAACAGGCGAAAATTGCCCACGGAAAACAAAAAATGTCACGAAAAACAGCTGCCTAACGGCCAAACCGCAACCGACGCGGAGACGAATTATTGTGGTGATCGCGCTTCTTAATCCAAAAACCGCGTCACACTTTTTGGAAGCGCTTAGAGTCTGATCGCCGCCGCGCCCCATGTCAGGCCGCCGCCCAGCGCTTCGATCAGCACAAGGTCGCCCGGCTTGACGCGGCCGTCCTGGACAGCGGTGTACCAGGCCAGCGGGATCGATGCCGCCGACGTATTGGCGTGTTCGGCCACAGTCGAGACGACCTTCTGTTCGTCCAGGCCGAGATGGTGGGCAACGCCGTTGAGAATGCGCTGATTGGCCTGGTGCGGAATGAACCAGTCGATGTCGGTCAGGCTCAGATTGGCATTTTCAATTGCTGCTTCAATGGCTTGCGAAATCTTGTTGACTGCGTGCCTGAAGACCTGATTGCCCTGCATGCGCACCTTGCCGATGCGGCTGTCCGCGTCGAACACGCCGCCGTCGGCATAAAGCAGGTCAATCTTGGTGCCGTCGCAGCGCAGATCGAAACCCAGGATGCCACGATCGGCGTTCGTGCCCTCACCTGCCACCGGCTCCAGGACGACCGCACCGGCGCCGTCGCCGAACAGGATACAGGTGCCGCGGTCCGTATAGTCCAGGATGCGCGTCATGGCTTCGGCGCCGATGACCAGCACGCATTTGCTCATACCGCGCGCCACGAAGCCGTCAGCGACGCTCAGGCCATAGACGAAGCCCGAACAGACCGCCTGAACATCGAAAGCCGCGCAGGCCGGAGCCCCCAGCTTCTTCTGAACCACCGCGGCGGTCGACGGAAACGGCATGTCCGGCGTGGTGGTGGCGACAATGATCATGTCAACATCGGCGGGCGTCTTGCCGGCAGCCTCCAGCGCACGTTTGGCGGCTTCGACCGCCAGGTCAGAGGTTGCCATATCATCGGCGATGACGTGACGATGGCGAATGCCGGTGCGTTCAACGATCCATTCGTCGGACGTATCGACCATCTTTGCTAAGTCGGCATTGGTCATGATCCGTTCGGGGAGATATCCGCCGACGCCGGTAACGGCCGATCTGATTACGCGCATTGGTGCTAACTAACCTTGTTTCCGGCCATGCCTGCCGCTGATGCGGCGACCGCGAGGCCTTTAATATCTGTGTGCGCCGCTTCGGCTGCAAGAGTGCGCGAGAATTCGGCCAGAGACTGTGCCAGGTCGCGCTCATAGCCGCTGGCGGCCAGGGAGGCGCCAACCTTGATGGCGTTCGCGTAGGCCTTGGCGTCAGCGCCGCCGTGGCTCTTGATGACGATGCCCTTGAGACCCAGCAGCGGACCGCCATTGGCAGCGCCCGGATCGATCTTTTTGGCCATCTTCTTCAAGGCACCGGATGCCAGAAACGCCCCAAGCATGGCCAGGGGCGACGACTTGAACGCTTCTCTCAGCAGGGTGCGGATAAAGCGGGCCGTGCCTTCGGCGGTCTTGAGCGCGATGTTGCCGGTGAAGCCGTCGGTTACCACCACGTCGGTCGTGCCTTCGCACAGGTCTGTGCCTTCGACGAAGCCGTAATAGTTGAGGCCGAAGGCATTTTCGCGCAGCAGCCGGTGGGCTTCGCGCACCTCGTCGTGGCCCTTCACGTCTTCGGAGCCGACATTGAGCAGACCGATCGACGGCTTGTCATTGCCCCAGAGCGCCTTGTGGAAGGCCGCGCCCATCAGGGCGAACTCGATCAACTGGCGCGCATCGGACGTCACATTGGCGCCAACGTCGAGCACCGTGCCGTAGCCGTGCGGGCTCGGCCACGAACAGCCGATGGCCGGACGATCCAGATCATCGGTGAGCATCTTCAGCACCATCTTGGAGATGGCCATCAGGGCACCGGTATTGCCCGCCGAAATCACCGCACGGGCTTCACCGGACTTCACGGCGTGAATCGCGTTGGCCATCGACGTATTGCGGCGGCGGATGGCTGAAGCCGGCTTTTCGTCCATGGCGATGAACTGGTCGGTAGCGACGATTCGCGACCGGTCCTTCAAAGCCGGATGACGCGCGAGCTCAGCGTTAATGCCGACCGGGTCGCCGTGCAGCTGGAAAAACAGGTCGGAGCGCGTCTGCAAAGCGATAGCTGCGCCCGCTACAGTCACAGCCGGGCCATGATCGCCGCCCATGGCGTCGATTGCAATGACCAGCGCCCCGTTGGGAACCGGCGTAGCCGCTGTCGCAGGCTCAATGGGAGTCGTCACGGACCTAGTTGCCCTCACTCAAGTCTCTAAGGTGCGCACACAATCCCAATCGCCCCGACTTTTCAAGGCGAAAGTTCCGTGCACGAAAGGGGTAACCCCGGCTATTCATCGCGTTTCAGCTTGGCCAGCACAGCAAACGGCGACGGTTCCTGGGCCGCTTCGGGCTCCTCGAACACCACGCCGGGCTTGCGTGCAAAAGGATCATAGGCCTCGCCCAAGGCCTCAATGACATACTGGCCAAGGTCGATTTGACCGTTTTCGACGACGTCGGGCTCGTCGAGATCGTCAAGACTCAGTTCGGCCTCGCCGACGGCCGAAACCTCGTCGGTGACGTCGGACGCCATGATGCAGTCGAGATCGAGCTCACCGGAAATGGCATGGCTGAACGGCTCCAGGCTGACGCCGCACTCCTGGGTCACTTCGCCTTTCAGTTCGAGGTGGACGTGCACCAGCGGCTTCAGGCCCGGAACGGAATGGGTTTTGACGTGCGCCGACAGGGCGTCGAGCGAGATCATGCCGAAGGAGTCGGCAATGACTTTGCGGCGGTCGGCATCGGCCGTCAGTTCGAGATCAATGCCACGCCGGGCCGCATCAAAGCGGACCACATGCTGCCACAGCGATTCGTCGCTGATGATTTCGGGAGGTGCGGATTTACTCATGAACAAGGTCTCCTGGCCCGATCGCCGCCATCGTTTTTGGGATCAGGCCGAACGCGCCGACTCAGCCGACTGCGCCACAGCAGGGATTTCACACCAGTTGACCTGGCCGTGCAAGATGTCTTCCAGTTTAAGGCTCGCCCTGGCCTGTTCGGCATAGACGGCAAAAGCTTCGGACTGCGGCGCTTCGGCCGACGCGGCCTCGGCTTCGGCGCCGTCATAGGCACTGCCGGCGAAGATGGTGCGGGCGGCATAGTCGGCGCGGGCGGCGGCATCACCGTTGGCCCACAACCCGTCCCAGGCCTGGAAACGGGTATAGATCGTCTGGCCCAGCGGCTTCATCTTCTTGGCCACCGAGAGGTCGCCGGTCCCCTGCTCACGCAGCGTGTTGTCAAGCGCGCCGACAAAAGCGTCAAAAAGCGCCTGGGCGGTGTCCTTCGCCTGCTCGTGGCGCGCATCGTTGTCCTTGACGGCGCGCAGGGCCTCAATGACAAGCCCGACATGAAAGGTCAGCAGCTCGAAACGCGCGCCAATGGCGTCCTCAACGCCGTAGTCGAGATAGAAGACCGGCTGGCGGCTCTGGGCGACGCATGAAGCGTACAACCGTTCACCGGTAAGGGTTACGGCGCGCGGCTTAAACAGGTTTTTCGGCAGTATCATCTGCTTGAAACGATCGAAATCGAGCGGCATGAAAGATCCTGACGGCGCCGTCGGCGGGGCCCCAAAGCCGCCCGCCAGGCGAAAAAAATGACTGTCAAAGGCCTTCTTTCGGCCTTATGCTTGCCGTAAGCCGAATTTCACTATAGGTCAAACGGGTTTCGCGGTTCGCTCAAGGAATTTCATGTCGCCTCACCTGCCTGAAAATCAACTTCCGGCCCGCCTGCTGCGTGGTGTTGCCGTGTGTGCGCTGGCGCTGATGGCGACGGCCTGTGCGCCGACCCTGGCGCACCATGGCTACCTGGCCTACGACGCCAAGCCAGCCACAGACATCAAGGTCGGCGACACCAAGGCGACTGTTCTCGACAAGCTGGGTCAGCCGTCGCAGACCTCGGCCTATGATCCGACCGAATGGTACTATATCGACCAGGTGTCGATGAAGATGACCTACAAGATGCCGAAGGTCACGGAACGCAGCATCACCGTCATCGACTTCGACAAGGGCACGGACACGGTCGCCGCCGTCAAGACGCTCAACCTGGCAGACGGCCGCGAGCTGACGCCCAACCCGAACAAGACCCCGACCCGCGGCCGCCAGTTGACGGCGCTGGAGCAGTTGCTCGGTACTGTCGGGCACCAGAGCCTCGGCACCAGCGACAACAACCCAGGCAACCAGCACCGCCGGGACTGATCGGTTCAATTCGAATACAAAAAGCCCCGGTCTTTCGACCGGGGCTTTTCTTTTGGCGGCTTCAGTTCAGCCCATATGGGCCAAGACTGCCAACATCAGCAGTGCGACAATGTTGGTGATCTTGATCATCGGGTTGACGGCCGGACCGGCGGTATCCTTGTAAGGATCGCCGACCGTATCGCCGGTCACCGAAGCCTTGTGCGCCTCGGAGCCCTTCTGGTGGACGACGCCATCCTTGTCCTTGAAGCCATCCTCGAACGACTTCTTGGCGTTATCCCAGGCGCCGCCGCCCGAGGTCATCGAGATGGCGACAAAGATGCCGGTGACGATCACGCCCAGCAGCATGGCGCCCAGCGATTCAAAGGCCGGGACCGCGCCGCCGATGTTCAGGACGACGGCAAACAGCACGATCGGCGACAGCACCGGCAGCAACGACGGGATGATCATTTCGCGGATCGCCGCCTTGGTCAGCATGTCGACCGCGCGGCCGTAGTTCGGCTTTGACGTGCCGGCCATAATGCCCTTGTCTTCGCGGAACTGCCTGCGCACCTCCTCGACGACGGCCTGCGCAGCGCGGCCGACAGCCGTCATGCCCATGCCGCCGAACAGGTACGGCAGCAGCCCCCCGATTAGCAGGCCGATCACCACCCACGGGCTCGACAGCGAGAAGGTCAGCTGGCCGAGACCATGGAACAGTGCAGGCGCGTCCGGCTGGGCGGCGAAGTACTTCAGGTCCGACGTATAGGCGGCGAACAGCACCAAAGCGCCGAGACCTGCCGAGCCGATGGCATAGCCCTTGGTGACGGCCTTGGTGGTGTTGCCGACGGCGTCGAGGGCGTCCGTGGTGTGGCGGACTTCCTTGGGCAGGCCCGCCATTTCAGCGATGCCGCCCGCGTTGTCGGTGACCGGGCCGAAGGCGTCGAGCGCCACGATCATCCCGGCCAGGGCCAGCATGGTGGTGGTGGCGATGGCGATGCCGAACAGGCCGGCCAGCAGGTAGCAGCCGATGATGCCGGCGACGATGATCAGCGCCGGGATGGCCGTCGATTCCATCGAAACGGCCAGGCCCTGGATGACGTTGGTGCCGTGGCCGGTGACCGAGGCCTGAGCGATCGAGACGACGGGTCGCTTGCCGGTGCCGGTGTAGTACTCCGTCACCACGATAAAGCCGGCGGTAACCGCCAGGCCGACCAGGCCGCAGTAGAACAGGGTCAGACCGGTGAAGGCCTGCGGCGCACCATCGTAGTTGATGGCCGTATCGAAGCCGACGAACTGGTAGATCACGCCCGCCAAGGCGCCGATCGACAGGATGCCGGTGACGATCAGGCCCTTGTACAGCGCGCCCATGATGTCCTGCGACTTGCCCAGCCGGACGAACCAGGTGCCGATAATCGAAGTGAAGATACAGGCGCCGCAGATCGCCAGCGGCAACAGCATCATCTGATTTACCAGCGGCGAATCGCCAAAGAAGATCGCCGCCAGCACCATGGTGGCGACCGTGGTCACCGCATAGGTTTCGAACAGGTCGGCCGCCATACCGGCGCAGTCGCCGACATTGTCGCCCACGTTGTCGGCTATGGTGGCCGGGTTGCGGGGATCGTCTTCCGGGATGCCGGCTTCGACCTTGCCGACCATGTCGCCGCCGACGTCGGCGCCCTTGGTGAAGATGCCGCCGCCCAGGCGGGCAAAGATCGAGATCAGCGAAGCGCCAAACCCAAGCGACACCAGGCCGTTGATCAGGTCGCGGTCATGCGCCGTCTTGCCCAGCACTTCGGTCAGGTAGGCGTAATAACCGGAGACGCCCAACAGCGCGCCGCCGGCGACGAACAGGCCGGTGATGGCGCCGGCATTGAACGCCAGGTTCAGGCCCTTTTGCAGGCTTTCCGAGGCAGCCTGGGCGGTGCGGACGTTGGCGCGCACCGAAATCAGCATGCCGGCATAACCGGCCGCACCGGACAGGAAAGCGCCGATGACGAAGCCTATGGCGGACAGCGGTCCGAGGAAATAGTAGGCGGCCGCTGCAATGACGACGCCGACAATGGCGATGGTGGTATACTGCCGGCGCAGATAGGCGCTGGCCCCTTCCTGGATGGCCGCAGCGATCTCACGCATGCGGTCATTGCCCGCATTCGCTTTCATCAGTCCCATGGTCTGGATGACGCCAAACAACAGGCCAAGAATGCCGGCGCCGATCGCCAGCATCAGAGCAATATTCATTTGTAGCCCCTGTATTATTATTGTTGGGGACGCCGCCTTAGGGTATGCGGCGCCGACGTTTTCGGGATCAAAACAATAGCCCTGGAAATGATATCCGCCCGCGGCCAGGGACTTGAAGACTCAACTCCGCTGCACGCAAATCACTCTTAAAAAACAGGCTGTTATTTTGACTGGCCGGAGAGTGCCAAAACTTTTCCGCAAGTTCAAGGCAAGATGCGCCCGACAGGCGATTATTACGAAAACCGGCCAGAGAGGTAAATATTGCGCCGCATTATAGATATCGGCTTTTCCCCTGAGCTACAAATACTTGATGGCGCTCGCAATGCAGCAATAAACAGATGATATCTGTTGTCAGGCAACCCTAGGGATGGTTCTTCGGACTTTGCGAAACAATCTCAATCGACTGAATCATCCCCGCGCCGGCCACCTTGCTGAACTCGACCATCATCGCCTGTTTGAAGCGTGGCTCGTCGAGCAGGTCATCGCGACTGGCCTGAGCAAAGGAGGTCTTGCTGGCCGCCTTGACAAGCACGTCGCGGAAATAGGGCTCCATGTCGCGCAGCTTGGCCTCGTTGGCCTTGGGCGTCAGGTTGATCTTGATGCTGAGGAACAGGTAGTTCGTAACCGTGTGCCCCTTGAAGACCGGGATGCCGACCGAAGCCATCTTGACGGACGGGTCCGGCGCCTCCTTGGCCTTCTCAGACGCCACAGCCGGTGTGACGACGAGCAGGAAACCGGCCAGGCCCGGCAACAATAAACGGCGGCAAAGGGGCAAATTCAGCATGACGGCATGCTGGGTCGAAATGGTTGAAAAGTGCTGAACCCAGGCACGAAAAAGCCCCCGCCTTGGGCGGAGGCTTTTTTGATAATCGGACCGGCTTTTTACCAGTTGTTCGAGTTTGAGTAGCTGCGGTCGTTGTAGCCATAGGAGCGCGAATCGTCGCGGCTGCTGTGGCCGTTGTAATGAACGCGACTATAGATGTCGGACGACGGGCGGGTACGGAAGAACACGACGGCATAACCGTCCGGTGCCGGAGCCGGGTCATAATAAGTGCCTTCGAAGGCATAATAGTCGCCGTTCATACAGCCAGCGTCCTTGTGCTTTCCGACCTTGTTACCGATGGCGCCGCCGATGAGGGCACCACCCAGGGCACCAAGACCGCGTTCGTTTTTGGACACCTGCGAACCGACCGCCGCGCCGACGACAGCGCCGGTGACCGGGTGGCCCTTGCCGGAGGATTCGGTGGCCTGGTAGCAGTAGCCGTCATATTCACTGCCGCGATCATTGGCGGCGTAGGTATCGTAACGGTTAGCCAAGGCGATCGATGGCAAGGCCATCGCCGCACCCAAAGCGATCACCAGGGCAGTATTGCGTTTGAAAACAGACATGTGGTCAACTCCTGAAAGCGTGACCCCCGTTCCCGGCCCCTCAGCGCTGGACCGTGCCTAACGGATCAAAGCTTAAATCCCGGACGGAACGCGTACAATTCCGGGAGACAAAGGATCAGGGGCAGCGAAAATAAGTTTCCGGCAATGGGAAATGACGCCGCCCCTACCCGCTTACCAGCCGTTGCCATAGTCGTAGTAGTCATCACGGTATGACCGCTCGCGATAACCATCCTCATAACCGCGGCGATACGTATCGCGGCCGTCCCGATAGCCATTGTCATAGCGATAATACTGGCGATCGGACGGAGCAATGTAGCCGCGATCGTCATAGGCATAGCTGTTGGAACGATAGCAGCGCGTCGCTCCCGCTGCCGCGGAGCCTACGACGGCACCGCCGACAATGGCGCCCGGCACACCGCCGGCCGCGCCACCGATGATGACGCCGGCGACCGCACCGCCGGTGGCGTTGTCGCTCTTGCGCTCATGGCAGCTGTAATAGCCGTCACGATAGCCGTAATCGTTGTAGCCATAGCCGCCCGCCACAGCCGCGGCGGGAACAGTCAGAGCAAGCCCGGCGGCCAAAGCGAGACCGGCCTTAAGGGCAACAGGGATGGATTTGGTCATTTCGGATAACCTCTAAGCCAGTTACCCCCTTGCGAGGTCCGCCGGACGTCGCGCCTATTAGGGTTAATCTAGGCCGCTCCCCCTTTGCGCGCAAAGCGGAAGCACAGGTCGATCCGTAAGATTTCCGTTAGCCCGCGCCACGAAAAAGCCCCCCGGGACTGTGTCCAGGGGGCTTTTTCTCTCACCCATCGCGAGCCTCAACCTCCCGCGATGCCATCCGGTATTGACCTATCGGCGCCAGTAGCCATGGCTGTCCTGGCGATAGCCGCGGGGCGGCGGGCCGTCATGCCAGCGGCCGTGACTGTCGCGCCAGCCCTGGCTTTTCCAGGCATTTCCGTAGCCATAAGGCGGCGGGCCGTCGTGGTGGTCGCGATCGTAATAGATGTGCGTGTACACGCGCTCCGGTGGCCGCTGCTCATAGAACACCGGCACATAGCCGGAAGGCGCCGCCGGCGGATCGTAATACTTGCCCTGGTAGGAATAGTATTCGCCGTCATAGCACTTGGCGCCGTTCTTGCCGACATTGGCGCCGACCGTACCGCCGATCACCGCGCCGGCGATCGCGCCCAGGCCACGCTCGTTCTTGGAGACCTGGCTGCCGAGCAAGCCGCCGGCCACGGCGCCGATGATGGCCCCGTTGCGCTTGGCGTCCGCCTGCTTCATGTAGCAATAACCATCGTAGTTACGGACATCGTGCGGCGCGGCTTGCGCCACAGCCGCGGTCAAGCCGAGACCGGCTACGAGTCCAAGTGTGAGCGTCTTTTTCATGGCCCTACCTTTCTTTATTTCCGGACAATATGCCGGTTTCCTTCTGGCTATCGATTGTGCGAACGCAAAACAATGAGCCTGCCCGGCGTATTTGGTCTCACAATTGTAAGTTTCCCATAAGGGCAGCTTTTACTTCCGGGGAAGACTTTCGCAGGAAGAAACAGTGTCAAAGCAACACATTACCCAAAACGCCCCAGCTTCTCACTTGCCGCAAAATTCCCCCAAGGGGCGAATTCCTTACGCTGCCTTAAGCTTAAAGCGGGTGCTTGAAACCCTTCTGGTCGACCTCGATACGGCGGCCGTCGGCCCACAGCTCGGCGCCGGGACGCGTGTCATCGGAGGCGCCGACGCATTCGCCAATTTCATAGAAGCCGGACATGGTCAGGGCCTTGGCGCCAAGTTCATCAGCGGCAACCAGAATCTGATAGTCGTCGCCGCCCGTCACCAGTTCAACGGGTGAAATCCCGGCGGCGATCGCTGTCCGCGCCGCCAGCGAGGTCGGCACGCGATTGAGGTCGACACGGATCATCAGGTTATTGGCGCGCGCCATGTGATCGGCATCGGCCAGCAGACCATCCGAGACGTCCATCGAGGCGCGGGCGTGATCGCGAACGCAGGCGGCCAGGTCGATGCGGATTTCCGGCAGGTGATAGGCTTCGATCAGTTCGTTGGAATCGGCGTGCGATACGCCATTCAACTGGCCCTGCAGAGCCTTCAGACCGAGATAGGCCTGGCCGATATAGCCGCTGATCAGAATTCTGTCGCCCGGACGCGCGCCGACACGCGACAGCGCCCTGCCCGGCAAAGCCTTGCCGAACATGGTCATGGACACATGCAGCGGCGCAAAGGTCGTCACCGTATCGCCGCCGAACAGGACGACATTGAAGCGGTCCTGTTCGATCTTCAGGCCGCGCACGAAGTCCTGCTTTTCACTGAATGGCGTGCCGCGCGGCCAGGCAGCGACCAGCTGATACCCGTAAGGCACCGCGCCCTTGCAGATGATATCGGACAGGTTGACGCGCATCAGCTTGCGCGCCACCAGGTCGAGCGGATCGTGCTCGAAGAAATGCACGCCGGCGACCATGGCGTCGGTAGAGATAACAAGGTCGTGACGGTCGTCGGCGGGCAACACGGCCACATCGTCGATGAGGCCGCGCGATTCGCGACTGAGTCCTGCAAGGGGTTTGAACAGCTGATCGAGGATGGAAAACTCGTCGTGCTCGCTCATGCGCCTCACCTATCGCTCTGTTTGGACAGCGTTATTTATCCAAATGCGAGAAAAAGCAACTCAGGTCGCGGAGAATTCGTGTTTAATACGAATTGGGCGGGCTTTCACGCTCTGGCATCCTTGGCGATCCCGTCCAACGCTCCATTGACGAAGCGCGCCTCGGTTTCATCGAAAAAGGCCCGCGCGATCTCAACATATTCGTTGATGATGACTTCCAGGCCGATGTCGGAGCGATATTTCAGCTCCCAGGCGCCGGCGCGCAGGATGGCGCGCACCGTGGTGTCGAGGCGTTCGATCCGCCAGCCAGATGCCAGGCGATCCGAAACCAGCGCATCAATCGTTGACTGCTCCTTCACGATGCCGCGCGCGCCTTCGGCGAAGAAGGCTTCGTCGGCTTCGGCCAGGGGTTCGCCCTCCAGGTCGGCGTCAAAGCGGTGATCGGTGAATTCCCGGATGATCGATTCCACGCCGCCGCCGGTGATTTCCATCTGGTACAGCGCCTGAACCAGGGCCAGCCGCGCCACGGTGCGGGCACGCTTTTCCTTGGCCGACAGGCGCGGCTCCTGAGCGTCCTTCTGGGCGTTCAGATGTTCCATCACCGCCTTGAGGCTGTTGGGGGCCTGCTTATCAGCCATTGACGCTTCCCTCGATCAGCGACCGGCGCAGCGCGATCATCGACAGGCAGACCTTGGCGACCGTGCCGCCTTTGTCGCCTTCGGAGCGGCGGGCGCGTGCCCAGGCCTGGTCCTCGTCCTCGACGGTCAGGATGCCATAGCCGATGGCCAGACGCTGGGTGTAGCTAAGTTCCATCAGGCCGCGCGCCGACTCGTTGCAGACATAATCATAATGGGTGGTTTCACCGCGGATGACACAGCCGAGCGCGACATAGCCGTCATAGGCGCGGCCCATCGGGCGGTGCGCGGCATCCTCGGCCATGGCGATGGCCGCGGGCACTTCAAAGGCGCCCGGCACGGTGACGACGTCGAATTCGACGCCGTGCGCGCTCAGAGCGTCTTTGGCGCCGGCCAGCAGTTCATCGGAAATATCGTCGTAGAAGCGGCTTTCGACGATGAGGATGCGTAACGGGTTTTCCTGGGACAAGCGGAGAATCCTTGGGGCGCGAGAAAGAAGGAAGGCTCAATAACGCCTAAAGCCTTTCCGCAAAAGTCAAATCTGAGCGAGGGACGAAATTACAGCTCGCGCCAATCAATGATTGATAAGCCATAGCCTTCCAGGCCGGCCGGTTTCGGGCGGGTGCCGGACAGGGCGATCATGTCGCGGACGCCGAGATCAAGCAGGATCTGGGCGCCAACGCCGTAGTCGCGCAGGCCACGCCCTTGCGCCGGCGTTTCGGAGCCGTCCGCGGAAAACCGGTTCGACAGAACCTTCGGATCGGGATCGCGCAGCAGTACCATCACCGCCGGGCCATCATGGGCGCCGAGGATTTCCAGCGCCTTTTCAACGTGGCCAGAGCGCAGACTGGCGCCTTGGCCCGCCAGAACGTCCGAAGCAATGTCGAGCTGATGCATGCGCACCAGGGTCGGCTTGCCGGGTTGCGGCATGCGCTTGACCAATGCCAGGTGTTCGGCCCCGTCGAGCTGGTTGCGATAGACGAAGAGCTTGAACGCCCCGCCCCATTGGCTGTCGAACGAGCGTTCGAGCACGCGCTCGACAAAGCGCTCGGTGCGGCGACGGTAGGCGATCAGGTCGGCGATGGTGCCGATCTTCAGGCCATGCAACTGACCGAACTTCACCAGGTCCGGCAGGCGGGCCATGGTGCCGTCGTCGTTCATGACTTCGCAAATGACGCTGGCGGGATAAAGCCCGGCCATGCGCGAGATGTCGACGGCGGCTTCGGTGTGACCCGCACGGACGAGGACGCCGCCTTCGCGCGCCACCAGTGGGAAAACGTGGCCAGGCGAGACGATGTCGCTGGCGCCCTTGGTCGGGTCGATGGCGACGGCGACCGTGTGGGCGCGGTCGTGGGCCGAGATGCCGGTGGTGATGCCTTCCTTAGCCTCGATGGCGACGGTGAAGGCCGTGCCGTTGCGGGCGCCGTTTTCCTGCGCCATCGGCGGCAGGCGCAGTTGCTTGGCGCGGTCGGGGGTGATGCAGAGGCAGATCAGGCCGCGGCCGAAGCGCGCCATGAAGTTGATCTGGTCCGGCGTCGCCATCTGGGCCGGGATGATGATGTCGCCCTCGTTTTCGCGATCCTCGGCATCGACCAGGATGTAGGGGCGGCCGTTACGCGCGTCCTCGATGATGTCCTCGATCGAGGAAATGGGCGACTCATAGTCGGGGGCGGCTTGTGCAGTCATGATTGGGAACTCGTTTCGTACCAACGGGCGGCATAGCGCGCCAGGCGGTCGACTTCAAGGTTGACGCTGTCGCCAACGCGGACCTGCGACAAAGTGGTGTGGTGCCAGGTGTGGGGAATGATGTTGACACCGAAGGTCTCGCCCTCGACCTCATTGATGGTCAGGGAAATACCGTCGAGCGCCACGGAACCCTTGGGAGCGATAAACCGGTGCAACGGTTGGGGCGCCCTGAACTTCAGGCGATAGCTGTCGCCGTCCTGGGTAACGCTCAGCAGTTCCGCCATGCCGTCGACATGGCCTGAAACGATATGGCCGCCCAATTCGTCGCCGATCTTAAGGGCGCGCTCGAGATTGACCTTGGTGCCGATCTGCCAGGTGTCCAGATTGGTCACGGCCAGAGTTTCATTGGAAACGTCAAGATCGTAGCCGTCCTCGCGGATCGTCACGACGGTCAGGCAGACGCCGGCATGGCTGATCGAGGCGCCGATGGTGACGTCGCTGAGGTCGAAATCGACCTTCATGCTCAGACGCACGCCGTCGGACGATTTGTCCAGCCGCGCGACTGTGCCCATGCTGGTGATAATGCCTGTAAACACGTAATTCCTAACCTAATTCGTAGGTTTCCCAAAGGTCTTCACCGACCGTCTGAACGCCCAGCCGGACAAAGCGGTACATTTGATCGACCTCGTCGATATTCAAGTGGCCGATTACCGGACGGGCGTCGGCGCCAAGAAGCGTCGGCGAGCGGAACCATTCGATGCGGTCGATGAACCCGGCGCGCAGGAAAGCGGTCGCCACGACGCTGCCGCCTTCGACGAACAGGCGCTCGATACCGACATCCAGCAAAGCTTCCAGGGCGGCGTCGAGATCGACGCGCTGATGCTTTGACGGCACCTTGATCTGGCGCACCTGGGCGGCCAGCATCTCACGCGGCAGATCCTGGGTGGTGACGACGACGGTCGGGATGACCCGCGCCGTTTGCACGAGCTTTGAGTTCATCGGCAGGCGGCCGCGCGAATCGAGCACCACCCGCGTCGGCTGGTAGCCCTCATAGCCATGCAGACGCACGGTCAGTTCGGGGTCATCCTTGAGGGCCGTTTCGATACCGACCATGACCGCGTCATGCCCGGCCCGCAGCTCATGGACAATGCGGCGCGATTCCTCACCGGTGATCCAGCGGCTCTGACCGGAATGGGTAGCGATGCGGCCGTCGAGCGTGGTGGCCAGTTTCAGGGTGATCTGCGGGCGTGCCACCTAGGCGTCATCCGAAGGCGAGAGGTCCTGTTCTCCCAGGCCGGTACGGATGTCGTGCGGATCGTCGATGGCAGCGTTGCCCAGATCTTTCTCACTCAACCCTTCATCGCCAAGGAACTTGGCGAAATCCGAGGTTTCGCGGAAGTCGCGATAGACGCTGGCGTAGCGGACATAGGCGACGACATCGAGCGATTTCAGCGCGCCCATAACCAATTCGCCGACGGCATCGGACGGGATATCGGTCTCGCCCATGCTTTCGAGCTGGCGGACGATGCCGGAAACCATGCGGTCGATGCGGTCCTGGTCGATCGGCCGCTTGCGCAAGGCGATCGACACCGACCGTTCCAGCTTCGAGCGGTCGAACGGTGTACGGCGGCCGTTGCGCTTGACGACCATCAGGTCGCGCAACTGCACGCGCTCGAACGTGGTGAAACGACCGCCGCATTCCGAGCACGACCGGCGGCGGCGGATAGCCGCACCGTCTTCGGACGGGCGGCTATCCTTTACCTGGGTCTCAAGATTTCCGCAGAAGGGACAGCGCATTTCGCCTCTGATATCAGCCGTATATCGGGAACTTTGCGGTCAGCGCCTTAACGTCGGCGCGGACCTTTTCCTGCACGGCCAGATCGGGCTCGCCGCTGTTCGACTTCATGCCTTCGACGACATCGGCGATCAGGTTGCCGATGATCTTGAACTCGGCCTCTGTAAACCCACGAGTCGTGCCCGCCGGGGTACCGAGACGGACGCCCGAAGTGATGGTGAAAGGCTGCGGGTCGAACGGGATGCCGTTCTTGTTGCAGGTGATGAAGGCGGCTTCCAGGGCCGCTTCGGTCGCCTTGCCGGTCTGCCCCTTGGAGCGCAGGTCGACCGACATGACGTGGCTGTCGGTGCCGCCGGTGACGATGGCCAGGCCACGCTCGATCAGCGTGTTGGCCAGGACCTGGGCGTTGGCGACGACCTGACGGGCATAGGCTTTGAATTCCGGCTGCAGCGCTTCACCGAAGGCGACGGCCTTGGCGGCGATGACGTGCATCAGCGGCCCGCCCTGCAGGCCCGGGAAGACGGCCGAGTTGATCTTCTTGCCGAGCGCTTCATCGTTCGACAGGATCATACCGCCGCGCGGACCGCGCAGGGTCTTGTGCGTCGTGGTGGTGACGACGTGGGCGTGCGGCAGCGGGTCCGGATAGACGCCACCGGCGACCAGACCGGCATAGTGGGCCATATCGACGAACAGGTAGGCGCCGACCGAATCGGCGATTTCACGGAAGCGCTTGAAGTCGATCTGGCGCGGATAGTTCGATGCGCCGGCGATGATCAGCTTCGGCTTATGCTGCTGAGCCAAGGCCGCGACCTGATCGTAGTCGATGACATTGTCGCCCTGGGTCACGCCATAAGGCACGACGTTGAACCATTTGCCCGACTGGTTGGCGGGCGAACCGTGCGTCAGGTGGCCGCCGCAGGCCAGGTCCATGCCCATGAAGGTGTCGCCCGGATTGAGCAGCGAGAAGAACACCGCTTGGTTGGCCTGGGCGCCGGAGTGCGGCTGGACGTTGGCGAAAGCACAGTTGAACAGCTTCTTGGCGCGGTCGATGGCCAGGGCCTCGACTTCGTCGACATACTCGCAGCCGCCGTAGTAGCGGCGGCCCGGATAGCCTTCGGCGTACTTGTTGGTCAGGACGGAGCCCTGCGCTTCCAGGACGGCCTTGGAGACGATGTTTTCCGAGGCGATCAGCTCGATCTGTTCCTGCTGGCGGTGCAATTCGCCCTTGATGGCTTCAAGTACCGCCGGATCGCTGTGGGCGAGATCCTGGTTGAAATAGCCTTGCGGAATGAAGGAAGCGGCGTTCGCGGGTGCGTTCACGAGAGCAAATCCTGTAACTGACAAAGGGGAGAGAATGGCTGAGGCTTTACGCCTTACCGCCAGCCGAGGCAAGACATTATGCCTGACGCGACTGTTTAGATTTGACCGCTATATCTTGAGGCCGGGGCTTGACGGCGGCGGCCCACCCTTCCCTTGATCCAGCTTGTTTTTGAGCTTGAGCACAGCCAGCCGCTTGACGCCTTCGGGGTCATTGAGCGGCCCGAGGGCCATGGCCTCCTCACCGGTCGCCGAATCGATTGCCGTGCATTTGAGATATGCACCGTTGCGCATCATCTCGATATAGATCTCAGACATCGACACTTTCCGACATAAATGTCACGCCGCCGGCGAACCGGCTCTTAAAAGCCCTCGGTTACCGCGCCGCCGCAAAGTTAACACTTTTTCGCCTCACTGACGAGACATTCGCCACCGATAGCGCCGAAATGGTTAACGGCGAACATCCGTTTTCTTAAAAATATATATAGCTCTCCACGCACTTTTTGAGGTTTTCAAATATGCGCTCTCTTACATTCATGGTCGCTGCCGCGGCCGTCGCCCTCACCGCTTCTGCGGTCCCTTCCCTCGCTGCCACCAAGCATAAGGCCAAGCATCCGGCGCCGCGTTGCGCAGATCGCGTCATGTGCGGCAAGCTCGATTCCATTTCGGCCCGCCTGTCGAATGTCCAGACGGGCGTCACCGACCTGTCGACCACGGTAAAGGCCGGTCAGGCTGCCGATCTCGACTATCAAACCAAGCAACTGGCTTATTCCGAGCAGATGCTGACCTCGCTGAAGGCCATCGAAGCTCAGGGCGGCCAGAGCCACAGCGCCATCCTGCTGAACTTCGCCGAGCGCAAGATGGCCGAAGGCGAAAAGCCAGCCGATACGGCCCAGCAAATCTGTCTGGACTCGGGCTTCAAGGCCGGCAAGCCGGTCGACGTCGTGACCCGCAGCGGCTGGTCGCGCAACGGCACCTACCTGAACTCGGTGGTTTGCACGTTCTAATCGGTATTCAGTCAGAGAGGGCTGAACGCACGGAAAAGCCTCCCGGATCAAGGTCCGGGAGGCTTTTTCTTTTATCTAGAACTTGATGTCGACCTTCGAGAGAAACTCCCGAAACATGGCCAAATCCTTGTCCAGCCGGTCGCCGGAGGTATGCAGCGAGGCCCGGTAGTTGATCAGCGGCGTCTGGAAGCTGGGCTCATTGCCATCGACCCATTTGCCGGCCTGCGTTACCACATCAATATCGATCGAGCCGTCGGCGCCTTTGGTAACACACTGCACGGACTTGTAGCGGCGAAAGGCCAGTTCATTCAGGACCTTGGAATCAACGGCCGGCGCCGGGTCGGGCTTGGCCGGACGGCAGGTCTTGGGCAGGACGCCCCACGGCGAGCGCTGGTAGGTCACGTTGTAGGTCGCAAAGACGCCCATGGAACTGGTTGCAGCATCGGCCTTGGCGCCGTCACACGCTGTCGGCTGACCGTACCAGGAGAAATAGCCGTAGGGATGTTGCGACGACACGGCCTGGCAGACCTGGCTGCCCTGCGGAAAGGCGGCGTGGAAGTTGAACTCGTCGTTCTGGAAACGCAGCGTGCCGGCAGCGGCAGGCACGGCGATTGTCATAAGCGCCGCCGTCAATCCGGCAATGGTCAGGCGAAAGACACTCATGTCTTCTCCGGTTTGGTCCTATCGTACATCCGATACCCCCCGGACGTGACCGAAGTGAGGCGATCAGGCGACGCTGGGCAGACGCGCGACGTTGCACATGGTCCAGAGCTTATCCATCGAAGAGACCAGATGATCCATCATGGCGTCGTCATGGTCCGGCGACGGTGTGAAACGCAGACGCTCGGTGCCTTTCGGCACGGTCGGATAGTTGATCGGCTGGACATAGATGCCGAAGTCATTGAGCAGCATGTCCGAGACCATCTTGCAGTGCTTGGCGTTGCCGACCAGCACGGGCACGATGTGCGACACCGACGGGAACGTGGCGATGCCGATGTCGCGGAACCGTTTCATCAGGGTCGCGGCGCGTTCCTGATGCGCGATGCGCTTTTCGTTATGTTCCTTGAGCCAGCGCACCGAAGCGGCGGCACCAGCCATGACGGCGGGCGGCAGGGAGGTCGTGAAGATGAAGCCCGACGCCCACGAGCGCACGGCATCGACCATGGCGGCCGTGCCGGCAATGTAGCCGCCCATCATACCGAAGGCCTTGCCGAGCGTGCCTTCGATAATGTCGATCTCGCCCATGATGCCGTCGCGTTCGGCGACACCGGCGCCGCGTTCGCCGTAAAGGCCAACCGCGTGAACTTCGTCGATGTAGGTCAGGCAGCCGTATTTCTTGGCCAGGGCGACGGTGGCGCGGATGTCGGCAATGTCGCCGTCCATCGAATAGACCGACTCAAAGGCGATCAGTTTCGGCGCATTGACCGGCGCCGCCTTGAGCAGCTCTTCCAGGTGCTCGAGATCGTTGTGGCGATAGATGTGGCGATGACCGCGGCCATTGCGGATACCTTCGATCATCGAGGCATGATTGAAAGCGTCGGAAAAGACGATCAGGCCCGGCAGGATCTTGTAGAGCGTCGACAGCGCCGCCTCGTTGGCGACGTAGCCCGAGGTGAAAACCAGCGCGGCTTCCTTCTGGTGCAGGTCGGCCAGTTCGGCTTCGAGGGCATTATGGAACCAGGTGGTACCGGAGATATTGCGTGTGCCACCCGAGCCCGAGCCAACCTCATCGATGGCCTTGTGCATGGCGTCGAGAACCACCGGGTTCTGGCCTTGGCCGAGATAGTCGTTGGAGCACCACACCGTCACGTCGCGTTCGGTGCCGTCCTCGCGGATCCAGGTGGCGCGCGGAAAGTCACCGACCTTGCGCTTGAGGTTGGCAAACACGCGATAACGCCCTTCGGAGCGAACCTGCTCGACGGCGGCCTCAAACGCGGCGTTATAGTCCATGTCTCATCCACTCCGGCGCCCCCTAGACGAAGCGCGTACACCGGCCAGATAACCCTCGGGCTCGCTCAAGACAAGCCCATCAGGCGATTAAAAAGCCTCAAGCCGGATAGTATAACGCACTTTGCGTCATATGACGCTTTATTTCCCGCATAATTGCCGTATCTCCTATGACGCGTTTTGTCGCAGGAGGTGGTCGTGGCTGAAGCTCTGTGGGTCGGTCTGTTTCGCGGCATCAATGTCGGCGGCAACAACAAGCTGCCGATGAAGGAACTGGCCAAGTTGCTGGAAAGCTTGGGATTTGCCGAAGTGAGGACCTATATCGCCAGCGGCAATATCCTCTTCCGGACGGGATTGCCCGAGACGGAGATTGAAACGAAAATCGGCGACGGCGTCGAAACAACCTTCGGCTTCCGGCCGTCGCTGTTCCTGATCACGCTGAGGCACCTGGAAAAGGTGCTGGCCGAAAATCCGTACAAGGACCATGAGCACAAGGGCAAGGCGCAGCACGTCTTCTTCTTCAAGGCGCCGCCGAGCAAGGTCGATCGCGAGCTGATGGACAGCCTGAAGGCCGGCAATGAGGACTACACCGTTACCGACGAGCTGATGTATCTCTATGCACCGGAGGGTGTCGGGCGGTCGAAGCTGGTGGAAAAGCTCGGCCGTGCCATCAAGGCCGACATGACGGCACGTAACCTGAATACGGTCGAAACCCTGCGCGATATGGCCAGGGATGCCGGCTAGCGAGGTGTATTCAGCGTCTGGCGAAACTGGTGCCGGCGATCATCAGCAGAAGCAGGCCGGCCACGATCAAAGCCAGGGCCAGGAACGGATTCGACGACCACAGCATGCCGAACGCCCGACCGAAGTCGAGGAAGAAGTGTTCCGAGGTCCGGCCCAGAGTGGTCAATCCCGTCGCGACGGTTTCCACAAGATGCGACATGCTTCACGCCCTTAATAATACAGTTTTGTAAAAGGTAGCAGCGCCTGAAAAGCCTCGCGAAGCTTTTCCCCGAAGTGGCGGCAAAAAGCCGTGACAATACAACAGATACGCCGTAAACAGCGCCATTATGAAACAGCCTGTTCTTGCTCCCTTCCCTCTGGCCCGCCCCCGTCGCCTGCGGCAGTCGGCCTGGGTCCGCGACCTGGTGGCCGAAAACCGCCTGCATGTCTCGGATCTGATCTGGCCGGTGTTCGTGCATGATCGCGACGTGGCGCGCGAGCCGATCGGTTCCCTGGTCGGCGTCGATCGCCTGAGCCTGGATGAAGTGGTTAAGGAAGCAAAGCTGGCGCAATCGCTCGGAATCAAGGTGTTGGCGCTGTTTCCTCATCTGGATGAGAAACTGCGCAGCGCCGATGCCAGGGCCGCGCTCGATCCCAACGGCCTGATCCCATCGGCCTGCCGGGCCATCAAGGCAGCCGTGCCCGATATCGGCCTGCTGGTCGACGTGGCGCTCGATCCCTATACCGACCACGGCCATGACGGCTTGTTGCGCGATGGCAAGATCGTCAATGACGCCACGGTCGAGATGCTGGTCGAACAGGCGATCGTCCAGGTCGAGGGCGGCGCCGATATTGTCGCGCCGTCCGACATGATGGACGGCCGCATCCTGGCCATTCGGCAGGCGCTGGAAGCCAAGGGTCATCAGGACACCCTGATCATGTCCTACGCGGCGAAATACGCCTCAGCCTTCTACGGCCCCTATCGCGACGCTATCGGCGTGAAGGCGCTGAAGGGCGACAAGAAAACCTACCAGATGGACTCGTCCAACAGCGACGAAGCGTTGCGCGAAGTCGCCATGGATATCGCCGAAGGCGCGGATATGGTCATGGTCAAGCCCGGCCTGCCTTATCTCGACATCGTGCAGCGCGTCGCGGAAAACTTCCGCCTGCCGACCTTTGTCTATCAGGTCAGCGGCGAGTACGCGATGATCAAGGCTTCCGCGGAAAAGGGCTGGGCCGACGAAAAGCGCGCGGTGCTGGAAACGCTTCTGGCGTTCAAGCGCGCCGGCGCCAGCGGTATCCTGACCTATTTCGCCCGCGATGTGGCGGAGTGGCTTGACGCCTGAGTACGACCCTACCGTTCAATCCTTTTTGATCGCGCTTGACGGTATTTTCAGGTCAGGCATACACTTGTGGCCAGACCAACAAGCCACAGGGGGATGTCTTGTCCAAGCTCATATTGTGCGGATTGATTGCCGCGACGGTGCTGCTGACGCCAACCGCGCAGGCGCAAACCCAGACGAAACCTGATCAAGTATCGCAGGCCGCCATCGCCACGGGTGGCGACAATGCCAATATCACGATCTTTTCGCGGAAGCGCCTCAGCACGCAGGAAGCCGCCCAGACCAGAATTCCTACCGGCACCGCGTCTTCCTGCGGGTTCATGAGCAGTCAGGACACCTATTCCGGCAATGCCGTCTCCAACTACATGGATGACTTTTATGGCCCGAACCGGACCATAACCGACCCTTCCGAGCCCGGCGGCCGCTTCCGCTATAACAGTCCCCTTGGCGACGCTTCGACAGGCAGCACTTTCTCAGGCAACGGGGGCATGCTGGATGGCTGTACGCCGTCCGATTACCGCGTCCAGGCGGGCCGGGCCTATATCGCGCAACACTACAAGGGTCTGCAGAAGGCTTTCGCCGCCTACGACGCCCAGGACTATCCGACGGCGCTCCGACTGTTCCAGGAAGCCTATTCCACGATCGGCTATCCTATCGCCGCTCTCATGGAAGGCGAAATGTATCTCTTTGGCGTCGGAACGGCCAAGGATCCGCAACAAGCCATCACCTGGCTCAGGAAGGTGGCGGAAGGCAAGTCGGGCCCGGATTTTGAGCAAGGCTTCGACGCCAGGAACCCCTATCATATGAGTCCGCAATCGGAGGCATCCGTGATGCTGGCGCGCATCTATTCCGGCGGCATGGGTATCCCCGAAGACAAGAAGCAGGTCGTGCACTGGTATAACCGGGCGGCGACCTACGGCTATCTGCCGGCAGTACACACCATGGGCCGGGTCTATGAAACCGGTTTTGGCGGCGAAACCTCCCTGACCAAGGCGATGTCCTTCTACAAGAAGGCTGGCCAGGGTGGATACGCGCCATCGCAATACGCCCTGGGCCAAATCTATTATTCCGGGGACGAAGGCGTTCCCCAGGACAAGACCCGTGCCGGCGCCTGGTTGCAACTCGCGGCCAAGAACGGCCACCCGGATGCGCTCTACGCTGTCGGGCGCATGTATGAACTGGGTGAAGGCGGCGCCAGCGTCGATGCCGGCCGGGCGCTGATCTATTACAAGGAAGCCGCCGTCAAGGGACAACCCGACGCGCAGAACGTCATAGCCACCGACTTTTACACGGGCACGGGCCTGCCCAAGGACCTGACCTATGCCCGCAAGTGGTTCGAGGAATCCGCCAAACGCGGCAATCCCGACGCCATGTTCAATCTGGCGGCCATGATGGTGAAAGGCGAAGGCGGGCCGAAGGACCTGGTCAAGGCCTACTGCTGGTTCAGCGTCGCCCAGAAGGGCGGCCATGAAAAAGCCGGCGAAGCGCTCAAGGAAGTTTCGGCGAAAATGACTCCGGAAGATCGCGCCGCCGCCGAAGCCCTGCTCAACCCGCCCGCCAAATCCTAAAAACGACAAAAAAACACCTGCGACAAACTAAGCCTGTCAGGCAGGTTTTCGGAAGTTTTTCTGATCGTTTTTGCTTGACGGTGAACGGATTCGAGCACTATTTAAGAGTGCAAGTTACAAGATTACAACAAAGAAACATTGTAACTATTCTTATATGGTTCTGAGGGGGAGCTTATGTCTGTTTTCACTGGCCGCAAATACGGTACTGGCTTCGCCATAGCCGCGTCGCTGTTCCTGACGGTGCCCTCCTTCGCGCAAACGACGGCTGCGCCTCCGGCCAAGACGCCGGCGCCGGCACAGCCCGTTCAGGCCCCGGCACAACCCGCTCAGGCGCCAGCGCAGGATAGCGTCAGCGATAGCCAGACCATCACCATTTTTGCCAAGAAAAAGCCTGCCACCCGCCGGGCGCTCACGCAGATTTCCTCCGGCAGCGGCAAATCCTGCTCCTTCATCGGCGGCAATGGCGATGCCGAAGACTTCATGGACGACTACCTGTCCGACATGGGGTACAGCCAGAACGGCAGCTCCAACGACGCCTCGGGTGGGACCACGGATCTGGGAACCGGCGACACGGTCGACAGCAGCAATCCCAATTCGGGCACGCGGCAGCGCGTGAACGGCAATGCGATCTTCGGCGACTCGGCGGGCAATACCCAGCTTACCGACGGTTTCGCGGCTGTGTCCACCGCTCCGGGCGGCTGCACCGTCGCTGACGCCGCGACCGCGGCCGGGCGGGATTTCATTGCGTCGCACGACACGACGCTGAAGGAAGCCTACGCCGCCTACGACGCCCAGGACTATGCCAAGGCGCTCGGCCTGTTCGAAAAAGCCTACAACAAGGTAACCGGCTACGAAGAAGCCGCCGTTATTCTGGGGCAGATGTATTTCGACGGCATGGGCACGCCCAAGGACATCACCAAGTCACTCTTCTGGTTCAAGAAGGCCGCCGAAGCCAATCCCCTGCCGCAAAAGACCAAACTCGTCTTCGATCCCGCCTCCCCCAACAAGATGGACGCACGCGTCGAGGCCTGCATGTCGCTGGGGCAGATGTACATGCGCGGCATCCAGGTGCCGCGGGATCCCGCCGAAGCCCGCAAGTGGTTCATGCGCGCCGACCTGCACGGCTATATCCCGGCGGCCCATTATGTCGGCCGCATGTATCAGTCGGGGTATGGCGGCGAGAAGAGCATGCCCAAGGCGATCAGCTATTTCACCCGCGCGGGCGAAGCCGGCTACGCGCCGGCGCAATACCAGATGGGCCAGCTTTATTATTTCGGCGCCGAAGGGCTGGCGGTGGACAAGACGCGTGCCGGCGCCTGGCTGTTGCTGGCGGCGAAATCCGGCTATCCCGACGCCCTGTTCGCGGTCGGCCGGATGTATGACCTTGGCGAAGGCGGCGCCACCGCTGACCTGCCAAAGGCGCTGGTCTATTACCGGGAAGCGGCCGTCAAGGGACAGGTCGAGGCCCAGACCACCCTGGCGACCTATCTGTATACCGGTGACGGCGTGCCGCAGGATCTTGATGGCGCGCGCAAGCTGTTCGACGTAGCCGCCAAGCAAGGTGACGCTGAGGCGATGTTCAATCTGGGCGTCATGTGGTTCAACGGCCAGGGCGGACCAAAGGACCGGGCGATCGCTTTTGTCTGGTTCAGACTGGCCGCCGAGACCGGGCTGGACAAGGGTGACGCCGCAGTGACGGAATTGGGGCCGAAACTGACGCCGGAAGAGCGCGCCAAGGCGGAGGCTATCTTGAATCCGAAGCCAGCGAAGAAGTAAGCGACTCATATTCCGGGGGGAAGTCATGCCTGTTTTCAAACACCGTAGTTACGGTACCGGTTTCGGTGTCGCCGTTTTTCTGTGCCTGGCCACGCCGGCGTTTTCACAAGTTCAGAGTCAAACGACTCCGCCGGCCAGTACGCCGCCCCAAGGTACGCAGTCCCAGGGACAAACCGGTGGCAATGTGAGCGATACAGCGACCGTCAGCATTTTCGCCCAGAAGAGAGCCTTGTATGGACAGGGTTTTACCCGGATTTCCTCTTCCAGCGGAAGTTCCTGCGAGTTCATGAACGATTACGGCGATACAGACGTGACGGACAGTTACCTGTCCGACATGGGGTATAGCAGCAGTTTTATTATGAATAACTCTTCCGGGGACGACGTCGGCGGAACATCCGGTTCTTATTCAAGCGGACGGCAACGCATACGGGTCAATGCGCCTTTCGGAGACGCCTCAAACAGCAGGCCATTCACGCCATCCACCGCTCCAGGAGGCTGCACGGCCGCCGACGCGAGCATTGCGGCGGGCCGGGCTTACATTGCGTCGCACGACACCACGCTAAAGGATGCTTTCGCGGCGTACGATGCCAAGGATTTTCCAAAAGCGCTGGGCCTTTTTGAAAAGGCCTATAGCAAGGTCTCCGGACGCGAGATTGCCGCCGTTATTCTGGCGCAAATGTATTTCGATGGCCTCGGTACGGGCAAAAATATCGAGAAATCCCTGTACTGGTACAAAAAGGCCGCCGAAGCGCCGTTTAAGAGACCGCGCCAATTGCGCTTCGATCCAGCGCATCCCAATAATATGAACCCGCAGATCGAAGCCTGCATGTCGCTGGCTCAGATCTATATGCGCGGCTACCAGGTCGCGCAAAATCCCACCGAAGCCCGCAAATGGTTCCTGTTGGCCGCCGAACATGGCTATGTCCCGGCCATCCATTTGGCCGGGCGCGTGTATCAGTCCGGCTACGGTGGCGACAAGAACATTCCGAAGGCGATCAGCTACTTCAAGAGCGCAGGCGAAGTGAGTTACGCACCGTCGCAGTACCAGCTGGGTCAACTTTACTATTTCGGCGCCGAGGGCGTACCCGCCGACAAGACCAAGGCTGGCGCCTGGTTAAAACTTGCCGCCAAAGCGGGCTATCCCGACGCCCTCTACGCAGTGGGCCGGATGTACGACCTGGGCGAAGGCGGTGCCGCCGTCGATCCGGCGCGGGCGCTGGTCTATTACAAGGAAGCCGCCATCAAGGGACAGGTCGAGGCGCAGACCACCCTGGCGACCTACCTGTACACGGGGGACGGCGTACCGCAGGACCTCGATGGCGCGCGCAAGTTGTTCGACCAAGCCGCAAAGCAAGGCGATGCCGAAGCGATGTTCAACCTTGGGGTCATGTGGTGCAATGGCGAAGGTGGTCCCAGGGACCGGGCCATCGCCTATGTGTGGTTCAAGCTGGCCGCCGAAAGCGGGCTGGATAAGGGCAATGCGGCAGTGGCGGAACTGGAACCGAAGCTGACCGCGGACGAGCGTGCCGCGGCCGACGCCGTCCTTAATCCAAAGCCGGGCAGCAAGTAAGCCTGTAATTTTAAACTACCTTGACGATTGTGCCGTTTGGCATGAAAATTCCAGCAAAATGATAACGGGGCGGGGCATCTCTATGAACGGATGGAAACTGGACTTGCGGGCGTTTGCCCTTGCTGTGACGGCGGCGGCATTCATGGCCGCGTTACCGGCAGGCGCTCAGGTCACAGATACACCCGCGGCAACCGCACAGGCGTCGCCATCCACGCCAAGCGACACCGCCAACGTGACCGTGTTTGCCCGCCGGCAATATTCGCTAGCTACAGCTCAGGCGGAAATGGCCAGAGAACATCCAGATCGCGGCTGTGTGTTCAACATGAGACACGACGGCTACAAACATACATCCGACGCCTTCACCAATACCGCAGGTACGGTGACTCCAAACGAGCTGTCCGACTTGACCATCGAAACCGGCGCAGCCCGTTCCGGCGCCGGCGGTGGCGCGCTCCAGGAAATATATCCGTGTGCGGGCGAAGGAAACCCGTTCTTCAACAGGCGCAACACCATTTTGTACCGCGACAAAAGCCTCGATGAAGCGTTTGCCGCCTACGATGCTGGCAAGTACGCCGAGGCATTGCCCCTGTTCAAGGCAGCATACAAAAAGATCGGCTATGAAATGGCCGCGCTGATGCTGGGGAAAATGTATTTCGATGGTCAGGGAACAGCACCGGATACAGAGCAAGCTATCTACTGGTTTAAGACCATCATCGACTCCGTACGCCCGGTTCAGCCTTCGCGACTGTACCCCGATCGAACCAGCAAACAGCAGTTCGATCCGAAAAGCCCCTACCGGATGTCGACCCGGACCGAAGCGGCCATTCTCTTGGCGCGGATTTATGAAACCGGTTTCAATGTGCCCAAAGATCCGAAGCTGGCCCGCAAGTACTACATGAAGGCCGATGATTTCGGCTTCATACCGGCGACGCATACGGTCGCCGAAATGTATCTGAGCGGCTATGGCGGCGAAAAGGATTACGTCAAGGCGGTCGCCTACTTCAAACGTGCCGGTGAAGTCGGCTACACGCCTTCGCAGTACGCCTTAGGCGAGATTTATTATTTCGGCGACTTCGGCGTTAAGCAGGACAAAAAGCTGGCCGGGTCGTGGCTGGTGGAAGCGGCCAAGGGCGGAGATCCCGACGCACTGTTCGTGGTCGGGCGGATGTATGAGCTCGGCGAAGGCGGCGCGGCTGTCGATCCGGCGCGCGCGCTGGTCTATTACAAGGAGGCTGCCGTCAAGGGACAACCGGACGCGGAAACAACCCTGGCAAAGCATTTTTATGCCGGTGACGGCGTTCCGAAGGATCTCGAAGGGGCGCGGAAACTGTTTGAACAGGCGGCGAAACAAGCCGATCCGGAGGCCATGTTCAATCTCGGTGTGATGATGGTCAATGGCGAAGGCGGGCCAAAGGACCTGGTCAGGGCCTATTGCTGGTTCAGCATCGCCGAAAAGGGCGGCATCGAAAAAGCTGGTGCAGCGCTCACAGAACTGTCGGCGAAGATGACGCCTGAAGAACGCGCGGCGGCGGAAGCGCTTTTGAATCCCAAGCCGACAGCAAAATAACACCAGCCTGTCGTGTTTTCAGTAGCTTGGCGGTTGTCTACTTTGGCGTGAAATAACAAGAACAAGGGCGGGAATTATTTCTATGGGCAACTCGACACCGGACTTGCGAAGCTTCGGCATTGCCGTGACGGCAACGGTATTCATGGCTGCACTTCCGGCGGGGGCTCAGGTTGCGCCGGCCTCGTCGGCGGCGCCAACCGCGACAGCTGCGCCCGCCCAATCGGGCAGCGCGGCGAATGCCGACCCGACGGTCACAATTTTCGCCAAGAAAAAAGCAGTCTCGCGAAAAGTAGTCACCCAGATTTCCGCCACCAATGGAAGTTCTTGTTCCTTCATGGGCAGCGTCAACGCCGACACCGGCGCCATCCAGGACACTTCCGGACCGGAAGAGATGCTGGAAAGCTACATGGAGGATCTGGGATATGGTCCCGATTCGATGGCTCTTGAAGGGCTGCCGGTTTTAGGTGTGGGCCTGGGCACTATTGACCCGAATGTTAATTCCGGAGTGCGCCCACGCGTCAACAGTACGGCCCCTTTCGGAGATGCAGCAGGCACTTCGGAGACAAAGAGCACAAACAATGGCGTCTGCTCGGGCGCCGATGGCGCCGTCGCCGCCGGCCGCGACTATATCAACTCGCATGACACCGTCCTGAAAGCCGCCTATGCCGCCTACGACGCCAAGGATTACCCGAAGGCGCTCGGTCTGTTCGAAAAGGCCTACAACAAGGTCTCGGGCTACGAAGAAGCCGCCGTTATCCTGGGGCAAATGTATTTCGACGGCGTGGGCACCGCAAAAAACATCGACAAGTCGCTGTTCTGGTTCAGGAAAGCCGCCGAAGCCAATCCCCTGCCCGAGAAAGCCAAACTCGCCTTTGATCCGGCCTCGCCCAACAAGATGGATGCGCGCGTCGAGGCCTCCATGTCGCTGGCGCAGATTTATATGCGCGGCATTCAGGTGCCCCGGAAGCCTGCCGAGGCGCGCAAATGGCTCCTGCGGGCTGATGCGCATGGCTATATTCCGGCGACGCACCTGATTGGCCGCGCCTACCAGTCCGGTTACGGCGGCGAGAAAAACCTCCCCAAGGCGATCAGCTATTTCGGCAAGGCGGGAGAAGCGGGCTATGCCCCGTCGCAATACCAGATGGGCCAGTTCTACTATTTCGGCGCGGAAGGCCTGCCAGTCGACAAAACGCGCGCCGGTGCCTGGCTGTTGCTGGCCGCCAAGAGCGGTTATCCGGATGCGCTTTACGCGGTAGCCCGGATGTACCAACTGGGTGAAGGCGGCGCCACAGCCAACCAGGCGACGGCGCTGCAGTATTACAAGGAAGCTGCGCTCAAAGGCCAGGTGGACGCCCAGGCCATGCTGGGTGTCTACTTCTACACCGGTGAAGGCGGTGCGCCGAGGGACCTGGAGGTCGCCCGCAAACTGTTTGAACAGGCAGCGAAACAGGCTGATCCGGAGGCCATGTTCAATCTCGGCGTCATGATGGTCAATGGCGAAGGCGGGCCAAAGGATCTGGTCCGGGCCTATTGCTGGTTCAGCATTGCCGAAAAGGGCGGCGTCGAAAAGGCTGGTGCAGCCCAGAAGGAACTGTCGGCCAAGATGACGCCGGAAGAACGCGCCCAGGCTGAGGCTCTATTGGCGCCGAAACCAGTGAAACAATAGCTGGGAATTATGGGCATGGATAATTTAAGAAGCCACGTGCGCAAATTTGGGATCGCGATTGCCATCGTCATATCGACGGCGTCGGCAGGCCCCACGATGGCCCAATCCTCATCGAACAGCTCGTCAGCGTCCGGCACGCCGAGCGACACCGCCAACGTCACCGTGTTTGCCCGCCGGCAATATTCGGCGGCCACCGCCGAGGCAGAAATGGCCAGGGAAAACCTGGATCTGGGCTGCATATTCAATTTGCGGCACGACGGATACAAGCATTACAGCGATACAAGCCTTCTTCCCACCGCGGCCGATATGACGCCGACGGAACAGCCCCTTATTCCGGCATCCCCTGGCCCTTCCATAGTCAGCAGCGACGGCAAAAAGAAAATTTATGGATGCCCGTCAGACAGGAGCCAGTTCAAAAATCCTCGCAAAGGCATCATCTATCGCGACAAGACTCTGGAAGACGCCTTCAAGGCCTATGACGCCGGCCAGTATGCCGAAGCGCTTCCGATGTTCAAAGAGTCTCACAAGAAGGTCGGTTACGATATGGCCGCCCTGATGGTGGGGAAAATGTACCTGGAAGGTCAGGGCACAGCGCCGGACACCGAGCAGGCGATTTACTGGTTCAAGACCCTGGTCGACTTTGTGAAGCTCGTTCAGCCTAAGGTGAGCGATCCCTACAGGACCAGCAAGCAGGAATTCAATCCGAAGCTTCCCTTCCAGATGTCGGCCCGGACCGAAGCCGCCATTCTGCTGGCTCGGATTTATGAGACGGGCTTCGATGTGACAAAGGATCCGAAGCTGGCTCGCAAATACTACATGAAGGCCGATGATTTCGGCTTCATCCCGGCGACGCATACGGTCGCCGAAATGTATCTGAGCGGCTATGGCGGTGAAAAGGATTACGCGAAGGCTGTCACCTATTTTAAACGTGCCGGTGAAGTCGGTTACACGCCTTCGCAGTACGCCCTGGGCGAGATTTATTATTTCGGCGATTTCGGCGTCAAGCAGGATAAGAAGTTGGCCGGGTCGTGGCTGGTGGAAGCCGCCAAGGGCGGAGATCCCGACGCGCTTTTCGTGGTCGGGCGGATGTATGATCTCGGCGAAGGCGGCGCGGCTGTCGATCCGGCGCGGGCGCTGGTTTATTACAAGGAGGCTGCCGTCAAAGGGCAGCCGGACGCGGAAACAACCCTGGCAAAGCATTTTTATGCCGGTGACGGCGTTCCGAAGGACCTCGAAGGGGCGCGTAAGCTCTTTGAAGCGGCGGCCAAACAGGCCGATCCGGAGGCCATGTTCAATCTCGGTGTGATGATGGTCAATGGCGAAGGCGGACCGAAGGACCTGGTCCGAGCCTATTGCTGGTTCAGCATCGCCGAAAAGGGCGGCATCGAAAAGGCTGGTGCAGCCCAGAAGGAACTGTCCGCGAAGATGACACCCGAAGAACGCGCCGCGGCGGAGGCGCTGCTCAACCCACCTGCGCCCAAGCCTTAAGGCTTACGGCGGGCTTCCAGCCGGGCGTGCAGCGACGAGGTATCCCAACGCTGACCGCCCATAGCCTGGACTTCAGAATAGAACTGGTCGACCAGGGCGGCCATGGCCAGGTGCGCGCCGTTGCTGCGGGCTTCGTCCAGCGCGATGCCCAGATCCTTGCGCATCCAGTCTACGGCGAACCCGAAGTCGTACTTGCCTTCGCTCATCGTCGCCCAGCGGTTGGACATCTGCCAGGACCCGGCCGCGCCGGCGGAAATGGCGTTGAAGACATCGGCAGGATCGAGTCCGGCGCACTTCGTAAAGTGCAGCGCCTCGGCGATGCCCTGGACGGCCCCGGCGATGGCGATCTGGTTGGCCATCTTGGCTGTCTGGCCCGCGCCTGCCTCCCCCAGGTAAGTGATCGACTTGGTGTAGGGCTTGGTGATTTCGATGGCTTCGGTGAAGCGGGCTTTGTCCCCGCCGACCATGACCGACAGTTGGCCGTTGACCGCCCCCGCCTGCCCGCCCGACACCGGCGCGTCAATGAAGGTAACGCCTTTTGCCGCGCAGGCCGCAGCCAGTTCGCGAGCTAGCTTGGCCGACGTTGTGGTGTGGTCGATCACCAACGCACCGGACTTCAGGTGCGGCAAGGCCTTGGTGACCGCTTCGCGAACATCGTCGTCGCGGCCGATGCACAGCAACAGCGCATCGACATCGGCTACGGCAGCTTCGATGCTCTCGGACGCGGTGGCGCCGTTGGCCGCCGCCCACTCCTGAGCCTTGGCAAAGGTGCGGTTGTAGCCGGTGACTGTATGTCCAGCCTTGGTCAGATGGCCAGCCATCGGTCCGCCCATGACGCCCAATCCGGCAAAGCAGAGTTTCATGCGATCTTGTCCTGTTCGATGTGGCCGATCTGACCGTAGCGGCCGCCGTAGAAGGTCAGTCCGCCCTGGCTTTCGTCACGTTCGAACTGCGTGACGCGGCCGACGATGATGCGGTGATCGCCGACCTCGTAGGTGGCGAAGCGCTCGCAATCCAGGAACGCCGCGACTTCGCGCAGTCGCAGCGGGTGCGCGTCGCTGATCAGGCGTTCTTCCGGGCTGATATGGGCATTCTGACGGGCGAAGCGGCGCGACAGGGTTTCCTGGCCACCGCTCAGGATGTTGACGCCGAAGCGTTCGGCGGCGGTGAAGACGTTGCAGCGGTGCGCCTTGAGGTCGACGCACCACAGGATCAGCGGCGGATCGAGCGACACCGACGTAAAGGAATTGGCCGTCATGCCGAGCACATGACCGGATACGTGGTCCGGATCAGGCATGGTGATGACGCAGACGCCGGTGGCGAAGCTGCCCAACACATGCCGTAAGCTCTTGGTATCCATGCCTGTTTCCGGTTCGACAGCGCTGACAGATGCATAGCGGCATTTGCCTGCGCAAGGCAATCTCCGGCTCGAAAAAAGCGCTCAAAACACGGCGCTTCAATGCCCTGTTAATGTTAATGCGCCATAGGTGGAGGCTCAAGACCGCAACCGCAAAAAGCAGACGTCATGGCCAGCCGCGAAGCGCCCATCATCATCAAGAAGATCAAGAAGGGCGGCGGGGGCGGCCACCACGGCGGCGCCTGGAAGGTCGCTTACGCCGACTTCGTGACCGCCATGATGGCCTTCTTCCTGCTGATGTGGCTGATCAATACCACCTCGCCTGAGCAAAAACGCGGCGTCGCCGACTATTTCGCCCCGGCCAACGTGTCGCAATCGACTTCGGGGTCCGGCGGCATCCTGGGCGGCAATGCTTTGGGCGACGACGGTGACAAAAACGAAGGCACCATGTCGTTCATCGACCAGATGGCGCCGAAGCCGCCCGAAACGCGCGACCGCGACGGCAAGTCGACCGATTCCGCCGCCAAGGGCCAGGCCGCTGCCAGCGAGGACACCGAGACGAACGCCCAGAAGCAGGAACAGGCCGCTTTCCAGAGCGCCGCGGAGTCCCTGCGCCAGGCGCTGCAGGACATGCCGGAGCTGGCCGAGCTGTCGAAGAATATCCTCGTCGACCAGACGCCGGAAGGCATGCGTATCCAGTTGATCGACCAGGAAGGCCGGGCGATGTTCGACCAGAACGCCACCCAGCCCAACGACCGCTGCAAATTGCTGCTGCGCGCCGTCGCCAAGGTGATCAACCAGTTGCCGAACCGCATTTCGATTACCGGCCATACCTCCGGCGTCGCCGGTCAGTCCGGCCAGAACCCGCGTGACTGGTCGCTGTCGAGCAACCGGGCCGATGCGGCGCGCGGCGTCCTGCAAGCCGCCGGCGTCGATGAAGACCGCATCGCCCAGGTCTCTGGCAAGGCCGCCAAGGAACCCCTATATCCGGACGACCCGTCGCTGGCCGGCAACCGCCGCATCGCCATCGTTTTGTTGCGTGAGGCCCCGGTCCTGCCGCAAAACGGCGGTATCTAGGCCCGGGGGATTACCGAATCCCCTTGACGTTCCGGCTGGAGCGGGCAAACTTGATTTCCGAAGCCATTCTACTTCGGCTTACGGCTGTAACCGGCAGGCACCTAAATGAGTGAGCATTTTCCAGGGCGTAAACTCAGATATTATCTGACCATCCCTGGCCCCTGCCCCTATTTGCCGGGCCAGGAGGAACGCAAGGTCTTCGTGCACCTGCCGCCGCTGGAAGCTGTCGGCGTCAACGACCAGCTGTCGGCCATCGGCTTCCGCCGCTCGCAGAACATCGCCTATCGCCCCGCCTGCCAGAACTGCCGCGCCTGCCAGAGCGTACGCATTCCCGTCAAGCGCTACACCTTCAGCAAGTCCGACAAGCGCGTGCTCAAGGCCAATGCCGACCTGACCCGCCACTTCGTGGAGGCCGAGGCCAGCCGTGAACAGTTCGACCTGTTGCAGAAATACCTGAAGGCGCGTCACCCGGACGGTGGCATGATGGACATGACCTGGCCCGATCTGGTGGCGATGGTCGAAGACACGCTGGTGCGCACGCACCTGATCGAATATCGCCGCGACGGCCAGCTGGTGGCATGCGTGCTGGTCGATGCGCTGAATGACGGTCTGTCGCTGGTTTACAGCTTCTATGACCCGGAGTTGCTGAACCGGTCGCCGGGCCGGTTCATCATCCTTGACCATGTCGACCAGGCGCTGCGCGCCGGATACGACCACGTCTATCTTGGCTATTGGGTCAAGGACAGCCCAAAGATGGACTACAAGGCGCGCTACCAGCCGCTGGAAGGCCTGACGGATTTCGGCTGGCAGGAGATTCGTCCCGGCCTGCCGGGCCAGGATTGACCGGTTTTCTTTGGCGGGGCGAGTGCATTTCCGCCTTCACTCGCCTGAAAGCCGTTGCGGATAAGGCTCAGGCAAAATAGGTGCTTACCGCCCGGCCTGCCGCGGAGACTGTTGTATTTCAACACTGTAATGTAATTTCGTTGCCACGCTTGAGACGGGTTGACGCCGTATTTGCGTTCAATTGACGACACATACGCACCTATCAAGGGTAAATCCTCCATGTTTGCTCGCCTGAGCCCTCGTTTTGACCGCTCTCGCCTTTTCCCCTGCGCCAGCCTGGCGGTCCTGGCGGCTTGCCTGATGGCGGCTTCCGCCCAGGCCCAGACGGCGGATTCCGCATCATCCGCCTCGGCATCGGCCGCCGCACCACAAGCGACCGCTCCGGCGCCCAAGCCGGCTGATCCGAACGCGCCCGCCAAGACGCCGCCGCCAAACCCCAATGGCGCCGCCGGTGATGCGCCGATCGACGAAGCCGTCATCACCGTCACGGCCGACCGGCCCGAAGTGACGCATAAGGCCGACCGCGACGTCTATGATGTCAAGCAGGATCCCGTTGCTGCCACCGGCGCAGCCGCCGACGTACTGAACAACATTCCCGCCGTCACGGTCGATCCGGATGGTACGGTCGGCTTGCGCGGCAGCACCAACGTCCAGGTCTATGTCAACGGCAAGAAGGTGTCGCAGATGCAGGGCGACGCCCGCGCCTTCACGCTGCAGAACCTGCCCGGCGCCGACATCGACTCCGTCGAAGTCCTGACCAACCCGCCCGCCTCATTTGGTACCGACACCGGCGGCGGCATCATCAATATCGTGCTGAAACGCGGCCGCAACCTGCGCCCGACCAGCTACGTCTCGGCCAATCTTGGCGACGAAGGCAAGGGCAGTCTCGCCGCCCAGACCGGCAAGACCTGGGGCAAGCTGACGCTCAACGGCTCGGTCATCTTCAACCAGAACACCGGCGGCGGCGGTGGCGGCGGTGGATTTGGCGGCGGCGGCGGCAGCGGCGCCACAAAGTCGCACAGCACGCGTGACCAGTTCCGCCTCGATCCGACGACCGGTAATGTGATCAGCGAACGCCAGTCGGAAAACGTCAACAAGAACCATAGCCAGAACACCCGCTATGACGTCAGCGGCAGCTACAACCTGTCGGACAGCACAACCTTGACCGGCGAAGTGCTGTATAACACGCGCACCGGCACATCGGACGGCGTGGAAGCGACCCGCAACTACGATCCGGCGCATAATCTGACCAGCGCTCAGGCACGATTCAGCGACTCGAAGCAGCCGACGAACGACGTCACCTTCTCGCTTGGCTACGATCGCCGCGGCGAAATCGGCACCAGCAACGACTTCAAGGTGCAGTGGCAGCGCAGCCAGACCTGGACGACCAACGACAACATGACCCGGACGGTGTATCAAACGCCGGTCCGGACGGACACGCTGATCGCGCAGCGCAGCAAGTCGAACAACTCGGTAGACGAATTCAGTGGCGACTGGACGCACGAACTCAGCGACACCGAGGACAAGCGGTCGCAACTGCAGCTCGGCTGGGATCTGACGCACACGATCGACAACCGCTTCACCTACCGGTCGCAGGAGCGTGACGTCGGCCTGCCTGAATTGGCCAACGTCAATAACGTCAAGCAGTTCAACGATGATCAGGACCTGTTCGCCGCCTACGCCATCTACGAGCAACAGTTCGGCAAGCTGAGCCTGCAAGGTGGCGTCCGCTTTGAAAACCTGAAAGAAACCATCTATTCCGAAATGCCGCTGCTGACCTTGCCGCCGGCGACGACGGAGCAGACACGCGTCAACTGGAGCCCGAGCGTCTACGCCACCTACCGGATGACGCAGCAGGATCTGTTCCGCTTCAGCTACAGCAAGAAGCTCAACCGGCCGCGCGGCCAGCAACTCGACCCGCTGATCATCCTCAGCACGGACGGATTGTCGGCACGGTCAGGTAATCCGAACCTGAAGGCAGAAAAGGTCGAAAAGTACGAACTCCAGTACAATCACGACCTACAGAGCCAGAACCGCCAGAACCAGGGCCAGGGCCAAGCCCAGAACCAGGATCAGAAGCCCAAGGGCATGAACCTGAGCTACAACATGAACCTGAACTACCAGTCGTCGACCGGCGCCATCACCCAGGCGCAGACCTTCCTGCCCGGTGGCCAGAATATCCTGCTGACGACGTACCAGAACGCCGGCGACAGCGAACGTTATGGCACGCAAGTCGGGCTGAACGGCACGACCGCCGATCGCAGTTTCAATTTCAACGTCAGCTATAACTACAACTACGCCGTCACCCACCGGGTCGACCTCAGCACCGGCCAGATGATCACCCGCAAGGGGCCGAACTCCGGCGGCAACCTGAATGTCCGCTACCGGATGGACCAGAAGAACTCGTTCACGATGCGCGCCAACTTCACCGGCGAGCAGGTCGACGACCTGAGCCGCCGGTCGGCAACGACCACGGTCGGCGTCAGCTATGTCCGCCAGATCATCCCGTCCAAGTTCCTGTTGACGGTCAATGCCCAGAACGTGCTGGAAAGTCAGAACCGCAAGACCTTTACGGAAAACAGCGTCCAGCGCACTTTCAGCGAGAACTTCGATCCGGGCGCCAGCGTCATGGTCAACCTGCGCTACACCTTCGGCAAGCTGCGTGGCCAGGGTGGCCAAGGCGGCGGCTTCCGCGGTGGTGGCGGAGGCGGCGGCCGTGGGGGCGGTGGCGGTGGTTTTGGCGGCGGTGGCGGCGGCGGCTTCGGTGGTGGTGGCCGAGGCGGTGGCGGCTTCTAAGCCCTGCTCCAGAAACAAAAAATCCCCTTTTGCCACGCGGCAAAAGGGGATTGTCTTTTCATCGGTGCGCTATCACGGCCTGAGCTTGCGCAGGCCGCGCGGCGCCATCTTGCCGGCCTGAGCGCGTTTGCCGGCAAAATCCTTGAAGTCCTTGAACTCCTTGGCCTTGCCACCGCCATCGTACCAGACGGCTCCCGTGTTCGAGTCGAAGACGGTGATATCGCGCACGCCGCCGCCCTTGTAGGCCTGCAGCTTGACGCCCTTGCCGCGCGCCATTTCCGGCAATTCCGCCACCGGATAGATCAGCAGCTTGTTGTTGTCGCCCAGGACCATGATCTGGTCGCCGGTGACCGGCAGGGCCGCGAAGGCTTCGGTGCCGTCAACATTGAGCACCTGCTTGCCGGCACGCTTGTTGGCGATAGCGTCAGCCTCGTCGACGATGAAGCCGTAGCCGTTCCTCGACACCATGACACGCTTGCGGCCGGGCGTGGCGATGAAGACGGTGACGATCTTCGCGCTTTCCTCGAAATCGACCATCAGGCGCAGCGGCTCGCCATGGCCGCGCGCCGACGGCAGCTTGTCGCAGCCGACAGTCAGGAAACGGCCGTCCGAGGTCAGGATGATCAGCTTGTCGGTCGTCATGGCCGGCACCAGCCAGGCCAGGTCGTCGCCTTCCTTGAACTTCAGTTCGGACGGGTCCTCGACCTTGCCCTTGGCGGCACGGATCCAGCCGCGCGTCGACAGGATGACGGTGATCGGCTCCTTGGGCAGATAGTTCTCGATCGCGGCGACCTCGAAATTGGCCGGCGCCTCCGCGAACGTCGTGCGGCGGACGGACAGCAGCAGCTTTCGGGTCTCAACCAGTTGCTGATCGATGCGCTTCCATTGAAGCTTCTCGCTGGCCAGCAAGGCTTTCAGGCCATCGCGTTCCTCAATGAGCTTCTTATGCTCATTCTCGATGGTCATTTCCTCGAGCCGCGCCAGCTGGCGCAGGCGGGTGTCGAGGATGTAATCGGCCTGGATCTCGGTGAGGCTGAAGCGCTTGATCAACTCGTCGCGCGGCTTCTCTTCCTCGCGGATGATGCGGATCACTTCATCGAGGTTGAGGAAGGCGATCTTCAGGCCTTCCAACAGGTGCAGGCGCTTCTCGATCTTGTCCAGGCGCCAGTTCGACTGGCGGATCAGCACGACGCGGCGATGGTCGAGCCAGGCGATCAGACAGGCGCGCAGGCCCATGACGCGCGGCGTGCCGGTGGCATCGAGCACGTTGATATTGACGCCGAAGCGCGTCTCCAGGTCGGAAACCTTAAACAGGCTTTCCATCAGAACTTCGGGTTCGATGTTGCGCGACTTGGGCTCGAGAATGAGACGGACTTCTTCGTCGGACTCGTCGCGGACGTCGCCCAGCAGCGGCGCCTTCTTGTTCTCGATCAGGTCGGCCAGTTGCTCGATCAGGCGCGACTTCTGGACCTGGTAAGGGATTTCGCGCACGACGATGCGCCAGGTGCCGCGGCCGGCGTCCTCGACCTCATAGCGAGCGCGGGTGCGGATCGAGCCCCTGCCCGTTTCATAGGTATCGAGGATCGAGGCACGCGTTTCAACGCAAATGCCGCCGGTCGGAAAGTCCGGCCCGGGGATGAACTCCATCAGCTCTTCGGTGGTGGTGTCGGGCTTTTGCAACAGCTTGCGACAGGCGTCGATCAGTTCGGCGACATTGTGCGGCGGGATCGAGGTCGCCATGCCGACGGCGATGCCCATGGCACCGTTGGCCAAAAGGTTCGGGAAACCAGCGGGCAGGACGACCGGCTCCAGGTCGCGTTCGTCATAGGTCGGACGAAAATCGACCGAGTCCTCATTGATGCCGTCCAACAGCAGCATGGCGGCGACCGTCATGCGGCATTCGGTGTAACGCATGGCGGCGGGGTTGTCGCCGTCGATATTGCCGAAATTGCCCTGGCCGTCGACCAGCTGGTAGCGTTGGGCAAAATCCTGGGCCATGCGCACCAGAGCGTCGTAAATCGCCTGGTCGCCGTGCGGGTGGAACGTACCCATGACCAGACCGACGACGGCGGCGCACTTGCGGGCCGCCGCATCCGGCGACAGGCGCATATTGCTCATGCCGTAAAGAACGCGCCGGTGCACGGGTTTCAGCCCGTCGCGCACGTCCGGCAAGGCGCGGTGCATAATGGTGGAAAGGGCGTAGGCCAGATAGCGGCGCGACAGCGCGTCGCCCATCGACTCGTCGACAACACGGCCGCCGTCGTCAGCGCCGGGGGGAATCAGTACATCACTCATGGCCTAAACCTAGGCAGGAAAGTCAAGGCCCGCAAGGGCGTTTGCCATGGTTACAGTTTAGCACTTGTGAAATAGTTCAATCGGTGGAATCGTCGGGGGATATCAGTGTAAATCCCGGCGCCGGGGCTGGCTGGGGGACAAGACATCCATGCTCGATTTCTTCGCACGTCTGACGCGCGATTACCGGACGCCTGAATCGGAAGCCGAACGGATCGCGCGGCGGCCCGACCGGCGGATGTTACATGACAGGATTCTGCCGGCCTTCACCGGCTTTCGCTCGATGTTGTGGGCCGGATGCCGCGCCTATACGGCGGACTATTATCCCGTCCTGGAAAGCCAGGGCGGCGCGTGCTGGACGATGGACATTGACCCTGCCGCCAACATCTGGGGCAATGGCGAACGGCACGTGACGGCCGACCTGACCCAGATCGACCGGCATTTCGAAGCCGGCACTTTCGACGCCGTCCTGTGCAACGGCGTTTTCGGCTGGGGTATCGACACGCCCGATCGTCAGCGCGAAGCACTGCACGCCATGGCGGCAGTGCTTGATTCCGGCGGCGTGCTGCTGCTCGGCTGGAACACGCACAAGGTGGTCGATCCGGTAGGGCTGGCCGCGCCCCTGTTCGAACGCCACGACCTGTCAGGTTTACCCAGCCACCTTACTGTGCCCGGTTCAACGCACCGCTACGACCTGCTCAGGAAGCGGTCCTGATCTGATTGCGGCCGCCTTCCTTGGCGGCATAGAGCGCCTGGTCGGCCTCGCGGTAAAGCCCCTCCAGAGTCTTGCCCGCCGCCCATTCGGCAATGCCGGCCGAAAAGGTATAGCGCATGGTGACGCCGCGCAGGCTAAGTCTCTGGTCGCGCAGATAGGCCTGCAGACGTTCGGTGACGCGTGTCGCCTGGGCGCTCGCCGCACCGGGCATGATCAACAGGAATTCTTCGCCGCCGACCCGGCCGATCATGTCACGATCGCGCAGGCTCTCGCGGACGCAATCGGCAAAGTGGATCAGGGTCTGGTCGCCGCTGTCGTGGCCGAAGCGGTCGTTGATCGACTTGAAGTGGTCGAGATCAAACAGGACGATGCTGAAACTGTCGCCGGCATCCAGCAGCTCCAGGAACCGGCGCATAATGCCGCCCCGATTGAGCAGTCCCGTCAGGTCGTCGGTTTCCGACTTGGTGATGGCGGCGTCACGCGCACTGACTAGGGTGAATTCCTTGCGCTTGGCGAAGGTGAAATCCGTGACGGTCATGAATAGCCAACCGTCGCTGAACACCGTCTCGCTGGCCCAGGTCCAGCGACCATCGACCATGTCGATTTCAAAGCGGCGCTGCGCCTTGCTACGGCGACGGCTGTGGGCCATCTGCAGCCAGGCGTCGATGTCGTCGCTTTCGATCAGCGGGCCGGTCTTGTGCTCAAAACAATGACGCAGCATGCTGTCAAAGGTCTGCGGTCCCGGCTGGACATCGAACAGGTCCATGAACGCCGGCGTCGCGAAATAAAGCTCATCCTGCGGCGTATAGACCGACAGGACGGCGCCGCTGGCCATCAGGCCTTCGGCCAGGCGCAGCAGCATTTCCGGCGCCAACGCGTTGGCATTGGTGAAAGGTTGAACGGGTTCGTGCTTCAAATGGATATCGCGGCCTGGGGAGAAACTGCGGTATCCCAGGGTTGTAGCACGTCAGTCTTGATTTAGGATTAAGTCAGGCGGTCAATTCAGAACAGCGCGTCGACTTCGCTTTGCAGGTTAGTTTCCATGGCCTCGGCGCGGCCGTGGATGTGCGAGTCCATCTCAACCACCAGCGCCTTCATTTCGCGCAGGCGCTCCTGAAGATCGGCGCGGGCGTCGGTATCTTCCAGATTCGAGCTCAACAGGATGTTGATCGACGAATCGAACACCGCCAGCGAACGGTTGACGCATTCGTCAAAATCGAGCCGGATGTCGGACGGTGCGTGCAGATAGGCTGAAATCACCACTTCGCGCAGTTCGAAGCCCGATTGCTCGAAGTGTGCGGTATAGTCGCGCGGCTTCCAGTCGGCCAGTTCCTCGGCCATGTCCGGCATGTCGAGGCCCATTTCGAAGAGCATAATCGCTTCGTTGAACAGGTTGAGGTAATCCGTCGCCAATCCGGTGTACGGATTGACATTGGCAGCCAGCAGCTCCTGCTCGCTATAGGTTACCAACTGAGCTCGATCGACTTCGCGCATAACAACCCATCCTGTCACAAAAGTCTTAGTAAAGGATGGATGGATTCGCCTCAAGCGGGTGTCAGTCAGGTAAGTCCTGCGTTGGCGAGGGCATCCAGCAGCCGCTCCCTTATATCCGGCAAGGGTTTGTTGTGCGGATGGAAGACGTGGCGTTCGAGAAAAAACGCCGTCAACCGGAAACCGTTGGCGATGTCGCCGGCATCGAGACCGGCCTGAGACGACAGCAAAAACTGCGGCAGGGCCAGGAGCTTGTCCTTGTACGGTTCACCGCTTTCGGCGCTGACGGCGCGGCCGGACTTGGGGCTGACGTACAGCAAGTGTTCGCGCGAGCCGGTGACGGCGCAGGCGTTAAGGCTCAGGCCGAAGCCGAGTTCTTCCAGGAGGCCGGCTTCGTAGCGGACATAGACCGCGGGCCAGATCTCGGGAAAGGCGAAAGCGCTCAGCAAGGCCTGAAAGGCGTGGAAGGCGCCGCCATGCGGCTCGCGTTCCGGCAGCACCGCCTTGGTCATGGCGGCGGCGCATTGCAGGCCAAGCAGGCCCAGCGGGTCATCGAGCAGGTCCGGTCCCTGCCCCGCGGCTTCAAGGGTTCCGTTGCCCAGCTGATCGGCATGGCGGGCGCGGTAATTGAAGACGACCTGCGAACCGGGTTGCAGCAGCGGCTTGATCCGCCGCGACGCTCCGCCGGCGACGTGGGCAGCGTAAACGCCGTGGGTTTCAGTCAGGACGTGAACAATTGCGCCGGTCTCACCGTGCGCACGGCCGCCCAGAACAATGGCTTCGTCTTCGAACTCGGTCAGCTATCATACTCCAGGCCGAATTGAGCGTACAAAGCGCGATCCTCGCTCCAGCGTTCCTCGACCTTGACATGCAGGAACAGATGCACCGGACGGTCGAGCAGCTTGGACAGGTCCTCGCGCGACTTCTGGCCGATCCATTTCAGCGTCTGGCCGCCCTTGCCCAGCACAATGGCGCGCTGGCCGTCGCGTTCAACAAAGATGGTCTGTTCGATGCGCGCCGATCCGTCCGGCAGGTCCTTGAACTCCGTCGTCACGACTGCCGCCGCATAGGGCAGTTCCTCGTGCACACGCAGGAACAGCTTCTCGCGGGTAATTTCGGCGGCCAGGATGCGCGCCGGCGCATCGGCGGCCTGATCAGCGGGATAGAGCCACGGCCCTTCCGGCATGCGCTTGATCAGCAGCTTTTCCAGATCCTTGACGCCATGGCCCTTGTCGGCCGAGATCATCAGCACGTCGTCGAAGACGCCTTCCTTGTAGAGCTCGTCGGCGATGGCGAGCAGGTTCTCGCTCTTCATCAGGTCGATCTTGTTGAGCGCCAGGATAGCCCGTGTGCCGTTCTCCTTCAGGCCCTGGACGATCATGTCGACGTCCTCGACAGACTTGTGGTCCGCCGCCGTCGCCTTGACGTCAACACCCGGATGCTTGACCGCCAGATGCGATGCGGCGTCGACCAGCAGCACGATGCAGTCGGCGTCCTCGGCCCCGCCCCAGGCCGAGGCGACCATGGCGCGGTCGAGGCGGCGGCGCGGCTTGAAGATGCCCGGCGTGTCAACCAGGATCATCTGACAGTCGCCGGAGATGGCGATGCCGCGCACCGGAAAGCGCGTCGTCTGCACCTTCTGGGTCACGATCGACACCTTGGTGCCGACCAGCTGGTTCACCAGGGTCGATTTACCGGCATTCGGTGCGCCGATGATCGCGACAAAGCCGCAGGTGGTAGTCGTCGTGTTCAACTCAATTTTTCCCGTTCGATAAGCCGCAGGGCGGCGGTCTTTTCCGCTTCCTGGCGCGACCGGCCGCTGGCCGTTTCGGGCGCGTAGCCGTCAAGCCGCGCCTCCATGGTGAAGACCGGCGCGTGGTCCGGCCCCTTGCGGTCGATCAGATGATAGCTGGGGGGCGATTTGCCGTGCGCAACCGCCCATTCCTGTAAAAACGATTTCGGATTGCTCTGCGAGACGTTGCCGCTGGCGGTGATGGCATCGGCCCACAAAGGCTTGAAGCAATCGACTGCCGCCTGATAGCCGCCGTCGAGATAGACCGCCGCCATCAGCGCTTCGGCGGCGTCGCCGAGAATGGTCGGATTGGTGCGGCCGCCGCTCTTGGTCTCACCCGCCGCCAATCGCAGCGCCGGCCCGACCTCAAGCGCCTGGGCCACGGCGGCGCAGGCTTCGCGGCTGACCAGGGTGTGAAAGCGGCGCGACAGTTCCCCTTCGGAGGCCTCAGGAAAGCTGTCCATCAGGGTCTCGGCGATCATCAGGCCCAGCACGCGATCGCCCAGAAACTCCAGCCGTTCATTGTCGGCGATTCGCCGCGCCCCCTCGGCCACGCTGGCGTGGGTCAGGGCCAGTTCGAGCAGGTCCTTGTCCTGAAAGCGGTATCCCAGGCGCGTCTGCAGATTCGCGACGGCCTGGGCCCGGAGATTCTGCATGCGGGCGGTCATGCCCCGCTTTACAGCAGGGCCGCCCGTTACGCAAAGGTCTTTAATGCGTTCAAGCGCCACGCAGGCTTGCCTCGCATCGGCTCGGGGGCGCGGTCGCGCTTGCCAAGCTTTCAGCTTGGAGAGTTTACTTCAGGCCCTTGAAGAAGCGGTCCCAGTTGAAGTTCAGCCAGGTCCACGGCTTCCAAATCGACGAGCCTTCTTTCCACGACATCAGGATGAACATGGCGCGGCCTTCGAGATTTTCCTCGGGCACGAAGCCAACGCCGCCGGTTTCCATCGGGAAGCGGCTGTCCTCGGAATTGTCGCGGTTGTCGCCCATCATGAAATAGTGGCCGGCGGGTACGGTATAGACGTCCGTGTCGTCGACCGGACCGTCCTGCACCATGTCCTGCATCAAGTGCTCGCGCCCTTCGGGCAGGAATTCGCGCTGCTGGATCGCCTGACCGGTAGCGGTATTATCGGCGGCGGCGATATTGCCGATGACGGTGAACGGTACGGGCGCTTCGTTGATATACAGCTGGTCGTGCTTCATCTGCAGGCGGTCGCCCGGCAGGCCGACGACGCGCTTGATGTAGTCGACCTTCGGATTGCTCGGCAGCTTGAAGACGATTATGTCGCCGCGCTTGGGGGCATGGTTGAAGATGCGGCCCTTGATGAACGGTACGGAAATCGGGAACGAGTATTTCGAAATGCCGTAATTCCATTTCGACACCACAATGTAGTCGCCCTCATACAGGTTGGGCTCCATCGACGCCGACGGGATGGTGAAGGGCTGGAACAGGATGGTGCGCAGGATCAAGACAAGCAACAGGGCGACGGCGACGACCGAAACGATTTCCTTGGTTTCATTGACCAGGGCATCCTTGGTCGAAACCGGCTCGCCGTTTTCCTCGTCCACGGTATCCTCGTCGCCGGAAATGATCTGCGCGGTCTCGGTCCGCGACGCGGCGGCGCTGGCTTTGCCGGCCGGCGTTTCGTCACGCGATGTCGTCATAAAATATCACCCCTAAATGTCATCTGAGACCGCATGGCTTGTTGTCCGTCTCCGCCCGCTGGTCCTGTCACGTCCGGTGGGAACGCGCCAAATTTATCCTCAATCTCCACCTAACCACAGATTATGGCCACGACAAGACGAATTTCGTGAAGCTTTGGTAAGGGGCATGATTCCGCTCAGGCGCCGCAGGCGCGGCAAGCCGGCCTGGGCTCGCCCGAAACATTGGGCGGGGGTCCGGTCGGGCCCCTTGGTCAGTGCCGGCTTTCGATGACCGCATAGGCCGTGGCGTAAGGGTCTTCGTCGCTCATCGAGAGATGGATATGGCCGGTCGCACCGTCAGGCAAAAGCTTGCGCAGGGCCTCGACCGCGCCCCCGTGCAGCAGGACGTGTGGCTTGCCCAAGGTATCCGAAATGACTTCGATGTCGGTGAAGAAGAAGCCGCGCACGCCGGTGCCGAGCGCCTTGGCAACGGCCTCCTTGGCGGCGAACCGCTTGGCGAAACTGAGATGCGGCCGGGCGGCGGCCAGGGCATGTTCCTGCTCGGCGGGGGTAAAGATGCGGTCAAGAAAGCGGGCACCGAAGCGCTCCTGCGACGCGTTGATGCGGCGGGCGTCGCACAGATCGATGCCAACCCCCAGGATCATCAGACAGCCACCTGAACGGCTTGGTCCATCAGGGCGCGCATGCGGGCGACCGCGGCTTCGAGGCCAATGAAGATCGCTTCGCCGATCAGGAAATGGCCGATATTGAGCTCACGGACATGCGGGATCGTCGCGATGAAAGGCACCGTGTCGTAGTCGATGCCGTGGCCGGCGTGGACTTCGATGCCGAGGCTGTGCGCCTGAGCAACGGCGGCTTTCAGGCGCTGCAATTCCCTGTCGAACACGGCATGCTCGCCTTCGCGGAAGGCATCGCAGAGCGCGCCGGTATGGAACTCGATCACCGGCGCCTTGACCGAAGCGGCCGCGGCGATTTGCGCCGGATCGGTGGCGATGAACAAGGAGGCGCGGATACCGGCGTCGCTCAGGCTCGATACGGCCTGGCCGACCCAGTTGTGCTGACCGACGACATCGAGACCGCCTTCGGTGGTCCGTTCCTGACGGCGCTCAGGCACCAGACAGGCGGCATGCGGCTTGAGGGCCAGCGCGATGGCAACCATCTCTTCAGTGACGGCCATCTCGAAGTTGAGCGGCCGGTCGTGCAGATCGCAGACCGCCTTGATGGCGTGGACGTCCTTATCGAGGATGTGGCGGCGGTCTTCGCGCAGGTGGGCGGTGATGCCGTCGGCGCCGGCCTTCAGCGCCAGATCAGCGGCGCGCACCGGATCGGGCGCGTCACCGCCGCGCGCGTTACGCACCGTGGCGACGTGATCGATATTCAGGCCTAGCCGGATGCGTTCACTCATGCCTTTTCGAGCCTCCGGCTGCCGGGGTCCTCGACGGGAATAGCGGCCAGCTCCGGCGGCAGGTTGTCGGCCGGATAGGCCGGGACTTCGAGGCTGGCCAGGGCGATCAGCGGCACGCCGACATCGGCCTTGCCGCCTGAGCGGTCGACGATGCAGGCGGCGGCCACGACATCGCCGCCGGCTTTCTGGATGGCGGCGATGCACTCACGCGACGACAAGCCGGTGGTGACGATGTCCTCGACCATGACGACGCGGGCGCCGGGCTCAACGTGGAAACCGCGGCGCAGCTTGAACTCGCCGCCTTCGCGTTCGACGTACATCGACGGCACTTTCAGATGACGCGCGGTCTCATAGCCCGGAATAATGCCGCCAACGGCCGGTGAAATGGCGACGTCGACTTGGCCGACAGCTGCGGTGATCTTCTCAGCCAAAGCCTTGCACAGGCGCTCGCAGCGCTCCGTGTCCATGAACACCAGGTTCTTTTGCAGGAACATCGGCGAATGCAGCCCGCTCGACAGTACGAAATGGCCGGTGCGCAAAGCGTTGGCGGCACGAAATTCGTTGATTACGTCTTCACTGGTCATGATCGGCCCTCATTCAAATTCGCTTGCGGTTTAGCGCGTTCGAAAGGGTTTTGGAACAGCCAATCATTCCCTGAATTGGGATAAACTGCGCTCAAGTTCATCATGGAACTGATCATCACTTTCGCGGACATCGTCCCATGCCGAATGAAAGTGGACGAGTTCCTTACTATCTTTCAAGGAACGCCCGAACATTTTCGTTAAAGCATACATAGACATGATTTTAGATAGGCCGCTTGTGCGCAAATACGGAACAGCAGCGTCTATGTCCTTTGGGCACGCGGCAAGAATATCCGGGGCGATCTCCGGTTCCATGGCGACTACCCCCTTACCCGGTCGACGCTTTCCACCATTGGCGAGGTTTTCAGCGCCGCCGAGATATTGATGATGTGGCGGGCGTCCAGCACCTCGATATCGAAGTCGACATCGAGGAAATCGAGCTGTTTCGGCGCCAGGTGGATATTGACGATATTGCCCTTGGCGTCGCCGATCAGCGTACAGGCCTGGCCCAGCACGCCCGGCTTGTTCTGCATGTTGACGCGGATGCGGGCGATGCTGAGCGTGTTCTTCTCGGCGTTGAGCGTCCAGTGCAGGTCGATCCAGCGTTCCTTTTCGCCTTCAACCGCTTCCAGGCGCTCGCACTCGATGGAATGAACGTGCACCGAGCGGCCCTTCTCATCGTCCTCGACGATACCGACGATGCGGTCGCCCGGCACCGGATAGCAGCACTTGGAAAAGACGATGCGGTTGCCTTCGACCAGGGCCGAGCCACGCACAAAAGCCCGCCCGCCCTCGCCGTCCCGGATGCGGGTCAGGGTATCGGTGCTCAACGCCGTAGGCAGTTTCAGGCCCGGGAAGACGGCCTCGATGATCTTGGCCGGAAGGATCTTGTTCCGGCCGCACAGTTCGAACAGTTCGTCGTCGTTCTGGACGTGGAAGCGCTCCAGCGCCGGGCGCCAGCTGATGTCGGCCAGGGCCTTGCCAGCCTGGGTCGCGGCGCGTTCGATGGCGGCACGGCCGACCTTGATGAAATCGCCGCGTTCCAGCTGACGGATGTGGCGGCGGATGGCGGAGCGCGCCTTGCCGGTCACGGTCAGCGAGAACCAGTCCTGGTTGACTCGCGATTCCAGCCCGGTCAGAATTTCGACCTGGTCACCGTTCTGCAGGACCGTGCGCAGTGGCCGATGCTCGCCGTTGATCAGGCAGCCGATGGCGGTTTCGCCGACCTCGGTATGCACAGCGAAGGCAAAATCGAGCGGCATGGCGCCGCGCGGCAACGAGATCAGGCGTCCCTTGGGCGAGAAGACGAAAACCTGATCGAGATACATCTCCATCTTGGCGTGTTCGACCCAGTCTTCCGAGTCGCCGCCATTCTCAACAATGCTGACGATGTTGCGCAGGGAATTGAGTGGGTTGCGGCCGTTGGCCGAGGCCGCTTCCTCATCGAAGCCATAGGTGGCGTTCTTGTAGCCCCAGTGCGCCGCGACGCCTTCTTCGGCGATGCGGTCCATCTCGTCGGTGCGGATCTGCAGCTCGATGCGCGTGCCCTTGTGGCCGACGACCGTGGTGTGCAGCGAGCGGTAGTTGTTGCTCTTCGGCGTCGAGATGAAGTCCTTGAAGCGGTCCGGCACCATCGGCCAGGCGCGGTGGATGATGCCGAGCGCACGGTAGCAGTCGTCGGTGTTCTGCATGACGACGCGGAAGGCGTAGATGTCGGAGAGCTGGTTGAAGCCCATCGACTTGCGCTGCAGCTTCTTCCAGATCGAATAGGGCGACTTTTCGCGCCCCGAGACACGGGCGAACATGCCGGCCTTTTCCAGCTTGGCGGCAATATCGCGGGCGATGGCGGCGATGGCGTCGCCTTTCTCTTCCCGCATATCCTTGAGGCGCAGGATGATGGCAGCATGGCCCGTCGGATTGAGGTGCGAAAACGCCAGGTCTTCCAGCTCGGTGGCGAAACGGTTACAGCCGATCGAACGGGCCAGCGGCGCATAGACGTCCAGCGTTTCGCGGCTGATGCGCTCGCGCTTTTCCGGCGCCACGAAATGCAGGGTGCGCATGTTGTGCAGCCGGTCGGCCAGCTTGACCAGCAGGACGCGGATGTCCTTGGAGATGGCCAGGATGAACTTGCGCAGGTTTTCCGACTGCTTGGTGTATTCCGACGTCAGCTCCAGCCGGGTCAGCTTGGTGACGCCTTCGACCAGGTTGGCCACTTCCTCGCCGAACAGGCCAGCGATTTCCTCGTGGGTCGCCGGGGTGTCCTCGATAGTGTCGTGCAGCAGCGCCGTGGTGATGGCGGCGGCGTCCAGCTTATAGTCGGTCAGGATGCCGGCGACTTCGATCGGGTGGGCGAAGTACGGATCGCCCGAGGCGCGCAACTGGGCGCCGTGCATGCGCATGGCATAGACATAGGCGCGGTTGAGCAGGCCTTCGTCGACCGTCGGGTCATAGGCGGCGACCCGGTCGATCAGTTCCATCTGGCGCAGGAATTTCGGCCGGTTCAGCGGCGGGGCTTTGGTCTCCGGCGCAGCCTTCGCGTCACCGGTAACCGGTGCTGGCTTAGCCTTGATCTGTTCCCCTTCGGCGGACATCGGCGATTCTCGCGACCTTCCTGGACTATGGTCTGAACCAGTGTCTCACGGTCTTGGATTATGACAAGCCGGAAGACTGAAAATAAAAGGACCCGGAAGTTTTCCTTCCGGGTCCTTAATATAGTGCGAAGCCCGGTACTTTATCAGTACCGCTCCTCCTGACCGCCGTCGCGGTCGGATTGCAGCGCGCGGATCAGGTCGCCTTCCGACATTTGCTGGTGCGCCGGATCGGCCAGCAGGGCCAGGGTTTCGGCTTCTTCCTCGGCTTCGGTGCGCTCATCGACGCGTTGCAGCGAGGCGATCAGGCTTTCGGTCAGGGTGCTCGGGATGATCTTGTCCTCGGCAATTTCACGCAGGGACACGACCGGGTTCTTGTCGTTGTCGCGGTCAACCAGGATGGCCGAACCCGACGAGATGGCGCGGGCGCGATGAGCGGCCAGAAGAACGAGATTGAAGCGGTTGTCGATCTTTTCAACGCAATCTTCGACGGTAACGCGGGCCATATGTACCTCAGGTCTGAACGAATACAGCGCCGTTGGCCCGCGGTCTTATCCCGAGGCCCGGCGCGATCCGGAGTGGCGATTTGCGGCAACACTAGCGGTTTATCTCGCCGGAGACAAGAAAAACCTGAGGCCATCGGCCGGCTGTCACTGAACCGTCGTTATAGAGTAACACAGGTGACACAGGACCGCCCTAACCGCTGACGCCAGCGTTCGCCCCTGGTGCGATGGTGCACCGGGCCAATTAGGGATAATTCATGTTCAATCGCTATATGATCGGCGCCGCTGCGGTGGCGCTGCTGGCCGCCTCGGCGCCGGCCGCCGTGTACGCTCAACAAACGACCGCCGCCGTGCGCGGCGTCGTGACCGACGCCAAGGGCGGCGCGGTCGCCAACGCCACCGTGGTCATCATCCACACGCCCTCGGGCACGCGCGACACCACCCGCACCGATTCGGCCGGCCGCTACGAAGTCGGCGGCCTCAAGGTCGGCGGCCCCTATGAGATCAACATCGAAGCCAATGGCTTCCAGGCCAGCAAGACCACGGACGTCTATCTGAACCTGGGCGACCAGCAGAAGCTCGACGTCGCCCTCGAAGACGCGTCGGGCCAGGTGCTGACCGTCACCGGCAAGCGCTCGTCGCTGTCCAACCCCGGCTCGCGCACCAAGCTCGGCCGCGAGGACATCGAAGGCGTGGTCACCATCAAGCGCGACATCCGCGAAGCCGCGCGCCGCGATCCCCTCACCCAGCTTGACCCGTCGACGCGCAGCACCGGCCCGTCAGGCGGCCTGTACATCGCCGGTTCGGCGCCGCGCGCCAACCGCATCACCATCGACGGCGTCCGCTCGCACGACGACTTCGGTCTGAACACCGGCGGCCTGTCGACCAACCTCGGCCCGATCTCGCTGGAAGCCGTCGAACAAATGACGGTTCAGGCCGTGCCGGCCGACGTCGAAGAAGGCGATTTCACGGGCGGTTCGCTGAACCTGGTGCTGCGTTCGGGCACCAACAGCTTCCATGGCACGCTGTTCGACTATTTCCGCAACAAGGCGTGGAACGGCAATCAGCTGTATCACCCCGACACCGGCGTTTCGAACAAGCTCAAGCTCTATGTGCCGGACGAAAACTACGGCTTCTTTTTCTCGGGCCCGATCCTGAAGGACAAGCTGTTCTTCGCCACCTCATATGAAAAGTATACCTCGGCCAACGTGGTCGGCGCCGGTCCGGCCGGCGGCGGTTTCGGCACCAGCTTCATCAACGGCGGCGCGCCGATGACCCAGGCCGACATCGACGCCGTGCTGGCGCCGTGGGCCTCGTATGCCGCCTCCGCGAAGCTGGCGCCCGGCTCGATCCCGCTGACGACCGAGTTCAAGGACGAGAAGTACTCGATCAAGATCGACTGGAACGTCATGGAAGGCCAGCGCGCCTCCTTCACCTACCGCCACGCCTACTCCTTCCTGTGGAAGGGCCAGCCCGCCAGCAGCACGGCGCTCAACCTCAACACCGACTGGTACACCCAGCCGGAAAACGAGGACAATTACGCCATCCAGCTGAACTCGAAATGGAACGACAAGTTCTCGACCGAAGCCCGCCTGGCGTGGCGCAACTATCAGCGCGGCCAGACCCCGCCGGAAGGCCAGGGCTTCTCCAACGTCGCCATCTGTACCGACGCGACCAGCGCCGCCGCCACCTTCAGCTGCACCAACGGCAAGCTGACGCTCAACTTCGGCCCGGACCAGTTCCGCCAGGCCAACGTGCTGAAGACCACGGATGACGCCGCTGAATTTGTCGGCACTTACCGGACCAACGGCCACTCCATCAAGGGCGGCTACCAGGCCAAGAAAATCCACGTCTACAACCTGTTCGTCCAGGGCGCCAACGGCGTCTACTACTTCGACAGCCAGGCCGACTTCGCCGCCGGCAAGGTCAACCAGCTATTCTACAACAACCACCCGTCGGGCAAGTCCGATCCGGCCGCGGCCAATTTCGACTACACCAACCATACCCTGTTCGTGCAGGACACTTTCGATCCCTGGCAGAACACGACGGTCAACTACGGTCTGCGCTACGACTTCTGGAAGCAGGACGACAAGCCGGCGCTCAACCCGAACTTCGTCGCCCGCAACGGCTTCAGCAACCAGGGCAACTATGATGGCCTGAGCGTCCTGCAACCGCGCGTCGGCATCAAGTGGCACAACGAAAGCTTCGACGCCTCGGGCAGCTTCGGCCTGTACAGCGGCGGCCTGCCGGACGTGTTCGTCTCCAACCGCTTCGGCAACACCGGCATCTTGACGGCGACCTTCACCCTGCAGCGTCAGGCGGACGGCACGTTCAAGGAAATCAACTCCGGCACCGTGTTCGCCGCCAACGACGCCACCGCGTCGTCGCTCATGAACATCAACAAGAGCGACGCCAACTTCGCGTCGGGCGTGCCGTCGTCGGCCACGGCGCTGCTGTCGCTCAATCCGGGCCTGGTGCGCGTCGCCGCCACCAACAGCCTGGCGCCGGACTTCAAGATGCCGTCGGACTGGAAGTTCAACTTCGCCGGTCACTGGCATACGCACTGGGGCCCGACCTTCGGCATCGACGGCGTGCTGGTGCGCGGCAATGTCGGCCTGGCCTTCCGCGACCTGCGCGCCCGTCCGCTCACGGTCGGCGGCGTGATCCAGAAGACCCCGGACGGCCGCATGCGCTACGACGGCCTGGTCGTCGCCTCGACGCCGGCCACCGGCCTGTCGCTCGACGCCGCCAACCTGTCGATCTACAACAACCGCGTCGCGGCCGGCCTCGACGTCGTCAAGAACGCCGACGGCACGCCGGGCTATGACCTGGCCAACCCTGGCTCGGGCTACGACATTCAGGCCTACAATCCGGGCACCAAGTCGACCAGCTCGACCATCGCCATCTCGGCCGAACAAGGCTTCGACCTGAAATGGCTGAGCGCGGCCGACCATCTCGACCTGATGGCCGCCTTCACCCGCCAGGAAACCAACCAGTACGGCGGCCTGCCGGAATTCGCCACGACCGACTGCTGCGGCGGCTCGAGCTACGGCGACCAGTACTCGCTGGAAGACCCGAACAACCCGACCAAGGGCCGTTCGCCGTACGAAGTCCGCAATGGCCTGAAGTTCAACGCCGAATACAAGACCGAAGTCTTCAAGGGCGCCGAGACGCGGATCACCCTGTTCGGCGATCTGCACCAGGGCCGTCCGGTCAACTTCTACGTGGCTGACGCCCTGTCCAGCCCGTCGGCCACGGTCCGCGGCCAGGTCTTCGGCGTGGTGTCGAACAACGCCCTGGCCTTCATCCCGCAGATGACGACAGCCGAAGCCGGCAACCCGCTGAAGTTCGTCACCAATGGCGTCCCGGTCTACTTCGCCACGGCCGCCGACGTGACCAACCTGCAGAAGGTGGTCAACACCTTCGGCCTGCCCACCGGCATCACGCCGAAGGGCCTGCGCCGCAACCCGGACGTCAAGCGCTGGGACATGCACCTGTCGCAGGACGTGCCGATGCCGTGGAGCGAAGGGCACAAGGTCACCTTCACCATGGACGTGTTCAACCTGGGCAACCTGCTCAACAAGAAGTGGGGCACCGTGGCCGAATACGGCGACGGCCGCCAGGGCACGCCGGTCTACAAGATCGCCTGTACCGATGCTTCGGGCCTGGTCGTCTCGCGCGCCGACGCGACCTGCGCGGGCTACCAGATCTCGAGCGTGTCGCCGACCTACACCACGCCGACGGTCAACCAGGGGGCGACGCTGTATTCGGTCATGTTCGGCCTGAAGTACGGCTTCTAAGCCAGGTTCGCCTTGCCACCAGAAGGAGCGCCCTCACCGGCGCTCCTTTTTTGTTGAACCTCATGTCGCATTGACTTGGGGCACAGCGCGTGACACAAGCCCGGCATGATCACCCGGAACGCCAAGATCGCGCTTCTTATTGGCCTGATCGCCTGAATTGGCGGTCAGGATTTTGCGCGTCTGCTCAAGCTTTCACTCCACGGGTTTCGATCATGCTGTCTTTGCCATCCTTCCGTCTGCGACCTCACTTCAGCCTTCTGGCCAGCCGTTCGGCTATCGCCACGCCGGCACGGTGAATGCGCGTAAAGGCGACCTTCCAAAGCCAGTAAAACCCATGTAAGAGCCTGCCCCATGCCTATGCTGACCGATCCCGAAACCAAGTACCGCCCGTTTTCGCTGGGCGTCGACATGTCCGACCGGACGTGGCCGTCCAAGGTCGTGACCCACGCGCCGCGCTGGTTGTCGACCGACCTGCGCGACGGTAACCAGGCGCTGGCCGATCCAATGGACGTCGACAAGAAGCTGATGTTCTTCAATTTGCTGGTGAAGGTCGGCCTGAAGGAAATCGAGGTCGGCTTCCCGTCGGCAGGCGCCACGGAGTTCGACTTCGTGCGCAAGCTGATCGAAGAAAACCTGATCCCCGATGATGTGACGATCCAGGTTCTGACGCAATCGCGCGAAGACCTGATCAAGCGCTCTTTTGAGTCGCTTCGCGGCGCCAAGCGGGCGATCGTTCACCTGTACAACGCCACCTCGCCGCTGTTCCGCCGCGTCGTCTTCGACATGGACAAAGCCGAGGTGCTGGCCCTGGCGCGCAAGGGTATGGGCCTGCTGGTCAGCGAAGCCGCAAAGCAGCTGGACACCGACTGGGGCTTCGAGTACAGCCCGGAAACCTTCACCGCCACCGAGCCGGAATTCGCGCTCGAGGTATGCAACGCCGTCATCGACGTGGTGCAGCCCACGCCGCAGAAGCCGCTGATCCTGAACCTGCCGGCGACCGTCGAAGTCGCCGGGCCGCACACCTATGCCGATCAGATCGAATGGTTCTGCCGCCACGTCAACAAGCGCGACAGCGTGATCGTCTCCCTGCACCCGCACAACGACCGCGGCACCGGCACCGCCGCCGCTGAACTGGCCCTGCTGGCCGGCGCCGACCGTATCGAAGGCTGCCTGTTCGGCAACGGTGAGCGCACCGGCAATGTCGATCTGGTGACCCTGGGGCTCAATCTCTACACGCAAGGCATCTCGCCGAACCTCGACTTCTCCAACATGAGAGAGGTCGTGAAAACGGTCGAATACTGCAACAATATCCCGGTCCATCCGCGCCATCCCTACGCCGGTGAGCTGGTGTTCACGGCGTTTTCCGGTTCGCACCAGGACGCCATCCGGAAGGGTTTTGCCGCCCACGAACAGCGCAATGACGGCATATGGGAGATGCCCTACCTGCCGATCGATCCAGCCGATCTGGGCGAAAGCTATGAGGCGGTGATCCGCGTCAACTCGCAGTCCGGCAAGGGGGGCATCGCCTGGGTGCTGGAGCAGACGCATGGCCTGAAGCTGCCGCGCCGCTTCCAGATCGACTTCTCGCGCAAGATCCAGGAAATCACCGATGCCTCGGCGCGCGAGCTGTCGTCTGGCGAAATCTGGGACGCGTTTCAGGAGACCTATCATCTCGGTGGCGGGCGCTTCGGCCTGGTCGCCTATGAGCAGGCGACGGCGGTGCATTCCGGCGCCCAGCGCACCTTTACCGGCCGCATCGTCAAGGACGGCGCCGAAGCCTCGGTCATCGGGCACGGCAACGGCCTGATTTCGAGCGCTATCGAAGCGCTCAACGACAACTATAACCTCGACCTCGAAGTCATTGACTATGCTCAACATTCAATGACGAAGGGCTCATTGAGCCAGGCGGTAGCCTATATCGAATGCCGAACGCATGACGACCGCCGCGTCTTTGGTGTCGGCATTGACGACGACATCGCCACAGCCAGCGTCAAGGCGGTACTGTCGGCGGCCAACGCCATTTAAGCGAGGCCTCTTGTCCTGACCGCCCCTGCAGCGTAAATTGGTTAACACAACAAGGGCGGGGCGGACTTAAATGGCGGAAAACGCCGAAAATCCAAAAGTTTCCGATGATTTCCTCAGAATCCTGAGTGAGACGGAGACTCGTGTCCGCCATTCAGCCCACGCCCATTGGGCCGCGACCAACCGTCTCGACGCCCTCAACCGCGCGGCTACGGTGGTGACCTTGATCGGCGGTTTCATGGTGTCGCTGCTGGCCGCCCTGCCCGTCATGTATCAGGCGCTCTACACGCCGAACGCCACCGTGGTGAACGGCAGCCTGTTCGTGCTCGGGGGGCTGGTGTCGGTGCTGTCGATCCTGCAGGCCGTCCAGCGCTGGGGCGAGCGTTCACAGAGCCACAATAACGCCGCCAACGCCTATTCGTCTTTGCGCCGCAAGGTGGAGATCCTGCGTCTCAATCTGCCAACCAGCGCCGACGACCTGACAGGCGTGCTTGAGGAGTTGCTGCGTTTGGGCGAAACCACGCCCGCCGTTCCGGAGGCCATCTGGAAACGGGCGATCCGTTCGGTTCGCTAGTCATTTGCGGTGGGCGTTGCGGTAATCGAGCGGGCTCTGGAAGCCATACGCCCACGCGCCGGCGCGCGCCGCCTTGGCGGCCTTTTCCTGCGGCAGGTACGCCATCGAAAAACGCCGATAGGCCACCGCATAGCCCCGCCTGACCATCTCAGCGCCGATATCGCGGCCGTCAATCAGCCTGCACACTGACACCATGCGTCCGTAGCGATCGGTATTATTCCGGACGCAGGTAACGTCCTGGCCACGCACCAGGTCGCTCAGGATCTGGCGCGCCGTCCGTCCGCAGGCCAGCGGGCCGCACATCTGGTCGTATTCGAAGGCATCGACGCCGAACAGCCGCACACGAACGCCCTGCACCACCATCGTGTCGCCGTCATTGACGTGCGCGCGTCCGATCACCGTCCGCGCCTCCGCCGGTCCCGCCAACGCGCAGACCAAGGCACAGACTGTAACGGTAAGTGACCGTTGCAACCCATTGCCCTTATTCGCAAAACCGGATAAATCCCGCCGCATGATCACGTCCTTTGCCCGCAATCAGGTTCTGATTCACGTCGATATCATGTCCAAGCTCATTTGGGCATGCAAGACCGTGCGCATTATTCGCCGCATTACTTCGGGACGGTAGCTTTTTTAAGACCACCGCGCCCTTCTCCCTCCGGGCGCCGCGATCTTCTTCTTCGGACGCCCTTTCTCCAAAAGGCCCAGACATGCGTCCCGCGACTTCCTCACAAAATCCCACCTGGCTTGCGACCTGGGGCGGCTACATTCTGGCCGCCCTGGGCGCCTTTCTGTTCGCCAGCAAGGGCATCTGGATCAAGCTGGCCTATGGGTATCACGTCGATGCCTCGGCGCTGATGGCGCTGCGCCTGAGCCTGGCGACGCCGATTTTCGTCGTTGTCGGCCTTCTGACCTTCTGGCGGGCCCGCGCCAAGGGGCCGATGGGGTTGCCGTCGCTCACAGAACGGCCGGAACTGTATCTGAAAACCCTGGGCGTCGGCATGCTCGGCTACTGGGTGGCCAGCTATACCGATTTCGCCAGCCTGGAGACGCTGACGCCGCAATTCGAGCGGCTGATCCTGTTCACCTATCCCTTGTTCGTTATCCTGTTCGGCGCTTTTTTCTTCAAGCAGCCGATGCGGACGGGGGCGCTGTGGACCTTCGCCATCGCCTATGCCGGTCTGGGACTGGTGTTCGTCACCGACCTGACTGCACATGGCTCGGTGATCGCACGCGGCGCCTTGTGGTGCACGGCGTCGTCGGTGTCTTTCGCCCTCTATCTGCTGCTGGCCAAGCCATTGATCGCGCGGCTGGGACCATCCTTGTTCACCACCTGGGCGATGAGCGGCGCAGCGCTGGCGACCTTTGTGCAGTTCCTGATCGCGCACCGCTTCAGCGACATCCACATGACGCCGCCCTTCTTCTGGCTGTGTGTCGGCCTGGCGATCGGCGCTACGGTCGCCCCCAGTTACCTGACCAATTTCGCGCTCAGCCGGATATCCTCGCAGGCCAATGCTATCATCAGCTTCATCAATCCCATTTTCACCCTGGCTTTGAGTGGCCTGATTCTACGCGAGCACATCACGGTCGCCGACATGATCGGGACACTTCTGGTGCTGATCGGTGTCGGACTTTACATGTGGCTGGACCAGCGGGCCGCCAAGGCTCAGGCGTCGTCGACCAAGGGATAGGCGTCCTTGCCAATTTCCGCATGTTTATAAAGATCTGTGGCCGTTCGCTGTGAAACCGGATGAAGCCAGTCGGGCAAGATTTCGGCCAGTGGTCCCATCACAAAGGCGCGATCCTGGGCGCGTGGATGCGGGAGCGTAAGACCGTCTTTACCGTTCAGCACCGTGCGGCCATAGGCAATCAGGTCGAGATCGAGAACCCGCGGCTGATTGAGCACACCTGTCCTCACCCGCCCCGCTTCCGCTTCCAGGTCATGTAAAAGCCGCATCAGCTCAAAGGGTTGCAGCTCCGTTTTCACACTCAGGATGGCATTGACATAGGGCGGATCAGCCGGGTTCGGCCAGGCCTGCGAACGCCATAATCTCGAACTTTTCCTAACCTCTACCCTATGTTTACGCAGCGTCTTGACAACATGGCCGAAAGCTTGCGATGCAGTTTTCCGGCCAGAAGACATGTTGGAACCGTAGGCAATCAAAACTGTCTCGTTGTTTTCGGCTAAGCCTAGACTTGTCATTTCAACCGCACATACTTTTCAGAAAGAGTCATTGGTCAGATGAGCTTCTACCCGACCGACCGTATCGCGCTTTTTATCGATGGGGCAAATCTTTATTCGGCGGCCAAGGCCCTGAATTTCGACATTGATTACCGGAAGCTGCTCGATGAATTCCGCAAGCGCGGCATCCTGATTCGTGCGTACTATTACACCGCCCTGGTCGAAGGCGACGACTATTCGCCGATTCGGCCGCTAGTCGACTGGCTGGATTACAACGGCTTCGCCCTGATTACCAAGACGGCCAAGGAGTATGTCGACAGCCAGGGCCGCAAGCGCTGGCGCGGCGACATGGATATCGAAATCGCCTGCGACATGATGGAAATGGCGGAACATGCCGACCATCTGGTGCTGTTCTCCGGCGATGGCGATTTCCGCCGCCTGATCGAAGCCGTGCAGCGCAAGGGCTCACGCGTGACTGTGGTGTCGACCGTCAAGTCGTCGCCGCCAATGACTTCGGATGAATTGCGCCGCCAGGCTGATACGTTTGTTGACCTGGCCGATCTGGCCAGCGTCGTCGGCCGGCCGCGCCAAGCCCATCAGAATGCGCCCAAATTCGTCAACCAGGAAGAAGACTTGGACGACGCTGTTTAAGTGTTACTTTAACAGGGCTTTGCATGCCCGCCGCCAGGCCATTACCGGATTGCGCGATCTGCCCGCGCCTCGCAGCCTATCGCGCTGAAAACGCGCGGGCACATCCTGGATGGCACAATTCACCGGCCCTGGCGTTCGGCGCGTCGGATGCCCGGTTACTGATAGTTGGCCTTGCGCCGGGACGAATGGGCGCCAATCGCACCGGGCGGCCGTTCACCGGCGATTTCGCCGGCCGCATGCTATTTGAGACGCTGATTCGGACCGGCTTCGCGTCGGGGGCATATCGCGAAGATGGTCGCGACGATGTGCGCCTGCTGGACTGCATGATTACCAATGCCGTCCTGTGCGCGCCGCCAGGCAATCGACCGACCTCTGCCGAAGAAGCGACGTGCCGGCCCTATCTGGCGGCGCAGATCTCCGCTCTGCCGCGCCTGAAGGTCATCGTTACTCTCGGTGACGTAGCGCGCCGCAATGTGCTCAAGGCCCTGGACGCCCGGCCATCGGCCATGGCGACGGGTCACGGCGCCACAGCTGAGATCGGCGGATATCATGTGCTCAACAGCTATCATTGCTCGCAACTCAATCTGAACACCGGACGGCTGACGGCGGATGGTTTGGCCGATGTCTTCCTTGCCGTTCGAGAGCGACTGGACGGGTCGTCCCAATAGTTGCCGTATTCATGCGACTATGATCGCCAGACGAACCTAATTGAGTTGGGCAGATGAAATTTTGCTGGAAAGTGGCGGCGGTCCTGTCCGTTCTGACCTGCATCGCCGGCGCGGCGTCGGCTGAAGAATGTCAAATCGAGAAGTTCAAAACAGCGGCTGAGGCCAATGCTCGATCGGTGACGACCTATCATGGGCCGGTGTTCGCGATCATTGAAACCGGATGGCTCACCTATGTTCCACAAATTCAATCCCTTATTGGAACGACTTGCAGTGCCGACAGCGAAGGGTTCGCAGCGGGCGTCGCTGCGTTCCAGGCCAGCCATGGCCTGACAGCTGACGGCAAAATCGACACAGCGACCCTGACCGCTTTCCGGATGCAGTGGCAGGCGAAGCGCACGTTGTACAAGGCCGCATCCCGCACACCCTGTCCGTTCAAGGGCCGGGACGATCTGGTGCGAATCGACCCGTCCGAAGACCTGGGCGCCAACGATCCACGCCTGGCCGCCGAAGCCTATGCCGCCTGGAAAAAGATGCGGGCTGCCGCCATTGCCGACGGTGTCATCACGGCGAATTCGGATCTGTTGAAATTCATCGCCGCCTATCGCAGCCCGGACCGCGCCGCCGAGTTGGTCCGCCGCAATCCCAACCGGACAGCGCAAGGGCTGTGTTCTGTACATATTTCCGGTTTCGCCGCAGACCTCAACGTCGGTCACGCGCCCGGGTATGATCCGATTTCCAGCCACGCGACCAACCGCCGATTTCAGTCACAACAGCCCGTTTATCAATGGCTTGTCGCCAATGCCTCACGTTTCGGTTTCGTCAATTACGTCTATGAGCCATGGCACTGGGAATATGCGGTCTAGCCTGTACTCCTCCCCATTCTTCATGGGGAGGTGACGCGGAGCGGCGGAGGGGTCACTTACGGCTGCAAGTGACCCCTCCGACATTTCGGCCTAAAGGCCTCATGCCACCTCCCCATGAAGAATGGGGAGGAGAAAAGATCGGCTAGCCCCGATCCCGCATCAACCGCGCCTTGTCGCGCTGCCAGTCGCGCTCAGCCGTCGCCTCGCGCTTGTCGTGGTTTTTCTTGCCCTTGGCCAGAGCAATTTCCAGCTTCACCCGGCCCTTGTCATTGAAATAGAGCTTGGTCGGGATGATGGTCATGCCTTCGCGCTGTACGGAAATCATGAAGCGGCTGATTTCCTTGCGATGGAGCAGCAGCTTGCGCGGCCGGCGTGGCTCATGGTTGAAGCGGTTGGCCTGGCCATAGGGCGGGATGTCAGCATTGATCAGGCACAGCTCATCGCCATTCTCGATGCTGACATAGGACTCAGCAATATTGGCCCGGCCACCACGCAGCGACTTAACCTCACTGCCGGTCAGCGACAAGCCGGCTTCGATATTGTTCTCGAGGAAATAATCGAAGCGCGCCCGCCGGTTATCGGCAATAACTTTGTAATTGGTTTCTTCTTTAGCCATGTTCCGGGGTCAAGGGGACTTGTCCCCTTGCCTTTATCTTTCTTATGCCGTTTCCAGCTCCAATCCGGCCAGCGCCATGGCCTCGTCGACCAGCGGCCGGACGGCCTGTGAACACGACACGATCGGCAGACGGACCTCATCAGTGCACAGACCCAGGCGGCTCAAGGCATACTTGGTCGGCGATGGCGACGAATCGGCAAACAACACCTTGTCGAGCTTGATCAACTTGTCCTGCCATTGACGGGCGGTATCGAATGCGCCTTGCGCAGCCGCTTCGTACAAGGCCACGCAGGCTTCCGGCGCGACGTTGGAAGACACGGAAATCACGCCATGACCGCCGTGCGCCAAGTAGCCAAGGAAGGTCGGATCATCCCCGGATATATAGGAAAAGCCGTCCTTGATTTCCAGGCGCATGTGGCTGAGGCGATCGACCTCGCCGGTCGCATCCTTGATGCCGACGATGTTGGGCAGCTTCGCCAGACGGATGACCGTCTCATTGCTCATATCAACAACGGTGCGGCCAGGCACGTTGTACAGCAGAACCGGAATCTCAATATTGTCATTCAGCGCCTTGAAATGTTGATACATTCCCTCTTGAGACGGCTTGTTGTAGTAGGGCGCGACCACCAGCACGGCATCGGCGCCGACAGTCTTGGCATGACGCGACAGGTGCAGGACTTCGGCGGTATTGTTCGACCCGGCGCCGGCGATCACCTTAACCCGGCCGGCGGCGCGTTCGACGCACAGCTTCACGATCGCCTCGTGCTCTTCGATGGTGAGCGTCGAGGTCTCACCCGTCGTGCCGACCGGCACGACGCCGTGCACGCCGGCGGCGATCTGGCGCTCGAGCAGGCGCTCGAACGCGGCATAGTCGACCTCGCCGTTCCTGAACGGAGTCACAAGCGCGGTAATGACGCCATGAAAGGCGGGCGGAAGCTTGGCGTTACGCATCGTTAACCAGTCCTCGACACAGTGGTGTTTACATTTGGCGGCGTCTGGCGACGGCATACGCGAGTCGCGACGAAAACGTGACCATTAGCGCTAAATGTGTGTCTTTTGGCCATCGCTGGCCGGAGATAATAAGTAAAATAGCCATAAGCCCGCGTCTGCGTGCGTGCAATGTCTTTATAAAAACAAACTCTGGCCTATAGTCTTAAGGCCTGGGCGACATCGAATAGGTTAGGAATGACCCTGTTGAACCGTAAGCTTTCGCCGACCCCGTCACGTGGCCGCCTCCGTTCGTTGTGGCGCAAGGCTTTGTGGCTGGTGACCGCCAGTGCGCTGACCCTGATGACGACGCACGGCGCGATCGCTCAGGAGGATATGCAGGCGCAGGCGCCGGTTCCCGACAGCCAGGCCCCCGCTCAAACACCAGCCGCACCGGCTAATGATGCGCCGGCCAATCCGCCACCGCCGACGTTCAGCGAACGCATCACCAATTCGATCGGCGACACCGCCCGTCCCTACCAACAAGTCGCTACCGCCGGCTTGTCCGCCTCCGACCAGGACACCCTGCGCCAGGCCCTGAGCGCCGTGCGCTCGCGCAACTTCACTCAAGCGGATTCGCTGGGTGCGCAGCTTAGCGATCCGGTGGCACGCAAGATCGTCACCTGGTCGATCCTCAACAATGGCGGCAACCTCTACAGCTTTGCCGCGCTCGATGCGGCCCGCCGCGACCTTTGGGGCTGGCCGCGCGAAGCGTCGCGCCAGATCGCCGCCGAAAAGATGATCTACATGTCCGGCATGGGGCCGCAGCAGATCGTCGATTGGTTCAACGGCTCGCCGCCGCAGACCGTCGAAGGCGCCACCGCGCTGATCAACGCGTATCAGAGCCTGAACAATACCGACGCCGCGTCGCATCTGGCCAAGACCTGGTGGCGGACGGAAATCTTCGACACGCTGGCCCAGGCCAATTTTTACACCAATTTCAGCCGCTATCTGACGCAGGAAGACCACGTCGCGCGCATCAACTGCCTGCTCATCAACACGCAAAACGGTTCCAGCCAGGCCGCCCGCGATCTGCTGGCCTATGTCGATCAGCATCAGCGCGACGTCGCCAACGCTGCCCTGGCCATGCGTACCGGCGCAGCGTCAGGTGACGGACTGTATTCGCAGGCGCTGGCGTCGGATCCGCACAACCAGGTGCTGGCGTTTGCCCGTGCCAAATACCTTTCGGGCAAGGGCCTGGAAGCGCTCGGCTTCCCGCTGCTGGCCGACCTGCCGCCGGCGTCGATGAGCCCGGACGCCGCTTCGCAGCTCTACTTGCTGCGTCTGAGCTATTTCCGCGCCGCCCTGAAGGCGCGCGACTATCGTGCTGCCTATGCCGCCATGAACGGCGGCGGCTTCGAGAACGGGGAAAACAAGGCGGAAGCCGAGTTCTTCGCCGGATGGGTGGCACTGATCAAGCTCAACGACACCAATGCGGCCGTCAATCACTTCCATCTGCTGGCCGAAGCCGGCACGTCGCCGATCACCCAGGGCCGGGCCAATTACTGGCTGGGCCGCGCCTATGAAGCGCGTAACAATCCCGGCCTGAACGGCATCAATCCGGACATCACCGAGGCTGAAAAGTTCTACACCAAGGGCGGACAGTATTATTACTCCTTCTACGGTCAGCTGGCCGCGGAAAAGGCCGGGGTGAAGGAAATCGTGCTGGGCAAGGACCCGGTGCCGACCCAGGCCGACCGCGACCGCTTCAACAACCGCGACATGGTCCGGGCCGCCCGTATCTTCGGCCAGTTGGGTGAGACCGACTATTTCCGCCAGATGGTGCTGTTGCTCGACACGGTCCTGCCGAACGCCGAAGAAGAGGCGCTTCTGGTCGACCTGACCGCCAATTATGACACCCAGATCATGGCGATGAAGGTGGCGCGCATGTCGATGCAGCGCGGCTTCTACCTGCCGGAACGCGCCTATCCGGTGCGTGAGGTGCCGGATGTGCCGGCGCCGGAAAAGGCTTTCGTGCTGGCCATCACACGGCAGGAATCGGGCTTCGACCCGATGGTGAAATCGCGGGCCAATGCGCGCGGCATGATGCAGCTGATCCCGTCGACGGCACGAGCCGTAGCGCGGCGGCTCGGCGCCGGCTATTCCGACGCCAAACTGTATGAGCCCGAGTTCAACATGTCGCTGGGCGCCTATCACCTGGGTGAGTTGGTGACCCGGTTCGACGGGTCGTACATCATGGCGGCAGCGGGCTATAATGCCGGACCCACACGGATGTCGCAGTGGGTATCGGATTGCGGCGAGCCGCGCGGCCCCAATGCCGATTCCCTGAGCTTCATCGAATGCATGCCGCTGCGTGAAACCCGTGATTACATGATGCGGGTGACCGAAAACATGCGCGTCTACCGGGCGCGGCTGAACGGCGGGCGGGCGCCGCTGACTGCCATGGCCGACGTTCAGCGCGGCCTGCCGGCGCCGATCGTCAACCTGCCGGACGACGATGCCGGCGATGGCTCGGCCGGCGGTCTCGCTGACGGTCCGATACCCTATGCCGAATACCAGAAGGCTCAGTCGGACAATGCCGCGCTGGCCGCCAGCCTGCAGACCATACCGGCGCCGCCGCCGGCGATGAAAAGCACCGCCAGCAAGAGCAAGAAATCTACCAAGGCCAAGGCGAAAAAAAGCAGCAGCAAGGCCAAGGCTAAGACGAGCAGCAAGAAGAAAAAGAAGCACTAGGCTTGATGGCTTATCTGGGTAAGTGGGAATCCACAGATTACACAGATTTTTGCTCATGACCCGAAGCCAGACACTGGTTCCGGCTTCAAGTTTTCTGACCCACAGAAAGCACTGACGATGCTTGCTGTTCCGAGTCGCCCGAAGGGCATTCGACGGAGCGCGTTACACAGGCAATCGGGTGCGCTTCGCGCCAAAGTTTTCGTACGAAGACATCCGTGCTTTCAATATTTTCCGTGGTCTGAAAATGCCGGTGTCGGCGCGGCCCGCGACGTCGCAGCTGCACATGAAAATCTGTGCAATCTGTGTAATCTGTGGATCTAAATCAGCGGTGCGATTTCGAGCCTGAGGTCGCGGCCACTCAATTGACCGTGGAGTTGAAAAACATCGCGCAAGTTATTGGGCGTAAATATTTTTTCCGGCGCCCCCATGGCGGCCAGCATGCCATCGCGCAACAGCAGGATTTCATCGGCGAATGCCGCGGCCAGGTGCAAATCGTGCAGGCTCAGGACGACCGTCTGGCCCGATTCGGTGCGTTGCCTGAGGCGCAACAACACCTGCCGCTGCCAGGCCGGATCGAGCGCGATCAGGGGTTCATCGAGCAAGCAGATTTTCGCCGGGCTGATCAGTACCCGGGCCAGCAGCACCCGCGCCCTCTGGCCGCCGGACAGGGAAAAGACACCGCGGCCGGCAACCGCGGCCAAACCCAGCGACTGAAGTTCGGCCAAGGCCGCCTGACGGGCCACTTCCGGCAAGAGATGCGTGGCCCCCAGCGCGGCAATGTCGACACAGGACAGGTCCCAGGCGATGGTGCGTTCCTGCGGCAGGTAGGCGATCTGTTCCGCGCGGCGAGCGGGTGGCAGCTTGACTACGCTCTCGCCATTCAGGCTTATATTTCCGCCGCTTAGCGGCAGAAGCGCAGCCATTGCCTTAAGCAGGGTCGACTTCCCGGCGCCATTCGGTCCGACCATGACATAGAGCTTGCCCGGCGCCAGGGTCGCTGAAATACCGTCGAGGACGGACCGGCCGCCAAGGCGGGCACTGACCTGATCAAGAACGAGTTCCATGGGCCCCTACTCCTGCATCCATGACCGGGCACTGCGATAGGCGATGACCGCGAACAGAGGCGCGCCGATCAGCGATGTCAGCACGCCCAGCCGCAATTCTCCGGACGCCGGTATAACCCTTACCAGGCCGTCAGCGATCATTACCATCAACGCGCCCGTCAAAGCCGACGGAATGATTAGGCGGAACGGGTCCTTGATGCCCATGGCGCGGACAAAGTGCGGCGCCGCCAGGCCGACAAAACCGATCACCCCCGCTACGGCCACGGCAAGTCCGGCGAGCAAGCTTGAACTGATGACGATGAGTTGGGTCAGGCGGACCATGTTAATGCCCATGGAGCGCGCAGTTTCTTCACCCAGGGTCAGGAACCGCAGCCCCTTGCCGAGGCGTTCGGTCAGAATGCCGGCCGCCACAAGGCCGGCCAGGCAGACACCGACGTCCGACCACGACCGGTTGGCCACGGCGCCCATGGTCCAGCTCAGGATTTCCGCCGTAGTGACCGGCGTCGGCGACAGGTTGAACACCAGGGCCATCAACGCACCGCACAGCGCCGACAGCGCAACGCCCAGCAGGATCAACGACTGGCGCTGCGGAAAGCGCGCCACGAACACCAACAGCAGGATGGCGACGGCGCCCGCGCCGACCATGGCTGAACACTCAACAGCGAATGGCATAAGGCCCAGCCCGGCGATGATGGCCAGGGCCGCGCCTAAACCTGCGCCTGAAGAAACACCGAGAAGCCCTGGCTCAGCCAAGGGATTTCGCAACAAGCCCTGCATCAGGGCGCCGCTCATGCCCAGCATGGCGCCGACGCCCGCCGCCGTCAGGTTGCGCGGCAGCCGGATGCCCCACAGGATCTGTCCCCCCAATGCACTTGGGTGACTTATGGCATCCATCCACATCTGCGGGCTCAGGGCAACGTCACCCAATAGCAGCAGAGCCGCCAGTATGGCCAGGATCGCCGCGACCAGCATCAGGTTCAGGGTCGACAGTGACAGATGCATCCGGCCCTCCTCTATTTCAAAGCCGTCTTCGACAGCGCGTTGATGTCGTAGACCGTAAACCAGCCGGAACAGGCAATGGCGCGCGCCGGTAAGGCGAAATGCGGGCGCGCCTTGATCAGCTTTGCCACCTCCGGGTTGCGGCCCGGCACCCGGCGCATGGCAAAGCGGTCTTCATAAAATGCCAGGGCAAAGACGTCCGGGTCCAGGCTGAGCAGGACCTCCGGCGAAAGATAGAAGTAGCCCTTGTCCTGGCTTTCCAGGCGAAAATCGAGGCGCTTCAGCATGTCGCCGACCATGGTATCTGGTCCCGCGCTGAAGCCGCCGGGTGTGTAGTACAACACGCTGCGACCCAGACCCGCCGGACGGATATCGATCAGCGCATCGTTAAATCGCTGTGCTTCCGCTTGCGCCTCATCGCTCCGGCCCAGTTCCCGACCGACCCGGCGCAACTCGGCCTCGGCATCGCCATAGGAGGTTATGTCATTTATATTCAGCACCTTGATGTGCATTTCCTCAAGCTTCTTAATAAGCTTGAGATCGCCTCCCCACGTCCGCACCACGATATCCGGTTGGAGCGCCAGAATCGCTTCGAGACTTGGCTTCAGGCGGCGGAGGTTCAACGCACGGTCGCGAAAAAACGAGTCATCCAGGCGCGCCCGATCAGATACCGCCAGGATGTCTTTCGACGGCACCAGCCCGAGGACGTACTGATCGGCGCAGCCATCCAGGGAGACCACGCGCGGCCCCGCTTCGGCCGCTCCCGCCATGAGCGCAAGAGCAGCACACAAACTCGCGCCATAGGCGAGATTTTTCCGGGCTCCTGCTACCGCCAATTAGTTTCCCCAAACTAGATTTACGTCTTTATGCAACCCTGGGCGGTCTTCCAAAATGGAAGGTTCAGGGGCGCGACCATGCTGCGGGCATTCAGGCAGAAATGGGTATCCAAGGAGATAGGCGACTCGCGCGCGCCTATAAAGCACCTTTTTCTGCAACG
>JBEHYZ010000017.1:0-87565 GCA_048497915.1 Pseudomonadota bacterium
AATGCGAAAAAAGCAGTTTGTTTGTTGGCCACAGCCCCCAAACCCCGTTACTTTTTCAACGCATACACCTTGATGCCGATCTGCTCGCGCTCGCCCGGGTGCCGTTCGACCAGCAACCTTGCCACCTGACTGTCGTCGTGGAAGACAAACCCCTTGATGGCGTCGAGCAAGGCCTTGGCCAGATTGTCCAGGTCCATCCACGGCGGATCGCCGATATGCTCCATGCGGATTTCGACGGCGTAATCCCCCCAGGCCGGCCGCGCGCCCTTCCATTCCTTGCGAAAGAACTCATAGACCAAAGGCTTATAGTACTTGGCCTGGGTCGTCAGGCCGTCGATCAGGATTTCCAACCCTTCGGCCGTTTCCCGCGCCCGCACCTTGCCTGAAGCCACCCAGCCCGTATCCATCACGCCCGGTCGACGAAGCTGTCGATGACCTTCTTTTCGCCGCTGGTTTCGAAGTCGACCACCAGCTTGTTGCCCTCGACTTCGGTCACCAGGCCATAGCCGAACTTGACGTGAAAGACGCGCTCGCCCAGCTTGAGGTTCTTGCTTTCGACCTTGGCGGCGACCGGCTGGCGTTGCGGCGTCGGACGCGGATAATCCGGTGCCCGGCCGGTGTTCAGCAGGTTCGACCGCCTGGGGTCGCCCTGCCCCACCGCATCGCGAACCGGCTCGCGCTTGGTGTAGTTCGGCTCATAGCCCGCCCGGTCCCAGCGGCTCTGCTGCGACGTCCAGCCTTGGGAGGCGTACCCCGTTTGCGACGATGCCTCGACATTGTCGATCGGCATTTCATCGACAAAGCGTGACGGAATCTGGTTGGTCCAGCGGCCATAGACCTGACGGTTGGCAACGAAGCTGACCTTGGCTTCTTCACGCGCCCGGGTCAGGCCGACATAGGCCAGCCGGCGCTCTTCTTCGAGCGATTTCAGCCCGCCCTCGTCCAGCGAGCGCTGCGACGGGAAGATGCCCTCCTCCCAGCCCGGCAGATAAACCACCGGAAATTCCAGCCCCTTGGCGGCGTGCAGGGTCATCAGCCGCACCGCATTGCCACCATTGTCGCGGTCGAGGTCCATCACCAGCGCTACGTGCTCAAGGAAGGCCTCCAGATTGTCGAAGGCCGCCATCGAATCCCCCAGTTCCTTGAGGTTATCGAGGCGCGACTGACCCGACGTCTTGTCGGCGCGCTGCATGTCGTAATAGCCGCTGTCGGTCAGCAGCGTATCGAGCACGACTTCAGCCTTGACGGTCTTCGACAGCGCCACCCAGCGGTCGTAGTCACGCAAAAAGGCGATCAGCGGTGTCTTGCTGCGCCCCGGCAGTTCGTCGGTTTCGACCAGATCGCGCACCGCCCGCATCACCGACACGCCGGCCAGCCGCGCCTGTTGCAGCAGCTTCTGCACGGTGGCGTCGCCGATGCCGCGCTTGGGCACATTGATGATGCGCTCAAACGCCAGATCGTCGTCTTCGGACTGGATCAGGCGCAGATACGCAATGGCGTCGCGGATTTCGGCGCGTTCGAAGAAGCGCGGCCCGCCGACGACGACATAGGGAATCTGCAACATGACGAAGCGTTCTTCGAACGCCCGCATCTGGAAGGACGCCCGGACCAGGATGGCGATATCGGCATACTGGCGGCCGGATTTTTTAAACCGTTCAATATCCTCGGCGACGAACTGCGCTTCGGCGGCGCCGTCCCAGATGCCCTGGACCTTGACCTTCGAGCCGCCCTCCTGATCGGTGAACAGGGTCTTGCCGAGGCGCGCGCTGTTGGCCTTGATCAGGCCCGAGGCCGCGGCCAGGATATGCCGGGTCGAACGGTAGTTGCGCTCCAGCCGGATGACCTTGGCGCCGGGGAAATCGCGCTCAAACTTGAGGATGTTGTCGACCTCGGCGCCGCGCCAGCCGTAGATCGACTGATCGTCGTCACCCACACAACAGAGATTGCGCGTGGCGTTGGTCAGCAGCCGCAGCCACAGATACTGAGCGACGTTGGTGTCCTGATACTCATCGACCAGGACGTATTTGAAGCGCTGGTGATAGCGCTCGAGGATGTCCGGATTTTCGGTCAGCAGCTTGAGATTATGCAGCAGCAGGTCGCCGAAATCGCAAGCGTTAAGGATGCGCAGCCGGTCCTGATACAGGGCGTAGAGCTTGGCGCCGCGGCCGTTGGCGAATTCCGAGCCCTCACCGCCCTTGACCTTGTCCGGCGACAGGCCCTTGTTTTTCCACTGGTCGATGTGCCAGGCGAAGGACTTCGGCGTCCAGCGCTTCTGATCGATATTCTCGCCTTCGAAGATGCCCTTGAGCAGACGGACCTGATCGTCGTCATCGAGGATGTTGAAGCTCGATTTCAGCCCCACCAGCTCGGCGTGGCGGCGCAGGATCTGGGCGGCGATCGAGTGGAAGGTGCCGAGATTGTTCAGCCCTTCCGCCGACGGGCCGATCAGGCGCTCGGTCCGTTCGCGCATTTCGCGGGCGGCCTTGTTGGTGAAGGTGACGCACAGGATTTCCCATGGCTTCGCCAGGCCGGAGCGCAGAATGTGGGCGATGCGCGTGGTCAGGACGCGCGTCTTGCCGGTGCCGGCGCCGGCCAGGACCAGCACGGGACCTTCGGTGGCGCGGATGGCGGCTTCCTGCTCAGGGTTCAGGCCGGTGAACAGTTCGGGCGCCGGACCGCGCGGCGACGCCAGGTCGCTTATCTTGGTGACAGATTCCATCCGCGCAATTTAGGACACCTTTTGTTCACCTCCAACGGCTTTGTCGCGATTTGCACGGATTTGTGCATCTGAACAGCATTCGGGCGTGGATCGTCGCCGATCCACGCCCGTCCGCGGTTCATCGAGCCTCGTGACTTAGGCCCGCTTGCGTTTGGCGCCGGAGCCGTGCTGCGCATAGGCAAGCGCAGACAGGCGGCAAAACGACGCCAGCAGACTTTCCCCACGCTTCGAATCCAGCTCCGCGATCAAGGCTGCGAGGCTGATTCGACGCTCCTTCGACATAGACTCCAATACCGTCCAGAACTCAGGTTCGAGCGCTACGGACGTTGCGTGACCCGCAAGGTTTACTGATCTTTTTTTCAGGCCAGGCATGATTTTCTCCCGGTTTCATGACCTCTGCCCCCCTCGGCAAACGTATGTGTGACATCCCCTTGTTTATATCGAAGAACGAGTGTTATTGACTTCGTTCCCGGTATTATTTAACCTCACCGAAGTGAAGCAAGATAATCTGTGATCCATTATTTGGTTTCGTCAACCTTTTTGTTGTCGTCGGCGTTATCCAGCCGTTTTCCTTCAAGCGCCGCCAGATCGCGTTTCTGCTTTTCCTTTTCGGCTTTGCGCAGTTTTGACGATGTACCGTAGATAACACGGTTCTCTTGTGCTTGCATCTTTTTATGTTGTTTTAACTTGTCTTTTCGCGCCTTGTTGAGATTGATTATCTCTGTCATCTGTCTTGGCTCCTGGCAAAATCCGGCGGTAACACGGCACTTTCTGATCACATGCGGGCCATGCCGCGGCTTGACGGACCTGCCCAACTTTCTAAGTAAATGGCGTCCCTATTTTAAACGCTCGACTTTGGTAAAGACATAGCTTTCAAGAAAAATTCTCCCGATAGTTAGTCTTCGAACTATTATCCGAAGTATATAGCGCCTGCCGTTCCGCCACCGGGCGCACGCGCCTCCGAGACCATGTGATCACGACCCGCGCCTGGCAGGCAGGCCGTCCTGAACGAAATTTAACATGAGAAACGCCGGCAACGCCCTATAATAATGCGGTGCAATCTGTCTTCGGGACCAGTCATGACTCTGCTGCTCAATATCCTGTGGTTTTTCTTTGGTGGCTTTTTGGCGGGATGCGCCTGGCTGTTCGGCGGGTTGATTCTGGCCTGCACCGTGGTCGGCCTGCCGTGGGCGATGGCGGCGTGGCGCATCGCCGGCTTTGTCTTCTGGCCGTTCGGCAAACAGATCGTCGACCGCGAGGACTATCACGGTGAAGCCGATGCCGGCACCGGCTGCCTGGGTGTCGGGCTGAACATCATCTGGTTCATCTGCGCCGGCTGGTATATCGCCCTCAGCCACGTGCTGATCGCGGCCGCCGAGGCGGTCACGATCATCGGTATTCCGTTTGCCTTCAAGGATATCCAGCTGGCGCAGCTGGCCCTGGCGCCGATCGGCAAGAAGGTGATTGATAAGCCCTAGAATTTACGCCACTATTCCAGAGCCGGTCCCATAATCTGGAATAGAAACATGACCCTGCACAGACGCGACCTGTTCGGCAAGAGCCTGCTGGGCGCTGGCCTGATGGCAGCGGGTTTCGGGAGCGCGGCGCGCGCCCAGACCCCGCCGCCGGAAAACGATATTCCGCCGGAAAAGCGCATCAACATTCCCAACTGGCCGACGGCGACGGAGACCATCGACCTGTGGCCCGGAACACGTGAAAACCCCAGTGTCGCGCCGGGCCTGGTCAATACGGGCCTCATAGAGGTCGTCACCGAGGCCAGCAAGGACCCGACGGTCTATCACCGCTCGGTTGCCGGTATTTCCAAGCCGCGGCTGTGCGTGTTCCCGGCCAAGAACCCGAACGGCGCGGCCATGATCATCAGTCCAGGCGGCGGCTATGCCCGCATCGTGCTCGATCACGAGGGCTATGAGATGGCGGCGTTCCTGAACAGCGTCGGCATCACCTGTTTCGTGCTGTTCTACCGGCTGCCGGCCGAAGGCTGGGCTAATGGCCCCGACGTGCCGATCAGCGATGCCCAGCGCGCCGTGCGGCTGGTGCGGCAGCGGGCGAACAAGTACCACATCGATCCGGCGCGTGTCGGCTTCATGGGTTTCTCCGCCGGCGGTCACGTGGCGGCCAGCATCGCTACCCGCTACGACGCCAAGGTCTATACGGCGGTGGACGATGCCGATTCCTTAAGCGCCCGGCCGCTGCTGGCGGCGCCGATCTATCCCGTGCAGACCATGGATGCGGCGTTCGCGCACATGGGCTCACGCGTCAACCTGATCGGCAAGGATCCGACGCCGGAGCAAATCCGGACCTATTCGCCGGACCAGAACGTGACCAAGGACACGCCGCCCTGCTTCCTGTGTCATTCAGAGGCGGATAACACGGTGCCGGTGGAAAATACGCTGAACTTCCGGGCCGCCTTGAAAAAGGCAGGTGTGACGGTCGAAACGCACCTGTTCCCGGAAGGCGGGCATGGCTTCGGCCTGCGCGGCGTGGTGGGCAAGCCGACCCACGCCTGGGGCGACCTGTTCCTGGCGTTTGCAAAGGCGCGCGGATTGTACGCATAGCCTCCCTTTAGTAACGGGGTGTGGGCTCCGTGACCCCACAAAACCTTGCTTAATTCCTTTCCCTCTCCGCCCCTTTTTGGGGAGCGGAGAGGGAAAGGAAATAGGAAAGTCTTCGGGCCACAGGCCCCAAACCCCGTTAAAAAAGAAGGCTGTCGTCAAACTGCAACTATCATGACTCTATTTTAATTTGCATTCGACCGGGCCTTGTCCCACCTTATAGGACATCATGCGTACCCATATTCCCTTGCCCGCGGCCGGACTGGCCAGCCTCCTGGCGCTCAGCCTGGCGCCGAGCGCCTGGGCCCAGTTGCGCCTGCTGTCCGACGGCCCGCAAATCGAGTTCCGCGATATGGTCGCCCGCATCGTCGTCACCCCCGAAGACCGCAGTGACATCGATATCCGCGTCCGCTACGGCAAGGCGCAGGTGCCGACGCTGATGATCTCGCGCAAGGGCAATGTCACCACGCTCAACGGCCACGTCAGCGGCGCCCAGCGCATGGAAACGCCGAATATCCGCTTCGCCGTCAACTTCGCCCAGACCGCGACGCTCAGCGGCGACGACGACGTGTTTATCAAGGGCGTCGGCAAGGTTGCGGTCGACGACCTGCCGCAGGTCTTCGTCCGCGTCCCGCAAAACGCCGTCATCAAGGACAGCGCCAACAGCTTCGGCCAAGTCGGCCCGGCCAAAAGCCTCGACATGATCCTCAACGGCTCCGGCGAATGGAACATTGCTCCGGTCAACGGCCCGCTCAGCATCATCAACAGCGGCTCAAGCACCATCCACGTCGCCAGCGCCGGCGACACCATCGTCGACAATCTTGGCGCCGGCGACATCAGCGTCGGCAGTGCCCGCGCCCTCAAGGTGACCCTCAGCGGCGCCGGCAATTTCAGCATCGCCAACGCCGCCAACACCGAAGTGCAGAACCAGGGCTCAGGCGATGTCACGCTCGGCCGCGTGCAGTCCCTGAAGGCCAACCTTGTGGGCTCAGGCGACCTGGCCGTACAAAGCGTCAGCAGCGGCTTCACCCTGGTCAACTGCGGCTCAAGCGATGTGGGCATCGAACGCATCAACGGCCCGGTGACACTCGACATGTCCGGCTCCGGCGACGTGTTCCTGAAGAACGGTCAGGCCCAGGCCTTCGTGATCCGCGGTTCCGGGTCAGGTGACGTATCGTTCGGTGGCGTAGCCGCTACGGTCAATATCGATTCCAACGGCTCCGGCGACGTCAGCATCAACCGCGCCACCGGCGCCGTGATCACCAAGGTGCGCGGCTCCGGCGAGATGCACGTCGGCCACTGAACCGGCGCTGGGCGTCGAAATTTGCTCGCATACGCAGCAATCCGGCAATTAACTGAATAATTTAATATTATTATAAATGCGTCGCCAAACTGAGTTGCGCCGCACAAGATCACGCATTTTAACGGATCTGATACATTCCATTGAAATATTTGAAGTCTTAATTCCACTTAATGACGTTCGTTTAATTTGCATTTCGCATATGCGAAGAGCATATAGGTGGTACGGGATTAACCCCGGAACATCTGAGGAATTAACCAATGTCCAATCCTATCTATGCCGTTAGCGGCCTTGCTGCTCTTACCCTTTTCATGATCGTTGCCCTGGCTACCGTCGGCCTGAACGCCCCGGCTTCGAACCGTCAGGTTGCCGAGACCGCCGCGGTTCAATCCGTCGGCTAACACAGGGACTAAAAGCCAGAATAAATAAGGCGCGGGAGCCCAGAGGCCCGCGCCTATTTCTTTGCCTGCCACGCCCCGGAATGGTTAACGATTTCGGTTTTCTTTTCCCTCGTGCCGTGTAAGATGCCCTCGCTTCGCCAGCGGACTTCGCGGCGAAACGGGGCGATACAGGGGGAACAATGGATCAGGCCAATCATACGCTTCACGCGATCATTCAGGGTGGCAGCGCCATCTGGTATGCGCTTGGCGCCGCAGCCGTGCCGGTCCTGTTCGCCATCGGCGCTCTCGTTGTTTCGGGCTTCAAGATCAACCAGGAATGGGAACGGAGCGTCGTCTACTTCCTCGGCCGCTATGCCTCGACCCGCGGCCCGGGCCTGTACTGGATCATTCCGGTCATCGAATATGCCAAGCGCATCGACGTGCGCATCCTGACCGTCAAGCTGGAAACCCAGGAAACGCTCAGCCGCGACGGCGTCGCCGTGCGCGTCAACGCGGTCGTCTGGTACAAGGTCAACGATCCCGGCAAGGCGCTGAACGCCGTCTCGGATCCCTATCTCGCCGTCCTGCAGGCGTCGGAAACGGCGCTGCGCGACACCATCGGCCAGCACGGCCTCGACGAGCTCCTCAAGCACCGAGAGCAGGTCAACGCCAAGCTAATGGAATTGCTGGAAAAGTCGGCCGCCAAGTGGGGCGTGCATATCGACGCCGTCGAAATGCGCGACCTCGACATCCCCGAGCAGATGCAGCGTGCCCTGGCCCGCGAAGCTGAAGCGACCCGCGAAGCCAAGGCCCGCCTGATCAAGGCTCAGGGCGAAGCCGCCGCCTCGCAGACCCTGGTCGACGCCGCCCGGATGATCCAGCAGGTGCCGGCGGCTTTGGAGCTGCGCCGGCTGCAGACCCTGAGCGAAATCGGCGCCGAGCACAATTCGACCATCGTCCTGGCCCTGCCGATGGAAATGACTCAGGCCGCCGCCGGCCTGGTCGAGATGGTCAAGTCGAACCAGATGGCTATCGATCACATGAAGCCGTCCTAGGCCCGACTCTTGCATACCCGCTGAGGCCCACGGTCACGTGGCAGCGAGGTATCGAGGGGACGATGAAAAAAACGACTACAGGTCTTGCCGTAACTTTGATGGCCGCGCTGCCTTTGGCGGCCGTCGCCCAGACGCCCGCAACACACGTTGCGCACCTGCTTGACCCGTCCCAAACGAGCATCATTCACCTGCTGCATCAGCCCAGCGTCGTCAACTCCGGCCGGATTGCCGCCCAGTCGCCGATCGCTTCGGTCGCCTATGCTTATAATCAGCCGGTGCGGCTGGCACACGATTACGCTCCGGGCTGGGCCAAAAAGAGCATGCCCGCAGGCACCATGGGCTATTTCAGCGGGACCTTCAGCCAGAGCTATGGCGACGGAACCTATACGTCCTACTGCCTGTTCGGCGCGCCTGACGGCAATGGCAACCCCTACGCCAAGCCATTCTGTTACATGGACAATCTGGGAAAGCTCTTCGGCAAGTCAAAAGCCGGCGCGATGGATGTGTCGAGCAATATCCAGACCTCCTATTCGAGTTCGACAGTGCCCGTCGATCCGCCTGAGGTCACGGCCACTAACGACGCCATCGCGCATGACTTCCACATCGACATCAGCTTCAAGCGCTGGTTCAAAGACTACCGGGGCACCACCGGCATCGTGGTCTACTTCAAGTCAGAAGGTCGCATCGTTGATGAATCGTTTCTCGCCGTCGACAGCGACAACGTGCTGCGTATACAGCTTGGTGACGGCGTCCTGACGCTGCAGATCGATCCCGCCGACCAGGATCACGTCATTGTCGGCTTCATCAAGGCCTGAAGCGGCTCAACGTTCCGGTTCGTCGTCAAGCAGCATATCCAGCATCAGGTCGCGGTTGTTGAGAAACTGCCGCGTTACCTGGACGTGTTCGGTCTCCGCATAGGCGACCTTTTCCAGGCCGTACTTTGTCACCTGCCAGATGTCGGCATCCGGATAGCCGAGAATGATCGGCGAATGGGTGGCGATGATGAATTGCGAATCCTTCTGGATCAGTTCGTGCATCCGCGACAGAAAGGCCATCTGGCGATTGGGTGACAAGGCAGCTTCCGGTTCGTCGAGGATGTAGAGGCCATTGCCCCGGAAGCGGTTGTCGAACAGGGCAAAGAAGCTTTCGCCATGCGATTGTTCGTGTAACGGACGGACGCCGTAACCGCTAACGCCGATGTTTTCGACGTAGGTGGCGGCGTTAAAATAACTTTCAGCCCGCAAAAAGAAGCCGTCATGAGCCTTCCGAACGCTGCGCGACGGCCGGATAAATCGATGCAGGTCGGAGTGTGAATCTCGGTTACTGAAACGAAAGTTCTTCGATCCGCCTTCCGCGTTGAAGCCCCACGCCACAGCCAGCGCCTCAATCAAAGTCGACTTGCCCGAGCCATTCTCTCCAACGAAGAAGGTGACCTTTGGATGAAAGGTAATGCGGTCGAGCCCCCGCACCACCGGCAGATTGAAGGGATAGCGGTCCGGCTGCCAGTCCGGATCGTCATTGCGGACTATGGCCTCCAGCCAATAATGCCGGGCATCGACAGCGCGCATCTTTCCCCTCCCCGTTTTGTTTTTATCGCCTGCCGCACGGCTCCGTAGCGCAAATTTACGCCGCCGGAAGCAGGATGTCGCGCGCAAAAGGAGAAGTATCATGGACACGGCGACCCGTCTTTTTCTGCACGGCTCGGGCATGGGCGCCTGGGTGTGGGAACGCGTCTTGCCCTTGGTCCGTGGACGCAATCTGGCGCTCGACCTGTCGTCGCTCGACCGCGACCTGACCCCGCAGGCCAGCGCCGACAGCATCGCCGCCGAATTGGAGCGGACAGGCATTCGCGACGTGCATGTGGTGCTCCATTCGTTGTCAGGTATTCTGGCGCCGGACCTTGGCCGCGTCCTGGGGCCGCGCCTGCGCAGCCTGACCTTTGTAGCCGCCGTCGTACCTGAGCCAGGCCAGTCATTTGCCGAAGCGCAGGGCTTTCCGGTCAACCTGATCCTGCCTGTACTGTTCGCCTTCAATCACGACGGCATCAAGCCGTCCGACGACATGCTGCGCAAAGCCTATGGCAACGACCTGAGCCTGACCGACCAGCAGTTGCTTATCGATCGCTGCCGCCGTGACCGGCCGGGCATGGACCTGACGAAGATAACCGCCCCCATGCCTGAGGTGCCGACCGTCTATGTGCGGACGACGCTCGACCACTCACTGACGCCGGCGCATCAGGACAAGATGATCGCCCGGCTGAAAGCCCCGAGCGTCATCGATATTGAGGCGGGCCACATGGTCATGCTGTCGCAGCCCGAAGTGCTGGCTCAGGCCGTCAGGGCGCTGGAGGCAGTCTAGATTTTCTGCATCACCAGCGTGCACCAGGCGTCGCGATGGATGCGGCGGACCAGGCGGAAACCGTGGCTCAGATACGCCGCCTTGACGAAGCGCTCCTGCGTGCGCAGCAGGCCTGACAGGATGACCAGGCCCTTCGGCTTGAGCGCGCCACGGATGGAATGCGACAGGCTGACCAGCGGCCGCGCCAGGATATTGGCGAACACCAAATCATACGGCGCGTCCTTGCGCACCGCCTCGTGCTCAAGACCGGCAGCATGGACGAACCGCGCCTGGGCCGAGTTGAGCTTGGCGTTCTCGTTCGAGATACGCACGCTGATCGGGTCGATATCGGTGCCGACGGCAACCCTGGTGCCGGTCTTGGCGGCGGCGATGGCCAGCACGCCGGTGCCGGCGCCGACGTCAAGCACGCGGTTGAAGCGCTTCGATTTCAGCAAATCGGAATAGGCCAGCAGACAGCCGACTGTGGTGCCGTGGTGGCCGGTGCCGAACGCGGCGCCGGCTTCGATGCGCAGATTGACGGTGCTTGACGGAGCCTTGCCGCGATCGTGAATTCCATAAACGAAGAAACGTCCGGCGCGCACCGGCGGCAGACCCGACAGCGCCATGGCCAGCCAATCGGCGTCGGCCAGCACTTCGGTGGCGACTTTCAAGCCGGCAAAACCCTTCAGAACCTCTTGAATTCGCTGATCTTCCTCCTCGCCGGTCGGGAAGGCGTCGATGCGCCAGACATCGTGGTCTTCGTCTTCTTCGAGGATGGAATAGGTGGTGCCTTCGAGAAACACATCGTCATCTATCGCACTTGCGGCAGACTCGGCGACTTGGCGCGGGCCCCGCGCTATGATTTGTTGAGGATTATAGGACATGCTGCTTTGCGGTAACGTTGATTCATCGCCTGAACTCGGGTACTTTTCCCTTTTTTCGGCGTGCGAATCTCCTGGATCAGGCACTTAAGGACGGACGATGGCGAGAGCTACCACAAAATCAAATTCGGGCGATAGCCCCATTCCCGCCGATGCGGGTGTAAAAAAGACTCTGGCCCGCAAGGCCACCGCGACAGCCAAGGCCGCTGCCGAGGCGCCGAAAGCTGCCGCCAAGACGGTCAAGGCCGTGGCCAAGAAGGTAAAGGCCGAAGTCAAACCGCTGGTCAACGACGTCAAGGCGCCGGTGCTTTCCGAGACCCCCAAGCCCGTCAAGAAGAAGCGTCCGGCCGCGCCGCAAGCCGCGCCGAAGACGTCTGCCCCGAAGGCCAAGGCCGCCGTGAAGGCGACCGTCGCCAAGGTAGCCGACAAGATTGAAGATTTGAAGACAGCCGCCGAACCGGTGCTCAAGGACCTGGGTGAAAAGGCCGCCGCTGCGGCTGAGGCCGCCAAGGACAAGGCCGAGGCCGCCGTCGAAGTCGCCAAGGATAAGATCGAAGACGCCGTCGAGGCCGCCAAGCCGGTCGTCGCCGACATGGCGCGCAAGGCGGACGACTTCTCGTCGGACGTCGCCGACAAGGCGCACGAAATCACCGGCAAGGCCAAGGAAGCCACCAAGAAGAAGCCCGGCTTCTGGGCCCGTCTGTTCGGCGCCAAGTAAGCGCCTGAGTTCAAGAAGTGTCGAAATGGAAAACGCGGTCTTCGGGCCGCGTTTTTTTTACAGCCCCGCCATATGCCAAAAGGTGACAATCCACAGCGCCATCAGGCTGAACGCCGCGCCGCTGAACATGGTCAGCCGCAAGGTCACCCGGTTGATCGTCAGGTGGACCACGCTGTGCGCGGCGCGGAAAGCCACAAATACCCACGCCAGCCCGAGTTCCACCGGCGTCACCGAATCGTTGATGAACAGGATAAGCGCCACCACGTAGAACAGGATCGGCAGTTCCAGAAGGTTGATATAGTTACGGTTATATTGCTTTGTGCGTTCGGGGACATTTCCAGATTCGCCGTACTTGAAATCCTGAATCGATACGCGCCCGGAGCCGATATCGCCGACGCGGAACATCGGGATGAGCGACAGGATGACAAAGGTCAGCGCCGCCAGGGCCGCCATCGGCCACAGGATCAGATGCCGGTCTAAAATATTGAAACTGTCCACGCCAATCAGCCCCCATGCTGCCTGCCCATCTGGCAAGACTGCCACGATCGCGGAAAAACTTCCAGATGTGACCGCGCTCCGCCGTCAGGCGTGCTAAGGCGGGGACATGTTTACCGCCCTGCTCAAGGCCTTCGAAGGCTTTATCCAGCCGTTCCGCCCCTATGCCGAACAGATGCCGCCGCGCAGCCTGGCGGCATTTTACTGGCATTATTTCACCCGCGCCTGGCCGGTGTTTATCGCCCTCATGGCGGTCGGCATCCTCCTGGCCCTGTGCGAAGTGCAGGTGTTCCAGTTCCTGTCGCAGCTGGTCGACCTGCTGGCCAAGGCGCATCCGGCGACGCTGTGGCACGACCACTGGCAATTGTTCGTCTATATGCTGGTGATCGCCGGCGTGGCGCGCCCCCTGTTCAACCTGCTGCATGAGCTGGTGCTGCACCAGTCGTCGACGCCGTTCCTCAGCCTGATCCGCTGGCGGAATCACCGCTATGTCCTGCGCCAGTCGATGAGCTTTTTCACCAACGATTTCGCCGGCCGGGTGGCGTCGAAGGTCATGGACACCGGCGGCGCCTTGAGTTCGTCCGTCATCACCGTGTTCGACAGCTTCTGGTCGGTGGCGATCAATTTCGCCGTCACGGTCTGGCTATTCGCGGCCGTCAGCACCTGGTTCCTGGCGCCGATGCTGGTGTGGCTCGGACTGTACGTCGCCATGCTGCTCCTGCTGGTGCCAAAAGTCCTCAAGGCATCGCGCGCCTCGTCGGAAATGCGTTCGACCACGTTGGGGCGCATCGTCGACAGCTACAGCAACATCCAGACGGTCAAGCTGTTCTCCGATCCGCACCGCGAAGAAAACTATGTCGGCGGCGCCCTGCGCGACCACACGCGCGTCCTGCTCGACCGCGAAGGCGTGGTGACGCGGCTGACGACGCTCAACTACACGCTCAACACGGTGTTGCTGGTTGGCCTGACGGCGCTGGCGGTGTGGCTGTGGAGCAAGGGTCAACTGACGCTCGGGACCATCGCCCTGGTGGTGGGCTTAGGCGGGCGCATTGTCACCCTGAGCGGCGCTATCCTGTGGCAGGTCACCGGCGTTTTCGACAATATCGGCACGGTGCAGAACGGCGTCGACACCATCGCCCAGCCCTACGCCATCACCGACAAACCGGGCGCGCCGGAACTGAAGGTCTCCGGCGGCAATCTGCGTTTCAACGCCGTCCGCTTCAACTACGGCAAGGGCCACGACAGCCTGCCGGCGCTGGACGGCCTGTCGTTCGACATCAGGTCAGGCGAGAAGATCGGCATTGTCGGCCCGTCCGGCGCCGGCAAATCGACCCTGGTCAACGTTTTCCTGCGCCTCTACGACCTGGACAGCGGCCGCATCGTGGTCGACGGCCAGGACATCGCCGAGGTCACCCAGGACAGCCTGCATGCCGCCGTTGGCGTGGTGACCCAGGACACCGCCCTGCTGCACCGGTCGATCCGTGACAATGTCGCCTATGGCCGGCCGGACGCCAGCGAGGACGACATCCGCCGCGCCCTGCGCCAGGCCAGCGCCGAGGGCTTCGTCAACGCCCTGGTCGATCAGCAGGGCCGCACCGGCCTCGATGCCCTGGTCGGCGAGCGCGGCGTCAAGCTCAGCGGCGGCCAAAGACAACGGATCGCCATTGCCCGGGTGCTGCTGAAGAACGCGCCGATCCTGGTGCTGGACGAAGCGACCTCGGCGCTCGATTCCGAGATCGAGGCCGCCATTCAAGACAGCCTGAAAGTGCTGATGGAAGGCAAGACGGTCATCGCCATCGCGCACCGGCTGTCGACCATCGCCCGCATGGACCGGCTGGTGGTCATGGACCGCGGCCGCGTCGTCGAAAGCGGCCCGCATGCCGAGCTGATCAAAAGCGGCGGCCTTTATGCCCGGCTGTGGGCGCACCAGACCGGCGGTTTTCTGGCGGAATCGGTCGCGGAACCGACCGTCTAAGTCAGCTGCATCCGGGTGTAGTTGTTTTCCACCCAGCGATCCAGTGGCCGCAGCGTGTCGCTCAATGACCGCCCCAATTCGCTCAGTCGATAGTCGACGTGCGGGGGAACCGAGTTGTGGTCCGTCCGGATGACCAGGTTGGCGGCCTGGAGACTGCGCAGCGTCTGGGTCATCATCTTTTGCGACACGCCTTCCAGCCGGCGCAGCAGTTCGTTGTTGCGCACGGGGCCATCGTAAAGCGCCGCGATAAGCAGCAGCGCCCATTTGTCGGCAATAATCTCAAAGGCCTGCCGTGACGGGCATGAGGCGCTAAAAATGGAAGCGCCTCCTGTGGGAAAAAATTCAGACATTTCGCATAGTTACCCAAAAGTACGTACTTGCCTCCAGGTAACCATGGACTAATTTCCTCTTCGTAGCAACGAACGAGGCGAAGCATGGCCTGGATCTATCTTTTCAGTGCTGCCGGACTTGAGATCGTCATGGCGGCAGCCCTGCGGCAATCGAATGGCTGGGCGGATTTTCCAGCCAGCGTTCTCGCCGTTGCTTCGGCGCTTGGGAGCATATTTCTCCTGGCGCACGCGCTCAAATACCTGCCGGTGGGGACGGCCTACGCCTTGTGGACCGGCACGGGTGCGGTCGGAGTCACGGCCATCGGCATCCTCCTGTTCCGCGAAAGCCTCAGCCCCTGGCGTCTGGCTTCGATCGCCCTGGTTGTGACCGGTCTTGTGGCGTTGAGACTTTCCGAAACCGCGTCCTGAAAGAGTCTGCAATGACAAAACTCCTCTATGTCGAGGCCTCGCCGTCCAAGGCGCGGTCCACGACCATTCGCGTCGCCGCCAGCTTCCTCGATGCCTATCGTGCGGCAACCCCGGCAGGCGATATCGACAGGCTGGACGTTTGGGCCACGGATTTTCCGGAGTTCGACGACGCGATGATCGAGGCCAAGTTCGCTGTCCTGCGCAAGCAGGCGCCGACGCCTGAACAGGCGGCGCGATGGCGGACGGCGGTCGCCGTGGCAAAGCGCTTTAATGCGGCAGACATCTATGTTTTCGCGGTGCCGATGTGGAACTTCGGATTGCCTTACCGGTTGAAGCATTTCATCGACATAGCGACCCTGGCCGGAGAGAACTGGCTGTGGTCGAAGGAGACGGGTTATCAGGGCCTGTTGCGTAACAAGCGCGCGGTCCTGATCTATTCCAGCGCCAATGCTTATCCGCTGCTGCCTTACGAAGACGCGTCCGACTTCGTCAAACCGCACCTGCGACGTTGGCTGGCTTTTCTTGGCATAGACGATATCCACGAAGTCAATGCGGCGCCGACCCTGACGACGCGCGAAGCCAAGGAAAAGACAATACAGGCCGCGGAGAAAGCCGCCGGCGCGTTAGCCATTGGCCTGGCCCAAAGGACCTAACGGCTTGTACGATCGGCTGTGGGCGCACCAGACCGGTGGCTTCATCGCTGAACACGCTTGATCAGCCTGTTGACACAAACAGGCGTCCGGGAAATCAGTATAGCCTGGCGCCGGCACAGGCGACCTTATCGGGGAGGATACTGTCATGCGTATTTTCTGGGCCATTTTATGGGGCGGCCTGGTGGCCGGCACTCTGGACATCCTGTCCGCCTTCGCTAGTTATGTTCCGCACGGCGCGACGGAGCTGGGCATTCTCAAATACGTCGCCAGCGGCCTGATCGGCCCCGGCGCCATGAAGGGCGGCGACATCATCGCCCTGCTTGGCTTGGGGGTTCATTTCGGTCTGACGACGATCATGGCGGCGGTCTTTACTGTCGCGGCCGTCAAGCTGCCCTGGCTTTTGGCGAGACCGTGGCTTTGGGGCTGCGCCTACGGCCTGCTGACCTGGGTGCTCATGGTCTATGTCGTCGTTCCACACTCCGGTGCGCCCGGCTGGAAATTGCCGATGGGGTGGGACGTCGTCAGCGGGCTTTGGGCGCATTTCTTTTTTGTCGGAACACCGATCGCCCATATCGCCAGACATTTCCTGCAAGACTCCGCAACGGAGCGGTAGGCGGCGCTTTTTCATTGCACTTTGGGCGGCAGAGTTTAAGACACAGGCCGAATTGTAGGGAGTTGCCGATGTTCGGTTGGGGTAAGGGTTCCAAGGATAAGAAGCGTCCCGGAACAGGGGCCAAGTTTGAAACCGTCGAGGCGCCGCTGGCCGGCCCGACCGACAAAGATCCGCCATCGCCGGAGAGCAAGAAAATGACGACCACGACTCGCACCGAAACCGACACCTTTGGCCCGATCGAGGTCGACAATTCCAAGTACTGGGGCGCGCAGGCGCAGCGGTCGCTCGGCAACTTCAAGATTGGCTGGGAAAAGCAGCCGCTGCCGATCGTGCGCGCGCTCGGCATCGTCAAGCGCGCCGCCGCTGAGACCAATATGGGCCTGGGCAAGCTCGACGCCACCGTCGGCAACGCCATCATCCAGGCGGCCAACGAAGTCATCGAAGGCAAGCTGGATGAGCACTTCCCGCTGGTCGTCTGGCAGACAGGTTCGGGCACGCAATCGAACATGAACGCCAACGAGGTCATCTCGAACCGCGCCATCCAGATCCTGGGCGGCGAGATGGGTTCGAAGAAGCCGGTCCACCCCAACGACCACGTCAACATGTCGCAGTCGTCGAACGACACCTATCCGACCGCCATGCACGTGGCCTGCGCCGAGGAAATCGTCCACCGCCTGATCCCGGCGCTGCAATCGCTGCGCAACGCCTTGAACGACAAGGCCGAGGCCTGGAAGTCGATCATCAAGATCGGCCGCACCCACACCCAGGACGCCACGCCGCTGACGCTCGGCCAGGAGTTTTCGGGCTATACGCAACAGCTGACCAACGGCCTGGAGCGCATCGAGCAGACCCTGCCGAAGCTGATGCAACTGGCCCAGGGCGGCACTGCGGTCGGCACAGGCCTGAACGCGCCGATCGGCTTCGCCGAAGGCGTCGCCGACAAGATCGCCCAGATCACCGGCCTGAAGTTCACCACGGCGCCCAACAAGTTCGAGGCCCTGGCCGCGCACGACGCCATGGTGTTCAGCCACGGCGCCATCAACACGGTCGCCGCCTCTTTGTTTAAAATTGCCAACGACATCCGCTTCCTCGGTTCCGGCCCGCGTTCGGGTCTGGGCGAGCTGGCCCTGCCGGAAAACGAGCCGGGCTCGTCGATCATGCCGGGCAAGGTCAATCCGACGCAGTGCGAGGCCTTGACGCAGGTCTGCGTGCAGATCTTCGGCAACCATGCGGCGCTGACGTTTGCCGGCAGCCAAGGCCACTTCGAGCTGAACGTGTTCAACCCGGTCATGGCCTATAACTTCCTGCAAAGCGTCCGCCTGATGGCCGACGCGGCGATCTCGTTCAAGGACAACTGCGTGGTCGGCATCGAGCCGCGCCTCGACAACATCAAGCGCGGCCTGGAAAACTCGCTGATGCTGGTGACGGCGCTGAACGGCAAGCTGGGCTATGACGCTTGTGCCAAGATCGCCAAGACGGCCCATAAGAACGGCACGACCCTGCGCGAGGAAGCCGTCGGCGGCGGTTACCTGACCAACGAAGAGTTCGACCAGTTCGTCCGCCCGGAAAACATGGTCCATCCGGGCTAAGACCTTGGTTTCGTGCGGTTAAGAGCGTATTGTGAGCCAAGGGGGGCTCACAATGCTGAAATATCTGATACCGTTCACGTCGTTCACGATCCACGCGTCCTTGTCGTCGATCGACGCGCTCGCGGCCTTGCAGGCAATCGTTGAACCGAAGAAATTCCGTCTGTTTGACAGGGGCGAAAAGCCTTTCGAGGGCACGGCCGAAAGCGGCCGCTTCACCATTCGCCGCCTGATCCGTTACCGCAACTCGTTCCTGCCGGTCGTCAGCGGCGTCATCCAGCCGGCGCCGGGCGGTAGCACGATCCGCATCACCATGCGGCCGATGATTTTTGTCATGATCTTCTGCGTGTTCTGGCTGTCGGGCGTGTTGTCGATCGGTGGTGTCCTGCTGAGCCAACTGTCGTGGTCGAATATTCAGGCCAACCCGATGGGACTGATACCCGTCGGCATGGTGGTTTTTTTCCTCATTCTGGTGAACGGTGGCTTCTGGTTCGAAGCTAACAAGCAGAGGAAGATGCTCACCAACGTGTTTAACGGCATCGCGTTGAAGGTCGAATAGATGGTGGTCGATCCGAACTGGGTGACGGACTACGGAGCCAATCTGCGGTTCATTTTCCGTCAGGTTTCACCGTTCATGCTTCCCGGCCTTGTCTCCATTCCACTAGCTTTGGTTTTTCCTAACTTGCGCCACGCACTTAAGGACAGATTGGTGCTGGCGGCGTTTGGCGCCGTTCCCTTTCTATGGGCGTTTCTTGCGGTGTGGTGCGCAATCTTCGTCGACGCCATGGACGGAAAACACGATAGCCCTTGGTGGGCCGACGTGCCGCTTTATGTTACTTTCTGGGGCCTGCCGGTGGTTGCCGTCATCCTGATCTGGCGCGCAAAAGGCGCGCGCTGGATCAGCCTGGGCTACGCCTGTCTGAACGCCGTGCCGTGGCTGTTTGTCAGCTTTATCGCCGCCATGGCGATCAGCGGCAGCTGGATCTGAGCGGCGTATCGTGTCGTTTCTCACAGAGGGTGCGGCACATTACCTGGTTGTTTTCAGCGGCGAAGGGATCGATGCCCTGCGCGTGGCACTGGAGCCTTAGCCCCTCTTTTTCGTCCGCCGCTGCCAGCGCTGTTGCATGAGGTAGCGCCGGTATTCCGAGCCCTGGTCATCCGGTACGGGCCCGCCGCCTTCGTCGTGGTATTCGCCGTCCCAGGCTTCCGGCTTGAACAGGTACTGCAGGGACTGGACACGTTTGCGCGTGCGGCCGCAGCAGTTGCAGAAGTCCGGCGCGGGATCATTCCACCAGCGGTAACGATGTATCGCCACATGCAGCCGACAGCGCGGGCACTTCACGTTGATGCCCCAGAACGCGAGAGGCGCTCCGGCAAAAAACAGCACATCCGATCCGCCAAAGCCGCCGACCTGGGCAGACACCGTCAACGTCACCTTGACGGCAACAAACAACGCGACCGCCGCTAACCATGCCTTATTCGACTGAAACAGATGCGTCAGCATCAGGAATGGCAGGACGACCAGCGTCCAGTTTGTCGTTGTATTGAGGAAGGCCTGGAACATCATCATCATGATGCCCGCCATCCAGACAAAGCCATAGGTCAATTTCCGCTCCCCTTTGTCGTTAAACTAACATCTGTTCCGCCAAGTAGCCATTGAAAGCGGCCCGGCGCGACGCCTATATTGGTCAGGGTTCCCCTGCTTCGGATTGCCATCATGACCGCTGATTCTGCCCGCCCCGTTTTCCAGACCTATGACGTGACCACCACGCCCGGCCAGGGTGTCACCCATGTCGCGGCCTTGCGGGCGCAGATGAAGGCTCAGGGGCTTGACGGTTTCCTGGTGCTGCACGAGGACGAACACCAGAACGAATACCTGCCCGACGCCAATGAGCGGCTGGCCTGGGTGTCGGGCTTCACCGGCTCGGCCGGTGCGGCGCTGATCTTCCTGGACCGGGCGGTCCTGTTCGCCGACGGCCGCTACACCCTGCAATCGCGCGAGCAGACCGATCCATCGGTGTTCGAAGTCAAGGATTACAACGGCAATGCCATCGCCGACGAGATTCGCACCGCCGCGAAAGGCGCCGTCATCGGCTACGATCCGCGCCTGGTGACGCCGGACGGCCTGGCCAAGCTTCTGGGGGCAGCGCAATCCGTCGGCGTGAGCTTGAAAGCCGTCGCGCCCAATCCGCTCGACGCCGCCTGGGGGACCGCTCGTCCCGCCCAGCCGTGCGCGCCGATCGTGCCGCAGCCGCTGGAATTTGCCGGCATCGCCAGCGCCGACAAACGCGCCCAGATCGCCCGCAGCTTCACCAGCAACGGCATTGCCGCCGCCCTGATCACCGCGCCGTCGTCGCTGGCCTGGCTGTTCAATATCCGCGGCGGCGACGTGATCCGCTCGCCCCTGCCGCTCGGCCAGGCGATCCTCAAGGCCGATGGATCGGCCGAGCTGTTTATCGAACCGGCCAAGATCTCCGACGGCCTGCTGGAGTGGCTGGGCAACGGCGTCAGCGTCAAGGCGCCGGACGACATCATCGACAGCCTGAAAGCCCTGAATGGCCAAGCCGTGCTGATCGACCCGCAGCAATCCTCGGCCTTCTGGCTGGAGGCGGTCAAGGCCGCCGGGGCGCGGCTGGTTACCGCCGACGATCCGTGCCTGTTGCCGCGCGCCTGCAAGAATGCGGCGGAGATTGCCGGCACGACGGCGGCGCACATCCGCGACGGCGCCATCCTGACGACTTTCCTGCACTGGCTGGCAACCGAAGCACAACAAACCCTGCCGACTGAAATCGAGGTGGCGCAGAAGCTCGAAGCGCTGCGGCTGGCGGGTGGCGGTCTAAAGGATTTGAGCTTCGACACCATTTCCGGTTTCGGGCCGCACGGCGCCCTGCCCCACTATCGCGTCAATACCAACAGCAATATCCCGATCCAGACCGGCAACCTGCTGCTGGTCGACTCTGGCGCGCAGTTCGTCGACGGCACCACGGATGTCACGCGCACCGTGGCCATCGGTCAGCCGTCGCCTGAGCATCGCCGCATGTTCACCCTGGTGCTCAAGGGGCATATCGCGCTGGCCACGGTGAAGTTCCCGGCCGGCACGACCGGCACGCATCTCGACGCGCTGGCGCGGCAATATCTGTGGGCGGAAGGCTTCGACTACGATCACGGCACCGGCCATGGCGTCGGCGTCTATCTCGGCGTCCACGAAGGCCCACAGCGCATCTCAAAGGCGCTCAACCGCTATCCGCTGCAGACGGGTATGATCGTGTCGAACGAGCCCGGCTTCTACAAGGAAGGCGACTTCGGCATCCGCATCGAAAACCTGCAATATGTCACCGAGGCGATCATCCCGGACGGCGGCGAACGCGCCATGCACGGCTTCCAGAACCTGACCTGGGCGCCGATCGACCGCGACCTGATCGACGTGGCGCTGCTGACGCAGGCCGAGCGCGCCTATATGGATGGCTATCATTCCAAGGTTCTGGAACTGATCGGCCCACGCGTTTCGGCCGAGGTCAAGGCGTGGCTGGAAACTGTCTGCGCACCGCTCTAGGGTTTTTTGGCGCGCATCTTAACCGAAAACCGCTCCACATTTTTCGGGATGCGCTTACCCCCGCCCGTAAAACGGCATGTGCGTCGCCATCACGGTAACGAATGGCACATTGGCTTCGGGCGGCATCCCCGCGACATAGACCACCATATTGGCGATATGCGCCACGTCAACGCGCGGTTCCGGGCGGTATTCGCCGTCGGCCTGGAGCGCGCCGGCCGACATGTAATCCGACATGTCGCTGACCGCGTTGCCGACATCGATCTGCGAGGCAACGATATTGGTCTTGCGGCCGTCGAGCAGGATCGACTTAGTCAGCCCAACTATGGCGTGCTTCGACGTGACATAGGCTGCCGAACCCGGGCGCGGTGAATAGGCCGACAGCGACCCGTTATTAATGATACGGCCGCCCTGCGGGTCCTGAGCCTTCATGACGCGGGTGGCCTCACGGGCGCACAGGATGCTACCGATCAGGTTGACGTCGATGACGGCGCGCAGGTCGGCGACCGGCACTTCATCGAGCGGGATTGGCGGCAAGGCCAGCCCGGCATTGTTGAACAGCACGTCGACCCGGCCGAATTCCGCGACCGCGCCGTCGAACAGCGCCCGCACCGAAGCTCCATCGGTCACGTCGGTGGCGATACACAGGAACCGTCCGCCGCCCTGGCCCTGCGCGGCCGTTTCCTTGAGCGCATCCAGCCGCCGCCCGGCCAACACGACATTATAATCCGCCGCGTGGAATGCCAGCGCTGTCGCCCGGCCGATGCCGCTGCCGCCACCGGTTACGATAACTACTTTTTTCATGCGCCGATCAGCTCCAGCCATTGGTCCTCAGTCAGGACGGTAATGCCCAGTTCGGTGGCGGTTTTCAACTTCGATCCGGCGCCCGGTCCAGCAACCACGATATCGGTCTTTTTCGACACCGAGCCCGACACCTTGGCGCCCAAGCGTTCCGCCTGAGCCTTAGCTTCGTCGCGGCCCATCTTTTCCAGCGTGCCGGTGAACACTACGGTTTTTCCGGAAACACTGGAGTTGGCGGCGACCGCTTCGGCGTCCTTGACGCGGACTTGTGCCACCAGCCGGTCATACAAGCCGCGCTGATAGGGATGGGCGAAGTAGCTAATCACCGAATTGGCGATAACGGGGCCGATCTGGTCGAAATGCTCGAAGGCATCGCGCGCGTCTTCATCGCCGGCCGCGGCGGCCGTCAAGGTGGTGCGCATGGCTTCCTCGGAGCCGAACGCGCGCGCCAGCAGCCGGGACGTCGTTTCACCGACATTCTTGATGCCGAGCGCCGCCACAAAGCGTTCCAGCGGTACGTCACGACGGGTTTCGATCGAGGCAAACAGCTTGTCGATATTAGTGAAGGCGCGGTCGGCGTCTTCGACCTGCTTACTCGTCATCTGGCCGGATTTCTCCTGGCGGGCGGCCGATTGCCGTTTGCGTTCTTCGAGCACTGCGGCCCGGACCTGGTCGGGCTTGTCCTTGAGCGTGAAGATATCGGCCGGTTCGTCGAGAATTCCCGCTTTATGGAATATTTCGATGAAGGTTTCGCCCAGGCCTTCGACATCGAGTACGCGACGGCCGACAACATATTTCAGGTATTCAACGCGCTGATGCGGGCAGGCCTGATCACCGGAGCATTTACGCGCCACGCCTTCGCCACCGCTGGCCGTGGTTTCGCGCACCACTTCGGTGTGCAAGGGGCACGGGCAAAGTTTCGGGAATTCATAGACAATCGCGTCACCTGGCCGTTCGGTCAGTTCGACGCCGACGATCTGCGGGATGACGTCGCCGGCGCGCTGAACACGGACCATGTCCTTGATGCGAATGTCCTTGCGCTCGATTTCGTCGGCATTGTGCAACGTCACGTTAGTGACGACCACGCCACCGACATTGATCGGCTCCAGCCGGGCCACCGGCGTCAGCGTGCCCATCCGGCCGATCTGGATGTCGATGGCCTGCAGCCGGGTCAGGGCCTGCTGGGCCGGGAATTTGTGAGCAATGGCCCAGCGCGGGCTGCGCGACACAAAGCCCAGGCGGCGCTGCCAATCGAGACGGTCGACCTTATAGACCACGCCGTCGATGTCATAGCCGAGGTGCGAGCGCTGCTTGGCGATGCGGTCATAGGTGTCGAGCAACCCTTGCGCGCCCTCCACGCGGACGGAATTGGGATTGACTTCGAAACCCCAGTCACGAAAGCGCGCTAGGGCATCGGACTGCGTAGCCACAAATTCCGGATCGCTGACCTCGCCCCAGGCATAGGCAAAGAAACGCAGCGGGCGGGCGGCGGTGACATTCGCATCGAGCTGGCGCAACGACCCCGACGCGAAGTTGCGCGGATTGGCGTAGGTTCGGCCGCCCTCGGCTTCGGCGCGAGCGTTCATGTCGGCGAATTCGGCCAGAGGCATATAGACCTCGCCGCGCACCTCAATCTTTTCCGGAAAATTGGAACCGTTCAGTTTGTGCGGGATACCTTTGATCGTCTTGACGTTTTCGGTGATATCCTCGCCGACGCGGCCGTCGCCGCGCGTCGCCGCCTGGGTCAGGACGCCGTTGACATAGAGGATGTTGCACGACACGCCGTCGATCTTGGGTTCGGCGGCGAAGGCGATGGCCTCATCATCGGCCAGGCGCAGGAAGCGGCGGATGCTCTTCTCGAAATCGGCAACGTCTTCGGGCGCGAAGGCGTTGTCGAGCGACAGCATGGGAATGCCATGCGTGACCGGCGCGAATTTCTCTGAGATCGGCGCGCCCACCTGTTCGGTTGGACTGTCGGCGGTTTTCAGCTCCGGGAACTGCGCTTCGATGTCGCGCAGCTGCTTTTCCAACGCGTCATATTCGGCGTCGGTCAGTTCCGGCGTTTCTTCGCGGTAATAGAGGTCGCGATGGTATTTGACCTGCGCCGCCAGGTCGGCATGGACAGCGCGTGCGTCGTCGAGTGTCATGAAAGCATCTTGAGAAGGTTTGGGATTCGCTACGCTTTTACCTGCCACAGTCCCAAGGTTTTGTCAGGAGCAATCCGGCCGACCGCGACGTGTAACTCAGTGCATCTTGCTCCACGTCTCATAGGCGTCGAGGGCTTTCTGGGCCGCCGTGTTGTACCACGAATAGCCGTTACGCCGGCCTTTCGACAGGTCGTTGAAGTCGTCATGAATCGTCTTGTCGACATCGCCGAAGATCGGTTGCGCGGTCTTGAGGTCGTAGAGGCGTGACCAGAGCGGCCCGGCGCCGGGTTGAGCGACAGCCATCCGACCTTCCTCGGCCGACTTGGTGGTCAGGGCGATACCGAAGATTTCGTGCGCTTTTAGCCAGGCGACGCCGTCATGAATGGCCGCCTTGACCTCGGGCGACGGATTGGGCTGACGCATCAAAAAGAGGAGAATGTCGCTGGTTTCGGAGCTGGCCAGCGACTTGGGCTCATAGTTGCGGGCCGTGGTCGGCGCCAGAGTCAGGGCGTCGACCTGCTGCGGCCAGATCGTCCGCTTGCCGTCGACCACGACCTGAGACGCCAGGATGACGGGAACGGCCTTGTCGCTGGCGGTCCGTGACGCCGCGCGCAGGTCGGCCGGCACAAAATCGTATGGCGTCTTGGCGTCGGCGACGTCGGCCAGCAGCATGCAGGCTTCGGCGACGGCATTGTCATTAAGGGTCACAGCGTCATGGAAGCCACCTTCGAGCGGATAGACCTGCGGCCAGCCGCCATTGGGATACTGGGCGGCCAGCAGGTAGCGCACGCCCTTGATGAAACTCGTGCGGTAAGGGTCGCCTTCTTTGCCCGGGGCCTGGGCGGCGACCAGCGCCAGGAAGCGCATTTCACGCGTCGTGGCGTTATTGTCGAGCGTACCGACAAAGGTCCAGTACCGGTCGTTGGGCGCGTCGAAATTATCGGTATTGAGCGCCATAGTCTCGGCGTTGTTGGCATAGCGCTGGCCACGCAGACGAGGCCCTGTCGAGCGGTTCTGGTTCTTGGCCCAGCCGCCGGCGGGCGTCTGGAAGCTGACAATATTGTCGGCGACAGTGCGGGCTTCCGGCGTGGCGTACCAGGCGGCGTCGCGATTCAACGGCATGTGGCCGCCTTCGGAGGTGTCGGCCAACGGCGGCTGTGGCGGTGTTTCACCCGGTTTGAGTTCTGCGGCGAGCGTGGCCCGGTCGGTCTTCATCTGGGCCTGGGATTTCTTCAGATAGGCTGTCCAGGCGGCGCGATCCTTGGCAGGCAGGCTATTAATGCGCGCAAAGGTCACGGCCTCGGCGGGCACATTGGTGCCGATCGTCTTGGCGGCAAGCGGCAAGGGCAGAAAGCATACGCTCATCAGCAGCGCGAGGGAGAGAGGGCGGGCGGGCATGTTTCCTCCGATTTACGGTTATATGCAGCGTTTTTGCTGGCTTGAGCCACCCGGCCGGACTTCATCGCCGCCCTGATCTTATAATACTACGTTTCAAAATCAATCCGGTTGCTCCACCGTCCGGACGGTCAGGCTGTAACAGACCTGAACCAGGACAACGAGCGCCGCCACGCCCAAACCGCAGCGAATGAAGAAGTGCACATCTTCATTGAAGCCAGCGAGATGCGCATAGCTCATGCCCTTGCGCCACAGGCTCCAGCCGACGCAGCCGGCGACCACCAGCGCCACAGTGACAGCGAATTCGACAATCAGAAAAACCAGGTACTTCATGACGGCACCTCCGAGTTCCTGACTATACCAGTTCCGCGCTCTTCAGGCGATGGGCGGCAGCGCGGGCCTCAGGCGTGATTTCGGCGCCGGCCAACATGCGGGCCAGCTCCTCAAGCGTCTGATCACGGTCAAGGCGCTGCACGGTCGAGCGGACGCCCTCGCCCCACTCGGCCTTGGCGACCTTCAGGTGCTGATCGCCGCGCGCCGCCACCTGGGGTGAATGGGTGACGACGATGACCTGCGACTTTTCCGCCAGCCGCTTCAGGCGCAGGCCGACGGCATCGGCCACGGCGCCACCGACGCCCTGATCGACTTCGTCGAAGATCATGACGGGCGCCGCCGCTTCTTCGCCGCCGCGCGTGGCCAGGGCGGCTTTCAGCGCCAGGGCAAAGCGCGCCAGTTCGCCGCCCGAGGCAATGACCGCCAGGCCGCCCCAGTCGGCGCCGGGATTGGTCTTGACCTCGAAAGCGACCGCCTCGCCTCCGGTCTGGCCGTAGCGTTCCGGCTCCAGGGCGCGGATGGCGACGCGGAAGCGTGCCTTGTCGAGTTTGAGCGGAGTCAATTCGGCCATGACCGCCGCCGCCAGGGTTTCGCCGGCCTGTTCGCGCTTGCCGCGCAGGTCGAGCACGGCCGCATCGAAAGCGACCTGCGCCTGATGGATAGCCTTGTCGAGCCGGGCGATGTGCTGATCCAGGTCCTCGATCTGGCTCAGGGACTTGGCTATGCGTGTCCGTTCCTTGGGCAGGTCATCGACCAGTACGCCCAGTTTACGGGCCATGGCGCGCAGGGCGAACAGGCGCTCTTCGGTGCGGTCCAACTGGCCGGGCTCAAAGTCGAGACTGTCGGCGGCCTGGTCCATCAGGGCCAGGGCTTCATCAGCGGCAATCAGGGTCCGGTCGAGTGATTCCGCGGCCAGGGTCAGGCGCTTCAAAACCTCATCCTCACCGCTGGCGCCGGCCTGCATGGCGCGGGTGCGGGCATGGTCGAGCGCGCGGAACGCCTTGGTCAGGCGCTGCGACAGCTGATCGCCGCCGACGGCATCACGCGCCTCGGAAATATCCTCCAGCGCCCGTTCCGATGCGCCCAACAGAGCCCGTTCCGACGCCAGTTGCGCTTCTTCGTCCGGCTGGGGGGCGAGACGGTCGAGCTCCTGCAGGCGCGCCGTCATCAGTTCCAGTTCGGCCTTGTCACCCTGAGCGCGCTTGAGCAGGTCGCGATGTTCTTCCTTCAGTGTTTTCAATGCCCGCCACGCCTCAGCGACACGCGCCAGATCCGGGCCATGGCCGCCATAGGCATCGAGCAAGCCCAAATGGGCGCGGGCATCGAGCAGACCGACCGTTTCATGCTGGCCGTGCACTTCGAGCAGACTGTCGCCCAAGGCCTTCAACACGGCGACGCTGACCGGCTGGTCGTTGACAAAGGCCTTGGAGCGGCCGTCACGCGACACCACGCGGCGCAGCAGCAAGGCCTCGCCCGGCGCCACCACCAGACCACGTTCGTCAAGAAAATCATAGAGTGTGTGCCCGGCGGCCAGTTCGAATTCCGCCGTAACCGAGGCCTGATTGGCGCCAGCCCGCACCAGGCCGGCATCGGAACGCGCCCCGGTCGCCAGGCCGAGACTGTCGAGGAGGATCGATTTCCCCGCTCCAGTTTCACCGGTCAGGACGCTCAGGCCCGGCTGGATATCCAGCTCAAGCCGGTCAACAAGGACGACATCGTTGATGGTCAGGCGGGTCAACATGCGCTTCGTGTTCGTAACTAATAAGAGCTGTCATCGACTCGCGATGACAGCTCCCATTAAAGCGCATTTTCGCGAAAAGACAAGAACATTTCGCGAACATTTGTGGAGGCGGGCTTAAACCTTAGGCCGCATAAAGCTCAGCCAGCCCTTTTTGTTCTTGGGATCCGGCTTGTCAACGCCCTTGGCGCCCGCCGCATTTGGCGCGACCTGGGGCTTCTCGCCCTTTTCGGTCAGGAGCTTGTAGGCGGCGGCATACCAGCGATCGCCCGGATAGTTGTAGCCGAGCACGGCGCCGTCGCGAATCGCTTCGTCGTGCAGGCCCATCATCTCGTTGGCCTCGACCAGACGATACAGCGCCTCAGGCGTGTGGCTGGTGGTCTGATAGTCGCCGACCACCGTCTTGAAACGACCGATAGCGGCCAGCGGCTGGTTTTCGGCGACGTAATAACGGCCGATTTCCATTTCCTTGCCGGCCAGTTGATCCTGCACCATGTCTAGCTTCAGGCGGGCGTCACGGGCATATTCGGTGTCCGGATAACGCTGCACGACGTCGCGCAGCATCGACTGCGCCGAGGTGGTGAAGCCCTGGTCGCGGCCGACGTCGACAATCTGTTCAAAAGCGCAGATTGCCTTCATGTAATAGGCGTACGGCGTCAGGTCGCTGCCCGGATAGAGATGGATGAACTGATCGGCGGCAGCCGCCGTCTCGGTGTAGCGTTCGGCCATGTAGTTGGCGTAGATCGACATGACGATGGCGCGGCGCGACCATTCCGAATAGGGGTGCTGGCGCTGCACTTCCTCGAAATACTGGACGGCTTCGGTCCACGACTTGTCATCGAGGCGTTCCATGCCGGTGCCATAGAGCAGCTCGACCGGGCGCTCTTCATAAACCAGATGCTTGTTGTTGTATTTCTGCGAGCAGCCGCTCAAGCCCACCGTTGCGGCCGCCGCCACCAGGACCACGGCTGCGGACATCTTGAAAAACCGGACAGGACTCACGCAAAAACCCTCTCGCCAGACGCCATCAGCGGCGCATCATCTTAAATTTCGGAGGATACATCTACACGAGCGCATCGCCGCCGCCAACCGGAAATCCGAGGCAGCGGAGGTGCTTAACCAGCTTGGGCCAGATCGGCGCCGCGAGTCACGATGCGGTAGGCATCCGGCGCGGACAATAGGGCGCGAACAAGGGCATTATTAAGGCCGTGTCCGGCGCGAATTCCTTCAAACCTGCCAATAATCGGCATGCCCAGGACGTACAGATCACCGATGGCATCGAGCGCCTTATGGCGCACGAATTCGTCGGCGAAGCGCAGGCCGTCGGCGTTGAGGATCTTGTCGCCGTCGATGACAATGGCGTTGTCGAGCGAACCGCCACGGGCCAGGCCCGCCGCGCGCAGGGCTTCGACGCCTTGCAGGAAGCCGAAGGTGCGGGCCGCGGCCAGTTCCTGACGGAACGAGTCTTCGGTGACGACCAGGTCAACGGCCTGATGGCCGATCGGGCTGCCCGGGAAGTCGATTTCAAAGCGGACTTCGAAGCGGTCGCACGGCTTGAGCGTCGCACGCTTGTCGTCCTCGACGACTTCGATGTCCTTGAGGATTTCAATGGCCATCTGCGGCGTCGCCTGACGGCGGAAGCCGGCCTGGTCAAGAATCTGCACGAACGGCAGGGCCGAACCATCCATGATCGGCACTTCCGGCCCATCAAGTTCGGCATAGACGTTATCGATGCTCAGGGCCGCGAATGCCGCCATGACGTGCTCGATCGTCGAGACAGACACGCCCGCTTCGTTGGTGATAACAGTGCCAAGACGGGTCTGGGTGACGTTGTGTGCCAAGGCAGCGACGCGATTATCGCGATCGGTGATGTCGGCGCGGACAAAGACCACACCCGTACCGGCCGGAGCCGGGCGCACAACCATGCGCACCATCACACCCGTATGCAGGCCAATGCCGGCGATAATCGCCGCACGCGCCAGGGTATGTTCGTTCTGATCCGTAACCATGTGAACCTTAAGCCTCGCCCCCGTGGCTGGGCAAAAAAAACGCGAGGACACTTCTGTCCTCGCTTATGTTTATATGGTTTGAGGCACCTTTTAACAAACGAACTTGTATTTCCGTTTGTAACGCTAAGCTTAACGGACCGGTAAGCTTTTTCGCCCGTTCAAGGCGGCTGATTCGGCCGTGTACGCGGTTACGCTTATCAGTTAGCGAGGCGCCTTAAGAAAGAAGGGATTTCCAGATCGTCCTCCGCTTCCATCGAAGGCTGGTCGACCGGACGGGTTTGCGGCTGGGCGGACGATTTGGCCGGGGCCGGGGCATAGCGATCGGCATTCTCGACGCCTTCGTCAGCCTGGGCGTAGCCCGTGTCGCGTTGCTGGCGCTGCGGGAACAGGCCGCGCCAGAAGGATTCGCGGCCCTCTTCCTCGGTCGCCATGCGCGGCGGTTGAGCGGCGGGACGAGCCGCCGGGTTATAACCACCCATGGCCGGCGCAGCCGGTTGCGGCGCAACTTGCGGCGCCGGCTGCGGCTGGGCCGTCACTTGCGGTGCCGGGTTGGCGTACAGGCTCGGGCGGGTGATGGTCGGGCGCGAGACTTGCGGCTCGGCGCGGGGCGCTTCGGCTTCCGGAGCGACGGCGAAGTCCTCATCGGCCATCGGGTCGACGATCTTTGAGACGATCTGCGCTTCTTGCTGGACCGGAGCCTGAACCGGCGCCGCGGCTTGCGGCGCGGTGGATTCGAACAGGCTGGAGCGTTGTGGAGCTTGCGGCGCGGCCGGCGCCGGGCGGGCTTCCGGTTGCGCCTGAGGCTGCGGCGCCGACATCTGCACCGGCGGCACGTTTTGCGGCGCCAGTTGCGCGGCCGTAGCAGCCTGTGCGGCAGCATTGTCCTGACGCGACTGATAGCCGAGGCCGAAGGTCGGCGGCGGCGTCGTGTTCTTGACGGAAGTGGTCAGCGGCGTCTGCAGGGCGACGCCGTCCATGCCGGTGGCGACGACGCTGACGCGCAGCTTGCCTTCCAAAGCCGGATCGAAGGCCGCACCGAAGATGATGTTGGCTTCCGGATCGACTTCGGACGAGATGGCGTTGGCCGCTTCGTCGACTTCGTGCAGGGTCATGTCGAGACCGCCGGTGACGTTGACCAGCACGGCCTTGGCGCCCTTGAGCGAGGTCTCGTCGAGCAGTGGGTTCTGGATAGCGTTTTGCGCGGCGAGAAGCGCGCGGTCTTCGCCGGCGGCTTCGCCCGTGCCCATCATCGCCTTGCCCATGTCGGACATGACCGAACGGACGTCGGCGAAGTCGAGGTTGATCAGGCCCGGCAGGACCATGAGATCGGTGATCGAGCGCACGCCGGCATGCAGCACCTGGTCGGCCATGCCGAAGGCTTCGGCGAAGGTGGTGCGCTCATTGGCGATGCGGAACAGGTTCTGGTTCGGAATGACGATCAGGGTGTCGACGTAGCGCTGCAGCTCGGCGATGCCGGCATCAGCCAGGCGCATGCGGTGACGGCCTTCGAAGGTGAACGGCTTGGTGACGACGCCGACGGTCAGGATGCCGCGCTCACGGGCGCACTTGGCGATGATCGGCGCGGCGCCGGTACCGGTGCCGCCGCCCATGCCGGCGGTGATGAACACCATGTGCGCGCCTTCGAGGTGCTCGACGATCGAAGCGGTCGACTCTTCGGCTGCGGTCATGCCGACTTCGGGGTGAGCGCCGGCGCCCAGGCCCTGCGTGATGCCGACACCCAGCTGAATGCGCTGATCGGTGCGGGAAAACTGAAGCTGCTGGGCATCGGTGTTGGCGACGACGAACTCAACGCCTTCCAGCCCGGCATCGATCATGTTGTTGACCGCGTTGCCACCGGCCCCGCCGACGCCGAACACGACGATACGCGGCTTGAGTTCTTGGGCACGCGGCGCAGAAAGATGAATAGCCATGGCTTTTGGACCAACCTTTCCCCACTCAGGGATGACGGACGCTTTCTCAAACCCTCATACCAAGAGGCTTATGAGACATCAAATATGATTAACGATTGGTTACCCGATAACTTGAGTCGGGCACTTTTGAAGCCATTTCGGCAATATTTTTTAACACTCATTACCGAAGTGTGACTTTTGCTCCCCAGGACGTGACTCGCGGGTCGCGACCTCCTATTGACACTTTATTGACAGTCTGAAAAGTCGAAACTGCCGCTGTCACAGCAATGCCTTAATTAGCTTGCCGCGTGTGTGACGTGCTTGCCAAATCCGTAAATTGTCATATAATTTTGGCGGTCAGATCGGGTGCAAAGCCCGGCGGCAATACAGGGATTTCATCATGCGGCTCCTTCCTTTTCTCGCCTTGGCGGGCACCCTCGCCTGCCTTTCCGCGCCCGCGTTTGCGCAGGATTTCGCTTACGGCGCCGATATCGGCTGGGTGACGCAGGAGGAGGCTGAGGGCGTGACCTTCCGCGATGCTTCCGGCGCCAAGACCGACCCGTATGTGCTGCTGAAAAACCTCGGCATCAACGCCATCCGCCTGCGCGTCTGGGTCGATCCGAAGAAGGGCTGGAACGGCAAGGAGGACCTGCTGGTCAAGGCCAAACGCGCCGCCGCCAACGGCCAGAAGCTGATGATCGATTTCCATTACAGCGACGACTGGGCCGACCCGCAGAAGCAGGTCAAGCCGGCGGCCTGGGCCGGGCACGACGTCAAGCAACTCAGCAAGGATGTGTACGATCATACGTTCGAGGTGCTGAGCTATCTCAAGGCCAACGGCGTCGACGTCGCCTGGGTGCAGCCGGGCAACGAGATCACCAACGGCCTGTTGTGGCCAGACGGGGGCACGGAGCATTTCGACGCCCTCACCGCCTTCACCAACGCCGGTTACGACGCCACCAAGGCCGTCTATCCTGACGCTCAGGTGGTGGTGCACATCGACAACGGCTGGGACGGCGACAAGGCGCGCTGGTGGTTCGACAGCTTCTTCAAGGCCGGCGGCAAGGTCGATATCATCGGCCTGTCCTACTATCCGTACTGGAGCAAGGCCAAGGACTGGAAGGTCACGAACCCGATGCTGGGGGCGACGATGAAGGATCTGGTGGCGCGCTACAACAAGCCGATCATGGTGGTGGAGACGGGATATTCGTATGACGAGCCGGACACCGCGAAGACGGTGCTAAGCGATGTCATCGCACGAACCAAGGCCTTGGGCGATAAGGGGCTTGGCGTGTTTTACTGGGAGCCTGCCGCCGATCCGAAATGGACCAAGTACAAGCTCGGCGCCATGAACGAGAACGGCCAGTTTACGAGTGCGATGGACGCGTTCAGGCACTGATCAGAGATTGCTCTTCAGCCAGTCGATGACCTGGGAGATCAGGTTGCCCGGCTTGGCTTGCGGGGCGTCCTTCGGGCCGATCTTGGCGGTCATGATGCGCTTGACCTGGACCACATCGCGCGGGCCGTAGAGCGTGCGCAGGATTACCCCCGCCGTCGCCGCGAACGATGGACCGGCAGCCGCATCACCCAGGTGCGGAACCCGGCGCGGCTTGCCCAGGCGGACCGGACGATCGAATACGCGCACCGCCAGCTCACGCACGCCCGCCAGCTGCGAAGCGCCGCCGGTCAGGACCACGCCTGCGCCCGGTTCGATCTGGATGCCGGAGGCCTTGATCTTCTCGCGCAGCAGCTCGAAGGTTTCTTCAACGCGCGGGGCAATGATGCCCTTCAGGATGGAGCGCGGCACGACGATCGGACCGGCGCCCTTGTCGTCGCCGCGCGGCGGGGCTTCGACGGTTTCGCGGTCTTCGTTGGACGAGGCGATGGCCGAGCCATGCAGCGTCTTGATGCGCTCGGCGCCGGCGATGGTGGTCGACAGGCCGCGGGCGATATCGGCCGTGACGTGGCTGCCGCCGACGTTCAGGCAGTCGACATGGACCAGCGTGCCGTTGGCGAAGATGGCCGCGGTGGTCGACGAGGCGCCCATGTCGATGCAGATGCAGCCCAGTTCCTTCTCGTCTTCCTCAAGCGCCGCGACGGCGGCCGCCAGCGGCGCCGAGACAATGGCCTGGACCTCAAGATGGGCCTGGCCGACGCACTGCAGGATGTTGTTGAAGACATTCTCGTCGATGGTGACGACCAGAAGCTCCAGGCCGAGATTGCGGCCATTGAGGCCACGCGGGTCACGCACGCTCATCTGGTCGTCCACCGACCACGACACCGGCAGCAGGTGGATGGCGCGACGGTTGGGGAAGCGGACCTGCGCCAGGGCCGAGGCGATGGCGCGGTTCAAGTCGTCGTCCGAGATGGGCTTCAGGCCCAGCGACACCTGGGCCGACACCTTGTGCGAGGCTGTCTGGGCGCCGGGAATGGTGACGCGCACCCCCTGGATCGAGACATTGGCCATGGCTTCGGCGCGCTCGACGGCCTGGGCGATGGCATGCGAAGCGGCTTCCATGTCGATGATCGCCCCGGCGCGGACGCCCTTGGACTGGACGTAGCCGACGCCGGCGACGCGGATCGACTGGTCGGAATGCCGCGCGCCTTCGGGGCGCATGATGAAGCAGCCGATTTTCGAAGCGCCCAGATCGAGCGAGGCGATCAGGCCCGAGGCGACCACCGGCCGGACGGCGGCGTCGACCATGCCAGGCGCGGCGGGGCGCGGGGCCTGGCCGGTGGCTTGATGCTTGGCGTTCTGGCGGTCTTCAAATCGGGACATGTTGGCGTTCTTCTGGGCGGTGAGCCTGATTTAAGGTGCGGTGGGATGGGAGGCGAGCGGGATGACTTGCAGAGCGGTCGGGTCGAGCATGTCGATTTCGGCGAAGCCCTGATCGAGCACGCGGCGCTGGTTCATCAGCGAATCGAGGCGGGCCAGAGCCTGGTCCTGGTCGATGGCCGGCAGCTTGATGATCGTGCCGTTCTTCAGGTGAATGTCCCAGCGGCGTGTATCGACGCGCACCAGGGCATAGGTCTTCTGCAGCAGGCTCGGACGTGCATTGAGCAGTTCCAGGACATCGGCGGCCTGTTCGTTGGCGCCCTCGCCTACCACCAGCGGCAGGTTTATGAAGTTGACGGCGTGGGCTTCCGGAATGATCTGGCCCTTGTCGTCAATGACGACGTCCTTGCCCTTGTACTGCCAGACGGCCAGGCGGGGGCGCTCGACAACGCTGACGACCAGCAGGCCGGGGAACTGACGGCGGACGGTGGCCGACTTGACCCAGCCGACGTTCTCGATCGACTTCTGCACTTCGGCAAGATCCATCAGGGCCAGCGGCTGGCCACGTTCCAGGTGCAGGGCGCGCTTGATGTCGTCTGAGGCCTGGTCGGACACGCCGACGAGGCGGACGTTCTGCAGGCTGAGGCCAAAGCCAGCGATGCGCTCATCGGTAAATTTGACGACCGCGTGGCCAAGGGTCTGGGCGCGATTGCCGGTCATCAGAACAGCGCCGGTCAGGCCGACGATCATCAAAACCGCCAGCCAGGCGGTGAATTCGTTCGGCATCGGCACCGAGCCGATGACCTTGTACTTGCCTACGGGAATGCGCTTGGCACGGCTGCCGCCGCCACGCGGCGCGGCCTTGGCGGCCGGCTTCGACGCGCGCTGCGGCGCCTCGCTACGGGCCGGCCCGTTTCCCGCTCCAGTTCCTTGGCGTCTGCCACCACGGACAATGGCCGGCATTTCACGTCTCCACGATCACTTTTGTTAGTGCTGCGCGTTTTCTGCGCAGCCGGAAAACAGGACTCGCAAGGACGGTGCATTGCGCAGGGTTGGGGCTGCGCGCACGCGTCGCATTCGAGACCTGAATGTTGAAGGTTCATAAAAACCCGAACGTCCTTAACAAGCCGCTAACGAAACGCGATTCGCTTAAGGGTTCGGCAACCGTCAGCGCCTTGCCGTTACGGGCTTAGGCACCTGTTTTTCCACAGCATTTCGCATATGCAGCAGAGGCAGCAAGAAGGTTAAAAATGTTTCAGAAATAAATCGTGTTCGGAAAGGATTTACGAGGCTACCACCTGGGCGGCGAAGCAGCCATATTTGGCGAAATGGACGTGGAGCCTGTCGATGCCGTCACGTACCAGAAGCGACTCGAAGGTCTCGGCCGCCAAGGCGCTGTCGATCAATTCAGCGGTTTTGAGCATGCCCTCGGCATCGAAGGCACGAACCGACAGCATGGTCGGACGCCGGAACACGTCCGGCAATTCACCTGGCGCCAGACGTACGGTCTCCGCCCCGTCGCGAACATAGATGGCGTGGCTGGCGCGAAACGGCGTGTCGGCGGGCTGATGGACATGGTTGAGAAGCAGCATACGTGTACCCGGCTCGGCGTGAGCCAGCGACACACGGCACGGAAAGCCGGGATGAGTGTCGGCGACTGCAGCGACGACGCCTAGGCCGCGGAGGTCGTCGCTCGATCGGCCGTACAGATGGGCGAACTGGCCGGATGAAAGTGGCAGGACCTGGAACATAAGGGCTCTCCATGATTGTGACGCCGTTATGCCGGGATGCCGAAAGCGCCGCGATCCGCTTCTTGCGATGGAATTGGGGCGCAAACAAAAACGGACGGGATCGCTCCCGTCCGTTCGTGATCTTGGCTCACTGAACCCTTACTGCGCCGCCACCGGAGCGTCCGTTTCCGGTACAGCCAAACTGGTGCTGAGCTCGATCGCCACGCCGGTTTCGGCATCGCGCTTGATCTCCTCGCCGTTCAGCACCTTGGCGATTTCCTCGCCGGTCAGCGTTTCAAGGTCAAGCAGGGTCCTCGCCAGACGATGCAACCCTTCGAGATGTTCGATCAGGATGCGCTTGGCTTCGTCATAGCCTTCGTTGATCAGGCGCTTGACTTCGTCGTCGATGATCTGGGCGGTGGCTTCCGACGTGTCACGGCCGAAGGCGCCGTACTCGTCTTCGCTTTCCTTGTAGTTGACGAAGCCGAGCTTGTCCGAGAAGCCCCAGCGCGTCACCATCGCCTTGGCCAGACGGGTGGCGGCCTGGATGTCCGAGGACGCGCCCGAGGTCACCTGGTCCTTGCCGAAGATGATTTCTTCGGCAACCCGGCCGGCCATCATGATGGCGAGGCGCGAGGTCATCTGGACCATGTTCTGCGAATAACGGTCGCCTTCCGGCAACTGCATGACCATACCGAGCGCACGGCCGCGCGGAATGATGGTCGCCTTGTGGACCGGATCGGCCTCAGGCACCTTCAGCGCAACGATGGCGTGGCCGCCTTCGTGGTAGGCCGTCAGCTTCTTTTCCTGCTCGGACATGGCCATCGACTTGCGTTCGGCGCCCATCAGCACCTTGTCCTTGGCGTCTTCGAAGTCACGCATGGTGACCAGCTTGCGGTCCTTACGCGCCGCCATCAGGGCGGCTTCGTTGACCAGGTTGGCCAGGTCGGCACCGGAGAAGCCAGGCGTGCCGCGCGCGATTACCTTGACATTGACGTCAACAGCCATCGGCACGTTCTTCATGTGGACGCGCAGGATCGACTCGCGGCCGACCAGGTCCGGGTTCGGCACGACCACCTGACGGTCGAAACGGCCGGGACGCAGCAGCGCCGAGTCCAGCACGTCCGGGCGGTTGGTGGCGGCGATCATGATGATGCCTTCATTGGCCTCGAAGCCGTCCATCTCGACCAGCAGCTGGTTGAGGGTCTGTTCGCGTTCGTCGTTACCACCGCCATGACCGGCGCCTCTGTGACGACCCACAGCGTCGATTTCGTCGATGAAGATGATGCACGGGGCGTTCTTCTTGGCCTGGTCGAACATGTCGCGGACGCGCGAGGCGCCGACACCGACGAACATTTCCACGAAGTCCGAGCCCGAGATCGAGAAGAACGGCACGCCTGCCTCACCGGCCACAGCGCGGGCCAGCAGGGTCTTACCGGTACCCGGAGGGCCAACCAGCAGCGCGCCCTTGGGGATCTTGCCGCCCAGCTTCTGGAACTTCGACGGGTCCTTCAGGAAGTCGACCACCTCGGTCAGCTCTTCCTTGGCCTCATCAACGCCGGCGACGTCGTTGAAGGTGACGCGGTTTTTATGCTCGGTAAGCAGCCTGGCTTTCGACTTGCCGAAGCCCATGGCGCCACGGCCGCCGCCCTGCATCTGGCGCATGAAGAATATCCAGATGCCGATGATCAGCACCACCGGCAAAAGCGTGGTGATAACGCTCATCAGGATCGAGGAGCGGTTGTTCTCGTACTCAACGACAACGCCGTGCGCCTGCAGGTTATTATCAAGCGCGGCATGTTCGAAAGACGGAACATTGACCTTGTAAGCCTTGCCGTTGATGAACTCGCCCTGGGCTTCGTCATTGTGGAACTTGATGGTCTTGATCTGGCCCTTTTCGATGGCGCCCATCAGTTGCGAATAGACCAGTTGCTCCGGCGGCGTGCCGGTCAGCGGCGCACCGCCTTTGTTGAAATGGGCCACATAGGTATACAGCCCGATCAGGAGGGCGAGAACGACGCCGATAATCGCGACGGAACGCAGGTTCATGCCAGCTTCAATCCTTACAGCGAGAGCCGCGCGAACGGCTCGAATTGGCGCGTGGATTCGCTCCACGCGGGTTGTTTCCCATATAGGGACCATCGTCGGGTTTTGCTACAGGCCTTTTGGCCCCCCGAAATAAAGACCCTGCAAATCGCGTTCCGTCGCAAACGCCCCACAGGCAGCGAGAAAACGCGGCAAAACCCAGCAATGGGCGGACAGCCCGGTCCCGGTGGCCGGGAACGCAGGCAACTGCCTCATTTTACGCCCGTTTTCGAACACCGGCAAGGCTGGGCGTACGGCGGCGGGCAGCGCGTTCAGGCCGTTGCGGTCGGCGTCGTCCAGTTGGGCGCGCAGGCCTTTGGCGGGCAGGATTCGGCCGGGTTCGGAGGAAATCAACGCGAATCGGCCATCCCACAGGCCTTCAGAGTGCGCGGTGACGGTCATGACCGGATCGGCATGGCGGCCGATATCGCCGGCTTCGCGGGTGATGGAGATTCGGTTGCCGGTTTGCTGGAGGCGGGCGCCGCTCAAGGTGGCGGGCTTGCCGGACGCCAGCCGGTCATGCAGGGCTTCCAGGCGGTCGTGGCGGGGGGGGAGGGGGGAGGGGAGAGGGGGGAGAGGGGGTGGGTTTTTGGTGTGTTCGTGTCGCGCCAACCTGTTCCCGCCACCAGCGCTCACCGCCGCCGCCGCCAGCAGCCGCAAGGCCTCCGGGCGCGGCCGGGTGGCCAGATTGTCCGCGCCGAAGGTGATTTGCCCGACAGCGGCGGTTTCGCTGTCGATCAGTAGGCCGGCCAGGTCAACGGCGCTATTGTCGTCGGGCGGTGGCGCGACGTCTTCGCCTTGCAAGGCCAGACGGACGCGGGCGCGCAAAGAGGCGGCGTTTTCATTGGCCGGGTCGTCGATCCAGTTCACGCCGCGCGCCCTCAGGTGGTCGCGCAAGGCCTCGCGGCGCTGATCCAGCAAGGGCCGCAGCAGGAAGACGCCCCTGCCCTCCGGCCAGGCCGGTGAGGGCGACCACAGGCGTGGCGCACCGACATTGGAACCTTCGCTGCGCATCCGAGCGGCTTCGGCGATGTCATCGTGCGTGTGGGCCAGGCACAGGACGCGCACGCCCTTTTGCCGCGCCGCTTCGGCCAGCAAGGCATGCCGGGCCGTCCGCGCAGCGGCAGACAGTCCGGTCGATGGCTTGTCGCCCGTCCAGCGCAGAGCGGTAAAACCGGCGCCGACCGCCGCGGCATGGCGGGCGACGCTTTGCGTCCACTCCGGGCTGTGCGGGTTCAGGCCGTGGTCGACGCAGAAGACCTCCAGCGGACGCCTCTTCCACTCGGCCAGCAGGTAAAGCAACGCCACGGAATCGCCGCCGCCAGAAACAGCAACGCCGACCGGCTGGTCGGCGTTCCCGTTCAGATACTGTTCGAACCGGTCGAGAGCCTTTAGGCGGGGCACTTCGCCCGCACCCGGAGGGTCTTGGCGGCCGCCTTGCTGTCGGCCGAGGCCATCTTGCCATAGGCCTTGTCGAACTGGCCCAGGGCCATGCAAGCGTCGTTCGGCCGGTTGCTGTCGACCAGGGCGCCCGCCAGCTTGACAGTCGCTTCCGGCGCCCAGGCGGTCTTCGGCCAGCCCTTGAGGGCGCTGGCATAGGCCGCGATGGCGCCGGTGTTGTCCTGCTTCATGGCGCGGATCTGGCCCAGACGGAACCAGACTTCCGGCAGTTGTGTCGCTTCCGGCCAGGTGGTGGTGAACGCCTCGAAGGCGCGGCCGGCGTCATCGACCTTACCCGTGGTCATCAGGTTGAAGGCCTGCTCGAAATCGCTCTGGGCGTCGCCCTTGGACGGCGGCGGCGGCGGCGGCGGGGCCAGCTGGGCGTCGAGATCCTTGACGTGCGCCTCGGTCAGGTCGGCGCGTTTGGTCAGGGTGTCGACCTTGGCGGCCAGCGCCGTGATCTGGCCGGTCAGGACCTGATTGGCGTGCTGGGCTTCCTCGAGCGAGCCGGTCAGGCGCGTGATCACCGCGGCCTGGTCCTCGATCTTGGTTTGTTGGGCATCGACGGTGGCCTGCAGGGCGACCACTTCAGGATCGGGCTCGATCAGGATCGGCGGCGCGCCATTCTTGTTTTCGATGCGGGCGACGGAGCGTTCCAGCTTGCGGACATTGCGGTCGAGCTGCAGCAACCGCTTGGCATCCCAGACCGTATTGTCGGTCGGCTTCTGGTTGGGATCGTCCTTGTCGTCGTCATTGCTGAACAGCTGAGCATGGGCGGCATGCGGCGCCACGACGACGGCGCCCCCGACGCCCAGAACCAGCGCCAGAGCCGTCAGGCCCAAAGCCGCCTTGTTTTTAAAGCCGTGCTTGTTTTTGAAGCTGTTCTGGCGCCCCGCAGTTACCCGATGATCCGTCATGAACCTTCCTGCCTGATCCGTAAAACTATATTTGAAGCCACGCCGTCCCCTGCCCGCGCGGCGCTTTCACCTACATATCAGCATAGTCTGTCTGAAATAAGACAAAAAATCCCCTGCCACGTGTATCAAGACATGCGTGTGACGCGGGAGTAACGCGGGCACGGCGGTCAGGCCGCGCCCGCGCCAGAGTTACTTGCTGGCGGCCAGCTTGTCGTTCTGCACCCAGCCGATATTGTCGTTGTCGTCGGCCACTTCCCACCAGATGCCGTTCTTGTTGCCGGTCGGATAGAGGATCAGGCCCGCCGGCAGGGCGCGCACGACCTGCCCCTTGGCGTCGGCCGTCTTGCGCAGGGTGGTAGTGGTCTGGACGGTGAAGCTGCGCGAAGGCGCCGCTGCCGCACCTGACGGCTCAAGGCCGCCGAGATTGTTGACCAGATCGGTATAGGCCACGATGAAGGCCTGGGTGACGATCTTGCCGATGTCGGTGTCTTCGTAGCCACCGCCGACCGCGCCGGCGAAACCGAGACCGCCACCGCCGCCCCAGGTCAGGTCGTTCTTGGCCGCGTGACCTTCGAACGAGTTGGATTCCGAGGTGCGCACGTCGGTCAGCGACAGGACCGTGTCGGCCTCAAGCTTCTTGGTGCGGAAACCGCCGACGATGGCGCCGGCCCGGCCGCCGATCATGCCGCCGACGATACCGGCCGCACCGCCGCCACCGGTGTTGGAATTGGCGCTGCCGATTTCGGCCACCAGCACGTAATCGGCGGCCTTGATCTGGCCCTGCCCCATGTTCGAGCCGTGTTGCAGGCCGAGATTGTTGTTCAGATCGCGCTCACGCGCCGCGGCGTTCATGCCGGCGCCACGATCGACCAAGCTGAAGCAGCCGGACTTCTGCACGACGACCTTGAGCAGCTTTTGCGGCGGGGCCAGGCTGTTCTGCGTCCAGCCGTTGGCGTCGTCGCCATCGACGATCGAAATCGTGCCGAGCTTCTTGGTACAGCGGGGGATCTGCCCCATCATCTGGTCTTGTTGTTGTTGCGCGTTGCTGGCCTTGGCCAGTTCGGCCGACGCCGGCATCGCGGTGCCAAGCAAGGCCGCCGCCGCGGCGCCCATAGCCAGCCGGCGTGCGAAAGTCACGTATGAGGTCATTGCCCCTCTCCCCTTAAATTCTAAGCTGTGCGTTACCCGCCAGGGCCGGGAAATCATCCGGTGCCGGACGCCGGGTCATCAAACAAAAATCGCTACAATAGATAACAAATCAGGCCCCACACCGTACCGGCGAGGGGCCTGATCCGCAACTTAAAAAAACTCTGTGTAGCTTACTTCGCTCCGCTGGTCAGAGCGGTGTGCGCGTTACGGTTCTTGGCCCAGGCGCCTTCGTCGGTGCCGGTGTCAATCGGGCTTTCCTTGCCGTAGGAGATGGTCGAGATACGGGCCGGAGCCACGCCCTTCGAGACCAGGAAGTCCGAAACCGATTCAGCGCGGCGGGCGCCAAGCGCGAAGTTGTATTCACGGGTGCCGCGTTCGTCGGCATTGCCTTCGATGCGAATCTTGACCTGCGGATAGCGGATCAGCCAGGCGGCCTGAGCGCTCAGAACGCCCTGGGCGTCAGCGCGAATGCTGGTCTGGTCGGTATCGAAATAGACGCGGTCGCCAACATTAACGACGAAGTCTTGTTGCGAGCCCGGAACGATGCCTGGCAGCGGCGCCGTGGCGACCGGAGGCTTCGGCGCCGGGGTCGGAGTGGGCGTCGTCGGGGCCGGAGGAGCCGGGGTCGGCTCGATCGGCTTCGGCTTGTCGGAACAAGCCGCGACAGAGGTCAGAAGGAAGGCCGCCAGGGCTGCTTTCACAACGGTTTTGGTCTCAATCGACATATCGTAATCCTTCACCAATTTTTGAACCTTCGAAGGTTCTATTGCATAGTTTTGTGACCAGATTATGCACGTGCACGGTTAATATTTACGATTATATGCTGCGCTGCATTTGTCAAACACGGATATGCAGAAACGCGTATTTTTTAACGTTCGTTTTTGCTTCCCGAGCATAAGGAAACAGTTATACCATACCGCTTTACTTGAGGCGCGGCGACCACGCCGGGTCGGATGCCCCGCCCTGATACGGCACCGGTCGCTCGATGCGGCCGGAGGCTTCGACCATCCACAGCGAGGCGTTGCCGCCCGGCGGTTCGCGGAAGAACATGATGTAGCGGCCGTTCGGCGCCCAGGTCGGGCCTTCCTCGAGATAGGACGAGGTCAGGAGCTTTTCGCCGGTGCCATCGATATTCATGACGCCGATCGAGAAGCGGCCGCCGGATTGCTTGGTAAAGGCGATCATGTCGCCCTTGGGGCTGTAGACCGGCGTCGAATAGCTGCCGCCGCCGAAAGTCAGGCGCCGCACGTTCGAACCGTCCGCGTTCATGACATAGATCTGGGGGCTGCCGCCGCGGTCCGAAGTAAAGGCGATCCTCGAGCCGTCGGGCGAGAAGGACGGCGAGGTATCGATGGCCGGATCGCGGGTCAGGCGCGTCATGGCGCGCGAGCGCAGCTCCAGCACATAGATGTCCGAGTTGGCGCCCTGGCTGACCGAGAAAGCCAGCTTGGTGCCGTCGGGCGAGAATCTTGGCGCAAACGCCATGCCCCTCACCTCGCCAACCGCTTCCTGGCGGGTGGTCTCGACATTGAAGATGTAGATGCGGGCGGAATCGGCGCTCAGGGCCATATAGGCCACTTCCTGGCTGTCGGCCGAGAAGCGCGGCGTCATCACCTTGGTCGAGCCGTCGGTCAGGTAGGAGGCGCCGAAGCCGTCCTGGTCCATGATGGCCAGCCGCTTGACGCGCTTGCCGCGCGGGCCGCTTTCGGCGACGAAGACGATGCGGGTGTCGAAATAGCCTTCCTGGCCGGTCAGCTTTTCATAGATGATGTCGGCGATCTTGTGCGCCACCCGGCGCCAGTTTTCCGGCGTCGCCGTCAGGGCTTGGCCGACCAGCTGCTTTTGCGAAAAGATGTCCCAAAGGCGGAACTCGACCGTCAGGCGGCCATCGGCGTCGACGGCGGCGCGGCCATTGGCCAAGTCGGCGGCGTTGATGGTCTTCCACTGGTCGTAGGCCGGCTCGACATTGACGTCGAGGCTGGTCTGGATAAAGGCATTGGGGTCGATCGGCTTGAAGAAGCCCGAGCGTTCCAGGTCGGCGGCGATGACCTTGGAAATCTGCGCGCCCATGGCGTTGCTGTCGTTCGCCGAATTGATCATGATGGCGATCGGCAGGGGCTGGATATTGCCCTGGTCGACGGTCCCGCGCAGCTCGCTGTTGTCCTGGGCGAACGCCGCCGGCGCCGCGATCAGACCCGCCGCTCCAAGGACAGCGCCTTCCAACAGGCCCCGCTTGGTCAGAATCGGACCGGATATCCCCGTGGACTTGGATTTCATGCGTGTGTCCTCACTGACTGTCTTTAGGTTCCGCAAGCCGTCCGGGCGTCAAAAGTAATGACGATCGGTCGGCCATAAATCTCCGGCGCCAAACCAGAATAGGGCTGTCCTTTCAGGATCGCTCCCTTGGCGCGTTCAGCTCCGGCCCGCCAGACCGGATCGTTACGCTGATTCATCCAGTCAGGCCCCTGGATAACCTGACCATTGGGCGAAATTGTGAAACGCATGTCCGTCTGCACCTGATTTGCGCCCGGCGTGGCGCAGTCCGGCGACCATTGCTGCAACATACGATCAGTCAGACTGCGCATTGCTTCCACCGCATGCGCCGACAATGGATCGGCCGCACCAGCGGGCAAAGCCACAACCAAAGCTGACGCCGCGAGCGCTCCAAGCCACATTCGCATCACCGCCTCCCTCAGTGCCCGCAAGCCGTCTTGGCGTCGAAGGTAATGATCAGCGGCCGGTTATACAAACCATCCGGCAGATCACTGTACAGTTCGCCGCGCTTGACCGCCTGCTGGGCCCGGGCCGCGCCGGCTTCCCAGACGGGATCGCTGCGCTTGTTGACCCAGTCCGGTCCCGTCGTAACACGGCCATTGGGCGAGATTGTGAACTTGATGTCCGGCTGTACCAGATTCCCGCCAGGAACGTCACAGTTCGGCGACCACAACTGGATCAGCCGGTCGGTCAGCGCCTTGAGCGCCGTATTGGTGCCGGCATCCGCCGGGGCGGAACCGAAATTCGAGGTGCCGTCCGTCTTGTGCGTATTGGCCTGGGCCTGCTGACGGGTCTTCGACTTGGACGGCGACGCCGCAAGCTGGGACAGGGCATTGAGATCAAGCGACGGCTTGGCGGCCGGCGCCTTGGCGTTCTTGTCCGGCTGGGGCTTCTTCAGGCCGTTCTTGTCGGGCGGCGCCGGCGCGGCCTTGGGCTCAGGCTTGGCGATTTCCTTTTGCGGAACGGGTACGGGCAGCTTGGGCGCCGGTGTCGGCTCGGGCTTGGCCGGCTCTTCGGGCGCAGGTTCCGGCACAGGGGTCTTGACCGCCAGTTCGTCGACCGGCGCGGCCGCCTGCTGATGCATCGGCACGGAGGACACCAGTTGAACCGGCACGCTGGCGACAGGCAGCGGCTTAGGCGCCGACGTCCAGCCCAGGAACAGGAGCAGGAACAGGCCGACGTGCAGCAGAGCCGACAGAACTGTAGCGGGTCCGATCCGTTGCATGCGCTTAGGGGTTCGCCTCACTTGTGGCCGGTGCGGCCGTGGAGCTGGAAGACGACGACGTGCCGCCCATGGTTTCGGTGAGCAGGTTGATATGCACGAAGCCGGACGACGACAGCTTGCCCATCACCTTGGCGACCGTGTCCCAGGTTGCCGCCCCGGCGCCGCGGACATAGATCGGCTTCGAGGTGTCGTTGTTAGTGATGGCCAGCAGGCGCGGCGCCAGCTGATCGTAGGTGGCGGCGTCGTCGCCGACCCAGATCTTGCCTTCCGGATCGATCGACACGGTGATCGGGTCGCCCTCGTCCTTCAGGGCGGCGGCTTCGCTCTTCGGCAGGTCGATCTTGATGCCCGAGGTCAAAAGCGGCGCCGAGATCATAAAGATGATCAGCAGCACCAGCATGACGTCGACCATCGGGGTGACGTTGATTTCCGACAGGGAAGCGCGTTTGCCGCGCCGCGACGAGCGGCGGCGTCCCGAACCCAGCGGAGAATTTCCCATGGCCATGGCCGGGCTCCTTTAGCTGGCGATCTTGTCGCCGATGCGGCGGGTCAGCGACACCATCAGTTCGTCGGCGAAGCCTTCCATGCGTGTGACAAAGCGGGCGGTGCGCGAGTTGAACAGGTTGAAGGCGATGTAGGCCGGAATGGCGGCGGCCAGGCCCATGGCCGTGGCGAACAGCGCTTCGGAGATAGCCGGCGCGACGGTCGCCAGGTTGGTGTTGCCCTGGCTGGCGATGGCAGAGAACGAATTCATGATGCCCCAGACCGTGCCGAACAGGCCGATGAACGGCGACGCCGTGGCGATGACCGCCAGCAGGCTCAGGCCGCTTTCGATGGTCTCGGCTTCGGTCGATATGACGTGGTTCAGTTCGCGGTCGGCCTGGGCGATCAGGATGTCGCCCTGGGCGCCGTTGAGGTTGCGGCCCTTGTTATCGCGCCACGCCGAGGTGACGATGACCAGCAGCTTCTGGAACGGTTCCTTCGGGTGGATGCCCAGCGACGCGGCGATGTCGTCCAGCGGCCGGCCCGAGCTCAGAGTGTTCTCGAAGTGGTCGGCTTCCTTGTTGACCTTGCCAAGCAGCATCACCTTCTGGATGATCAGCGCCCACGACATCAGCGAGGCGATAATAAGGGCCGACATGACGGCCTTGACCACCCAGTCGGCGTGCATGAAGAGCTGGATGAAGCTTAAGGCGCCTGTCGAGGCGGAATTGGCGTCCATGACGCACTCCCCAGTTTTTGCAGAAAAGTCCTTCGCCTGGCGGCTCAGTGTACTTTTTCGCGAGGCCAACAATGAACTACGCCGTACCTTGCACCAGTTTTAGCGACAATTCTATGGCAGAAGGCGGCCGGAGCCCGGTTTAAATGCCGGTTCTTTCAGATAGATGAATAGTTATCACATCTAATAACCCTCTGGGCAAGCGACGCGGCTTCGACTTCAGGTCGATGCAGACGATATCGAATCGCGCCTCGCACAGCAGCTGGCCGTCGCGCTCGATGCGCTGGTCGAGAATGAACTGGGCGGCTTTTACCGTGGTGACGCGGCTGATCACGGTGACAATGTCGTCGATTCGCGCCGGGGCGCGGTAGCGGACATCGACGTGAGCGACGGCAAAGGCCAGCGGCTCCGGCAGGCTCGCCAGTTCGTGGTGGTGAATGCCCAGCAGGCGCAGGAAGTCCGAGCGGCCGCGCTCGAAGAACTTCAGGTAATTGGCGTAGTAGACGACGCCGGAAAAATCAGTGTCTTCGTAATAGACACGCACCTTGAGATGGTGGGCGTTGTCGACGATGACGCCGGCCAGGGGCTGGGTTGGGGAATCGGTCATGGGGTGTTTGTAGAAGAGGCTGTGGTTGAGCGGAAGGCTTAAGATACCCCACCGCCGCATCTAGAAAGCTGCGCTTTCGTCGTGCGGTTCCCCTCCCCGACAAGTCGGGGAGGTATAGGGACAGCTCTTTATTGATATACCTCCCCAGCTTGCTGGGGAGGGGGACCGCACGAAGCCGTTCTCGGACCTGTCAATCCGCACAGTCGGTCAGGACGGCGAGATGTGGTGGTGGGGCTTCTTGCTTAAGCTTACGGCGTTTCGCGCAGTGTGCAGATGCCGAAGCGCAAGGCCTGACCTTCCTTCGGGCCTTCATCCGTGAACGCGATGTACTTGCCTTCCTTGCCGTAGTCGTCCCACTTGGGCAGGCCCTTGCCGTTGGCGTCCTTGCCATTGGGGCTGCCTTCCCAGGCGAAGTTGAGCCAGTATTCCTGCATCTGCGGCCATGGCTTCGCCGTCTTGCCGCGCGGCGGAGCGTCAAAAACGAACGGCAGTTCCGAGCCGTGATGCACCGGACCATCCGAGCTGTCGACCTCAAGCTGATACAGCCACGCCTTCTGCCCCGCCGCCGCGACGTGCCAGGCCGTCCAGTCGGACGGGCAGCGCATCATCAGGTCGGTCGACAGCTGCATGGAGATCTCGCCCAGCACCGGATCGCCCTTGGCCTTCTTCTTGACGTCCATGTGGTAGAAGCGCGCCGCCCGCATGCGCTGGGCGCCGAACGCCTTGGTGATGGTCGGATAGACGGCGTCCGCGCCGCCGTTCAGCTCAAGCTCACGCGCCGACACGCCGATGATCAGCGGGACGTCATTCTGTTTGAGGTTGAGGAACACGTCCTTGGGCGACTGCGGCAGAATATGGCCGTCGATCACCGGCTGCAGCCAGATGAAGCTCGGGTCGCTGATCGGCGGCTTGACCTTGTCGGCCAGTTCCTGAAGGCCGGCGGCCGGGGCGCGGCGCAGTTCGGCCAGGGCCTCGGCGCTTTCCGGCGGCTTGCCGGTGTAGCGCTTGGCGAGCGTCACGCCCATGTCCTCGTTCTGTTGCAGCGTGCGCGGCGGCAGGCCGAACATCGGCGGACCACTCTGTTCGATGGCCTTCTGGAACAGGCCCTTGGCCAGCGGCGAGGTCAGCAGCAGGCCGACATCCTCGGCACCGGCGCTGTGGCCGAACAGGGTGATATTGTGCGGATCACCGCCGAAGGCCTCGATATTGTGCTGGATCCACTTGAGCGCCGCGATCTGGTCCATCAGGCCATAGTTGCCCGAGGCATGATCCGGGCTTTCGGCCGTCAGCGCCGGATGCGACAGGAAGCCGAACACGCCCAGCCGGTATTGCAGCGACACCAGGACGACGCCGCGGCCGCCCAGGTCGGACATGACCGTGCCGCTGCCGCCGCCGGCGCGGTTGGAGCCGCCATGGATGAAGACCATCACCGGACGCCGGGCCGTGCCCTTGAGCGTCGGGGTGCGGATTTCGAGGTAGAGGCAATCCTCGGCGCTGCCCGCCGCCAGATTGTTGTTCCAACCGTAGGACGCCTGCATGCAGGCCGGGGCGCTTTCGGTTTCGTAGCGCACGCCGTCCCAGGTGTCCGGCGCTTCCGGCGGCTTCCAGCGCAGGTCGCCGATCGGTGGCGCGGCAAACGGCACGGAGCGGAACAGGAAGGTGCCGTCTTTCAGCTTCTCACCGCCCAGGACGCCTTCGGAAATATTGACGTCGACATCGGGCTCAGGGCCCTGGACAGGCGCCTGCGCCGCGGCATCGGTTGGTTCAGGTTCGGTAACGGCCGGGTCGGCGTTCGGCGCGACGGCTTCAGCCGGGGCAGCTTCGGCGGCAGGGACCGTTTCGGACGCGGTCACGGCGCCCGGCACCGCCGGCAGCGGCGCGGCTTCCACCCGGCCGGTGCCGAACGTGGCATGCACGCGATCGCCGGCGTCTTCCCCAGCCGAGGCCAAACCGGCCGCCAAGACCAGCGCCGCAACCGCGCCTCCCGCGCCCAGACTCCAGACGACACCCTTCCCGAAAAGGCCACGGTTCATGCTTCTGCAACTCCCTGTAGGCCACCTTCCCGGCGCCCTTTTTCGTGTCTTAGTCTATACATTCGCACAGTCTGCGACGATTTTTCGCCCAAAATGCGACAGTCCGTGTACGGAAATATGACGGGAAAATTCAAGACCTCCCCCGAACGCCCGGCGTCATCCCCACTCCAAGGTTATAGCCAAAGCCCGGCGGCTTGTCTCGAAATAGTTAATCGCGTGTTACGTCCACAACCGCGCTGCGCCGCGCACGCCGGAGGAATCGCCCCATTTCGCCTGAACGATCCGCGTCAGCAGGATGTCGCTGAAGATGTAGGGCTGGATCTTGCCCGGCAGGCGGTCATAGATTTCCGGCACGTTCGACAGGCCCCCGCCCAGCACGAACGCGTCCGGATCGAGCAGATTGACCACCACCGCCATGGCGCGGCCCAGCCGGTCACACAGCCGGTCGAAGGCGGCTTCGGCTTCGGGGTTACCGCCGCGCATGGCGGTGATGATTTCCTCGCCCTTCCAGGCCTTGCCGGTGACCTCAAGGAAGTCGCGCGCGAAGCCGGAGCCCGACACCCAGGTTTCCAGGCAGCTTTTTTGCCCGCACCAGCAGGTCGGACCGGGATATTCCTCAGGCTTCGGCCACGGCAGCGGGATATGACCCCACTCCCCCGCCACGCCGTTGACGCCGTTGATCAGTTTTTTGCCAGCCACCACGCCACCGCCGCAGCCCGTGCCGACAATGACGGCGAAGACGGTCTCAAGACCCGCCGCCGCGCCGTCGGTGGCTTCGGACAGCGCCAGGCAGTTGGCGTCGTTGGCCATGCGGACGGCTCTGCCCAGCGCGGCTTCCAGGTCTTCCCGGAATGGGCGGCCGTTGAGGTAGATGGAGTTGGAATTGCGCATCAGGCCGGTCTTCGGGCTGATCGAACCGGGGGTGCCGATGCCGATGGTGCCCTTGTCGACGCTGCCGTGCATGACGGCCTCGGCTTCGACGGTGCGGACCAGGTCGCGGACGACGGCGATGGCTTCGTCATAGTTGCCGGGATTGGGCCGGCGGTGGCGCGACAGGAAAGCTCCATCCGCACCGAGCGCGGCCGCTTCGATCTTGGTGCCGCCGAAATCCACGCCAATCTGCAACATGGCACGCCTTTCCTGGATACAAAAAACCCGGACTCGTGCATGACGGGTCCGGGCTTAAAGGTCAATATCGTTAAAGACTTAGTGACCGGCGCTGACGCCTTCTTCGATGGCGTGCGTCTGAGCCTTCTTGGCGGCCAGGGCGAACCACAGAACGAACAGGTAGCAGGCCAGCGGCACGACGAAGGCCAGCGAACGGGCGCTGAAGGCGTCCATCTTGCTGAAGTGGTCGATTGCCCAGGCGAACAACAGGCTGACGAAGCCGCCGCCGCAGATGGCCATGCACATGAGGCCCGAGGTTGCCGAGGCCGGAGCCGTCGAGCGTTCCAGGGTCAGGGTGAAGATGGTCGGGAACATGATCGAGTTGAACAGCCCGATCAGGACCGCCGCGAAGCCCGGGATGAAGCCGGTGGTGATCGGGGTGTCATGGCCGAAGAAGTTGAACGAACCGCCCAGGGCCGTGGCCTGCATGTCCTTGGTGAAGATCACCGTCAGGCAGAGCAGCGAGGCGCCGACCGCGAAGATCGACAGCAGGGTCGTGCCCTTGACGACGCGCAGCAGGGCGCTGCCCGAGAAGCGGCCGACCATGGCGGCCAGCATGAAGAACGGCATGATCTTGCCGGCGATCGGGGTCGGCACGTTGAGGATCTGCTGTTGTTCCAGGAAGGCGATCAGGTTCGAGATGACGCAGACTTCGGCGCCGACATACAGGAAGATGCCGATCGAACCGAGGTTGGCCCAGGTCGAGGTGAAGGCTTTGAACGGCGACGGCGCGTGTTCGACGGTCTGCGGCGAGTGGGCCGCGATGGTGTTGCGAACCAGGAAGACGGCCAGGGTGAACACGGCCAGCACGAAGGCGATGCCGAGATAGATGTTGGTGATATAGCCCAGGCCGTCTGCCTTAAGGGCATCGGTGACTTCGGCGCCCGATTCGAACAGCGGGCCCTTGAACATGTAGGTCGAACCGAAGAAGCCGCCGACGAAGGCGCCGAGGCTGTTGAACGACTGCGACAGGTTCAGGCGGAAGTGCGAGTTCTTCATGTCGCCCATCGAGGCGATCAGCGGGTTGGCGGCCACCTGAAGCAGGGTGATGCCGGAGGCCGCGACGAACAGGCCGACCAGAATGGTCTCATAAACGTTGGTAAAGCGCGTCGAATAGGCGATGGCGCAGCCGACGATGATGCCGATCAGGCCGATGACGATCGACTTGGCGTAGCCGAACTTCGACAGCACCCAGGCCGACGGGATCGACATGACGCCATAGGCGATGAAGAAGGCGAACTGGGTCAGGTTCGCTTCGACGTTGTTGAGGGTGTAGATCTTACCGACCGCACGGATCAGCGGGTCGACCAGGTTGGTGACGAACGCCCAGATGAAGAAGAGCGCCGTGACGTAGATCACCGCGAGGACGAGGCCACCGCCTCCCTGTTTCGCAGCCGATGAAGACTCTGACATGTTTCCTGCCTGTAAAGTGTTTGTGGACGGAGGCGTCAACCTCCGGAGACGGATGAGGCCCTCTTGGCGGGGCCGCGTTGTTCCTGATTTCAAGTCCTAGCGTGGAATCTTTTGTCCGACAAGTAACCAACGCCCATTGCGCGAGCCTTTTGGCGACGGGGTTTGCGGACTTCCCTCCCTGGTTTCATATTAACCGCTTATGGCCGTTTGTACAGGCGGAAGCTATGCGGCGGGATCGACACCTCGAATTCGGTGCGCGGGTCGTCTTTTGCTGCACCGGCGAAGTTTCCAGCCTGTCGGGCGGCCGATTTGGCGGGCAGCACCTTGCCATCTGCCATGAGGCTGGTGCCCTGCCCTTTCAGCGAGATCGTCACCTTGACCGGTTCGTCGCGGAATGACTGCAAGATGAAAGCGCCGTTGTCGTAGGCAAACAGGCTGACGCCCGCTGGGGCATCGATGCGCACCGGATCGCCCTTTTGCAGGTAGGTCTTGACCTGCCCCATGACGCCCTGCGGCAGGCTGTAGAGATCGCCGATATTGTCCGGGATGTTGAGGACGTAGAGGATGCCCTTTGAATAGCGATTCATTAGCAGGATCGGGAAGCCACGCGCACCGGACACACCGCGGATGATCGGCCAGGCGTCGTTGGTGTAGTAGTGCAGCTCCGGGAACAGGATGTCCTTCGGCGCGACCTTCGGGTCTTCGCGCAATGATTGACCATTGCCGGCGCCATAGCCGTTGAAATAGTCGTTCAGCATTACCGACTGGCCGGTGGTGTAGACCTCCAGCAGGTCCTTGAAGCCCCCATCCTTACGATTCGTGTCCTGGGTGGCGCGAACGAAGCCCGAGGTGACGAACACCGTCTTGCCGGCCTGAAGCTGGCCCTTGATATCGCTGATGATATCCGGATCGGCCGCCGCCGCCTGGGTTAGCAGGACGGTGTCAGCGTCCTTCGGGAAATGCGGCGTCAGCTCGATCGGCACGCCCATATTGCCGAGATAGTTGTGCAGGAAATCCTCGCCGGACGACTGGAACGGCTTGTAGCTCCAGACGCCGACCGGATTGCCGAGTTCGCCCAGCACGGCGTCGGCCTGTTTCAGCGCCGCGCCCGCCGCCAGGCCCCAGCCCGGACCGGGGTCGTCTTTGCCGGTGGTCTTGTAATCGGCGGTGATTTTCTTCCAGTTGAAGCTGGTGTCGAGATTCTCCCACTTCGAGCGGTCGCCGACCTGAGCGGGCGTATCCTGCGCCGCCGGGTGCCAGTTGAACAGCGTGATCTCCGGCGCCTTGGCGAATAAGGTGTCCCACAACTGCTCGGCATAGCGGTCGAGATAAAGGGTCGAATAGGTATCCACCCAGCCACCGCCATTGTAATGGTCCGGCCGGATATTGCTGTAATAGCGGAAGATTTCGTAGGATTCGTACTGCTGCAAAAGCTGATCGGTGATGACCGGATCGCGCGTCTCGGTGCCGGTATAGAGCCCGTCATACATCAGCGGTTCTTTTTCCAGGTCGTAGCCGAGGCCCTGGAAGTGCTCATACCAGTTCGGGTACTTTATGATGACCTTGACCTTCGGATTGGTCTTGTGTGCTGGGTCGAGCACCAGGTTACGCGACACCTCACGCATGGTGTCGAGACGGTATTGCGTCCACGACCTGTCGCCCTTGGCCTTGATGTCGGCGTCAGATTTCGAGGTGTAGAAGAAGAAGTCGTCCATGATGACTTCGTCGAAGTGACGCGCCGCGGTCTCGATCGCCTTCTGGCACTCGGCGCGGTCTTTCGCATCTTCGTAGTCAAAGGTGCCGAACTGGCCGTTGAAGCCACCGGCCGCCAGGGTCACACCACCGGCGACCTCTATTCCCTTGGCCTTGAAGGCTTTGACCACCGTGTCAATCTGGGCGTCGGTGGCGAAATGGCGGTCGCGGTAGACTTCGATATAGACCTTGTCGAACGGCACCTGCTTCGTGGCGCGGTCGAATTCGTGGGCGAAACGCTTCGGATCGGCCAGGCTGATGGTGACATTGACCGGAATATAGATGGCCGCGCGGAAATGCTTGTACTGGCCCGCTTTCTGGCCTTTTGCCGCCACAGGTTTCGCTGCCGGCTTCGCCCCGGCCATCACCGGCATCGCCAGCACGAGGGCAGCCGCGCCCAGAACAAGCCATTGCTTGCGGATCATCATAGTCCTCCACCGTTTTGTCGTTACCTCTTGCGTAGCAAACCGACCGGGTTTGACAAGATAGAAAATGACAGCGCTGACATTTTGCGCGCGAATGCGCGAAACGAGTTATTCCGCTTCAATCGGCTGCTCGCTTTTGCGTGGTAATTTTAGGCTTGACCCGAAGGCAGAACGCGCGTCTTTTCCCGACAAAAATGTACCCATTAAAGACGTACCAGGAAGAGAGTGCCGCTTTGAAAATTCTCCGCCGCCGCAAGACCAAGATCGTCTCCACCCTCGGTCCCGCCAGTTCGAACGCCGACATGCTGGCGCAGCTTCTGGCCGCGGGCGCCGACGTGTTCCGCCTGAACTTCAGCCACGGCAGCCATGAGGACCATGGCAAGAACATCGACCTGATCCGGGCGCTGGAAGCCAAGACCAAGCATCCGATCGGCATCCTGGCCGACGTGCAGGGCCCGAAGCTGCGGGTCGGCCGGTTCATGGGCGGCGCCACCAACCTGACCAACGGCCAGAAATTCCGCCTCGACCTCAATCCGACGCCGGGCGATTCCACCCGCGCTAACCTGCCTCATCCGGAGATCATCGGCGCCGCCCAGATCGGCTCGCACCTTTTGCTCGATGACGGCAAGCTGAAGCTGCGCGTCACCCATGTGCGTGAGGACCATCTCGAAACCATCGTCGTCAATGGTGGACGGCTCAGCGATCGCAAGGGCGTCAACGTGCCGGACGTGACCCTGCCGATCCCGGCCCTGACGAAAAAAGACCGCGAGGACATGGAATTCGCCCTGTCGCGCGGCGTCGAATATATCGGCCTGTCGTTCGTGCAGCGGCCCGAGGACGTCATCGAGGCACGCGACATCATCAAGGGCCGCGCCTGGGTGCTGAGCAAGCTGGAAAAGCCACAAGCGCTTGATAATCTTGACGAAATCATCCGCCTCAGCGACGCCGTCATGGTGGCGCGCGGCGACCTCGGGGTCGAACTGCCGCCGGAAGAAGTGCCGCTGGCGCAAAAGCGGATCGTCATGACGGCGCGTCAGATGGGCCGGCCGGTGATCGTCGCCACCCAGATGCTGGAATCGATGATTTCCGCCCCGACGCCGACCCGCGCCGAGGCTTCGGACGTGGCCACCGCCGTGTTCGACGGCGCCGACGCCGTCATGCTGTCCGCTGAGACGGCGGCCGGGCAATATCCGGTCGAAGCCGTGACCATCATGGACCGCATCGTCGCCCGCGTCGAACGCGACGAAGGCTGGCGCGGCCTGACCGACCGCCGACGCCCGGAGCCGGAAAAGACCACCAACGGCGCCATCGCCGCCGCCGCCCGTCAGGTCGCCCAGACCATCGACGCGGTGGCCATCGCCGCCCTGACCAACTCGTCGTCGACGGCGCTTTATGTCGCCCGCGAGCGGCCGACGGCACCGATTCTGGGCATGACGCCGAACGAGGAAACGGCGCGGCGGCTGGCCCTGACCTGGGGCGTGCATCCGGTGATCACGCCGGTGACGCACTCGATGACCGAGACGGTCGCCGTTGCGTCGAAGCTGGCGCGCTCGGAAGGCATCGCCGAGGCCGGGCAGGACATCGTCATCGTCGCCGGCATGCCGTTCGGCAAGTCGGGCTCGACCAATGCGCTGCGGGTGGCCCGGGTGTCGCGGTCGAACACCCAGGAAGCCGAATTTGTCGACGACGCGAAGTAAACGCTAAATCAAAGCTTTGCATTTAAGCTCCAGGTGAAAATCTGGAGCTTTTTCATGCCCGCTTCCCGTTTTATAGCCGCGGTCCGGCGCGCCGACTGGCTGACGCCTGAGCGGGGGCGGGCCTACAGCCTGATGGGGGTGATCGCCTTTACCGTCATGGCGGCATGGGTGTGGTGGCAGTTTACCTCCAAGGCGCAGGTCGGGCTGGGCGGCGATTTCCTGAGTTTCTACGCGGCCTCGAAGCTGGCCCTGTCCGGCCACGCCGCCGATGCCTGGCGGCCCGCTGTTCATGCCGCTGCCGAGGCGCAAGCCATGCCAGGCAAGGAAGGCTACATGGCCTTTTTCTACCCGCCAGCCTATCTGCTGCTGTGCTGGCCGCTGGCGCTGGTGCCCTATGGCTGGGCATTGCTGGCCTGGGTGACCGGCACGGCGGCGGCCGCCGTCAGCGCATTGCGGCTGCTGTTCGGCAAGACCATTCCGTTCGTTGTTCTGCTGGCGTTTCCGGCGGTGTGGATCAATCTTGGCTGCGGCCAGAACGGCGCCCTGACCCTGGCCATCCTGGCCGCCGGGTTCGGCCTGCTCGATCGCCGGCCGATCGTGGCCGGCCTGGTGCTCGGCCTGATGGTCATCAAGCCGCAGTTCGCCATTGCCCTGCCGTTCGTGCTGGGAGCATCTGGCCGCTGGAAGGCCTTTTTTGCCACCGGTTTCAGCGCGCTTGGCCTGTGCGGGCTGGCGTATCTGGCGGTCGGGCCCGAGGGCTATGCCGCCTTCTTCCACAACAGCGCCTATGCCCGCGCCGCCCTGGATCGGGGCGTGGTCGATCCGGCCCTGATGCAAAGCCTCTATGCCAGCCTGCGCGTTCTGGACGTGCCGGTGATGGTCGCCTATGCCGCGCAGATCCTGCTGTCCGCCGCCACTTTGGCGGTTGCGAGTTTCACGGCGTTCCGCCGCCGGCCGGACGGCGTGGCGCTCGGGGCGCTGACCGTGATGGCCACCGTGCTGGCGACACCGTTTTCGCTCGACTATGACCTGCTGATCATCGCCCTGCCGCTCGGCTGGCTGGTCATGAGCGGCGCGCAAAAAGGCTTCCGTGATTGGGAAAAGCTGGCCTTGCTCGCGGCGTTCTTCCTGCCGCTGCTGTCGCGCAAGCTGGCGCAACTGGCGGAGTTGCCGGTCGCGCCGCTGGTGCTGGCCGTCGTCTTTGCCTTTGTCGTCCGCCGCACCGCCGCGAGTGAACCGGTCCCGGCCAAGACCTCGGCGCCGGCCTACGCATGACAGGTTTCCTCGATATCCTGAAACACGCCGACTGGCTGCACGCCAAGCGTCTGCGCGCCTATAACCTGATCCTTCTGGCCATCTGGGCCGTCGGCTTCGTGCTGTGGATCGGCCTGTCGCACAACCTGATCGACAATGCCGGCAAGCCGCTCGGCAGCGATTTCCTGAGCTTCTATGCCGCCTCGAAGCTGGCCCTGTCCGGCCATGCCGCCGACGCCTGGAACCCGGCAGCGCACCAGGCCGTCGAAACCGGTGTGTTCGGTCGCAACCATGGCTATTGGGCGTTTTTCTATCCGCCGGCCTACCTGCTGGCGTGCCTGCCGCTTGCCCTGTTGCCCTATGGTGCGGCGCTGGCGGTGTGGCTGGGGACGACGACCGCCGCCGCCATTGCCGTCGCGCGTAAATGGATCGAAGGCGTGCCGTTCATAACGCTCCTGGCGTTTCCGGCCATCTGGATCAATATGGGCAACGGCCAGAACGCTGCCTTGTTCACCGCCATTGTGCTGGCGGGCTGCGTGTTGTTGAAGTCGCGCCCGATCGCCGCCGGGCTGGTGTTCGGCCTTTTGGTCATGAAGCCGCAACTGGCGCTCGCCCTGCCGTTCCTGCTGGCGGCGTCCGGCCGGTGGAAGACGTTTGCCGCCACCGGCGTTAGCGCCGCCGTGCTGTGCCTGATCGCCTGGGGCGTGGTCGGCACCGAAGGCTATCTCGCCTTCCTGCACAATTCCGCCCTGGCGCGGGCGACGCTCGACCAGGGTCTGGTCGGGCCGGACAAGATGCAAAGCTGGTTCGCAGCCTTGCGGTTGTGGAGCGCGCCGCTGGCCGTTGCCTACGCCGTGCAGATCCTGGTGGCCGCTGCCGTGCTCGGTTCGGCGGTTTACGTCGCCTTCAGGTTCAGGCCGGAACCGGCCGCGTTCGGCGCGCTCATGGTCACCGCCGCCCTGCAGCTCAGCCCCTTCCTGCTTGACTACGACCTGATGCTGCTGGCCATGCCGCTGGGCTGGCTGGTGGTCAGCGGCCGGCAATCCGGCTTCCGCGACTGGGAGAAGACGGTGGCGCTGCTGGCCTATGTCCTGCCGATGTTCGCGCGGCCGGTGGCGAGCCACCTGCACCTGCCGCTGACGCCGCTTGTGGTGCTGGCAGTGTATGCGGTGGTGGTGCGTCGCGTCGTTCAGCCCAGCTTATCGGTTTCGAACGCCCTCGGCAGCAGCTCCGACAAGGTTACGGTTTCGCGCACGCCAGCATCGTCGCAGAGATAGATCCGCGCGCTGCCGTCGGCAAACTCGGCCAGCTTCTGGCGGCAGCCGCCGCACGGCGTGCACAGGGCGTGCTTGTCGGCAATGACGGCGACTTCGACGATGCGCCGGGCTCCGCCCATGATCATCTGGCCGATGGCGGTGGCTTCGGCGCACCACCCCTGCGGGAAGGCGACGTTCTCGACATTGGTGCCGGCGTAGATCTTGCCGTCGTCAGCCCGGATGGCGGCGCCGACCGGGAACTTCGAATAGGGTGAATGGCTGAGCGCCATGGCGGCGCGCGCCGCTTCGAACAGGTCGTGAGACATGGATATCCTCGTTGCCGCGCCAGCTTGGCACCGCTGCCCGCGCCTGGCGAGCGGTTAATTGCCGCTAACCCTGCCAGGTCATTCTTAATCAAGCCTGTTGGTTTAGGATAAAAACGCACCGTCGGAGCCCCGTCTTGATGTCCACCTCGCGTTTCCTGTCCGCCCTGCGCGCGGCGGATTGGCTGAATGCCCAGCGGATGCGCCTGTACAGCCCGGCCTTGCTGATCGGTTTCATCGGCATGGCCGCCATGGTCATCACCATGTACGTGACGTCGACGTTCCGCGCCGGCATCCCTCTGGCGGGCGATTTCCTGAGCTTTTACGCGGTGTCGAAGCTGGCCCTGGCCGGTCATGCCGGCGACGCCTGGCACCCTCAGGTACACAATGACGTCGAATATGCCCTGTTCCAAGGCGATCACGGCTATCTCGCCTTCTTCTATCCGCCGCCGTTCCTGCTGGTGCTCTTTCCTCTGGCGGCGATGCCCTACTATGTCGCAACCGTCGTCTGGCTCGTCATCACCACGGCCCTAGCCGTTCTGGCTATGCGGCTGTTCCTGCGCAATGCCGCGCCGGAGATCCAGCCGCCGGTAACGCTCCTCCTGGCCTTCCCGGCCTTGTGGATGAACATGTACTGCGGCCAGAACGGCGCCCTGATGCTGGCCATACTGGCCGGAGGGTTCGCCATGATGGACCGCCGGCCAATCGTGGCCGGTCTGGTGCTGGGCCTGATGGTGATGAAACCGCAACTGGCCCTGGCCCTGCCGTTTACGCTGGCCGCGTCCGGCAGGTGGAAGACCTTTTTCGCCACCGGCCTGAGCGCGTCCGGATTGTGCCTTGTCAGTTATCTGGCGTTCGGCGCGGACGCCTGGGCGGCGTTCCTGCACAATAGTCATTACGCGAGCGCCGTCCTGACCAACGGCAAGCTCGACCCGGCCCTGCTGCAAAGCCTGTACGGCAGTTTGCGCCTGAACGGCGCCTCCCTGCCGGTGGCTTTCGGTGCGCAAATCCTTCTGTCGGTGACCGTTCTGGCCCTGGCCGCCATCGCGGCACGCCGCGGCAAGGCGTCCGCCAGCACGATCGGTGCCCTGACCGCCGGCGCCGGTCTGCTGGCGACGCCGTTCGTGCTCAATTACGACCTGACGCTATGCGCCCTGCCGCTGGGCTGGCTATGCGTCCGGGGGGCGCGTGACGGGTTCGGCCGGTGGCAGAAACTGCTGGCCGTGGCGGTATTTTTTCTACCGCTGGTCTCGCGCGCCATAAACCAAAGCTGGCACCTGCCGATGGCGCCGGTGCTGCTGCTTGTTCTGTTTCTGGCCGTGCGCCGTACCGTCGATCCGGCCGTCCGTTACTCGACGTAATCCGGCGCGACGACGCGGCGGCCGAGCAGCATCGCGTCCGATACGATGCGCAGCGGCGAGAAATCGGCGTCCGACGCCTTGTTCTTCACCAGGTCGTAGAAGTGCGCATAGAGGCCGGGATATTCGGCTTCCTTTTCCTTCATCAGAGACTTGCCGTCGATTTCCAGCTCGGTGCCGCCCATCGACAGGACCAGCTTTTCACCCGCTTCGGATTCGACGTAGATGCTCCAGGTCTGGATGCCGGTCTGCAGGAAGTCGTATTCGGCGCGCACCGGCACGCCGCTTTCGGAAGCCATGTCCATCTCAACCTGGATCGGCGCTTCGCAGTTGCCGGGGATGTGCAGGTCGGCGTTTTTCACCAGCACCGAGTCCGGCATGATGCGCGTCAGGATCGACAGCGAATTGATGCCCGGGTCGAAGACGCCCATACCGCCGGCCTTGAAGATCCAGGTCTGGCCCGGGTGCCACTGGCGGACGTTTTCCTTCCAGACGATCTTGACGCTCTTGATCTTGCGTTCGGAAATCCACTTGCGGGTCGGCTCGACGGCCGGTGAGAAGCGCGAGTGCCAGCTGGCCAGCAGCGACACGCCCTTGGCAGCAGCGGCGCGCTTGATCGACTCGGCCTCGCCGATGGTGGCTGCGGGCGGCTTTTCCAGGAAGACGTGCAGGCCGCGGCTGATCATGTCGAGCGCGATGGCGTGGCGGATCTGCGGCGGGGTGCAGATGGCGACCGCTTCGATATCCGGATGGGCGGCCAGCATTTCCTCGGCGGAGTTATAGGCCTTGACGCCTTCCGGGCGGGCGTTGGGCGAGCAGCCGGCGACCAGCGTCAGGTTCTTGTTGGCGTTGATCGACGGGATGTGCTGATCCACCGCGATCTTGCCCAGGCCAATCAGGCCGATTTTCAGTTGCTTGCCGCCAAACATCGATAAAAGTCCCATCTGTTACGCGCCCTCACCCGGCTTTGCGATTTGTGATTTTCCATCCTCTTACTGGACGGAAGCGGGGCTGGCAATTGTATGTTTATTGCTTAGCGCGCCAAGCGCGGATCGTCCGCCCTGACCTTGAAGATTTCGACGCGCGGGCCCGACGGCGTCATCACTTCGGTGGTCGCGACGATCTCGTCGTCCCCCACCTGGCCCAGGTCGACCTCGCGGTCCGGCAGGACGAAAATCCACTGCGCCCCTATGTGGACGGTGACCGCAAAGGCGTCCGGACGCATTTCCGGCAGGCGCGTATGTTGCGCCCAGGCCTTGATTTCGTTGTAATAGGGCGGCTTGCGCCAGGCGTCCGGACGGGACGGATCGACGCGCACCGCGATGCGCTTACCGTTCAGTTCGGAGACGATGACCATGCGGCTTTTCGCCGGGTGCCAGTGCTCGCCGATATTGTCCTCCCAGAACAGGTAGCCGCAATGGAAGTCGCGGCAGGACTGCGGGCGGGTGTCATAGGTCTTGCAGCCCTGACCGACGGCGCAGTGGCTGCACCAGCTGCCTACCGGCTTGTCCAGTTCCTCGATGCGCATCACCTTGCAGCACAAGGTGCAGCCGCCGCACTGTCTCTTGAAGGTTTGGGGGCTCTTGAAGGTTTGGGCCATTCAGTTCTGGTCTGAGAGCGAATAGATTTTATCCAGCAATACCCATTTCTCACCTGGCGCGGCAAACGGCAAGGGCTGCTGGAAGCCCCACATCAGGGTCTCCCAGTCCTGCACGTCCGGATTGGCAGCGTCGGCGGCGGCCTTGGCGACCGGATCGAAGCGCGGCCCCGGCGTCAGGATCATGAACATGCGGTTGCCGGCCAGGAAGATTTCCAGCTCATCGATGCCGGCGTCGCGGATCGATTTGTTGACAGCGGCCGGTACCGCGCCCGGCGCATGCCAGGCCTTGTACTTGGCGATCAGGGTCGGATCGTCCTTCAGGTCGAGGGCGTAATAGAGTTTGGTCGGCATGGTCGTTTCCTCAGTGATTTTGCCGCAGGCTCGCAGGTTTTTCGCCGCCTGTAAATTTCATATTTGACCATCGTGTTCATATGTGATGTGTTAACCGGACAATAACATAACGGCCGCCGCGCCGGACATAACAGGGAAATCGTCATGCAAACGCCTGAGACCACAAAGGACAAATCTGGGCTCTGGCCCGTCATCCTGATCACCGCCCTGTTCTTCTTCTGGGGCATGGCCAACAATCTCAACGACATCCTGATCCCGCAGTTCAAGAAAGCCTTCGTGCTGACCGACTTCGAGTCGAGCTTCGTGCAGCTGTTTTTCTATATCGGCTATTTTGTCACGGCCATCCCGGCGGGGTTGCTGATGCGGCGCTTCGGCTACAAGGCCGCCATCATCACCGGCCTAGTCATCTTCGCGCTGGGCGCCTTCTCGTTCTGGCCGGGCGCGGAAATCCACCAGTATCCGTGGCTTCTGGGCTCGCTGCTCGTTATAGCCTGCGGCTTGGCCTTCCTTGAAACCTCGGCCAACCCGCTGATGACCATTCTGGGCGATGAAAAGCACGCAGCTTTTCGCCTTAACCTGGCGCAAGCCTTCAACCCGATCGGCTCGTTTATCGGCCTTTGGGTCGGGCAGCATTTCATCCTGTCGGGCATCGAAAAGCTCGACACCCATGCCGACATGGTACGTGAGGCAAAGGCCGTGCAGATGCCGTACCTGATCATCGGCTGCCTGATCCTTGCGTGGGCCCTGCTGGTCGCCTTCACCAAATTCCCTAAGGCCGCCACTGAAGATACACACGAAGCTACGGCCAAGACCGGCGACAGCATTTTCAAGCATGGTCACCTGTGGATGGGCGTCCTGGCGCAATTTTTCTATGTCGGCGCGCAAGTCGGCATTTGGAGCTACACCATTCGCTACACTCAAGCGGAAATCGGTATTACCGACAAGGAAGCAGCGACCTATGTCCAAGCCGGACTTATCGCTTTCGCCGTCGGCCGCTTTGCCGGTACGGCGCTGATGCGCTTCGTCCCCGCCAACAAAATTCTTGGTGTATTCGCGGTAATTAACGTCGTCCTGACCATCGTGGCGGCTCTGATGGGCGGGCAGAACGGGCTCTACTGCCTGGTGGCGTCGTCATTCTTCATGTCGATCATGTTCCCGACCATCTTCGCCACCTCGGTGCAAGGCCTCGGCCCGCTGACCAAGCTCGGCTCGTCGCTGCTGGTCATGTCGATCATCGGCGGCGCCGTCGCACCAGTTGTGATGGGCTGGATTTCCGACATGAGCAACATCAAGACCGCTATTCTGGTGCCAGTCGTCTGCTTCGTCGTCATCGCCTTCTACGCCTTCGGCACCAAGCGTTCGAGCGGCAAGCTCGACATGAGTGCCTCACACTGAGAAAAGCCTGAACTATGATCATCGACGCCCATCAGCACCTCTGGCAGATCGGCAAGAACGGACACGAATGGCCGACGCCCGATTACGTGGCCATCTACGGCGACTATGTTGTCGACGACCTCAAGCGGGTGACGTCTGAAACCGGCGTCACCGGCACCGTTCTAGTCCAGTCCCAGCCCAATGATACCGACACCGACTGGATGCTCGCGATCGCGGCCAATGAACCGTTGATCAAGGGCGTGGTCGGCTGGGCCGACCTGGCCTCTCCCTCCGCGCCGGACCGCATCGCCCACCTGGCCCGCCAGCCGAAGTTCAAGGGCCTGCGCCCGATGCTGCAAGGCATGGAGGACAGCGAGTGGATCCTGCGGCCCGAAGTCCAGCCGGCGCTCGACGCCCTGATGCGGCTGGGGCTGACCTTCGACGCCCTCATCCTGCCGCGCCATCTGGCGGCCATAGAGCAATTGGCGAAAGCTCGGCCGGGCCTGCGCATTGTCGTCGACCACGGCGCCAAGCCGCCGATTGCCAAGACGGACCTGGCCTCCGACCGGGTCTGGCGCAACGGCATCACCGAGCTGGCCCAGCACAAGAACGTTGTCTGCAAAGTGTCGGGTCTGATCACCGAGGCCGACACAGCCCAAGGCCTCGATGCTGTAAAGCCCTATGCCGACCATCTGCTTGAGGCGTTCGGGCCGAATCGGCTGATGTGGGGGTCGGACTGGCCAGTGATCGACCTGCGGGTCAGCTACCGCCAGTGGTTCGACTGGACGCGCACGTGGCTTGACGGGCTGGGCGTTCCAGCGCAAACCGCCGTTATGGGTGGCACCGCGGCCGCCTTCTATTCCCTGACGTGAGGTAGTGCGCATGGCATCTTTTGACACGCACGATGATGGCGGCGACGCCAACGACAAGGCCGGCGGCAAGTACCGCGCGCCCGCCCTGGAAAAGGGCCTCGACGTGCTCGAGCTGCTGGCCGCCGCCAAGGCGCCGCTGACCCTGTCGCAGATTTCGGCCCGCCTGGAACGGTCGGTGAGCGAGCTGTTCCGCATGGTGCAGGTGCTGGAAATGCGCGGCTATGTCGGCCCGTCCGCCAAGGGCGACGGCTTCGAGCTGACCAACAAGCTGTTTTCGCTGGGCATTTCGCGCGGCCCGAACCAGAACCTGCTGATCAGCGCCCTGCCCCTGATGCAGGAACTGAGCGAACTGACGCATCAGGCCTGCCATCTGGCCATCGCGTCGGACGACCGCATGGTGGTGGTGGCGCGCGTCGAGGCGCCGGGCGATCTCGGCTTTTCGGTGCGGGTCGGCTATCAGCGCCACATCGTCAAGTCGACCTCAGGCATCGTGCTCTACGGCTACCAGACGCCGAAGCGCCGCGACTCGTGGCGGCCGTCCTTGCGCGCCGGCGTCACGGCGGACGAGTGGCGGCACTTCGAGATCAAGGTCGAGGAAGCGCAGGGCCAGGGCTTCGTCACCAACAAGAGCAGCTACACCGAAGGCATTACCGACATCGCCTGTCCGGTGCGCAACGAAAACGCGGTCATCGCCTCGCTGACCATGCCGTTCATCAAGCTTAGCGAGGGCGTCAGCCTGGAGGAAGCGGTCAGCCGCCTCAAGGCCACGGCCATCGTGCTCAGCCGGTCGCTGGGCGGCTGATTGCGGGCCCAAAAACACGCGAATCCGCTTGCCTTGCAACCCGCCTTTGGATTAATCGTTTTTCACTCATAAGAACATTTTTTTAAATACAAATACCGGGACAACGCCTGACGTGGACACCACCCTTTCCTTGCCTGTACGGCCTGTTAGCGATACCGGCGTCGCGGTGACGACGCTCGGCTTCGGCGCGGCGGGCGTCGGCAATCTGTTCAGCGCCGTCGCCGACGAGACGGCGCAGGCGACGCTGCGGGCCGCCCTGGAATCGGGTATCGGCTATCTCGACACCGCCCCGCACTACGGCCAGGGCCTGTCCGAGCGTCGGGTCGGCGCCGCCCTGGCGCACTGGGCCGAAAGCGATCCGGAAGATCCGGTCGTCGTCTCGACCAAGGTCGGTCGCGTCCTCACCCGCATCAGCAGCCCACCACCGGGCACAGAGCGGCACGGCTTTGTCGACGGCGATCCGTTCGAGCCGCATTTCGATTATTCCTATGACGGCGTGATGCGATCGTTCGAGGACAGCTGCAAGCGGCTGGGGCGGAACAGCGTCGACATGCTGTTCGCGCATGACCTGGGCTCCGTCACCCACGGCGATGAGCATCCGCGCCATTTCCGCGACTTCATGGAAGGCGGCTACCGCGCCATGGCCGAGCTCAAGGCTGCCGGCCGGACGCGCGCCATAGGCCTGGGCGTCAACGAGTGGCAGATTTGCGAAGACGTGATGGGCCACGCCGATCTCGACGTCGTGCTGCTGGCCGGCCGCTACACCTTGCTGGAGCAGACCGCCCTCGACAGCTTCCTGCCGCTGTGTCACCGCAAGGGCGTGTCGATCCTGGCGGCGGCGCCGTTCAATTCGGGCGTCATCACCGGCGGCGGCATGTACAATTACATGCCCGCCCCGCAGGACATTCTCGACCGCGTGGCCGCCATCCGCGCCGTGTGCGCCTATCACGCCGTGCCGATCGCGGCGGCGGCCTTGCAATTCCCGCTGACCCACCCCAGCGTCGCCTGCGTTCTGACCGGCATGGTGTCGCCGGCCCAGGTGGAAGCCAATCTCAAGCTGTTCACCCATCCGATCCCGACGGCTCTGTGGGACGACCTGAAGACCGCCAAGCTGCTGCGCCGCGACGCACCGACGCCTGGCAAAGTTCCGGGAAAGGGCCGCTGAGATGAGCCTCGACCCGTTCATCCTCCTGCATCCCGACGATAATGTGCTGGTGTGCCGCGCCCCGGCGGCGGTGGGCCAGACCGTGCAGATCGACAACAAACCCGTGGTTCTGCCGACCGCCATCGAGGTCGGCCACAAGATCGCCCGCCGCGACCTTATGCCCGGTGACAAGATTTTGAAGTATGGCGCGCCGATCGGTTCGATGATCCAGGCTGCGAAAACCGGCGACCATATCCATATGCACAATATGAAAAGCGATTACATCAAGAGCCACACGCGCGACGTGGTCGGCGATGAAGCGGATAGTCATGGATAGATTACAGAAAACCTTCCCGGCGTGGCTGCGTAAGGATGGCCGCAAGGGCATCCGCAATATCGTCTGCGTCGCCTATATGGTCGAATGCGCCCACCACGTGGCGCGGCAGATCGTTGTCAAATCCGGCCGCGACGATGTCCACCTGATCGGCTTCCCGGGCTGTTATCCCAACAAGTATGCCTTCAAGATGATGGAAGCCCTGTGCACCCATCCGAACGTCGGCGGCGTCGTCCTGGTATCGCTCGGCTGCGAGGGCTTCAACCGCAGCTCGCTGGCCCGCTACATCGAGTCCTCGGGCCGGCCGGTCGAGACCTTCGTCATTCAGCAGGAAGGCGGCACGCTGTCGACCATCCAGAAGGGCGTCGAGGCGGTCAACCGCATCCGCGCCATCGCAGACCAGACCCCGAAGGCCGAAATGGGCGTCTCGGAGCTGGTCATCGGCACCATCTGCGGCGGCTCGGACGGCACATCGGGCATCACCGCCAACCCCGCCGTCGGGCGCAGCTTCGACACGCTGGGCGCGGCGGGTGCGGCGTGCATCTTCGAGGAAACCGGCGAGCTGGTCGGCTGCGAGCGTATCATGGCGGAACGCGCCGTGACGCCGGAGCTGGGCCAGTTGCTGGAAGCCTGCGTGCAGAAGGCGGAGGCCTATTACACGGTCATGGGCTACGGTTCGTTCGCGCCCGGCAATGCCGAAGGCGGGCTGACCACCCAGGAAGAAAAGTCGATGGGCGCCTATTCCAAGTCGGGCTCGGCGCCGATCTGCGGCATCATCACGCCGGGCGACCGGCCGCCGACGGGCGGGCTCTACCTGCTCGATGTGGTGCCCGACGGCGAGCCGCGTTTCGGCTTCCCGAACATCGCCGACAATGCCGAAATCGTCGAAATGATCGCCTGCGGGGCGCACGTGACCCTGTTCACCACCGGCCGCGGCTCAGTGGTCGGCTCGGCCATTTCGCCGGTCATCAAGATCTGCGCCAATCCGGAAACCTACCGCAAGCTGAGCGGCGACATGGATGTGGACGCCGGCCGCATCATGGAAGGCCGGGGGACTCTGGACGAGGTGGGTGACGAGATCACCAACCTGATCCTCGACCTGTGCGAAGGCCAGCAGAGCCTCTCCGAGGCCATGGGCCACCAGGAGTTCATCCTGACCTACAAGTCGTTCGAGCCGGTCGGCCCCGCCTGTCTGCCGTTGGCGGCCAAGGCGCCTGTCGCGGCGACCGTCTGACGCCACCCGTCACCCGCCGCGTCGCGGCACCGTCCCTCTTGACGCCAGGCGGGACGGCGAACTATTGCGAATACGCTTAAACATAGGATGTATTACAACATGGGACGTTTGAACGGAAAGACCGCGCTGATCACGGCTGCCGGTCAAGGGATTGGCCGCGCCACGGCGGAGGCCTTCCTGGCCGAAGGCGCCAAGGTCATCGCCACCGACATCAACGAAGCGACGCTGAGCGAACTGAAGGGCATGACCACGCGTGTGCTCGACGTTACCAAGGCCGAGGCGGTCGCCGCCATCGCTTCTGAATTTCCGGAAGTGAACGTGCTCTACAATTGCGCCGGTGTGGTGCATGCCGGGACTATTCTGGAATGTTCGGAAGATGATTGGAACTTCGCGCTGAGCCTCAACGTCACGGCGCAGTACCGGATGATCCGCGCTTTCCTGCCGGGCATGATTGCTTTGGGCGGCGGCGCGATCATCAACATGTCGTCGGTGGCATCGTCGATCAAGGGCGTGCCGAACCGCTTCGCCTACAATGCCACCAAGGCGGCGGTCATCGGCCTGACCAAGTCGGTGGCGGCAGATTTCGTCACCAAGGGCGTGCGTTGCAACTGCATCTGCCCGGGCACGGTCGAGACGCCGTCGCTGCTGCAACGGCTGCGCGACACGGGCGACTTCGACAAGGCCTATTCGGAATTCACCGCGCGCCAAGCCATGGGCCGCTTTGGGAAACCCGAAGAACTGGCGGCGCTGGCGGTGTATCTGGCGTCGGACGAGTCGGGCTTCACGACCGGCCATGCGCATGTGATCGACGGCGGCTGGACGAACTAAAACATCTCCTCCCCACTTGTGGGGAGGAGAAATTATGTATGCACCTGCACGTCCATCCACACCGTGTCCGAAGCCCCCGACTTCAGGCACTTCAGCCCCGAGTTCGGCTGGTTGAACGGGTCCGGCATATGATCGACCGGCTCGGCGCAGAAGAAGCCCTCCCCCGGCGGCACGTAGATGTGCAGCCACTTGCAGTCGGATGACGCCTTCAGGGTATGCGTCAGGCGCTCGCCCTCGAAGATTTCCGCCTTGCCGTGAAAGCCGGTGTAGCAGTTGTCGATCAGCGTCTCGTGCGCTACCGCGTCGCCGTGCGTCCAGTCCTTGCGCAGCACGCCGGCATGCCAGTTGCGCGGCAGCAGGTCCTCATCCGACAGCCAGACACCGTCGACGGCCGCCTTCAGCCGCGTCTGGCTGCTCAGGTTGAAATAGGGATGGAAGCCAAGGCCGGCCGGCATGGTGCCGTTCGACAGGTTCTGCACGCTCAGGGTCGCCCGCAGTGCGCCGGGGCGCAGGTCATAGACCAGCGTCGCCTCGTATTCCCACGGCCAGCTGTCCGGCGCGTGGCGGTAGGTCAGGACGGCACGCGACGCGGAATGGTCGCTGACGTGCCAGACATTCAGCCAGCCCTGGCCATGCAGGGTGTGCGGGCTGTCGCCAAGGTTCCCCGGCATCTTGACGTGATGGCCTTCGACGACAAAGCTGCCGTTGCGGATGCGGTTGCAGAACGGCACCAGCGGAAAGCTGGCGGTTTGCAGCACATCCTTTGAATTTGCGGGAGTCGGACGCATGACATCGGCGCCCTTATGGATGAAGCGGCTGATACTGCCGCCGATGTCGGGATTGAGATCGAGGATCGAGTCGCCGGCGTTAAGTCGCAACATGGGCCGCCTCCCTGTTGTCTGTTTGTCTGGACTATTCTTATCGTTGAGAGAAAAACGGCGGGGTTTTGCCCCGCCGTTCTATTGGCGAAACTTACGCCTTCTTCCAGAGTTTTTCCAGCGCTTCCAGGCTGGCGTTCTTGGTCTCCGGAACCATCTTCATGACGAACAGGGCCGCCAGGATGGAGCAGATGCCGTAGACGTAGAACGGGAAGCCGTGATGGAACATTTCATTCAGCTGTGAATTGTCGCGCATCATCGGGAAGGTCTGCGACACGGCGTAGTTGGCGATCCACTGTGCCGCCACGGCGACTGACATGGCCTTGCCCTTGATCGAGTTCGGGAACATCTCGGCCAGCATGACCCAGACGATCGGGCCCCACGACAGCGAGAAGCCGGCGATATAGACCACGGCCAGGATCAAGTAGACCGGGCCCGGCTGAGCATTCGGGTCCTGGGTCTGGTAGAGGGCGCCGAGCGCGATCAGCGAGAACGCCATGATGATGGCGCCGAGGATCAGCAGCGGCTTGCGGCCCCAGCTGTCGACGGTGAACTGGGCGACGACGGTGAAGACCACCATGGCGATGCCGATGATAACGGTCTGGCTCATCGAGTCGCTGGTCGAGAAGCCGAGCGCCTGGAACATCGACGGCGCGAAGTAGAGCACGGCGTTGATACCGACGACCTGCTGGAAGACCGACAGCAGGATGCCGACCAGGATGACGCCGGCGCCGAACGAGAACAGCTTGCCGGAATGCTGGGTCAGGCTGTCCTTGATTTCGGCCATGCTCGAGGCGGCCACGTCTTCGCCATCGAGCGAGGTCAGCAGCTTCCGCGCCTTGTCGTCGTGGCCCTTCATGACGTACCAGCGCGGCGTGTCCGGCATCATCAGGGCGGCTACGAAGAACAGGGTCGCCGGGATGGCGCACGAGGCCAGCATGTAGCGCCAGCCAGTGGCGTGCAGCCAGGTGTCGTCATTGGGATGCTGCTGAGCGATCAGCAGGTTGACGAAATAAACCAGCGTGATGCCGCCGACGATGGCGATCTGCTGAAGCGCAACCAGAAAGCCGCGCTGCTTGGCCGGGGCGATTTCGGCGATGTACATGGGCGAAATCAGCGAGGCCATGCCGATGGCGCAGCCGCCGAAGGTCCGGTAAACCATGAATGGCCACAGGGCGTCGGGGCCCATTTCGCCGACCTTGCCGACCAGCAGTTCCGGGAAGCCGGACATGATCGACGAGACGAAGAACAACACGGCGGCAACCATCATGCCGGCGCGGCGGCCGAACTTGGTGGCCAATGGCCCTGCGATGGCGGCGCCGATGGCGCAGCCCAGCAGGGCGATACCGACGGCCAGGCCGTGGAAGAAGTTCTGCTTGGTTTCGTCCCATTCCGTGTGCGGCAGGACGAAGTTGAAATTGATCGATTGTTCCGCCCCGGAAATCACGGCGGTGTCGTAGCCGAACAAAAGCCCGCCCATGGCCGCGCCGACGGCGAGACCTGTGACGAGACCCATGTTCACCTTGCCCAGTGAAGACATGCGTTAGCTCCCTAATGTCTGACGGATTGTGCTCCGCCCCTGTTGCTGGTCCCCTGTCCGGCTTACGACCTGTTCCACATCGCGCCGTTTTTAGCTGGCCTAAGGCCAGCCGGGGGCTTAATTTGTTAGCGGTATCATACTTGCCTTATAATAGCTGCTCTGTACACTGTTTTTTGCTTCTGCGGTGCAGCAAAACCTATATAAAACAGGGAAATGCCGAGATGAGAGAGACTCGTTTCAACCGTCGCCGACTGTTGCTGGGCGCAGCGGCCGCGAGTCTGGCGTCAATGGCGGCTCCGGCGATGGCGGAACCACGCCTGAAGGTGCTGGTCATCGACGGCGTGAGCAATCACGACTGGGTTCTGACCACCAAACTGGTGCGGGCGGTGCTGGAGCCGACGGGCCTGTTCGAGGTGGCTGTGTCGACCTCGCCGCCGACCGTCGATGCGCCGGGCTGGGAGCAGTGGCGGCCAGACTTCAAAGCCTATGACGTCGTCATCCAGACCTATAACGACTATAAGGGCGGCGCCCCGTGGCCGGAAGCGGTCAAGGCCGACTTCGAGGCCTATGTAAAAAATGGCGGCGGCGTATATGTCCTGCATTCCGGAAATAATGCCTTCGCCAACTGGCCGGCCTATAACGAGATCATCGGCCTGGGCTGGCGCCCGAAGGATTACGGCACGGCGGTCTTCATCAATGATCGCGAAAAACTGGAAACGATGGGACCGGGCGAAGGCGACTGGACCAATCACGGCCCGCGCGCTGATGCCATCGTGCACCGGCTTGGCGACCATCCGGTGCATAAGGGCTTCCCGCGCGCCTGGATGACAGCCGATGTCGAGCTTTACCGCTACGCGCGCGGCCCGGCGCATCATTTGAGCGTGCTGAGCTATGCCTTCGAGCCAGTGACTCAGAAGAACTGGCCGATGGAATGGACGGTCGCTTATGGCAAGGGCCGCGTCTATATCGCCAACTATGGCCACGTCTGGAAAGGCGATGTCCAGCCGGTGACCTGGCGTAGTGCAGATGTACAGACGATTCTGGTGCGGGCGCTGCAGTGGCTGGGCCGCCGGGAGGTGACGTATCCGGTGTCGGCGGATTTCCCGACCGCCGACAAGGTGTCGATCCGGCCGGAACTGGCGATCGGGTAGACTGGTAGAGCCGCTGACTCTTAATCAGCGGGTCCACGCCGAGCCGGTATTAATGGGCTGGCGCACCTATATCTCCCTTTACACCGCGCGCCTGCATAAGGGCGGGCAGAACCACACTCGCCATGATCTTGTTCGGAGGCGCGTCGCCCGTGTTGTAGCGCGAACCCGTGAAGACGGCGATCAGGTCGAGCTCGGGTACGAGGTAAATCTTCTGGCCGCCGTTACCTTGCGCGGCGCTCATGTAGACGCGACGGGCGCCGTCCGGCGTCGCGACCTGCACCGACATGCGCCACCAGTAATAGCCGTAGGCCGTGTTTTCGACGGTGCTGAGGGACGAGAGCGACTCCTTCACCCAGGCGGTGGGCAGGACCTGTTTCTTACCCCATCGCCCCTCGTTCGCGTAAAGCATGCCGAACTTCAGCATGTCGCGCGGACGCAGGGACAACATGCCGAAGTGCTTGTCGGCGTTGGTCAGGGAGGGGTTCCACGTCCAGTCGGCCCGGCGGATGCCCAAGGGGCTGAAGAGGTGGTCCTGCGCATAGTCGGGCAGAGCGCGGCCCGTCGCCTTTTCGACCATGCGGCCGGCCATAAAAACAGCGCCGGTGCAATAGTGGCCCACCGTGCCGGGGGTCTCGACCATTTTCAGGTCGACCATCACGCGGATCCAGTCGGGGGTGTTGTAAAGCTGATTCTCGCCGCCGGGAGAGCCGGCCACATGATCGTCACAGTCGAGGCCCGACTGCAGGGTGAGCAGGTTGCGCAGGGTGATGGCGGACTTGCGCGGATCGGGGTTGGCGACATTCGCGTAACCGAGCCTGTCCAGGACCGGCTCGTCCAGCGTGACCTCGTGGTTGGCGACGGCGGTCCCCACCACGGCGCTGACGACCGACTTGGTCGCCGAGCGCAGTTGGTGCGGTGTATTGCGGTCATAGCCGTAGAAGTATTCTTCCAGCACGAGCTTGCCACCCTGGAAGATCAGGACACTGTCGACATCCTCCCATTTCTTGTCGAGGACGCCCGCCACGATGCGATTAGCCGCGTCCGCGCCGAGATCGGACTTGGCTACCTCGCCTACGGGGATGCCGTCGTGCATGTTACGGGGCGCCTGGTACCGATAGGGCGGCGAGCCCAAAGGGCGGGGTTGGAACGCCGCTGCCCCCGTGGCCGAGACGCTGGCCGACAGACGCCGGTTGACGCCGGTTTCATCCTCCACGGTGGCCACGGCGCCGTCGGGGCCGCGATGAAAGGTGACGTCGGCGCCGGCCGCGTTGACAAACACATCGGCCGACTTGCGCCGTAGCCGGTATTTACCGCCATCAAGCAGCACAAACAGGTCGTCTGGAGCGACGATTTCGATGGTTGCGCCCTGATAGGTGTAGGTTCCGACGAAGTCGGTGAGCGGCGGAAGCTTGGGTGCCGGGGACTGCGCGGTTACGGCCGTCGGCTCAGTCTGGGCGATAGCGCGCCCGCCGCCAGACGCCAGGGCAAGAGCGATCGCCAGAGAGAAGCCCAGGTTGCGCATACGTTTTCCTTGACGCTGTGACATTGGGGTTAGGGTTCAATTGTTTCCGATTGAGCTCTGCCCCAAGTGAAGTCAACGCCAGCCGGCGTCGATCCAGTAACCGTGGCCGGTGCACAGCGACGCATCGTCCGACGCCAGGAACAGCGCCAGCGACGCCACGTGCTTCGGCTCGATGCGGCCGGGCAGGCATTGCGCCTCAACGATCTGGCGCTCGCCTTCGGGGGTATACCACTTCATCTGGCGCGGCGTCTTGACGTTGCCGGGGATGATCGAGGTGACGCGGATATTGTCCGGACCCAGCTCACGCGCCAGGGCGCGCGTCATGCCTTCGATGCCCGCCTTGGCGGTTTCGTACAGCACCAGGTCTGGCAGGCCGAGGTGCCAGGAAATCGAGCCGAAATTGATGATCGCGCCACCGCCGGCCGCCTTCATGCCCGGGGCGATGACTCGGCTGCACATGGCCAGGTGCTTGAGGTTGACGGCGACGTTCTTGTCAAAAAACTCCGACGTCACTTCGCTCAGGGTGTGACGGTCGTCGCGGGCGGCGTTGTTGAGCAGAATGGTGACCGGACCGTCCTTGAGGATCTCCGCCAGCGTCTTCTCCAGCGACGGGGTATCGGTCAGGTCGCACTTGTGAAACACGGGCGCCGTGCCCAGCACCCCGGTGTCAAGCCCCTTCGACACTTCGTCGACCAGGTCGATGAAGTGGACCTTGGCGCCCTGACGGACAAACGCTTCGACCAGCCCGGCGCCGATACCGGAACCGCCGCCGGTGATCAGAACCTTGCGACCTTTGAGGCTGGGATAAATGGCGGAGGACATTGCGTTTTACGCTTTCGTTTATTCAGGATTTAAGAGGCAATCGCCTGGGGCGCGGCGGCCGGCGCTTTCAGCAGGCCGCGCGCGGCGAGGTTCTGCATAAGCCCGGTAATGCCGAAGGTCCAGTGACGCGCATCCTTCGAGAACACAACCCGGTTCTCCAGGCAGCCGAGCTTCGGCGTCGACACCTTCACCACGTCGCCGACCTTATGGGTAAAGCCACGGCCAGGAACGTCACGGTCCTGGGTCGGGGCGAACAGCGTGCCGAGCATCAGCACGAAGCCGTCCGGATAGTGATGCTCGCTCATCGCCTGGCGGACCAGCTCCAGCGGGTCGCGGCTGATTTCGCTCATGGTCGAGCGGCCAACCAGCTCATAGCCTTCCGGGCCATCGATCTTCAGGTCGAGCACGGCGGTGCGGACGTCGTCGATGGTGAAGCCGTCATCGAACACGCGGATGAACGGGCCCAGGGCGCACGAGGCATTGTTGTCCTTGGCCTTACCCAGCAGCAGGGCCGAGCGGCCTTCGAAGCAGCGCAGGTTGACGTCATTGCCGAGCGTCACGCCGACGGCGCGGCCCTTCGGGTCGACGACCATGACGACTTCGGGTTCCGGGTTGTTCCAGGTGGAGTCGGAGCGGATGCCGACCTCCTCGCCCCAGCCGACCGACGACAGGACGGGCGACTTGGTGAAGACTTCGGCGTCGGGGCCGATGGCGACTTCGAGATATTGCGACCACAGGCCGTCCGTGATCAGGGCTTCTTTCAGCTTGGCCGATTCCGACGAGCCCGGCTTGACCGAGCGGATGTCGGCGCCGACGCGCTCGGCCAGGGCATTGCGGATTTCCTGCGCCTTGTTGGCATCGCCGCGCGCGCGCTCTTCGATCACGCGTTCGACGGCCGAAACGGCGAAGGTGACGCCGGCGGCCTTGACGCATTGCAGGTCGATCGGCGACAGCAGCTGCGCGCCTTTACGGACATCGCCGCCCCAAGTCTTGCCGAAACCGAAGTCCTCAAGCTTGCCGAGTGACTTGCCGCCCTGCGGGACACCCTTTGCCGGCCAGTCGGCCAGCAGTTGCGACACGGTCGGCGCCAACTGGCTCATGTCGAACACTTCACCGCTCTTGACCAGGATCGGCGTCGGGCCGGCTTCGGTTTGCAGGCGGCCAACCAGGGTGGCTTCGCGCCAATCATGGGGCAGAAATTCGGACATCACTCGTCTCCTTGGCTCCAGCGTACCGGAGCATCCTTAGCTTGATAAAAGGCGGCCCTGACGCCCGATTACCCTCGACCCGTTGTCAGACCAATTCACGGCCTGACGCATTTTTTTGTTACCGCTAACACTTCTAGCACAGCCTGCCTGCTGTCAAGGAAAATCAGCGAAAATGTGCGTATCTCTATTTGCGCCAGTGTGTCAATTCGTTCCGCTGGCGGTGCTGTCTTTACCGCTATCGCCGTCGTTGGCCAGAGCAATTTGCGCCACTTCCGCCGAAGATTGCCGCTCGATCAGCGAGAAATCGCGAACCTCGCGCACCGGCGCGAAAGCGCGTCCGGAACGCCGGGCGCGGATCTGGTCGAGCAGCAGGCGGACGCTCAGGGCCGCCATGTCGGAGATGGGCTGGCGCACCGTGGTCAGTTCCGGCCACACCGACGACGCCATGGCGGTATCATCGAAGCCGACAATGGTGACGTGGGCCGGGACATCCAGACCCAACCGGTGAGCAGTGGCCACCGCGCCGGCGGCCATGTCGTCATTGCTGGCGAAGATCGCCGTCGGACGGTTGGGCAGGCTCAGGATGCGTTCGGCGGCATCGAAGCCGGAGCGATAGGTGAAGTAGCCTTGCGCGACGGCCTGCGGATCGACAGGCAGCCCGGCCTTGGCCATGGCGGCTTCGAAGCCTTCGAGGCGCAACTGGCTGGCATAGGCGTTGGGGTGCCCCTTGATGAAGCCGATGGCGTGGTGCCCCAGTTCGATCAGGCGGCGCGTCATGGTGTAGGCGGCCTTGAAATCGTCGATAGACACGGCGCAGACATCCGGCGCCGGGCGAGCGGCGGCAACGCCGACGAACGGCAGGTTCATGTCCTTGAGGATTTTGGCGACGCGTGCCGAATCGGACAGCGGCGGCGACAGGATGACGCCGTCGCAGCCACTGGCTTTCAGCTTGTCGAGCGCCGTGGTGGCGCCTTCGGGGCCCTCGCACGATTCGATCAGCAGCTGGGTGCCGGACTGCGAGCTTTCATTGAGGATGCCGAGCAGGAATTCGCTCAGGAACGCCACGGACGGGTTGGAATAGAGCAGCCCGATGCGCGCCGAATCCTGGGTGGCCAGGGACCGGGCGGCCAGGTTGGGCGAATAACGCAGGGCTTCGACCGAGGCCATGACGCGGGCGCGGGTTTCTTCGCGGACGTTCTTTTCGCCGTTGATGACACGCGATACAGTCATCGGCGACACACCGACGTGACGCGCCACATCGTGGATCGTGACGATATTGCCGCTGCGGCGACCCAGTTTTCGCGCCAAGAGGTCCCTCCATATGGTCCGTGCCGGACTCGTTATAACGTCTGGTTATAGGCTGCAAAATCAGGCTTGGCAAACGGGCTCGCCATTTCGACGGGTTTCCACTGCGCCTGCGTGAATAATTGTACGATAAACCGGTCCGAAGACCGGAACAAGGAAGCTGCCAGGAAAAAGGTCCGAACCATGAAGATGTTGCCCGCCTTCGCCGCCGCGCTGCTGCTGGCCGGAACACCGCTGGCCGCGCAGGCCATCGATCCGGCGCCTGTTCAGGCGTCTGCCGCCGTGCTGAAACTGCCGGACATGCCGCTGCATGATCCGTTCATCGTCGCCGATCCGGCCTCAAAGACCTACTATCTCTACACGTCGAATGTCGGGCGGCTGACCGGCGAACGCGCCGTCGGCATCATGGTCTATGAAAGCAAGGATCTGCTCACCTGGAGCCAGCCGAAGGTGGTCTTCAAGCTGCCGGCGACGTCGTGGGCCAATAGCGGCGGCTGGGCGCCGGAAGTGCACAAGTGGAAGGGCAGCTACTACCTGTTCACCACCGTCGCCAACGAAGCTTCCGCCCTGCCCGCCGCCGCCAATTCCAAGCGCAAGCCCTATCGCCGCGGAACGGTGCTGGCGAAGAGCGCCTCGCCGGAAGGGCCGTTCGAGCTGGTCAACGGTGGCGAGCCGGTGGCGCCGTCCAGCCTGATGACGCTTGACGGCACGCTGTATGTCGACCTGAAGGGCAAGCCGTGGATGGTCTATGCGCACGAGTGGCTGCAGCAGACCGACGGCACCATGGAAACCGTGCCGCTGGACGATAATCTCAAGGCCATCGGCACGCCGGTGACGCTGTTCAAGGCCTCCGACGCCAAGTGGGCCAAGGCCAATCCACAGCCGGAAGGCGATGTGTCCTACGTCACCGACGGGCCGGAGCTGATCCGGACGAAGGACAATCATCTGCTGATGCTGTGGTCGAGCTGGAGCGACAAGGGCTATGTCCAGTCGATCGCCCGGTCGGACTCGGGCGACCTGAAGGGGCCGTGGACGCAGCTTGAACCGCTGGTCTGGCAGGATTCCGGCCACGGCATGCTGTTCAAGACCTTCGACGGCAAGCTGATGATGGTGCTGCACCGGCCGTTCAAGAACGCGCGTGGCAAGCTCTATGAGGTGAAGGATGCCGGCGATCACATTGAAATCGTCCGGCAGCGGACGGACCTCGATGGCGACACGCCGGCGCCCTAATCGGTGGCGCGGCGACGGCAGGTGGTCTATGAATGTCGCAACCACGGGGGGAGTCGCCATGAAAATTATTCGTTTTGCCACCTTAGCCGCGCTGGCCGCGTTGTCTGCCTGCGGGCAGACGCCGATGGACAAGGCCAAGGCCGCCAACGATCCGGCAAAATTCAGCTTCGATGCCGCCGTGACGGTCAGCCCGGCGGCGTTGGCCAAGCTCAAGGGTGCCAATGACCTTATCGTCGTCACCGCCCATTATTACGGCTTCCCGGCCAAAGGGGCGGAAAGCCAGGCCAACACCCTGGGCCAGGTCATGCTGGGCGATTCAAAGGCCTACATGCGTCTCGACTCCACCCAGGTCAGGGTAACGGGCGAAGGTTTCAAAGCCACTTCCCTGCCCCACGTCGCCGAAGGCACCGTTTATGTCTTGCTGAGCACGTCGTCCCTTTCACCGTCGGGCTTCGGTGACCAGCTGATCGATTGCAACTACTTCCGCGGTACCGTGGCCAAGGCGCAGGCGGCCCCGGTCGCCGTCACCTGCGATCTGGCAACGGCGCCCTGATTGTCCGGGAACGGACGCTTATGGAAGAAGCAAGTCACAAGGCCGGAATCGAACAGGTTAACCGGCTGTGGCGCAGCGGCGGGAACTCGGCTATGAAAAGTGGGAAGCCAGGGGGAGTCGCCATGAAAATTGTTCGTTTTGCCACTTTAGCCGCACTGGCTGCATTGTCCGCCTGCGGGCAGACACCGATGGACAAGGCGGAAACGCAGTCCAAGGGGCCGAATCTGGCCTTCGACGCCTCCGTCACGCTGACGCCTGCGGCTGTCGCGCGGCTCCAGGCCGCCAAGGATCACATCGTCATCGCCAGCCACTATTACGGCTTTCCGGCCAAGGGGGCCGAAAGCAAGGCCAACCAGTTCGGACAGATCGAACTCGGCACCGACATCGTCGCCGCCTCGACCGAAGCGCCGCGCGCGCGCATTACCGGACAGACCATCGACCACCGCCTGATGGACAGTATCGCCGACGGTACCGTCTATGTCTGGACGACAACGCGCAGCGCGACCCCGGAAGGGTTCCGCGACGAGCTCCTCGAATGCAGCCACTTCCGTGGCACCGTGGCGAAGGCGCAGGAGGCGCCGGTCGCCCTCACCTGCGATGTGGCAACGGCGCCCTGATCGTCCGGGTACGGAGGATAGGACTCGCATCCTTGTGCATGATCGGCTAAAGCCCGGCGCTTATCGAAAAAATGCGCTGGAGTCGAACCATGCCCGCCACTGTCAAAACCGTTTTGAGCGCCGGCCTTTTCCTGGCTTTGGGCGTCAGCCTCGCCCATTGCGGCAAGCCCGCCGACAAGCCTGTAGCGGAAGCCAAGGTCGAATCGGTGTCATATCCCTATGATGTAGCGGTGACTTTCACGCCAGCAGCTGTTCTGGCCTTGCAGAAGGCGGGCGTCGGCGCCGAGGTCGACGCCACCTATTTCGGCGCGCCCAATGCTGGCGCCAGGGACAAGGTCAATGACGCCGGCGAGATCGTGGTGGGCTGGGACCTGATGGAGCTCGACGCCAAGACCCAGACCATCCATTTAACCGGCAAGGGTATTCTGGTGGCGTCGATGAAGGCAATCGAGGGCGAGCCGTCCGTCGAGGTCCGCGCCTATTCCAGCACGACCAAGGCCAATGTGTTGAAGTGCAATACCTACCGGGACACGCTGAAGGCCGCTCAGGCTGCGCCGGTCGCCATCACGTGCGATGTGAAATAAGAATCAGAACCGCAGCATCCAGTTGCGGATGATGATGTTCTGCGCCTTGGCGGCGGCCAGCACGTCCGGCCGCTTCTTCAGGGCGTTGAGCGTGGTGTAGTAGACCTTGGTGCGCGGGCTGTAGGCGATCTCCGGCAGGGTGGTCTGAAGCGTGCCGATCATGGTGTCGCGCTGCTCCGGATCGTTGATGTCGCGGATCATCGCCTTCGCGGCATTTTCGACGTCGCCGGCGCAGATATAGGGGTGCATCTCGCCGAGGCCATTGCCGTCCATGGTCAGGCGCAGCAAGGCGTTATAGTGCGCGTCGTCCTTCATGTAGGCATAGCTGCAGGCTTCGGCGGACGCCAGTTGCCGCCGCTCGCCGTCATTCAGGCCGAGCAGATCGATGCGGCCCGCTACCCCCAGCGCCGCCTGATCCTGGCCAATGTCAGTCAGGAAATCCATGTATTCAATGTTGAAGTCGAAGAGACCGGCCCCGCCCATCGCGGCAGAGGCTTCCTTGTATGCCACCAGGGCGTTGTCCACCCTGCCGGCTTCCGCCAGCAGCTTGGCGCGGGTGACGAACAGGTCGGGCAGGCTTTCCGGGCTCTTGAACTTGTCGAGGCTGTTGGCGCGGAGCAGGTCGAGAATGCCGCCGATCTGGACCAGGGCGACACCGTCTTCCTCGTTCATGCGCTCAAGCGACACCAGGTAATGGACGGCGAACAGTTCGTTCGGGTGCTCGGTGACATAGGCGGCAAGATCGTTGATCTGTTTTTTGATGATCGGCTTGATCGGCTGCGGCGGAATGGCCGGGTCGCTGATATTGCCGTCACCCTGGCTGACGATATAGACTAGGGCATTGTCGTCGATGCTGGCGCGGTACAGGTCGGCCAGGGCGCGGTCGTGGCGCTTGACGGCGGCGCGCAGGCCTTCCAGCCGCATAAAATCCTGGCTGAGGCGCATGGTGACGTCGGTGGCCCGCCAGTGCGCGCGCTCCATGTGATCGAGCAGCGCCAGACCGCGCGCTTCGTCCTTTGCCGACAGCGCCAGCAACACGCCCATGGCGGTCTCGTCCGTCAGGGTCTTCATGTCGTCCGGAAACCGCGTCAGGGCGGTGTCGAGCGTAGCCGCGGCGTCATCCAGACGATCGTCGGACAGCAGCAGGAAAGCATGCAGGTCATAGCTGTCCATGCCGGTGCCGGCGTGCGCCAGGTTCTGTTCGGACAGGGCAATGGCGGCCTTGACGTCCTGGGTCTGCTTGTAGGTGCAGATGACGCGCGTGTAGCGATACTGCTCGGCCAGCCTGGGATCCTGCGCCTGCAGGTTCGGATCGTCCCACATCTGCGCCAGCAAAGGCATGGCGGCACCGCAGTCCTGGGACTGCATGGCGGCGTCGAGCTTCATGATGGCGATGGCGGTTTCGGTCTGGGACGGCGCGGCCACAGCCGGACCGCACGCCATCGCCAGGGCAAGCGCGGCGGCGCCAAAGGCCGCGAAATGGGTTGACCGCTTGCCCCCGGATTTCATCAAGACCATCCCCCTTCGGACGTTTATGCCTCTCGCCAGAAAGGGTTAACCGAAAGGCCAGCGGCGGGCAAGCGGCCCCGCCTTCGAGGCGAGCCGAAGCCGTCGAAAACGCTCACTTTTCAGAGGGGTGCGATAATTTTGTTTATGCTTCGACGCGCATCTTGTCCGAAAACCGCTGCACACTTTTCGGGATGCGCTTAGGCCGTCACCAGCTTCAACCCGACTAAGGTCAACACCGCCGCCAGCAGGACACGCAGCGCCTTTTCCGGCACTTTCGGCGCCAGGAAGCTGCCGACGACGATGCCCGGGATCGAACCGATCAGCAGGGCCAGCAGCATGACCGTATCGACCTTGCCAAGGGCAAAATAGCCCATGCCTGCCAGGAAGGTCAGCGGCACGGCGTGGGCGATGTCGGAGCCGACGATGCGCACCGTCGGCAGTTGCGGATAAAGCAGGATCAGGGCGGTGACGCCCAAGGCCCCTGCCCCCACCGACGACAGCGACACGAGAAAACCCAGCACCAGACCGGTCAGCACGGTCAGGACCATGCGCCGCCTGGAATGTCTCTGGCGCTGTTCGGTGTTCTGCTGGCTGGCGGCGTATTTGCGGATGACGCCGCGCAGCAACAACAGGCCCGCCGTCAGAAACAGCGCATAGCCCAGCACCGTGGTGATCAGCTTCGACGTCTCGTCGCTCTTGCCGAAGGCATTAATTCCCCACAGGGTCAACAGCGTCGCCGGGATCGACCCCAGCGCCAGCAGGCCGACCATTTTCCAGTCGATGGTCTGCTTGCCGCCGTGAATGGCGGTGCCGACGCTCTTGGTAATGGCGGCGTACAGAAGGTCAGTGCCGACGGCGGTAGCCGGGTGGATGCGGAAAACCAGCACCAGCAGCGGCGTCATCAGCGAGCCGCCGCCCACGCCGGTCAGTCCCACCAGAATCCCGACCAGCAATCCCGACAACGAATAAAGCGGATTGATATGCAGGTTGCTGAAAAACGCCGCCAAAGAGGCTGGCAACTCAAAATGCGGCATGCGGTACGGACCGTCCCTGGTGGGGTGGGAATAAGCGTGAGCCTAAATACGCGGCGGGCCGCCGGCAATAAAACGAATAAAATTCGCAGAACCGGTTAGGCGGGCTATTGGCCGGATGGATGGCACAGGCATGGATTACAGCGAATTAATCCGAAGGTAACGTCGGCGTGATTGACGATCACGGACGCGTGAATTACGCTCACTCCATTCCGGAGGTGTTGCCCAAAGGTGTTGCCATGAAGCGAAGCGTTTGGAGTGTCTGTGCGATTGCCCTGCTGGTCCTGGGCGGCTGCAACAAAGCGGTGTTCAACGACGAGTCGGTGATCGGGCCGGAGCTTGGCCGCGACGGGCCGTTCACCGCCGCCCGCGAAGTCGTCATGACCCAGACTTTCACTTATTATGGCGACGGCGTGCCGGACAGCGAGCGGACGCGGCGCGTCACCCTCACGCACGGTGCGCAGGCCGATACCGGTGAGTTGATCAACGTCTTCACCAATACCGAAAAGCCGTTCCTGGCGGGCGTCACCTATCAGGCGTTCACGCCGATCGTCGCCGAAACCAATGCCGACGCCAACGCCTACTGGCTGATCGGCTTCAACGCCAGCCGGACGCCGGACCGCTCGACCTACATCGTGTTGCGCTTCCCGAAAGACGTAGCAATCAAGCCGGGCCTGAACAGCGACGCCTTCGAATATGTGGCCCTGTCGTGCGGCGACCTGACCGTGGCACGGCGCCCGGCCGACTATTACAAGCCCAAACCGGAGAACGCCCCGGCGACACCGGAACCCGCGCTTGATCCGGCGCCGGAAGCAGGGCCGTGCGAGTTCAACAGCCATGCCGAAGCGGACCGGCTGACGCCGCTGGTGCTCAAGCGCTACGACGAGATCAAGCACTATGACGGCGCCCCCAGCCTGAACTGGCAGAAGGTGCATGTCGCGGTGAACTAGGCCGACAGGACGGCGCGGACCATGGCGGCGACCGCGGCTGCATGATCGAGCCCGGCGTCGCGCGACAGGCTGCGCCATGTGTAAAAGCTGAGCGCCACCGTCGCCATCGCCTTCTGAGAAGCGGTCAGGCCCGCCGTCACCGCATCGCTGAACGCAGTGAACAGCGGAACCATGCGCAGCTCGACGACCTCGCGCGTCGGCGCATGGTGTTCGCTGTCACGCAGCACACACCCCATTAGGTCGGCATTGCGGCCATACCAGGCATAAAGCGTAGCGAGTGCCGCCGGCAGGCGGTCGCCCGGCGGCAGGTTTCGCCACGCCTCGATATCCGGCAGCGGGTCGCGTTCCGCCGCCAGACCCGAGCAGGCCAGTAGCAAAGTGCGTTCGTCGGGAAAGTGGGCATAGAGCGTATGCCTCTGCACGCCGGCGCGCTCGGCGATCATGCTGAAGGTCGTGCCCGCCGGCCCGATGCGGCTGTGCAGGTCGACAGCGGCCTCCACCAGCCGGCGATGCGTATCCGCCTGCTGTTCGGCCCGGCGTTTCAGGGTGTAGGCGCGCTTCATGCAAATTCACTGCACATTAATGTGTATCCATATTGACGTTATCTCAATTTCATTATACATGATCGTTCCTTGAAATAAAATCCACCCTCTGCATCTTCAAAAAAAGAAAAGGAATAAAATCGATGTCTGCCCCTGTTTTTCTCGGCGCCCAGGATGTTGCCCGGGACACCCTCTCCTTCTCCGCCCAGGCCGTCATCGGTGATCTCGGCACGTTGCAAGTCAATGCGTTCCTCATCCGCGCGGCCGAGCCCGTGCTGATCGACACCGGCCTTGGGGCGGTGCGTGAGCCGTTCCTCGCCGCTCTGGCCCAGACCATCGATCCCGAAGATATCCGCTGGATCTGGCTGAGCCACATGGATGAGGACCATATCGGCAATCTCAATGCCGTCCTGGAGCTGGCGCCCAAAGCGCGCATCGTCACCAACTTTCTCGGCGCGGCCAAGCTGGCCCTACGCGGTTTCGACCTGTCGCGGCTGCACCTGCTGGAGCCGGGCGCCAGCCTCGACGCCGGCGACCGGCTCCTGACGCCGATCCGGCCGCCCTATTATGACGCGCCTGAGACCATGGGTTTTGCCGACAGCGCCAGCGGCGTGCTGTATACGGGCGATGCCTTCGGCGCGCTGGTCAGCGAGGTGCATGACGACGCGGCCGCCCTGTCGCATGAGGCGCTGCGCGACGGCATGGACAAGTGGACGGCGCTCGATGCGCCGTGGCTCGAACTGGTCGATACGGGCGCCTTCCGCCGCCGGTTGGGCGAGATCGAGCGGTCCAACCCGGCCGCCATCATCTCGGCGCACCTGCCGGTAGCGCGCGCCATGACCCGCAGCCTGATCGAGACCCTGGTTGCGGTGGTCGAAGACAGGCAAGCCATAGGGGCGCGGTTGAACGCAGCGGCGTAAGTGGTTTTTCCTCCCCGGTAAGACGGGGAGGAAAACAAAAACCCCGCCGGATGGCTCCGGCGGGGTTTCTCTTTATTTTAGCTATCCAGGAAGCTTCGCAGTTTCCGTGACCGCGACGGATGCTTGAGCTTCCGCAGGGCCTTGGCTTCGATCTGGCGGATACGTTCGCGGGTCACCGAGAACTGCTGGCCGACTTCTTCCAGCGTATGGTCCGTGTTCATGCCGATACCGAAGCGCATGCGCAGCACTCGCTCTTCACGCGGCGTCAGGGACGCCAGCACCCGGGTCGTGGTTTCGCGCAGGTTCGACTGGATGGCCGCGTCGATCGGCAGGACCGCGTTCTTGTCCTCGATGAAGTCGCCGAGGTGCGAGTCTTCCTCGTCCCCGATCGGCGTTTCGAGCGAGATCGGCTCCTTGGCGATCTTCAGAACCTTGCGCACCTTTTCCAGCGGCATGGCCAGCTTTTCAGCCAGCTCTTCCGGCGTCGGCTCGCGGCCGATTTCGTGCAACATCTGACGGCTTGTGCGGACGATCTTGTTGATCGTCTCGATCATGTGCACCGGGATACGGATGGTCCGGGCCTGGTCGGCGATCGAGCGCGTGATCGCCTGACGGATCCACCAGGTCGCGTAGGTCGAGAACTTGTAACCGCGACGGTATTCGAACTTGTCGACGGCCTTCATCAGGCCGATATTGCCTTCCTGAATGAGATCCAGGAACTGCAGGCCGCGGTTGGTGTACTTCTTGGCGATCGAGATAACGAGGCGCAGGTTGGCTTCGACCATTTCGGTCTTGGCCTGACGGGCCTCGCGTTCGCCTTTTTGCACCGTCTGGACGATGCGACGGAAGTCGTCGACCGCCACGCCCATGTCGGTGGCCAGCTGGGTGACGTCAGTCCGGATACGGGCGATGGCCGGCGCGTCGTTGTCGACGAACTTCTGCCAGCGGATGCCCATGTCGCGCACCTTGTCGCCCCATTGCGGGTCGAGTTCGCGCGAATAGTAGGCACTGAGGAACTCCGTCCGCGAGATGCCGTAGGAGTCCGCCAGACGCAGCAGGCGGCCTTCGAGCGACATCAGGCGCTTGTTAATGGCATAAAGCTGCTCGACCAGGGCTTCGATCCGCTGGTTGTTGAGCTTCAGCGTCTTGAGGTGGCCGGTAATGGTCGAGGTGACTTCGTCATAGGCCTTCTTGTCGGCCGGATCGACGGGAGAGCCTTCCAGCTTGGCGGCCAGCATGCGGTCCTGGACGCGACGGTAGGTCTCGAACTCGCCGGCAATGGCGTCGAGTGTCGCCATCACGCCGTCGCGCAGTTCCGATTCCATGGCCGAAACCGAAGGACCGGCGCCATCGTCGAAGTCGTCTTCCTCTTCTTCTTCGGCTTCCGGCTTCTTTTCTTCCTGCTCGTCCATCGGGACGTAATCGTCGTCATCGTCGTCATCGTCGCCGGACTTTTTCTTCGGCTCCGGCTTCTTGGCTTCGACGACGGGTTCGGGTTTCGGTTCCGGCTTGGGTTCAGGCTTCGGCGGTTCCGGGGCCTTCACGACCACCGGCGCAGGTGCCCGCAGCGCGATCGCGCCGTCGCCTTCTTCCTCTTCGCCGTCCTCACCCAGCGCGCCCGGCGGCGGGCCTTCCGACGGACCACCGCCGTAAGTGCCTTCCAGGTCGATGATTTCACGCAACAAGATGCGGCCGGAGCTCAGTTCCTCACGCCACACCATGATGGCTTCGAAGGTCAGCGCGGATTCGCACAGGCCGCGGATCATGGTGTCGCGACCGGCTTCGATCCGCTTGGCGATGGCGATTTCGCCCTCGCGCGACAGCAGCTCGACCGAGCCCATTTCGCGCAGATACATGCGCACCGGATCGTCGGTACGGTCATAGGCCGAAGTCTTGGCCGTTTCGGTCAGGGCGCCGGCTTCCTCGCGGACGGCCACTTCGCCGCCTTCGGTCGCTTCTTCCTCGGACTCGATGACATTCACACCCATCTCGGTGAGCATGGCCAGGGTGTCTTCGATCTGTTCGGAGGTGAATTCTTCCGACGGCAGGACCTTGTTCAGCTCGTCCATGGTGACGTAGCCGCGCGCCTTGGCCGCCTTGATGAATTTCTTGACCGCCGAATCCGTCAGGTCGAGCAAAGGACCGTCGGAGGGGCCGTCGCTGCCGGGCGGTTCCGTTGTGGTGGTGGTGCTCATCGGCGTCCCCCCGCCGACATTACGGCCCAATTCAATAAACGCATATAGCTCTCCGCAATTCGGCCTCCCCAAAAGGCCGGTGGGCGCAATGGCCCGGCTGTTATTTCAGGATTATCGTCAATGAACCCTTAAAGAGGGGGAACCTTTAAAAAGGTCCGGCGCGTCACGCCTTCGTTGCCTCGTCCTGCCAGATATGTCCGCTACGCAAGGACCGCCGGAGGGAATCGCGTTCCAGCTTCAGCCGTGAAAAAAATTCTGTACCAACCTGTTCCTTGGCCGAATTCAATGCACGATCCAACGCCGTCAAACGCGAGATCGCGTTGAACGCCTGTAGCCACCGGGCGTGGGCATCCGCTTGAGATAGGTCCTCCGAGAGGAATGGCGCGCCTGACTTTGAGGCCGCCTTCTGAATCTCGCTTAACAATGCGCCAAGTCCTGATTTG
>JBEHYZ010000018.1:0-86060 GCA_048497915.1 Pseudomonadota bacterium
AGCTCCGGATCGAGCGAGATGACGGGCAGGCCCGGCACGAAGGCCAGGACCGCCCCGCCGGTGATCAGAGCCACCGACGGCGGCAGGCCCAGCTTGCGCGCGGCGAAATGCAGAGCGATGATCGCCAGCAGCATCGCGATGATCAGTTCGAACAGTTGCATGGGGTGCATGAGTCGGGTCCATCGCGGCGGGGAACGGCGAGCCTAACGACGGTATGCGACCTGTCAAGACGGGCGGCCCGGCGCCACTTTCCCCGCATTTCGCATGGCGTTTTTATTCGACAAGGCGTCAGGTCGCCTCATGAAGACCCGTTTCAAACGCAAGGAAGCGCCGGACGACGGTCTCAACCGGCTGATCCTGGACCAGATCGACGTCATCACCGATACGCCCGCCGGGGCGGAGACGGCCGTGCATGACGTGCGCGTCGCCTGCAAGAAGATCCGCGCCTACCTGCGGCTACTGCGCGACGGCCTGGGCGAAGCGCGCTTCGATCTCGAGAACCGTACCTTTCGCGACCTGGCGCGGCTGTTCCGGGTGTTCCGCGACCGGGAGACCGAGCCTCAAACCTTGAACAAACTGACCCTGCCCAGCCTGCAACTGGCGAATGCCGAAGCCACGGCGGTGCTTCAGAAGCAGTTGACCTCCCATCCGCTCGGCGACCTCTCCGGAGCGTTCACCACCGCCCGCGCCATAGCTGAGGAGGCCCGCGGCCGCTTCAAAGACAAGGCGCTGGAGCCAGCCAGATTTTCCCTCAAGGACGCCTATCGCAAGAGCTATGGCCGGATGCGCAAGGCGTTCGAACGCGCCCGCAAGAACCCCGGCACCGCCCGCCTGCATGAGTGGCGCAAGCAGGTCAAGGCGTTCGGCTACCAGCTCAAGCTGCTGAAGAAGGCGTGGCCGGCGCAGGTCGAGGTGTGGGGCGACGAGCTGGACGACCTGGCGGAACGGTTGGGCGACGATCACGACCTGGCGGTGCTGGCCGCCACCCTGAGCGCCGACCGCTCCGCCGAACCGAGCGTCCGGCCGGTGCTGCAGACCCTGATGCAAAAGCGCGGCGACCTGCAGCAGTCGGCGCTCGACGTCGCCGGGGCGCTGCTGGCGGAAAAGCCGCGCGTCTTTGCTGCCGGCGTCGGCCGCCAGTGGAAGGCGTGGCGCAGCTAGACCTTATGCCCTAACTGGATGCCCGCCGCGTCGTAGGCATTCTTTAGGCGTTCGTAAAAGGCGCGCAAGACCCGCCAGCGTTCGTGCGGCAGGGTACGGATACGGCCCTTGATCAGCACGCCCTGATCGGTCATGGCGTCGATGCCAGCGATCTCGATCTGGCCGGTCATCAGGCGGCCGATCTTCGGATCCTTGCGAAGCTCTTCGCCGACCTGCCGTATCAGGGCGGTGGCCTTGCCGACATCGACATCGGCCTTCACCCAGCTGTCGAAGGCGGCGTAGGAATGGGTCTTGGTCATGTTGTGGATGACCTGGGATTCGCCGTACGGCATGACATGCAGCGTGCCGTCAAAGTCGCGCAGCCGGATGGTGCGCAGGGTCATCTGCTCGACCGTGCCGCTGAACGACTGGATCTGCACCACGTCGCCGACGGCCACAATATCCTCGATGATCAGGAAGAAGCCGGTGAAGAAGTCCTTCACCAGGGTCTGGGCGCCGAAGCCGACGGCGATACCCGCCACGCCGGCCCCTGCCAGGATCGGAGCGATCTGCACGCCGACCTGGCTCAGGATGGTCATGACAGCAATGACGATGATGGTGATCTGAAGCGCGCTGCGAAAGATCGGCCCCAGGGTATTGAGCTGGGCGGCGCGGCGCAGGTCATCGCCTGACCGGGTCTGGAGGCGCGCCATGGCATAGTGCAGGAACAGGCTGGCGGCTTCGAGCGCGACGGCGGTGACCAGGATAATGACCACCAGCGCCGTCACCGTGCCCGCCAGTTTGGCACCCCAGGCGGTGGTGGTCCAGCCCAGCGGATCGAAGCCCCACAGCTCGATAACGAGGTAGAGGGCGAACAGCAGGACGATAAACGACAGCACTTTCGAAGTCAGGCCGAGCAGCTTTTCGACCTGGGCCTTGCGTTCGGCCTTCGACAGGCCGGGGATGACGTTCAGGCTGGCGCACAGGCCGCGATGCAGCCCCCACACGACCAGCAGGGCGATCAGGATGACCGCCACCGTCAGCCCGGCATTCAGCGCCAGGACCTGCGGCCCGAGCGCCCGCAGGCGCTCCCATTGCTGGATCAGCGGGCCGAGAAGATGCTCACCGGCGCTTAAAGGTGGGAGGGATCGGGACATGACAAACTTCCGGGCACTGGCTCCCCCTCGCCCCGGATTAAACCGGCGGCGGTATAAGGAGGCCATGTGGAAGTTGTCTTAGGGGAGCCCAATCACGGGAGCTTCGCGGCTTCGGCTTCCGGGTCCCAGTGGTCGTCGCCGGCCAGGAACTTCGCCGGCAGATAGGCGGCGACGTCCTTCTTGTCGAGCTGGCGCGACCACGGCACGCGTGCCGACGGATTGGCGCCGGGGCCGGTCGAGTTGTACTCGGCGTAGAAGGCGCGCACCGGGTTGCGCTTCCAGTCATTCCAGCCGCCGGGCTCGACCGACTTCGACAGCTCGGTGTTGATGAAGACGACGCGCGAATAGTCCCGCCACGGCCGCCCCAGCGCGTAGGTCTTGCCGCCGAGATCGTCCTCGGTGACCTTCGAATTCAGGATGACATAGCCGGTGGGCTGCTTTTCCGACAGGCGCGACTGGGCGGTCAGGTAGCCGGGATGGGTGACGTGGATTTCGCTCTTGTCGAACACCGCCGCGGCATTGCCGAAGATGAAGTCGACGGCGCCGGCGATATAGCTGTTGACGTAATAATGCCGGCCATAGTTGGCGAACAGGGTGTCCTGATAGCCAAGAAAGCGGCAGTTCTTGAAGATGGCGCGGTCGGCCGTCACCGAGATGGCCAGGGCCTGTCCCGTCGCGCCCGCCGTGTTCTCGAAGGTGACATTGTCGGCCTGGAAGTCGTCGGCCAGCACCTCGACGGTCTCGCTGAAGAAGGTGCCGCCGGTATTCGGGCCGGACTGCTTCGAGGTGATGACCACGTCGGCGGGACTTTGGCCCTCGCCCAGGAAGGTGGTGCGCTTACGGTACTGGGCGATGTAGAGACGTTCCGGATAGGTCCCCGGCGCGATGTGCAGGAACAGGCGGCCGCCAGGGCCGGGTTCCGGCGCGTGGTCGAGCGCGTTCTGGATGCGGACAAAATGGGTTTCGCCGTCGGCGGTCAGGGTCGGCCCGACCTGGACGTGCACATCCTGCGCAATCGCGGCCGATCCCCACACTGCCAAAGCCAGTACGACTGCGCCGCCAAGGCCACTTGTTCCATTCATCGCGTTATTTCCGTTTTTCCCTGACCCGGCGTCAGCACCCTACTCCAAGGCCCACGGCGCAACAAGAATGTCCTTGAGTTGCGCTTCCGGCCGGTTACGGTTACAAATTCGCCCCTTGGGGGGCGAACATGATATTCAGAACAACGGTAACCTTTGGCGTGGCGGCGTGGCTCATGGCGGGCGCGGCCATGGCGGATGAGGCCCTGCATTTCGGCCCGGCGCCCGACTGGGTGAAACCGATGACGATCGCCACGGTGCCGTCGCGCGATGCGTCGGTCCAGCCCTACGCCATATTGAGCCAATCCTTTCAGGTTCGCTTTGCCGATGACGGCAACAAGCTTTTCGCCGAAACCGCCATCCGTATCCAGGATCCGCTGGGCCTCCGGGCCGGTCAGCCGGCGTTGGAATGGGACCCCGTCACCGACATTGTGACCATCCACAAGGTTCAGATCATTCGTAACGGCCAGGTCATCGACCTGCTGGCGCGCGGGCAGGCTTTCACCGTCATGCGACGCGAAACCAGCCTTGACCAGTCCATCATCGATGGCCGGCTCACGGCGGTAATGGAAACCGATGGCCTGCAGGTGGGGGATATCGTCAATTTCGCCGCGACGATCACCAACCGCACCGAGATGCTGAACGAACGGTCAGAGACGCTGTGGCGAGGGCTGACCGGCCGCTACACCGGACATTCGCAGATCCGGGCCATCTGGCCGAACAGCAAGCCGATGCACTGGCGGACAAGCGACGATATGCCCATTCCGACAGTGGTCCGGGGCGCTGAAGACACCGAGCTCAATCTCACGCTGGATGGCCATCGCTGGCCGCCTCTGCTCGAGGACGCGCCGGCACGGTTCAACGCTTACGGCACGGTGCAATTTACGCAGTTCAACAGCTGGACCGAAGTATCGGCCTTGGTCAGTCCTTATTACGACCGGGCGGCGACCCTGGGGGAGGCCTCGCCGCTGCGCGCCGAAGCCGCCCGTATCAAGGCCCTCAGCGATGACCCGAAAATCCAGGCAGCCGCAGCCTTGCAACTGGTCGAAAACGCCGTCCGCTACGCCTCGAACGACGCCAATACCGCCGGCTTCATCCCGCCATCGGCGGATATGACCTGGCTGCGGCGCTGGGGCGACTGCAAGGCCAAGTCGGTGCTGCTGGTCGCCCTCCTGCGTCAGCTTGGCATCCGTGCCGATCCGGCCCTGGTCAACACGCGACGCGGCGACGGCATGAACCTGCTCATGCCCGCGATGGCCGTGTTCAACCATGTCATCGTCCGGGCAAACATCGATGGCAAGACCTATTGGCTGGATGGCACCGGTTATGGTGACGGCGCCCTGGACAATCTGGACGTGCCGCCCTACGCCTGGACCCTGCCGCTCGTGCCGAAGGGCGAGGAACTGCAGGCCATAACCGTTCCGCCGTTCGAACGGCCGCAGACGGACATCACCATCCATATCGACGCCTCCGGCGGATTGACGGCCGCAGCGCCCGCACGCCTCGAATATGTCGAACGTGGCGACCTGGCCATCGCGACACGCGTCAGCCTGCAAAACCTGCTGCCGGAGGACAAGGATAAAAAACTGCGGACCTTCTGGCGGAAGAAATACGCGTGGATCCAGGCCGAAACGGTATCCGCGGATTTCGATCCGGCCAGCGGCGAACTGCATTATGTGATGAACGGCAAGGCCCGCCTGCATTGGGCACCCGCCGATGAAAGGCAGGGGCGCCGGCACGATTTGTGGGACTACTGGATCGACAGCTATTTTTCCGTTTCGGAGCGTGAAAAGGGCCTGCACGATCAGGCCCCTGTCGCGGTTGAGTACCCGAAGTACGAGCGCCTGGTTGAAACTATAGTCCTGCCTGACGGCGGCAAAGGTTTTTCCGTTCAAGGTCCGCTGATCGACAAGACCCTCGGCGGGGTGGAGATCAAACGCAGCCTCGGTATAAAGGATGGCGTCTTCACCCTCGAGGCCGCCGCGCGCACAACCGTCCCGGAAATTCCGCTGCCCGACGCCAAGATCGCGGAAAAAGCCATTGATGAGATCAATGACGTCGACGCCTATATCGAAGCTCCGCTCAATGCACCGACATCTCAGACCGGCGCCACGCCGGCCAGCGGTTCACCGGCCTCGACCGTTGCCGGCGACGCCCCACCGGCGCCCGAGACGCGCGTTCGGCGCTCCCCTCCAACGCCGGACGCGAAAGATCCGCCATTGAGTCTGCACGACCTGGCCGAGCTTTATGCCGGTTATAAGCTGCCTTGACGCGTGACGCGCATCTTAATCCGAAAACCGCTTCACACTTTTCGAGATGCGCCTAGCGCGAGGCACGTATCTGGGCGTCGAGGGCCCCGTCAGCCGGTTGCGGACGGCCGAGCAGATAGCCTTGTGCCTCGGCGCAGCCTTCGCTTTGCAGAAGGTCCAGCTGGTCGGCGGTCTCGACACCTTCGGCCAGGACCGGCATCTTCAGGCTCTTGCCCAGTGCGATGACGGCGCGGATGATGGCGCGCGACTGCGGGTTGGTTTCGGAATCGCGCAGGAACGACTGGTCGATCTTGATCTTGTCGAACGGGAAGGCATTCAGCGTCGCCAGCGACGAATAGCCGGTGCCGAAGTCGTCGATGGCGAAGGTGACGCCCAGCGCCTTGATCTGCCGCAGGATGTGCAGGGCGCGGGCCGTGTCGCCGACGATCGCCGATTCGGTGATTTCCAGCTCCAGGCGGGACGGTGAAATTCCGGTCTCGATCAGGGTTTCGCGCACCACGTCGATGATGTCGACCGATGACAGCTGCACCGGCGACAGGTTGACCGCGATCTTGATATGGTCGGGCCAGTCGGCGGCCTGGCGGCAGGCCTCTCTCAGGACCCACTTGCCGATCTCGATGATGGCGCCGCAATCCTCGGCGACCGGGATGAACTCGGCAGGCGAGATCATGCCGCGTACCGGATGCCGCCAGCGCAGCAGGGCCTCGTAGCCGGTGATCTCATTGCTGCCGATGGCCTTCTGAACCTGGTAGTGCAGGTGCAGTTCGCCATTGTCGGCGGCCTGCCACAGGTCCTTGGCCAGGGCGCGCTGGGCGCGGGCGGTTTCGTCCATCCGGGCTTCGTAGAAGCAGACCTTCTCGCCGACGCTGGACTTGGCGCGGTACAGCGCCAGGTCGGCATTGCTGAGCAGGACGTCGCGCGTGCCGCCATCTTCGGGATAAAGGGCAATGCCGAGGCTGCCGCCGGGGCGGACTTCGAAGCCGTCGAGGTCGATTGGTTCCGACAGGCTCTGCGTCAGGTGCTGGATGAAGCCGTTGAGTTCATGCTCGTTCTGCAGGCGCTTGACGGCGACGAACTCGTCACCACCGATACGGGCGATGAACTCCATCGGGCTGCGGTTGGCGTTCATGCGTTCGGAAACCATGCGCAGCACGGTATCGCCCGCCGCGTGGCCGCGCAGGTCGTTGATTTCCTTGAAGCGATCCAGGTCGATGGCGATGACGGCCACCTGCTCATGGCGGGCACCGGCGCGCGCCAGTTCCTGTTCCAGCCACTGCACGAAGTGGTCGCGGTTCGGCAGCCCCGTCAGGCTGTCATAACGGGCCAGGTGGTTGATGCGCGCCTCATAGGCCTTACGGCGCGAAATATCGCGCGTGACCTCTACGAAGCCGACATCCTCGCCGCGCTCATCGCGAATAAGCGTCAGGACGATGTTCGCCCAGAACTCGGAGCCATCCTTGCGGACGCGCAGGCTTTCCTCGACCTCATGGCTGCCGTTATCGAACGCAAGCTTGAGGACCCTCTGCGGCTCGCCGGCGGCGCGCGCCTCCTCAGGATAGAAGACCTCGAAATTGCGGCCGATAATTTCTTCGGCAGTATAGCCCTTGATGGCCTGGGCACCCTGGTTCCAGTTGGTGACGTTGCCCTGCGTGTCGAGCATGCAGATGGCGTAGTCCTTCACGCCCTCAACCATCAGGCGGAAGGTGCGTTCGGCGGCGTCGAGCTTTCGCCCCTGCATGGCCGCGGTGGTGCAGACGATCAGGACACAGGCGACGACTGAGGCGACGGCGATGCTCATGGTACCGCTGGACAGGGCCACGCCGCCGACCAGGCGCGTCGGATCGGGCATGATCGTGGCGGCGCCCATGGCGGTGAAGTGCATGGCAACGATGGCCAGGACCAGCACCAGCGCCCCTAGGGCCGTGCGGTAGCGTTCGTGCGCCCGGATGGCCGCGAACAGCGACACCGCGCACAGCAGCATCGAGAAGCTTACGGAGGATACGACCAGATCGGGCGCCCAGGCGATGTAACCCGGGAAACGCAAGGCGCTCATGCCCATGAAATGCATGATGCCGATGCCGGCGCCGACCAGCGCACCGCCGCCGAGCGTCCCCGCCCGCGACGGATGGCGCACCGCCAGGCCGATGCCGAGTGCCGTGACACCGATCGCCGCATACAGCGACAGCACGGTCATGACGATGTCGTAGCGCAGGGCGACGCCCGGATCATAGGCCATCATGGCGATGAAGTGCGTCGCCCAAATACCGCAACCGGTGGCCAGCCCCGCCACGGCGATCCACTTGACCTGGCTCAGGCCCGTGGTGGCGCGCGCGCGTTGCGTCAGGTGCATGGCCGCGAAGCTCGACATCAGGCAGATGACGGCGGCAAGGAACACCAGTCTCAGATCGTGATGATCCTTGATGCAGTAAAGTACGCGGAACAATTCGGCCTCCCGGAAGCGCAATTTCAAGTCCCGGAAAACGGGCAGCGCATGGGAGTTTCGCAGAAAGTGCCTAAAAAAAGGTGTGTTTCCCGGCATTTAACCGGGAAGCACGGCAACCGGTGTGAATCTACCGCTTTTTCGCCTTGGCGGGAACGCTCAGATTCAGGTCGGCGATCTCGGTGGCGGCCAGCAGGAAAGCGCCGACACCGTAGAGCTGGGTGTTCTCATAATCGACATTGTCCGGGCGGTCGCTGACCGGCTGAACGAAGCCCAGCTTGCCGTCGGGATGGACGGAGCGGACCAGGGCGCCCCAGCCCTTGCGCACCACCGGCTCGTATTCGGCGCGGTCGAGCACGCCGGTACGCACGCCCCAGGCGAAGCCATAGGTATAGAAGCCGGTGCCACTGGATTCCGGCAGGCTGGTGGCCGGATCGCCGAGCAGCGACGGCGACCAGTAGCCGTCCGGCTTCTGGATCGACTTCAGTTCGGCGGCCATTTCCTTGTAGACGGCGATAATCTTCGGCCGATCGGGATCATTGGCCGGCAGCAGGTCGATCATGCGGGCCAGGCCGGCGAACACCCAGCCGTCGCCACGGCTCCAGAACACCTTCTTGCCGTTGGCGTCGCGGCGGTCGAAGAAGCGGCTGTCGCGGAAATAGAGGTGGTTTTCCTTATCGAACAACTTGTCGGTCGTGGCCCAGAACTCCGACTTGGCGAAGTCGGCATATTTCCGGTCGCCGGTAACCTTGCTCATTTCCAGCCACACCGGCGGGGCCATGAACAGGGCGTCGGCCCAGCACCAGCGCGTCTGGCATGACGCTTCGCCCGGCGCGACGGCAAAGGTCAGGTCAACGGTGGGCTTGTTGGCCAGCACGTTGTCGAGGCTGGCCCGCATCGGCGCGATCGCCTTGTCACCGGCGCCGTGCGTGGCGGCCCAGAAGTAGCTTGAGCCGATGACGTGGTCGTCGGCGTGGAAGGGCCGGTCACCGAGCTTATATTCATTGGCTTCGGCGCGGGCCAGGATGACAGTCTTGAACTCGGGGCGTGCGCTGTGGTCGGCCAGGGCCCGGAAACCGACGAACAGAGCTCCCTGTTCCCAGCCTTTAACATCGGGATAGGTCTTGACGCTGTTGGGTTTCAGACCCGCCGCCATGGCCGCCAGTTGCCAGTCGCCGACGCGCTCGGCCAGAGCGATGACTTCCGCCGGTTTGAGCGGCGCAGCGGTTGGCGCGGCCGGTGCCGCCGTCGATACGGCAGGCGCAGCGAGCAAGAGAACTGTCAGGGCCGCCGACAGTTTGAGTATCCGGTTCATGTTTATCTCCCGTCTTTTGTTTTTCTGATCAACGCAGGTCGGCGATATCGACCGTGTCCATGTCGCCGTAATCGAGGTTTTCGCCGCCCATCGCCCAGATGAAAGCATAGGCCGCCATGCCGACGCCGGAATGCAGCGACCATGGCGGCGCGATCACCGCCTGCTCATTGGCGACGACGATATGGCGGGTTTCGGACGGATCGCCGAGGAAATGGAACAGGCGCTCGTTCTCGCCCATGTTGAAGTAGAAATAGACCTCCGAGCGCCGGTCGTGGCGGTGCGGCGTCATGGTGTTCCAGACGCTGCCGGGCTCCAGGATCGTCAGGCCCAGCAGAAGCTGCCCCGACGGGCAGGTTTCCGGCACGACATACTGGTGGATCCTGCGGACATTGCCGTTTTCGAGGCCGCCGCGCTCCAGGGCCTTGACCGAAGCGCGCGGCAGAAAGGTCGTTTGATAGGCTTGGTGGCAGGGCGTGCTGGCCAGATAAAAGCGGGCGGGGCTGCGGCGGTCGAGGCTGTCGAACGTAACATCCACCGCCCCTTGCGCGACATAGAGGCCGTCGAGCGGCGCGAGGTCGTAGACCGTGCCGTCGACCGTGACACGGCCGGTACCCGAACCGATGTTGATCACGCCCAGCTCGCGCCGCTCCAGGAACGGACGGCCAGCCGCCGACACCGGCTCGGCCTGGCGCGGCAGGCTGAGCGGCCCCTGCGCCGGCGTGGCGCCGCCGATGACCAGCCGCTCCTGATGCACGTAATCGAAGACGATCCGGTCATCGGCAAACAGGTCGCGGATCAGGTAGAGATCGCGCAACTTCGCGGTGCCGGCGCCCGTAACGGCCGAAGGATCGGTGGCGTAGTAGGTCTTGCGGAACATGCCGGGCGGGGCGGCTTAGTTGTTCGGCCAGGCGGTCTTGACGGCTTCGCGGACGCAGGCATCGGCGATCTCATGCGGGACGTCGGCGATGGCAACCCCACCGATCACCTTGCCGCCGAGATGCAGCGGCATGGAGCCCGGATGCGCATTGTACAGGTTCTTATTGGCGGCGATTTCGGCGGCAAAGGCCGGATCGGTCTTTTCACGCGCTTCAAGGTCCGTACCCGCGGCATCGTATTTAGCGGCGGTGGCGGCCTTGAGCGGCGCGGCGGCAGGCGGCGAGCCGGCATTGTCGGCACGCAGCAGGACGCGGGTCACGCCGATCGAGTCAACCACGCTGACCGAAGCATTGTAGCCCTTGGCCTTGCAGGCCGTCAGACCGGCTTGCGCGAGGGTCAGGGATTGGGCCAGCGTCAGGCTTGGCGCTGCCTTAGGCCGCTTGGCGGCGTCGGCTTCGGGACTGAGCGGCTCGGCAACCGCCGGAACAGCGGCCAGCACGGCCAGGGTCAGAGCAACAGGACGAATGAAATGGGCGAATTGCGACAAGGCGGCCTCCCTCGATATCCGGCGAATTTTTATGGTCGCTAGTAAGACGTGCGCCGACGCAACTTCCGTCACTCAAAAAGTAACTTTTTGAGAATTATTTGGGACACGCTTCCCGAAAATTGAAACGGCCTAGCCTTTGAAGCCGAAATCACGACTGATGGCAAGCGCCGTCTCACGGACGTACTGCTTGACGTTCTGGATGCGGGCGTCGTCCATGTATTGCTGAGCGGACGAGACGCTGATGGCGGCGATGATGCGGCCTGAGATGTCGCGGATCGGCGCAGCGACGCAGCGGATGCGATCTTCGTTCTCATCGAGGTCGAGCGCGCAGCCCTCCTCACTATAGGCCTTCATGACGTCGAGCCACGCCTTGAGGTCGTATTTGTAGCGCGGGAACTCACGGGCCTCACGCAGGAAGACCTCGCGCAGAGTCTCTTCGTTTTCGTCCATCAGCAGCGCCTTGCCGAGACCGGTCGGGCGCAGCCACTGGCGCTCACCGATGACGCAACGGACCTCAATGCGGCGGGTGCCGGGGATCTTGTCGATGTAATGAACCTGATCGCGGTCCAGCACACCGAGATTGACCGTGTCACCAGTGTCCGCCGACAGCTTCAACAGGTGCGGATGGGCGATGCGGGTGACGGTGATCTGCTGCGAGGCGGCAAAGCCCAGCTCAAGCAGCTTGGTGCCGAGGCCATAACCGTCGCGCGGCGACAAAATGAGGTAGTTCGATTCGACCAGGGTCGTGGCCAGGCGGTGAACCGTCGACTTGTTCAGGCCCAACGATTTCGACATCTTGGCCAGGGTATTATCGCCCTTGGCGACGCGTTCCAGCACGTCCAGGCCACGCATGAGGGTCAGAGCGCCATTGACGCCCCGCGCCGGCTCCGCCTCGGCGGTCATGAATTCACTGCTTGCCATTTCGTCCATATACGCACTCGCGAACGCCGCGCTCTCCACGCTGGCGGATCGAAAAAAACCAACCGGCTCAATCTGTTCCCAAACACTTATTATGAGAGCGGCGGTCCAAACCCCTGTGGCCCGAGTATAGGGGCATTTTTCAGTATATGGCAAGCCGGGCTTGTCAGGCCTCTTGTTACCGCCTCTCGACCGCGCCGCAATCCCGCTGTACAAAGGATTGAGGAAACAAAAACCCAAAAACGAACCAGGAAACGAACATGCGGAAATCCTTGGCCCTGGCCGGCGCGGCCATGCTTGCCCTAACCATGACAGCGCTTACCGCCAAGGCGGAGGACGCCGACTCGCGCGCCGACGCGCTGGTCAGGCAGATGACCTTGGCCGAGAAGATCCAGATGGTCTACGGCTATTACGCCACGCCGTCACCGGGGAAAAACTATACGCCGCCGCCTGAGTCGGTGCCCTATTCGGCCGGGTTCGTGCCGGGCATCGCGCGGCTGAACATCCCGGCCCAGACGGAAACCGACGCGGGCCTGGGCGTCGCCTCGCACCGGACCATGCCGGATCCACGGCCGCGCACCGCCCTGCCCTCGGGGATCGCCACCGCCGCCACCTGGAACCGCGACCTCGCCTATGAGGGCGGCGCGATGATCGGCAACGAGGCGCGTTTGTCGGGCTTCAATGTGCAACTGGCAGGCGGCTTGAACCTGCTGCGTGAGCCGCGCAACGGGCGCAACTTCGAATATGCCGGCGAGGACCCGCTGCTGGCCGGGACCATGGTCGGCTTACAGATCAAGGGCATCCAGTCGAACCATATCGTCGCCACGGTCAAGCATTTCGCCTTCAACGATCAGGAAACCAGCCGGATGGCGGTCGACGCCAGGATCGGCGAAGGTGCCGCGCGGACATCCGACCTGATGGCCTTCCAGATCGCCATCGAGACCGGCGATCCGGGCTCGGTGATGTGTTCCTACAACCGCGTCAACGGCGCCTATGCCTGCGAGAACGACTGGCTGCTCAACGGCGTGCTCAAAGGCGACTGGGGCTACAAGGGCTATGTCATGTCCGACTGGGGGGCCGACCATTCGACGGTCGAGGCGGCCAAGTTCGGACTGGATCAGGAGTCGGCCGGGCTGATCTTTGACAAGGCGCCCTATTTCAACGCCGCCCTGACCGAGGCCGTGGAAAACGGCCACGTGCCGATGGCGCGGCTCGACGACATGGTGCAGCGGGTGCTGCGGTCGCTGATCGCCAACGGGGTTTTCGACAATCCGGTCAGCCGTAAGGATGCCGAGATCGACCTCGATGCGCATGCGGCCGTTACTCAGGCCGATGCCGAAGAAGCGATTGTTTTGCTGAAGAATAATGGCGTGCTGCCGCTGACGCCGGGCGTGAAGTCGATCGCGATCATCGGCGGCCATGCCGACAAGGGCGTGCTGTCGGGCGGCGGCTCTTCGCAAGTTTACGGACGTGGCGGCCTGGCCGTGCCGAACGAAGGGCCGAACGCTTTTCCGGGACCGATGGTGTTCTATCCGTCCTCGCCCATGGCTGCGCTGCAGGGCCTGAGCCAGGCCAAGATCACCTATGTCGACGGCAAGGACACAGCGGCGGCGGCCAAGCTGGCGGCGCAGAGCGATGTCGCCATCGTCTTCGGGACGCAGTGGACCGGCGAGAGCCTGGACGCGCCTTCGCTCAGCCTACCGAACGGTCAGGACGCTTTAATAAGCGCGGTGGCGAAGGCCAACAAGCGCACGGTGGTTGTGCTGGAAACCGGCGGGCCGGTCAGCATGCCGTGGGTCAAGCAGGCCGCCGCCGTGGTCGAGGCCTGGTATCCAGGCACCTCCGGCGGCCCGGCCATCGCGCGGGTGCTGACCGGAGCGGTCAATCCGTCCGGCCATCTGCCCGCCACCTTCCCGGTGTCGGAAGCGCAACTACCGCGTCCGGTGATCGACGGGAAAGACCCGCACGACCGCGTCACCGCCAATTACGATATCGAAGGCGCGGCCGTCGGCTACAAGTGGTTCGACCGGCAAAAGCTGACCCCGCTGTTCGCGTTCGGGCACGGCTTGTCGTACACGCGCTTCGCCTATTCCGATCTGAAGGTGGAAGGCGCCGGCGGCATGGTGCGGGCGACCTTCACGGTGCGCAATGTCGGCCCGATGGCCGGGGCCGATGTGCCGCAGGTCTACGTCTCGCCGGCCAAAACCGTCTGGGAAGCCCCCAAGCGGCTTGGCGGCTGGGACAAGGTCATGCTGCAACCCGGCGAAGCGAAGACCGTCTCCGTGACTGTCGATCCGCGCCTGCTGGCAGTCTACGATCCGGCGGGCAAGACGTGGCGGATCGCCGAGGACGATTACTCTGTGATCCTGTCGCAGTCGGCTTTGGCACCGGTCGCTTCGGCCAAGGTGCACTTGCCAGCGCGGTCGATCGGCCTGAAAGGCATCGATTGACAATTTCGCCAAATGGGCGACAGCTTCAACCGTTATAGCGAAACAGGAGCGCTTTCATGGCCAAGGTCACGGGGTTATCGGGTAACGAAATCTACTGCATGGCCCTGAAGGGCTATGGCGCCGGCGAGCTGGTCGTCGGCAACAGCGTCAACTCGATGGGGTTCCTGGGCAGCCTCGGCGCCGGGATCAACAATATCCTCGGCGGTGAGATTCCACAGGTGACCCAGGCCATTCAGGACGGCCGCATGCACGCCTTCACCCGCATGGCCACGGAAGCCCAGTCGCACGGCGCTTCGGGCGTGGCTGGCGTGTCGGGCAGTTTGCGTGGCCTTTCCGGAAATACGGAATTCTTGTTCGTTGGCAACTGCGTGTTTTCAAAGACGGGCGGCGGGCAGTTCTTCACCACGGCGGGCGATGCGCAGGAGCTGTATTGCCATATGGACGCGGGCTACACGCCGGTGCAGCACGTCTTCGGCAATATCGCCTATTCGATGGGCGTCGGCGGCGGCATCCTTGGCGCGCTCAAGCAGCTGGCGCGCGGCGAAATTTCCGAATATTCGGATATATTCAACAAGACGCGGCACAAGGCGCTGGAGCGGATCACCGAGGCGGCGCGTCAGGACGGCGCCAATGCGGTGCTCGGCATCCGCACCACGGTGCTGCCGTGGATGGGCACGCATGAGATGGTGATGACCGGCACGGCCATGTCGCACCCGGCCCTGCCCAATACCGGCACGCCGGTGTCCTGCGACCTGACCGGCGAGGAGCTGTGGTCGATGGCGTCGCTGGGCTATGCGCCGCTGAAGCTCCTGATGTCGACCTCGATCTACAGCCTGGGCGTGGTCGGCGGCATCTTCTCGGCGCTAAAATCGCTGGCGCGCGGCGAGATTTCCGAGCTGACCACCCTGGTCCACGACGCGCGCGAACACTGCATCGACCGGCTGAAGCGCGAAGCCGACTCGATCGGCGCCGAGGAAGTGGTCGGGGTAAAGACCTATATCATCGAGATCGGCCAGGGCCTGATCGAGTTCATGGCCATCGGCACCGCCGTCAAGAAGGTCGCCGGCATGTCGGTCCAGACCCAGATGCTGCCGTCGCAGGCGATCATCCGCGACAAGGACACCTGGGTGGACGGCGACAGCGGTTTCGCTTTGCTCAGGCAGGTCGAGGGTGGCTAGGCCGGGCTGGCGGACGCGCTTTCCGCCGGCGCCGAAGCGGGGGCTTCCTCGACCTGGTGAGGCGTGAACTTCCTGGTGAAGATATAATAGGCCACGCCCAGATGCAGTAGCGCCACAACGCCGAAAATGGCCAGCACGATCCAGAACGCGGTCATGCAGCCGCTCTGCTTTTTCATGATACCCCCCTTGGTATTCCGGTTTTCCGGACTATTTAGCACGACTGTCGGCCATTTTCGCCTGTTTTCCGCATGACCATTTCCACTTTACTGGAAGAGATCGCCGCCTGCCGGTTGTGCGAGGCGCACCTGCCGCTCGGGCCCCGGCCGGTGGTGCGCGCGTCCGATCCGGCGGCGAAGATCCTGATCGTCGGCCAGGCGCCGGGCACCAAGGTGCATGCCTCCGGCATTCCCTGGGATGACGCGTCGGGCAAGCGGCTGCGCGGATGGCTGGGGGTCGAGCCGGACGCCTTCTATGACCAGTCGAAGTTCGCCATCGTGCCGATGGGCTTCTGCTATCCGGGCCGGACGGTCGACACCAAGGGGCGCGGCGGCGACAATCCACCCCGGCCGGAATGCGCGCCGCTGTGGCATAAACGCGTGCATGCGCACCTGCCGAATATCCAGCTGACGCTTTTGGTCGGATCGTTCGCGCAGGCCTATTATCTGGCTGACCGGCGCCAGAAGACGCTGGGCGACACGGTGCGCGCCTGGGCGGATTATGTCGACGATGGGTTCCTGCCGCTGGTCCACCCTTCGCCGCGCAACCAGATGTGGCTGAAGCGCAATCCTTGGTTCGAGGCGGAGATCGTGCCGTTCCTGCGGCAAGAGGTCGCCAGGATATTGTAACAAAAACATATTGCCATGGCGGGCGCCGTTAAGGATAACGGTGTCATGTTCGAGCGTACCCAGCAATACCGTTTCGAGGATTTCGTCCGCGACAGCAACCGCGCCCCCGACGGCGAGGCGCTGTTCGCCCTGCTCAGCCAAGCGGTTGGCCAATACGGCTACGACCAGTTGATGTTCTCGGTGCTGTTCGATCGTGACCTGCCTGCAGAGCTGAACCGGCCGTGCCTTTACGTGACCTATTCCGAAGAGTGGATGAAGTATTACGCTGAAAAGGATTACGGGCGAATCGATCCGGTCCTGCGCGCCGCGGCAACCAGCGGTCACGCCTTCACCTGGGACGAACTCGAAAAGACGACGGCCTTCACCCCGCATCAGGTGCGGATGATGCGGCTGGCGGAGGACGCAGGGTTGCGCGAGGGGATCGGCGTGCCGTTGCGCGGATCGCGGGCGCTGGTCGCCGGCATCGGGCTGGCGTCGTCGGACCGGCATGACGGCGCCGAGGCGCATCTTGACCTGCTCAATGCCTTGTGTTCGCAGTTCTATGTGGCGTTCCGGCGGCTATATGCCAAGCCGGCGCCGGCGGCCGACGTCACCAGCCTGTCGCCCAAGGAGCGCGAAATCCTGAGCTGGGTGGCGGCGGGCAAGACAGACGACGAGATCGGCACCATCCTCAGCATCAGCCGCAACACGGTCGACACCCACATGCGCAATATCTTCCGCAAGCTGGATGCGCCCAACCGCGTGTCAGCGGCGATCAAGGGTCTGACGCTGGGGCATATACAACCGTAACTATCACCCTCACGAATTCTCGGGATGGTCCCCTGAGGTCACCTGTGGTCGAATAGCCGACAACGGGAAACGGGTGGAGCGCGACATGGCCAAGCGGCCAAGCAGCAAGGCGACTGCGGAAAACGAGGACGCCGTGATGCTGATTCTGGCACAGCTCGAAGCGCTGCGGAGACTGGCACTCGATATTGGTGACGACCGCCTCGCCTTGCAGTTGCGCGAAGCCTTCGACGCCTGTCTGAAACGCTATTATGACGGCCGCAGCGCCGAGCTGGATGACACGCTACGCCACCATTTCAAGCCACATAAAGAATTCTTGAACTAAAACCAGCCGGTTGCGACCACTCCCGGGGTTGCGTCCGGCCGGCTTGGGGGGCAGGATTGTCCGCACATAGGAGTGACACTATGTGCGGACAATTCGAAGCCCTGCTCTATCTCAACCTGCTCAAGCGCTACATCAACCTGGACGACATCGCCGCGCCGTCAGAGCCGGTCGATCCGTTCGTGGTCAAGCCGACACTGGGCGCGCCGGTGGTACTGATCGATCCCGAATCGCGCCGGCCGGAGATCGTCCCGGCCCGCTTCGGGCTGGTGCCGCTGTGGTACAAGGGGCATCTCAACGACTTCAAGGCGACAACCTTCAATGCGCGCGTCGAGGAAGCCGCCCTGAAGCCGGCTTTCAAGGGCGCCTGGCGCTACCGGCGCTGCATCGTACCGGCCGAAGCCTTCTACGAGTGGTCCGGCCCCCGGACGTCGCGTACAAAGTGGCGCATCACGCGCGGCGACGACCAACCCCTGGCCTTTGCCGGCCTTTGGGACGAGGCGGCCTGCGGCGAAGGCGATATTGTCAGCTTCACTATCCTGACACGGCGGGCGGGGGCCGCCATGAGCCATGTCCACACCCGTGAGCCGGTGGTGCTGGCGCCACACGCCTGGAATGACTGGCTACGGCTCAATCCGGTCGACCTGGAAGCGCCCGCGCCGCTGCGCGTTCAGGTCGCCGAGCCTGAGGAAACCGGCACGCTGTCGCTGTTCTGAAAGGCTTCCTGGCGGTAGCGCAACGTCGCCAGCCGGTCTTCGAAATCAACCGCCAGGGCGATGGCTTCGGCCTGGGTCAGGCGGATACGCGCCAGTTCGAACATGCCGCGTTCTTCATAGTCGAGGTGGCGCAGGACATCGAGCCTCAGGGCCTCGAAGGCGCGTAGCCAACCCCGTTCATCCTCGGCGGCATGCACCGCCTCGATGTGGCGCAGGATCCGGTCGTAGCGCATGTAGCCGGTGCCCGTGCCGATGTCGTGCGGCGTCAGGCCTGGGATCATAGCGTAGAAGGCGGCAGACTTGGCCTGCGACTGAATCAACAGTCCGGTGGCGACGCTGTGGAACAGCAGCTTGCGCAGGGCCGGGTCGGCCGAATCGCGCACGTCCTCGATCAGGTCGAACAGCCGGCTGTTCTGGCGTTTGATGGCGGCGAAGATATCCACGCGGAATCCTCCTTATATTCATCATCTTACCTTGCCGAACGGGGGGTAAGAAAAACATGCCGACTGTCTGACCGGGGATAAACGCGTGATAGTGAAACGCGTTTACAATCTTGCCTACTCGCCGAAAAATTCGCGCTGCGAGCGTTCCAGTTCCTCCGCGTAGCGGCGGCTGACATATTTCTCAGAGACGAAACCCATCAGCCGGTGGTGTTCGTCGACCACCGCCAGGTCGTCGACGCTGAAATGTTCGAACACGCGCAGGATCGCGGCCACGTCCATGTCAGGACGCAGATAGACCTCGGTCTGCTTTGCCAGCTGCGACAGCGGGGTATCGGGATCGAGCGTATCGAGATAGGCCGAGGCGGTCGGAACGATGCCGCGATAGTCGCCCATATCGTCAACCAGCAGGACACGGCTGGTTGAGCCCAGTGGCACCTTGTCACGGAAGGTGGCGACGCTGTCGTGCTCACTGAGGGTCGTATGGTTCTTGCGCATCAGGGTGGTCGCCGTCATCGAGCGCATCCAGCCGATGTCGCGGGCATTGCGCACCGTCTCGCCGCGCAGGTGCAGACGCCAGGTCGAGAAGGAATAGCCGAACTTGTCGCGGACCAGGGCGCTGCATACAAGGGCCGCCGTCACCACCGCCGCCGTCAGGGCGAAGTCGTGCGTGACCTCAAGCACCATCAGCGACATGGTCATCGGCCCGCCGACGACAGCCACAGCCAGGGCAGCCATGCCGACAAGAGCGGCGTTGGTGATGTCGAGATTGACGGCCAGGTGCAGCGGCGTGGTGGCGTCAATGAGACTGGCGGTCGTGTTGATGATCTGGGCGTAGGCGGCGCCGAGCAGAGAGCCCAGAAACAGTGAAGCGAAGAAGAGACCGCCGCGGAACCCGAATGCCAGCGACACGACCGACGCCGTCACTTTCAACACAAATACGATCAGCAGGGTTTTCACCAGCGCCATCTGGTTGAGATAGAGCTGCATCGCGCCGTGGCCTGACGACAGGGCCTGCGGCGCGGCATAGGCGATGGGAATCAGGCACAGGCCGCCGATGACCGGCCGCCAGATGTCACCGATGGGCAGGCGGCGGACCAGCGATTCGACCGTGGCGACCGAACGGATGATCATGATGCCGGTCAGGGCGCAGACGCCCCCCAGGACCGCATAAAGGAAATAGCTGCTCAGTTCGATGTCGCGGCCGATGGTCGAGGCAATGACGAAAGGCTCGGCCTGCATCATGGTGGCGGCGACCACCGCGGCCAGAGACGCCGCCGCCACCGGCGCCAGGGCGACAGGGGTATAACCGCCAAGAACGATTTCGAAGGCGTAAAAGCTGCCGGCCAAGGGCGCGCCAAAAGCGGCGCCTATGGCCGATCCCGCCCCCGCCCCGACCAGGGTGCGCAAGGCCGAGCGCTTCAGCTCCAGCCATTGGCCGATCTTGGAGGCCAGGCCGCCGCCCATCTGGGCGTAGGCCGCCTCCAGGCCGACCGAGCCGCCAAAGCCGTTGGATATAAGGGTTTGCAGCGAAACGATGAAGCTGTCGCGAAACGGAATGCGGCCGCCATGCAAGGCATTGGCCTCTACGGCGTCGATCGGGGCGCGTGTGCGACGGGGAAAGGCAAAGCGGATTATGCCCAGCACCGCGCCGCCGAGAGGGAGCGCTAACAGTCGCCACGGTTCGATGCCCGGCAGTTCGCTCAGCCGCAGGTCCGGCGAGAAGCCGTAGAGAATCACCTGCATGGCATGGGAAACGTGACCGGCGATGGCCGCCGTGATCCCCGCCAGCAAGCCGATCAGCGCCGCCAGCAGGATATAGGCCATGCTGCCGGTCTGCATCTGCCGCTTAAGCCAGGCAAAGGTGTGCTGGGCGGGACGGCGGACGGCCTTACCGGCTTGATCGAGAATGACGTCGCTCTGGAACGGCATGACGCGCTTTGGATCGCTCTGATTTGCGAACACCCTAGGCCCGATAGGAATGTTTGTGAACCCCCGCGCCACAGATTTGCCAACCGCTCAGGCAATGATAGGATGATGAGCAATGATTTGAGGGGAAATGCCATGCGTCTTTTATTTGCTACCACTCTGCTTCTGGCCGCCGGACCTGTGATGGCGGCAGCAGCGCCGGAAAGCATCGCGCCCCAGACCGTGATCAGCGCCCTGACCGGCGACTGGAACGGCGACGGCAGCCAGGACCGGGCGGTGCTGATCGACAACGGAGACGATGCCGACCTGGCGATCTATCTGTCCGAAGGCGGCGCGATGAAACTGGCGGGCTTTGCCCCGGCGCTGGCGTTCAATGGCCGGATGTTCGGCAATACGCCGGAGCTTTTGCTGTCGAAGACTGGTGCCTTGCAGGTCCATTCGGGCAACAGCGCTATCGGCCGCGACCACTGGGACCGGACCCTGACGCTCAGCTACCGCAGCGGACAGTTTGTGGTTTCCGGCATCACCGCCAGCAATTACGACACGCTCAATCCGAAAGCCGCCAGCGCCTGCGATATCAACCTGCTGACCGGCAAGGGCAAGGCGGGCAAGAAGGCGGTGACGGTAAAGGCCGGCGGCGTGGCGCTGACGCAATGGAGCGAGGATAAAATCCCGGCGGCCTGCCAGTAAGTCAGTTGTCCCGCAACAGCCGGTGAACCGCCACGTTCCACGGTAAGCACAGCGCCAGCGCCAGGCTCAAGGCCCCGATCGGCAGCCATACCGCGGCGTGGCCGAACGCACGGGTTGCGAAAGCGCCGGCTATCGCTCCGGCAAAGAAGCACAGACAGACCGTCAGGAAAAACCGCCATTCGCGAGCGGCTTTCTTGCCTTCCTTGAAGATCAGTGACGCCATCAGGCTTTCGGCAAAATGGCGCAGATTGGCGCTGGTGGTCACCGAGGTGAAGGCGAATTTCTCGACCTTGGTGAAGGCGGTGGCCTGCAAGGCGGCGACAAAGGCGATACCGGTGACCACCGCCATGTCAGGCAGACCTTTGCCGAACAGCGCGACGGCGATCAGGAAAGCGACTTCCAGGCCCAGCGAAATCCGCGCCGGATAGGGAAACACACCGCGCAAAGGCTTTTCCTTCAGGCAGTGAGCGACAGCCACGCCGCAGACGTAGGCGGTGAGCGGTGCCAGATACGGCAGACCAGCCAGCATATTGCCGCCGGATATCCTGACCGTCATGACCACCAGATTGCCGGTCATGGCATTGGCAAACACGCCGCCATAGCCAACATAGGTGAAAGCATCGAGCATGCCTGCCGCCAGGATCAGCAATGCGGCAACGGGAATGGTTTCTTGCGGCTTGTCGCCAAGGATGCGGCCGAGGTCAGGAGTCATCGGCGGATTTTAGCACCGCGCGAGATTCGCGCAATTTTTGTGACAGACCTAGGCACCGATCAGTCCCTTGACCGCCGCTTTCGCCGCGTCGAAGACGTCGGTGTCGCCGCGCGCCCGCGAGGTCAGGACGGCCCCCTGGAACAGCAGGTTGACCTGCCGGCCGACACCGTCCGCATCGGCAATGCCTGCTTCGCGGCACAGTTCGACGAACCGGCCTTCGACATATTCGGACGACGATTTGCCGCGCGCTTCGATGCCGGCGTGCTTGCCCTTGAATTCCTCAGCGGCCTTCATGGCCAGGCAGCCCTGATAGTTGTTGGCGTCCATGCTTTCGCGGCGGACGTCGAACAGGGCCAGGATCTGCCCGCGCGGATCGTTACTGCGTTCGCTGGCAGGCCCAAACAAGGCGCAGTCAACCGACCCGGCATAGTGGTCCAGCACCGCCTCGATCAGCTGCTCCTTCGACGGAAAATATTTGTACAGGGTGCGCTTCGAGATGCCGCTGTCGGCCATGACCTTGTCGACGCCGGTGGCGTGAAAACCGCCGTCGTAGAAGATCTGCAGCGCCTGATCGATGATCTCCTGCCGCTTTAAATCCTGTTTCGTCAAAGACTTGTCCATAGCCATGACCTCCTTTGAACCGCCGGTATGTCCGGACAATTTCTTGCGGTCAAATTTTATATAGGCGTCCCCCTTGACGAAGTAAACAGGTCTGTTTACCTATGACGATGTAAACCGATCTGTTTACATTCAATCCGCCGCCTCCCAATCGATCCGGCACTCAAGGAAAACTGACAATGTCCAATCTGAATGGCAAAACCGTCCTCGTCACCGGCTCGAACCGCGGCATCGGCGCCGCCGTCGTCCGCGAACTCTTGAAGACCGGCGTCAAGACCGTCTACGCCGCCGCCCGCAATCCCGCTGCCCTGCCCGACTTCAACGATGCCCGCGTCAAGCCGCTGGCGCTCGACATTACCGACAAGGCCTCGGTTGCCGCCGCCCGTGATGCTGCCCCCGATGTCGACATCCTGCTCAACAATGCCGGCACCGCCGGGTTCAACACCCTGCTCGACAGCGATCTCGAAGCCATCGCCGCCGACATGAACACCAACTATTACGGCACGCTTAATGTCATCCGCGCCTTCGCGCCGCAGTTTACCACCCGCAAGTCCGGTACCATCGTCAATGTGGTGAGCGTGGTCGGCCTGACCTCGGCGCCAGGCCTGCCGGGCTATTCGGCCTCGAAGGCGGCGCTGCAATCGGCGACGCAATCGATCCGCGCCGCACTCAAGCCGTCGAACGTAGACGTACTCGGCGTCTATCCGGGCCCGATCGACACCGACATGGCCCGCGACCTGCCGCTGGAAAAGGCCTCACCGGAATCGGCGGCTGTGCTGATCGTCGCCGGGATTGAAAAGGGTGATCACTACATCTTCCCCGATCCGCTGGCGCAAACGGTCGGCAAGCTCTGGGAAAGCGATGGCCGGGCACTCGATACTGTGTTGGCGGGCGAAGCGCAGGAACAAGAAGCCGCCTAAAACAATTGTGCCCTCCGGTCAGCCGGAGGGCACAATTGTTTCTTGCCAAACGGCGGGTTTCTGGCCGACTATGGTGCGCTGCATATAAGGAGCCTGCCATGCCCGATACGCTCGCCGTTTCTGCAATCGATACCTTTGTCGCCGGCCTGCCCAAGGCCGAGCTCCATTTGCATATCGAAGGCTCGCTCGAACCTGAACTAATGTTCGCGCTGGGTCAGCGCAACAAGGTCGCTCTGCCCTTCGCCACGGTCGAAGATGTGCGCAAGGCCTATGCCTTTTCCAACCTTCAGGACTTCCTCGACATCTATTACCAGGGCGCCGATGTGCTGCGCCAGGAAGAGGATTTCTACGACCTCGGCATGGCCTATTTCCGCCGCGCCGCCGCCGACAAGGTCCGCCACGCCGAGATCTTCTTCGATCCGCAAACCCACACCGATCGCGGCATTCCTTACAAGGTGGTGATCGAAGGCCTGTTACGTGCGAAACAGGATGCCGAACAGGATTTCGGTATGTCGGTCCTTCTGATCCACAGCTTCCTGCGCCACCTGTCCGAGGACGCTGCATTCGAAAGCCTCGACATGGCCGAACCGTATCTCGATCAGCTAATCGGCGTCGGGCTGGACTCGTCCGAGGTCGGCCATCCGCCGTCGAAGTTCCGCAATGTCTTCCAGCGGGCGCGTGACATGGGGCTCAAACTGACCTGCCACGCCGGTGAAGAAGGTCCGCCGGAATATGTCTACGAAGCGCTGGATATCCTTGACGTCGATCGTATCGACCATGGCAACCGGGCGCTGGAAGATCCGGATCTGGTGACGCGGCTGCATGCCGAAGACGTGACCCTGACGGTCTGTCCGTTGTCGAACCACAAGCTGCGCGTGGTCACCGACATGCGTGACCATCCGATCCCGCTGATGCTGGGTTACGGGCTGAACGCGACGATCAATTCCGACGATCCGGCCTATTTCGGCGGCTATGTGAATGACAATTTCAAGGCACTGACGCGGCTGAAGCTGATCGATCAGGATGACTGCGTCGATCTGGCCATCAACAGCGTTCTGGGCTCTTTCCTGCCGGATGAGCGCAAGGCGGACCTACTCGCCGAGATCGAAGCCTATGCGGCCACCGCCTGAGGCGGGTACCACGTCGGGACCGCCCGCCAGCCAGCGCCGCATGGCGCTACCGAACCAAAGGCTTAAGGCTACGGCCACCAGGCCGCCGGCGAACAGCGCCCCGGCCATCCAGGCATGCGGGATGTCATAGGCGTCGATCTGCCGCCAGACCACGTAGCCGGCGCTTAAGACAAACGCGAAAAGGGCGTTGCGGATATAACCGCCGTTGCCGCTCAACAGCAGGGCAATCCCCGACGTGACGATATAGAAGCCGGCAAAATAGAAGTCGTGCGCCACCACATAGGCCGCTGCCCCACAGGTCCGCCAGCCATAGAGGAAATACGAATCGTCGAGATAGGCCCGCGTCATGAAGTCGGCGTCATCGAGGGCACCGGACCAGGTCTGAGCTACACCATTCACGAATGTCGACCCGTTGACATAGGCGCCCGGCGTCAGCGGCCAAAGGAATTTGACCAGCAACAGGACGACGATGAACAGCTGCAGTTCCAGCAGCTTTTCCATGATCCACGCCAGCAACCGCCTTATGCCCATCGGTTTGCCTCCCTGGCCTTCGCCCGTGAAGGATTAGATAGCATATCGATAGTGGCCCATTAAGGGGTACGCGAACAATTGATCGTCCTGTCTCGTCCCATAGCCGATATTCTGGATGACCATCAGCCGGTTATCCTCGGCATAGACGTCGCTGACGATGGCGATATGGGTGCGGCCGCCGGGCAGGTTGGTGATGATATCGCCGGGTTTATAATCGGCTGCGTTCTCCGTGACCGGCAGGCTTTGGCCGTAGCGGGCAAAGAAGGTCATCAGGTTAGGCACGCGGCGGTGATCGATATTGCTGTCGGGCGCCTTCAGACCCCACTTCCTGGGATAGAGCTTGAAATGGGCCTGCATGTCCTCGTGCACCAGCTTCTGCAGGTCGATGCCGATGGCGCGATAGGCGCGGATGACGACATCGGCGCAGACACCGCGCGATAGCGGCACGTCGCCGTTGGGATAGCCAATGCGGGTATATTGGGGATCGTAGAGCACGAACGATTTGGTCTGTTCGTGCGCCGCCGTCAGCAGGTCATGGGCCTTGCCTTCGGTCGGGACGGCGATGCTTTTGCGGGCGCAGCCGCTTAAGGCCAGCGCAGGCACGGCGGCGAGAAAGGCGCGGCGGTGCATTTCGGTTTCCCCTGGGGTTTCACCGACGTTCGCACCGTCTGATGGCAGCAAAAAGGCCACGATCGAAATCGTGGCCTTTAAACGCTGATTGGCCAGACTTAGTGGCTGGCGTTTTCCATGCCCTTGCCGACGGCGGTGATATCCTTGCCGACGCCTTGGATGGTGTGGCAGCCCGCCAGCACCGGCAGCAGGGCGATCAGGGAAATGACGACGATGCGTTTCATGAAATGGCTTCTCCTCTCACTGAGATGCGACTGCATAACACGCTTTTTTGCCGTTGCCGAGACCGCCCCGTGCCGATCGGGAACCCGGACCGCCGGGAAACTTTACTTTGTGGCGTCTTCCATGCCCTTGCCGACGGCCGTGACGTCCTTGCCGGCGCCCTGGATGGTGTGGCAGGCCGACAACGCCGGAACGGCGACGGCGAGAGTGATGAGGATAAGGGGCTTGATCAGGGCTTTCATGGTTCTGAATCCTTTCACGATTTCCGTACGCGGAAGCTTCGGACTCTGACCGGCGGCGCATAGGAAAACGATGAGGATCAGCGGTGAAAATATCAAAAAACCGGGAATAGTGGCGCGCCGACCTTTGAGCCGCTAAGGAAGCGCCATGCACCCGTCCCCCGCCCCTTCCCCGTTTTCTGTTGCCGTGATCGGTGCCGGCCCCGCCGGGTTGATGGCAGCCGAGGTATTGAGTGCGGGCGGCGCAGCCGTGGCGGTCTACGACCGCATGCCGTCGGCGGCGCGCAAGTTCCTGATGGCCGGGCGCGGCGGCCTGAACCTGACCCACTCTGAGCCGTTCGAGCGGTTTGTCACCCGCTATGGCAAACGCGCACAGGTCCTTCGGCCAGCGCTCGAGGCGTTTCCGCCCAAGGCGTTGCGCGACTGGGCGGACGGCCTGGGGGCGGAAACCTTTGTCGGTAGCAGCGGCCGGGTGTTCCCCAGGGCGATGAAGGCCTCGCCCTTGTTGCGCGCCTGGCTGCGGCGGCTGGAAGCGCAGGGCGTGGTGTTCCATCTGCGCCACGACTGGCAGGGTTGGGATGGCGGCGCCTTGTTATTCAACGACAATGTCCGTGTTACCCCCGACGCGGTCGTACTGGCATTGGGCGGCGCCAGTTGGCCAAAGCTTGGCGGCGACGGCAGCTGGGCGGGTATGCTCACGGCGAAAGGCGTCGAGATCGCGCCCTTTGTCAGCGCCAACAGCGGCTTCCACCACCCGTGGAGCAACCCTTTCGCCGAAAAGCACGCGGGTTCGCCGCTGAAAAATATCGCCCTGCAGTTTGGCGGCAGGACGGTGCGCGGCGAACTGATGCTGACGCGCACCGGCATCGAAGGCGGCGCCGTTTACGCCGTGAGCGCCGCCCTGCGGGAAGCGATCGCCCGCACCGGCAGCGCCGACCTCACGCTCGACCTGAAGCCGGACCTCAATGACGGGCAGGTCCTGTCGAAGGTCAAGCGCGCCTCCCCCAAGGATTCCTTCGCCAACCGGATGCGCAAAACCCTGAACCTGACGCCGGCGGCCATCGCCCTGATGACGGAAACAAAAGCGTCCGATGCCAAGGCGATCCCGTTGCGGCTGACCGGCATGAACAGCCTGGAACGGGCCATTTCCTCGGCTGGCGGCATTCGCTTTGACGCTCTGACGCCGGGCTTTGAACTGAAGGCTATTCCCGGCGTCTTTGCCGTTGGAGAAATGCTTGACTGGGAAGCGCCGACCGGCGGTTATTTGCTCCAGGCCTGCTTCTCGACGGCCGTGGCGGCCGCCCAATCTGTCCTGAACAAATAAGACTATCCTGGTCGGACGATCGGGCCCGTCCGCGACCGGCCCATCAGCCGGTCGGTAAACGCCATCGTCAGCACCTCGATCGCCCGCCAGTCGCCGCGCCGCAGGAAATGCAGCCCCTGCCGAACGATGCGCCACAGGGCGAACGGCAGGAACAGTGGATGCCAGCGGCCGATATAGCGCAGCAAACTGGAGTGGATATAATAGAGGCTGGTGTCCGACGGCCGACCGTTGCTGCGGCTACCAATGCTGCCGCCCTCCTTGTGGTAGACCAGCGCGTCGAGGCAGACCGTCTGATGCTGGCCCGGTGGGAGGCGTTCGGCCCAGTCGAGCTCCTCGCAGTACAGGAAATAGGCCTCGCTCATCGGCCCCAGGGTCTGGTAGGTGGCTATCGGCAGGAACATCGACGCACCCATGACGTAGTCCATCTCCCTTTCGATGACGGACAGCGGCGGCAGATCGCGGCGCGCCGAGCCGTAACCGATATGCCCGCCGTGCGCCTTCCAGCGGCTGAATTCGCCGGCGACGCCCTGCACCTTGTCGGGCTCGCCATAGTACATCAGGCAGGCGCCGATCAGCGCCGCGTCGCTTTGGCTTTGCATGGCGGCGCGCAACCGGCTCAGGCTGTCCGGCGCCACCACCGTATCGTTGTTGAGCAGCCACAGGGAATCGACTCGTTCGTCGTTGGCCAGCCGTTCGAGGCCGACATTGCTGCCGCCGGCGAAGCCCAGGTTCTCACCCGCGGCAATGACGATAATCGCGCCTCGCGGAGCCTCCGGCCATACGTCGTCCCGGGTCATGACGGTCAATTCCGGCTGGCGCCGGCGCTGGCGCGGCAACTCTGCCCACGGCGGGCCGGACGACGGCGTGGGCTCGGGCGCCTGCGCCCAGGCCTCGAATGCCGCCAGCGAGCCGTCCGCCGAGCCATTGTCGACCACGACGGCGACGAACTCGTCGCTTTCCAGACGCAGCAAGGATTCCAGGCACTCAATCGTGTCCGCGCAGCCGTTCCAGTTGACCATCACGACGCCGGTCAGACCTGCTGCTTCCTGCGTTCCGGTTCTACCTGCTGTGTGTCCCAAGCTGACTCTGACGCGCATTCTGGCGCTGTTGCGGATTTACAAGGCTGTCATAAACCGGGTGTTCATTAAAAACCAATGCCTTGCGCTTAGCGGTAATCACGGTCAAAGTCACACGCTTGTGGGTTGTTTACATTAGGGGGGCTGATGAAAATGCCGACAATTTCTGATATGACGCTGGCACAAACCTGCGCTATAGGCGAGACTACACCGGATTGGTCGACTTTTCGTGCCCTTGCTGACCCAGGGTTCGAAACAGCGGCGGGGCCGGTTCGGCTTCCACAGCCGATGACTGCGAGGGCACACGCTCAGGGTCAGGACTTCTTCCATCGTCCTTCTGTTTCCGTCGTATTGGCCATTTCCGCATGACCACTTCCGCTCCGCTTGCGCGCGTTCCTGTTCCCGACGGTTTCAAGCCGCCGCACGCCAGCCTGCACACGCAGGTGCTGCCCGGCTTCAAGTCGTCGCTGGGCCTGACACTGACCTATCTGTCGCTGATCGTGCTGATCCCCCTGGCCGCCCTGGTGGCGCGGCCGTGGGAGCACGGCCTGCAAGGCTTTCTGTTCAACCTGACGGACTCGCGCGTCATCGATTCCCTGCGCCTCAGTTTCGGCACGGCGGCGGCGGCGGCGCTGCTCAACCTGTTTGTCGGGCTGATCATCGCCTGGGTGCTGACCCGTTATGACTTTCCGGGCAGGCGGATACTGGATGCGTTTGTTGACCTGCCGTTTGCCCTGCCGACCGCCGTGGCCGGTATCGCATTGTGCACGCTCTACGCGCCGAACGGCTGGATCGGGTCGCTGCTGGCGCCGTTCGGCATCCAGGTCGCCTATACGCCGCTTGGGATCTTTGTCGCCCTGGTGTTCGTCGGCCTGCCGTTCGTGGTGCGCAGCGTCCAGCCGGTGCTGGCCGAGTTCGACGCCGAGGTCGAGGAAGCCGCCCTGACGCTCGGCGCCTCGCCCATGCAAACGGCCGTGCGGGTCATCCTGCCGTCGCTGGCGCCGGCTTTGGTGTCCGGCTTCTCGCTGGCTCTCGCCAGAGCTGTCGGTGAATATGGCTCGGTCATCTTCATCGCCGGCAACAAGCCGAACATCTCCGAAATCACCCCCCTACTCATCGTCATAAAGCTGCAGGAATTCGACTATGCCGGCGCCGCCAGCGTCGCCCTGATCATGCTGATGCTGTCGGCCGTGGTGCTCGTCGTGCTCAACGGCCTGCAGCTGTGGATCTCCAGCCGCGGCAAGGGAGCGGCGAAATGAGAGCGCGTCCGCCCGAAAAACCCAAATCCTTCCAGGGCTTTGCCCTCACCGGCACCGCCATCCTGTGGATGGGCCTGATCATCGTCCTGCCGCTGGTCACCGTGCTTAGCGAAGCCTTCAAGGACGGCCCGGCGCCCTACCTGACCGCGCTGAAAGACCCGGACACGATCAGCGCCATTCAGCTGACGCTTCTGGTCGCCGCCATCTCCGTGCCGCTCAACGCCATCTTCGGCATCGCCGCTGCCTGGTGCATCACGCGCTTCGAGTTCAAGGGCAAGGGCCTGCTGCTGACAGTGCTCGACCTGCCCTTCACCATTTCGCCGGTCATCTGCGGCCTGGTGTGGATCCTGCTGTTCGGTTCGCAGGGCTGGTTCGGTTCGTCGCTTCGCGACCACGACATCAAGATCGTCTTCGCCCTGCCCGGCCTGGTGCTGGCGACCGTGCTGGTCACCCTGCCGTTCGTGGCGCGCGAGCTGATCCCGCTGATGGTCGACCAGGGCACCGACGAGGAAGTCGCCGCCGTGACCCTGGGCGCGCGCGGCTGGGACGTGTTTTTCCGGGTCACCCTGCCCAATATCAAGTGGGCCCTGCTCTACGGGGTGCTGCTGTGCACCGCCCGCGCCATGGGTGAGTTCGGCGCCGTCAGCGTCGTGTCCGGCCATATCCGCGGCCTGACCAACACCCTGCCGCTGCAGATCGAGATTCTCTACAACCAGTATGAATCGGTCGCCGCTTTTGCCTGCGCCTCGGTCCTTACCGGTCTGGCCGTCATCACCCTGATCCTCCGCTCCATCCTGGAATGGCGCTTCGCCGACGAACTGGCCGCGCATAACAGAAGATAAGTTTGAACCATGTCGCTGATCGTCAACAACATCACCAAGCGCTTCACCAACTTCGCGGCCCTGTATCAGGTGTCGTTCGAAGCCAAGCCGCGCGAATTCCTGGCGCTGCTCGGGCCGTCGGGCTCGGGCAAGACCACGCTTTTGCGTCTGCTGGCCGGCCTCGACCAGCCGGACGACGGCCAGATCAGCTTCGAGGGCGAGGACTTCCTCAAGCTCAATGCCCGCGACCGCCGCATCGGCATGGTGTTCCAGTCCTACGCCCTGTTCCGTCACATGACCGTGGCGCAGAATATCGCCTTTGGCCTCAATGTCCGCCCGGCCAGCCAGCGCCCGTCCTCTGCTGAAATCAAGGCCAAGGTACAAAGCCTGCTGACGCTGGTGCAACTGGAAGATTTCGGCAAGCGTTACCCCAGCCAGCTATCCGGCGGCCAGCGTCAGCGCGTGGCTTTGGCGCGCGCGCTGGCGATTTCGCCGCGCCTGCTGCTTCTCGATGAACCGTTCGGTGCGCTCGATGCCTTGGTGCGTAAGGACCTGCGCCGCTGGTTGCGCAAGATCCACGACGAAACCGGCGTCACCACCGTCTTCGTGACTCACGATCAGGAAGAGGCGCTCGATCTGGCTGACCGCGTGGTCGTGCTGAAAGGCGGCGAGATCGAGCAGATCGGCGAGCCGCTGGAGCTTTACCGTCAGCCGAAAACGTCGTTCGTGTTCGACTTTCTCGGCCACGCCAACCAGGCGCAGGGCAATCTGTCGGGCAGCCAAGTAGCGTTCGACGGCTTCAGTGTGCCGGCGGCGACCACCGCCAAGGATGGCGCGGTAACGGCGCGCTTCCGGCCATTCGACAGCCATGTGTCGAAGAGCGGTCCGGGCTTTGCCGGCAAGGTGCTGTCAGTGCTGCCGGCGGGCGCCAACCTTCGGCTTGAGGTGCGGCTGAACGACGGCACGGTCTATGAAACGCAGCACGCGCACGACTCGGAGGCTAGCCAGCTGCGTGTCGGTGACGCGGTGTTTGTGCTGCCGAGCAAGGTTTACGTGTTCGACTGATCTTCCCACGGCAAGGGAATTTGAAGGGATCACTTGTATATGCAAGTGGTCCTTTTTGTCATTTTGGGATGGCATCTTGCCTGTCCCAAATTAGCCATTCTAAACCTTCGCCTTAAAATAAACCAATTTAGTGCAGTTTAAACTCGATTGACACGCTTTCCTATAAACACTATCAATTCAGTGTAGATTGAAATCCCGGCGGCGGAGAGGCAACACATGCTATCCATGAAGGCCAAATATGCGTTGAAGGCGCTTATTCACATGGCACAAAGTGACGCTCCCTCGCTGCCGTCCAAGCAGATCGCGGAGGCGGAAAATATCCCGCAGAAGTTCCTGGACAACATCCTCCAGGAGCTGCGCCAGAACGGCATCGTCGAGTCCAGGCGCGGCATCTTCGGCGGCTATTTTCTCGCCAAATCCCCCAAGGAAATCTTCCTGGGCGACATCATCCGCGTCATCGACGGCCCGCTGGCGCCGATCCGTTGCGCCAGCCTGACCGCCTACCAGAAGTGCGACGACTGCGCCGATGAGGCCGCCTGTCATCTGCGCCGCCTGATGCTTGACGTGCGCAATGCCATGTCAGCCATTTTAGACGGCCGATGTTTACAGGACCTGGTCGGCGATCCGGACCTGCTTAAGTCCGCCTGATTTTTTAGCGTTCCCCCTCCCCCATTTTTTCAAGACGAGGATCACATGAGTGTACCGTCAGATGCCCCCGTGCGCCCGGACTCCCTGACCGAAGTCGAGCGTCATATCCTGCAAAACCTCCAGCAAATCCGCTTCGGCACGCTTGAAATCGTCATCCACGATTCCCGCGTCGTTCAGATCGAGAAAAGCGAAAAGGTCCGCTTCGACATCAAGGGCAAGCCCCTCCAGGAAAGCCTGTCCTAATTAGAAAATAACCGCACAAACAACACGTTGCTGACCAGACACCCTGGAAGTGATGACCTCAACATCAAGGAATCCTTCCATGCGACTTCTGAAATCCACGCTCAGCCTGGCCGTGCTCGCCACCGCCCTGAGCTTCCCCGCCCTGGCTCACGCCCAGGACCAGCAACCCGCCCTGACCACCGACCAGCGCATCGACGCCCTGCAGGCCGAACTCGACACCCTGAAGCGCCAGCGCGATCTCGACCAGGAACTGGCCGCCTCGGCCGCCGCCAAGACCCCGGTCGCCACCGTCGACAAGAAAGGCGCCAAGTTCGTCTCAGCCGATGGCAAGTACGAATTCGACCTCAACGCTCAGGTCAATATCGACGCGCACAGCTTCGGCAATGACGGCGGCACGCTGCGTGACGAAGTCGTCGGCCGCCTGATCCGTCCGACCTTCACGGCCCGCGCCGGCAATGCGTCGATCAAGTTCACGCCGGAACTGGGCGGTTCGTCGTCCGCCGCCGCTTCGATCGTCGATGCCTATGTCGAGTACAAGGCCACCGACCTGATCCAGTTCCGCGCCGGCAAGTTCAAGTCGCCGCTGGGCCTGGAGCGCCTGCAATCCGACGCCGACGTCATCTGGACCGAGCGCGGCCACTCGACCAACCTGGTCCCCAACCGCGACGTCGGTTATCAGCTGTTCGGCACGGTGCCGGGCCTGCTGGAATATCAAGTCGGTCTGTTCGACGGCGCCGCCGATGGCGTCAACTTCAACAACGACGTCGATAACCACAAGGACGTCGCCTACCGCGTCTTCGCCACGCCGTTCGGCAATTCCAGCGTCGCCTGGCTGCAAGGCTTCGGCATCGGCTACGCCGGTTCGGACGGCAAGCACCTCGGCACCACCGCCGCGACGCAATTGTCGACCTACAAGACGCCGGGTCAGCAGAACTTCTTCGCCTATGGCACCGGCGTGTTCTCGAATGGCAAGGAAACGCGTTCCAACCCGCAGGCCTATTTCTACCTCAACAATTTCGGCTTGCTGGCTGACTATGTTGAAGTCCAGCAGGACGTGAAGCTGGCTGCCGCCACCGCCCGCCTGAAGCACCGCGCGCTCGACGTATCGGGCTCATGGGTCATCACCGGCGAAAGCGTCGGTTACAAGGGCGGCGTCAAGCCGGCGCACGACTTCAACATCGACGGCTCCGGCTGGGGCGCGTTCGAACTGACGGCGCGCTACGGCTATACCGACATCGACGACGCCACCTTCACCGGCGGTTACGCCTCGCTGAGCTCCTCGGCCAGCAAGGCGACCTCGACCGGCGTCGGCATTGGCTGGTACCTCAGCGAAAACCTCAAGCTGGTCGCCGACTGGGATCACACCAAGTTCATCCGCGGCGCCGCGGTCGGCAACCGCCTGACCGAAGACTTCGCCTCCGGCCGCGTTCAGTTCCGTTACTAATCGCCACTTATCGCACTTATCGACTTTTTACAGACAAACGGGCATGGTCACGGCGAGTACGCTTTCCGCCCTGCCCGCACCAAAGGACGAAATCCATGTCTCACACCAACATCAAATCGATCGGGCGCCGCAGCCTGCTGACCGGCCTCGCCATCGGCCTGAGCGTTCTGGCTGCCGCCCCGACCTTCGCAGCCCCCAAGCCCGCCCAGCTGCTCAACGTCTCCTACGACCCGACCCGCGAGCTTTACGAGCAATATAACGGCGCCTTCGCCAAGTACTGGAAGGGCAAGACCGGCCAGGACGTCACCATCCGCCAAAGCCACGGCGGCTCCGGCGCGCAGGCGCGCTCGGTCATCGACGGCATCGACGCCGATGTCGTGACGCTGGCCCTGGCGGCCGACATCGACTCGATCTCGCAGAAGTCGGGCCTGCTGCCCGGCAACTGGCAATCGCGCTTCCCGAACAATTCGTCGCCCTACACCTCGACCATCGTCTTCCTGGTCAAGAAGGGCAACCCGAAGGGCATCAAGGACTGGGATGATCTGATCAAGCCGGGCGTTCAGGTCATCACGCCGAACCCGAAGACGTCGGGCGGCGCGCGCTGGAACTACCTGGCCGGCTATGCCTACGCCAAGAAGAAGTGGGGCACGGACGACAAGGCCAAGGAATATCTGAAGAACCTCTATGCCCACGTGCCGGTGCTGGATACGGGCGCGCGCGGCTCGACCGTGACCTTCGTGGAACGCGGCGTCGGCGACGTGCTGATCGCCTGGGAAAATGAGGCCTTCCTGGCCGTCAACAAGCTCGGCAAGGGCAAGTTCGACATCGTCGTGCCGTCGGTTTCGATCGTCGCCGAACCGCCGGTCGCCGTGGTCGACAAGGTGGCGCTCAAGAAGGGCAACGGCGCCGTCGCCAAGGAATATCTGAACTACCTCTACAGCGATGAAGGCCAGAACATCATCGCCCAAAACTACTACCGCCCGAGCAATCCGGCGATCGCAGCCAAGTACGTCAGCCAGTTCCCGAAGATCGGCACGCTGGTGACGATCCGCGACTTCGGCGGCTGGGCGAAGGTCCAGAAGGAACAGTTCGATTACGGCGGCGTCTTCGACCAGATCACCAAGAAGTAACCCTCACCTCCCCATGCAATGGGGAGGTGAGTTACTTATCCCTCCCGAAACCCTGCCTTCATGGCTGGCCGATATCCCACGGCCAGCCGCTTTTTATTGCGCCTCGAGATTGGCGCGGTAGCGGCGACTGCCGGTCAATTCCGGGCCGTCACGAAGCTGGATACGCACGTCGCCGGAGGACGTTCCGGCGAAGCTTTCGATATGCGTTCGGTTGACCAGACGCGAGCGGTGCACGCGGACAAAACCATGAGGGCGCAACTGCTGTTCATAGTCCTGCAGGGTACCGCGCAACAGCAGGGGTTTGGTGTCGCGACAGTGCAGCTCGACGTAGTTGCCTGCCGCCTCGACCCAGACGATTTCTGCGGCATCGCGATAGAGCGTGCGACCGTCGGCCTTCAGTTCGATGCGTGAAGGTAGTGGCGCTGCCGCTTGCGCCGCCAGACGGTCCGCCACCCAGATAATACCGGCGAAGATGGCGTAAGTCAGCAAGTCCTTGCGGCCTTCATAGAGCAATTGCAAAGGCAGGTTGCCGCGCGAGAAGTCATACATCTCGCCGAACGCGGCATAGACGGCCTTTCGGATCGCCACCATGCCGGCGACGTGCGCAAAGGAGAAGATACAAGCGATGCCTGTGTGGAGCGCAAAGAAAAGGCCTGCGCCCAGCCGCTCCAGGGAAGCACGGCGATATAGCCAAAAGATAATCGGCACCAGAATGGCGTGGAGAATGGCGCTGCTGATTTCCCACAGAAACGGTTTCCAGGCAGCGTAGTGATGTTCGGCGGGCGGATGTTCGATCAATATCGAGGTGACATTTATGACGGTGGTCACGCCGACCAGCGCCATGGCAAAGGCATAGATTGGCCAGAAGCGTGCCCCGCTTGTCCCGGATTTATCTCCGCCTGGCCCTGAAAAAAGACCGCTCATCCCCGATTGTCCCAGCCTGCCTGCCGTCCGTGTAGCGGCGATTGGGGCCACGATACGCCCGTGTTAGCCGGTTGACCAGACCTGCTGGGGAGACCGACCTGATGACCGACACGCTGACTGGAACGCGGCGCTATGACCTTGACTGGCTTAGGATTATCGCCTTCGGACTGTTAATTTTTTATCACGTCGGCATGTTTTACGTGACCTGGGACTGGCATGTGAAAAGCGACCATGCCAGCGATGCGATCAAACCGCTTATGCTGCTGGTCAATCCGTGGCGGCTGGAGCTGCTGTTCTTTATCTCCGGCGTCGCAGCGCGCTTCATGATTGAAAAGACGACCATCCCGCGGTTCGCGGCGTCGCGCTTCAATCGGCTGTTCTGGCCGCTGCTGTTCGGCGTGGTGGTGATCGTCCCGCCGCAAAGCTTCCTGGAAATCGTCGAGCAGGTGCATTTCACCGGAAGCTATTGGGATTTCTACGGCAAGTACCTGACGTTTTACCACGGCTGGTGCGACAAGGACGGCTGCCTCTTGGTGCCGACCTGGAACCACCTGTGGTACGTCGCCTATCTGCTGGTTTACTGCCTGCTGTTGGCCGCCTCGTGGCCGCTGCTGAAGCGTTTGTTCGCCCGGCTGTCGGGCAAGGTGCCGGCCTGGCTGGTATTCGCCCTGCCCGTCATCGGCATGTGGTTCGCCCGCTGCGTTATTCAGGCCAAATTCGGCGAGACCCACGCTCTGGTCGACGACTGGTATATGCATGCCAATTCGTTCGGCTATTTCTTGCTGGGCGCCGCGATCGCGCGTTCAGACCGCCTGTTCAAGCTGGCGACGGACACGCGGTGGTGGATGCTGGGCCTGGGGCTGCTGGCCTATGCGCTGCTGACGCCGTTCCGGGAGCATATGTTCGACGCCTGGGACAATGACATTCGGCGCTTCGCCTGGACGGGCCTGATGTCGGTGCAGACCAATGCGATGATCGCTGCTCTCATCGGCTTTGCGCACAAGCATCTGATCCACGCCGACGGGCCGTGGCGCCGCACCCTGACCGAAGCGATCTTTCCCTTCTATATCGTCCACCAGACAATTATTGTCGTCGTGGCCTATCATCTCAACAGGCTGCACATGCCGGTGTTTTTGGAAGCTGGCTTGTTGATCGCGATCACCGCCGGCGGCTGCGTGCTGACCTACTTTGTCGTTCGCGCAATACCGCCGTTGCGGCCCCTGTTCGGCCTGCGCCTCAAACGGTAAAGACGGGGGAATTGCCCCCAAGGCGCGTGCCATAGTATATTTCGGCAAGTCATCGAGGAGAGACGGCAATGCCTATGGCCTTGGGTCTGATAATTGGAGCGGCGCTCGGTGCTGTCATCGGCGTGCTTACGGATAATTTGGCTCTCAGCATCTCGATAGCGGCCGGCCTGGGGCTGGTTGCCGGATCTGCCGTGATGGGACTCAAGTCCATGGGCCGGAAACCAGGCAACTGAAGGCCTGGGCAACACCGAAATACCCCACCTTGAGTCGAATAGAGAATCCCCCCAGACTGCCAAAGGTTTAAACCGAGGCGCGTCCTTTGTCTCCCACCTCGCATCCGCTCGTTCAGCGTGGACGGCAGGCCTATCAGGCCCGCGACTATATCGCGGCCATGAGCCTATGCGAGATGCAACTCAAGACCAATCCCGAAGACCTCGAGGCGCTGGAGCTGAAATCCAGCATTCTTCAGGCGCGCGGCGATGCGCGCGGCGCCGAAGGCACAATGCGCCAGGCGCTGCACTACGATCCGGCATGTGAATGGGCGCTGCATGAACTGACCGAGCTGCTGCGCCGGTCGGGCCAGAACAAGGCGGCGGAGACGGCAGCACGGCATGCTCTGCTTGCCCGGCCAGATGCGCCGCAGGCTCATTTGCAACTGGCGGAACTCCTGAGCGAAAAAGGCGACCTGTCTGCCGCCGAGTTTCATTACCGCCAGGTGCTGGCGTTGGCTGGGCCGCATCCGCAGGTGCTGGTCGGACTGGCGGCCGGCTTGTTTGAGCAGACCCGGCTGGAAGAAGCCGAACCGTTTCTGCTTCAGGCTGTCAAGCTGCAACCCGAACGCACCGCGGCGCTGCTCCTGCTGGCGCGGCTTTATGAGGCGCGGCGCGACATGGCCAATGCCTGGCTGTGGCTAGACCGTGCCGAACAGGCCGGACGCAAGGCCGGTGACGACCTCACGCCGGTACGGGCGCAGTTTCTTGCCAATGGCGACAAGTTCAAGGATGCGCTCGACCTGCTCGACAAGATGCGCACGCCGCCGTCCGCTGAAGGCCAGCTTGAACGGGCGCAGTTGCTGCACCGGCTGGGCCGTACCGAAGAGGCCTGGGTCGAGGCACGGGCCGCCAAGGCGCGAATGGCCCGCGAAGGCGGCGCGTCCTACGACGCCGCGAAGGTGCACACGGACTTCGCCGGCCTGAAGGCGTTTTTCCAGCCCGACATGCTGGCGCGGCTACCACAGGCGCCGACACGCCGCGATGTGCCGCAGCCGGTGTTTATCCTTGGTTTCCCGCGCAGCGGTACCGGCTTGATTGAATGCATTCTGTCCAGCCACGATGCCATCAGCGCCGGCGGCGAAATGCCGTTCATCGACGAATGGCAGGGGCTGCTTGAGCGGCTGTTGCCGACCGTTCAGCCCTACCCGCAATGCCTGGCGCAGATGCAGATGGCCGATCTGCACCATGTCACCGGCGCCTTGCGCGACCACTATCTCGGCCGGGCGGAGACCTCCGGCGTGACGCATGAACGGCGGCCATTGTTCACCGATCGCTCCGTGCGCAATGCCGTCGACCTGCCGCTGATCCGCTTCGCTTTCCCGCAAGCGGCGATGATCCGCATGGTCCGCCATCCGCTCGATGCCGCCGTGTCAATGCTGATGAAGGCGGGGCGCGATCCCTACCACTGCGGCTATGCCATCGAGGCGATCATCGACCACCTGATCGCCCGCTACGACCTTGACCACGCCTATGACATGGCACTGGAGCAGCCCGCCCTGATGGTGCGTTACGAGGATCTGATGACCGATGCGGACGGCGGTATCCGGCGCGTGCTCGGCTATCTCGGCCTCGAATTCGCCCCGGCCTGCGTTACCTTCTTCGAGCAGCGCCGCGATGGCCGGATGCTCAAGCCGCTGAGCGACCGCGGCATTGGCCAATGGCGAGACTATGCCCGGCCCCTTGCGGCATACCTTGACCGCATCGCCCCGACCGTCGAGGCGCTCGGCTACAGCCTGTAGATTTTTTGCCGCGCTCTTGCCTAAAAGGCGTTTCCGCTTCTTTTCGCCACCATTGGTCACTAACCTTCATGCTACTGTCATTTGGCGATGCAAGGTTGGGCCGGGGCCCCTATGTCAGATAACCTCTCGAATCCGGAAATCCAGGCACTTGAACAGACCTGGTGGCAAACATGGTGGTCGCAGGACTTTTCCTGGGACGGCCTTGCCGCGAAATCCGCCGGCTTCAGCGGCAGCCTGCAGGATTACTGGCGCAACGAAGCCTCCTACCTGATCGATGAGCCCAACTCGGCGCGGCGCTGGACGCGCTTTCACTGCCCGTTCGTGTTCGCTGACGGCGCCTTGTCTCCCAAGGCACACTGGACGCCCGCGGACTGGCAACCCGTGCACATGGCGTTGAAAATGCGCCTGGCCAACGGCACCGAAGGCCATCCGTGCCGGCTGAATGGTGTCGTGCTCAATGGATTGCGGGAAGCCGAGGACGTGCTGCGCGACGACGGCGAAGGCGATTTCTGGCTGGTGGCCGATCACGCCTATTTCCGCGCCGGTGTCGATTTCAGCCGCAACGCCTTCGGCCGGGCAGAATTCGACGCGGCCTGGTTCGGCCGGGATGCGGCCTTTGACGGTGCGCACATCCGGGGCGGCAATTTCGCAGGCGCTGTGTTCTGCGGAGAGGCGCGGTTTGGCAACACGCGCTTTGACGGTCCGCGGCCGCTCACCCAGGCGGTATTTCCTCGGCATTTCGAGAATCGGGTGGTCGAAAAGCCCCAACCACGCGTAGCCATGGTGGCAGCGACCCTTACGCCGGAAACCGTGATTGATGAGCCGAAGCCTTCGCTCGGCAAGCGGTTCATGACCTGGCTGAAAGGCCTGTTTGGCCGCAAGGCTTCAGCCTAAGCGTCATATTTGCGCCCTATCGGTCTGGCTTGCTGGCCGTATTGCAGGGGGGACAGACATGATCAAATTTGCCAGTATCGCTTTCATTGCCGCTCTTACAGCAGCGACGCCCGTTCAGGCTGAGGAGGCGGCCGACGAAACCGTTATCGTGGTCAAGGGCATGAAAGACCCGGCGGTTATTCACTATCGCCAGATGCTAAGCGCGCTGAGCAAATTTTCCGCAACGAACCCAAGCCCGCGCGTTCATATGGTCTTGCGCATCATGCCGAAGTCGGAGGCTGACAATGCCGGGACCATTCATGTCGTCCTAAAAGGTGACGATGGTTATATCCGCGAATTGAAGAGCTACAGCGGCGGCCGGATTGACGTGCCTGACGATCAGGACGCGGTTGCCACGAATGCGGATTTTGTCATCCATGCCAGGCCGGGCAGCATCAAGTCCCGCATCAATGTCGTGGTCGACGGGCCGGCCGGTCAGCTCAGTTATAAGCAACTGATGGACGACATGCGGGCGGCGAATGACGGTGAACGCGCCCTGATGAGCCCGGCCCAGCGGCAGCACTTTGCCGACGCCAATACATTGGCGGTGCATTTTACGGCGCCGGCAGGGACGATTACCGTCGCCAGCGATGCAAAAGGCGAAATTACTTTGAAAGCCAACCAGAAAGGCGTGGCGATGGTCCCGTATGACCCTGCCGTCTATGCCGAAAACCCGGTTGTGACGGTGTCAGGCATTGCCGACTTCGCTATGGTGACGACGGTTTCGTCGCCCAAATGGAAGAGCCACTAAGCCGATCAGGCGATAATGTCCGGGCGGATCTTGTCTTCGATCGTGCTGAGACGGTCGCGGACGGCCAGCTTCTTGCGCTTCAGGCGGGCGATCAGGATCTGATCGGGCTGCGGCACGCCCTCAAGCGCCAGGATCGACTCGTCGAGGTCCTTGTGCTCCTGACGGAGCAGCGCCGCCTGGCTGCGCAGGGCAACGATCTCGGCGCTGATCGGCAGCTCACGGACGCGCGGTTCCAGGTCGTCCGGCTGGGCCACGGCTTCTTCAGGCACCAGCTCCAGCAGGGGTTCGCCATCGCGGCGCGAGACCACCCGTCGTTCCAATTCCCCTTTCGCCACATCCGAATCGGTTTTCACCAAATGCAGGCCATCGCCGCCGCGTAAGCTTCGGATGTTGCTGTCGTCATGCATGAGCGAACGACTCCTCTGGCTTTAAGGGGTTGAAGTGAAAGGACAATAAAAGCGGCCAGAAGCCGCGATCGTCAGGGTATTATAACAAAAAAATTCGCCCGCTGAAAGAGCTTGCGGCGCTTTTGGCTCACAACATGGAGAGCCAGTCGTCGATTGCCGCAACCGGGCACGTCTCCCCCCACGCTTCCACCGCCGCCAGAACGGCCGGGCGGCGGTTTTCCAGGGCGTCAGGTCCGGGAATAAGGATCGCCAGGCGGGCCATCAGCGCCTTTTCGGCCCGCAATTCCACGCCCTTGACGTCGTTACGCAAAGCCAGCCGGTCGGTTTCGTCGCCGGCGCTGACTTCAACTTTCAGCCGCCGCCGGACACCGCGCAGAGGCTCGATCACCGGCAGCCAGGCCCGCGCCAGCAGCGCGGCTTCCATCGCGAGGCCGGGCTCCCCGGCCCACGCCGCCCATAGCAGCAGAGGCACGCACTGACCGTGTTCGTCCTGCAAGCGCAGCGACGCCTCGGCCACGCCCGGCCTGGCGTAAGTCGCGACGGCCCAGTCCCAGAACTCAGTCATGGGTCTCGCCGAGCCCGCCCCAGCGCTTGATGTCGGTGTCGATGCCGAACAGATCCAGCGCCCGGCCGACGCTCTGGTCGACCATTTCCTGCAGGCTTTGCGGGCGGGTGTAGAAGGCCGGCATGGGCGGCGCGACAATGGCGCCCATCTCGGTCACCGCCGCCATGGAACGCAGGTGGCCCAGATGCAGCGGGCTTTCGCGCACCATCAGCACCAGCCGGCGGCGCTCCTTCAGGCAGACATCGGCGGCGCGCGAAACCAGCGTGGTGGTGACGCCGGTGGTGATCTCGCCCAGCGTCTTGATCGAACAGGGCGCGATCAGCATGCCGAGCGTCCGGAAACTGCCCGAAGCGATGGTGGCGCCGATATCGGCCGGCTTATAGACGACGTCCGCCAGGTTGTGCAGATCGGCCAGCGACATGTCCAGTTCGGCGCTCAGCGAAAGGCCGGCCGCCTTGGAGACGATCAGGTGGGATTCAACACCGGCGCGAGCCAGGGCTTTCAGCGCAGAAACTCCGTACACGGAACCTGACGCGCCTGAGATGGCGACAATGAGTTTTTGGCTTTTTACAGGTTTTTTCGCGGTCAATTCTGGCATTTCAATGACTTAGGCTGTTAATCTTTGAGCAATCATAAAACTCTCGTTACCGTGATCGGCTGTAACTGTTTGTGATTCTACATTCGTGTCCTGCGGGTGTTTCCTCGGATGTCCCGGACGCGGTGTCCGGACAGAGAGCACCGAAGGATACATGCCAATGACAATTGAAGCGAGAGTTCGTGAACTCGATCAGCGTCATCAATCCCTCAAATCCATCATTGCCCGCGAAGAGCGCAGCCCCTCCGTGGACTCTCTATATGTAAAGGAACTCAAGCGGAAGAAGCTTAAGCTCAAGGAAGAAATCGAACGAATTAGGGCCATGATGCGACAGGACGTCGTCGAAGCCACCCTGCAGTGATAGACTTCACCGCAGGCTTAAGCTTCAAAAGCCTTTAAAATCTGCGAAATTCAGCCCCCGCGGGTAGGACCCGGCGGGGGTTTTTCTATCCCATCTTCACCGTGCGGATCGAGAACTGCGACACCAGTTTCGATACGCCCGGCATGGTCGACAGCACGTCGCGGTGGACGTCTTCGTAGGACAGGCTTTCACGCAGCACGATCTTGAGCAGGTAATCCGCCTCGCCCGACATCAGGTGGCATTCCTCGATGGCGGCGCAGGCGATGACCGCCTTTTCGAACTTCTCGAAGGTCTCGCGCCGCTGATCCTGGAGGGTAATATGCACGAAAACCGTGCCCTGCTTGCCCTGAACGCTTTCGGCGATGACGGCGCGGTAGCCGGTGATGATGCCCTTCTGTTCGAGGATCTTGACGCGGCGATGGGCGGCGGAGGGGGAAAGCCCCACCGCATCACCCAGTTCAGCCGAGGTGGCGCGCGCATTGGCACGCAACACCTTGATCAGCTCGCGGTCGAAGGAGTCGATATCGGAAAATTTATCGCTATTGGCCATTAAATTGAGAATATCTCTAACTGAGCGCCAAGGCAAATCACTAAATTTCCAAAATTTGCCACCGCTTTCGCGATATATTTTTGCGTTCAAACGCCACGCGGGCTTTCCGCGCAAACATGCGCGACGGCCGGTCGGCCTTGCCGAAGTCAAGGGACTTCGGAGTATCCGCACTGGAGGTTGCCTTATGAAGATCAGCGTTCCCAAGGAAATCAAGGCGCAGGAATACCGGGTCGGGCTGGTGCCGGATGGCGTGGCCGAGCTGACGCGGGCCGGGCATCAGCTGTTTGTCGAAACCCAGGCGGGCGCCGGGATCGGCTTTTCGGATGAGGATTATCAGGCAGCGGGCGCAAAGATTGTCGCCACGGCCGAGGAGACCTTCGCGGCGGGCGATCTGGTCGTCAAGGTCAAGGAGCCGCAACTCGCCGAATGCGCCTGGCTCAGCCCCCACCAGACCCTGTTCACCTATCTGCATCTGGCCGCGGACAAGCCGCAGGCCGAAGCCTTGATGGCATCAGGCGCGACCTGTATAGCCTATGAGACCGTCACCGAAGCTGGTGGCGGGTTGCCGCTGCTGCGACCGATGTCGGAAGTGGCCGGGCGGATTTCCGTGCATGCCGGCGCCACCTATCTGCACAAGGCGTTTGGCGGTCGTGGCGTGCTGCTGGGCGGCGTGCCGGGCGTGGCACCGGGCAAGGTGGTCATTCTCGGCGCAGGCGTCGCCGGTCAGAACGCAGCGCAGATGGCGGTGGGTCTGCACGCCGACGTGACCGTGCTCGATATCGACGCCCGCAAGCTGATCGAGATCGACAAGGCCTATCACGGCCGGATCAAGACAGTGCATTCCACCCGCGCCGCCATTGCCGAAGCGGTGAAAGCCGCCGATCTGGTCATCGGTTCGGTGCTGATCCCCGGCGCCGCCGCGCCGAAGCTGGTGACGCGCGACATGCTGAAGGCCATGCAACCAGGCGCCGTGATGGTCGATATCGCCATCGACCAAGGCGGCTGTTTCGAGACCTCGCACCCAACGACGCACCAGGATCCGATCTTCCTTGTCGACGGCATCGTGCATTATTGCGTGGCCAATATGCCGGGCGCGGTGGCGCGGACCTCGACCCTGGCCCTGACCAATGCCACCCTGCCCTTCGTGCTGAAGATGGCGCGGATGGGCGTATCGGCTGCCCTGGCCGCCGATCCGAACCTGCGGGCGGGCCTGAACGTGGCGGCTGGGCACATCATCCATCCGGCGGTCGCCGAAGCGCTCGACCTCCCCTCCAGCACGGCGGCCTAAAAAAATTTAGCGAAGCGTGATCCGGTTCGCCCTGTCTGACGTATGGCATGGGTGATCTGTCTCTTCGCGGTCGGGTATCGTGTCCAGCCGCGCCGGGCGCTCAAGGCTAACCCCTGGCCTTGAGCGCCTTTTTTCATTTCACCGGACGGGATGAAAAGACTGTCATAAAAGCAAAATTCTTCACGGCTAGAAGCGTTATATTATAAACTACGCCACGATGAGATTTGCCATGGCCGCCGCCCTCCGCCGCTCCCTGAAAACCCTGTTGCTGACCGCCGCCTGCGTGCTGGCCTTGCCCGCCGCGACGCTGGCCCAGACCGCGCCCGTATCGGCTGCTCAACCGGCCAAGCGCAACGTCATTATCTTCGTGGCCGACGGCCTGCGCTACGGCATCGTCAACAAGGACACGGCGCCAACGTTTGCGGCCATTCAAAAGAACGGCGTCGACTTCCAGAACTCACACTCGCTCTATCCGACCGTCACCACGGTCAACGCCTCAGTGATCGCCACGGGCCACGGCGTCGGCGACACGGGCGAATACGCCAACAACATGTACTGGGGGCCTGAGCCGCTGACCGCCGCCGCCCACGCCGTCATCGCCGACATGGAAGACGACTCGGTGCTGGAAGAAGCCAATCAGCGCCTGGGCGGCAACTATCTCAGCGAGATGAGCCTGCTGCACGCCGCCCGCGACAACGGCTATCAGACCGCGGCGATCGGCAAGGAAGGCCCGACCCTGATCCAGGACATCAGCGCCATGGACGGCAAGTCGACCATCATCATCGATGACGGCACGGGCTACAGCCCCAAGTCCTGGCCGACCGTGCCGGTGTCGCCGGAGATCGCCCAGGCGATCAAGGACGCCGGCCTCGAGACCAAGGCGCGTGATCGCGGCCTGAACCAATGGGCCGGCGCCTACAATATGCCGGGCGTCATCGTCGCCAACACCTATCAGCAGCAGTGGTTCGTCGACGTGGCGACCAAGGTGGTGCTGCCGAAGTTCGCCAAGAGCGGCCAGCCCTTCGCCATGGTCTACTGGTCACGCGATCCGGACGGCACCCAGCATAACCAGGGCGACAGCCTGAACGAGGTAACCCCCGGCATCAACGGCCCGACCTCGCTGGCGGCCGTGCGCAACGCCTCGGACAACCTGCAGGCGTTGATCGATACGCTTAAGGCGCTGGGTGTCTATGAAAATACCGACATCTTCGTGACCGCCGACCACGGCTTCTCGACCATCAGCCGTGAGTCGAAGACGTCTTACGCCGCGACGCTGAACTTCGAGGAAGACACCGCCAAGGGGTTCCTGCCGGTCGGCTTCGTCGCCATCGATTTGGCCAAGGCCCTGGGCCTGCCGTTGAATGACCAGTATGGCCTGCCGCTCGACTACACCAAGGGCTTCCACCCGTCGGGCTCGGCCCTGCTCGGCAAGGACGGCCAGCATCCGGACATCATCGTCGTGTCGACCGGCGGTTCGGACACCATCTATCTCGACCCGGCCAAGGCTAAGGAGCTGGCGCCGAAGATCATCGCCGTCCTCAGCCAGCAGGACTATACCGGCGGCCTGTTCGCCGACGACAGCCTGGGCAAGATCCCCGGCGCCCTCGCCTTCTCGGAGGCGGGCCTGGTTGGCTCGGGCATCACGACGCGCCCGGCCATCTATATCTCGTTCGCCGACCGTACGACGCCGGCGTGCCTGGAAAAGTGGCATAACCCGGAAGTGTGCTCGGTGCTGGTGGTCGACTCCGGCCTGCAGCAAGGCCAGGGTAGCCACGGGGCGCTGACCCGCGCCAATACGCGCAACTTCATGGCTGCCCAGGGGCCGGACTTCAAGGCGGGCTTTGCCGATACGGCGCCGATCTCCAATGCCGACATCGCGCCGACCCTGGCGCACATCCTGGGCCTGCCGATGCCGTCGAAGGGCAAGCTGACCGGCCGGGTGATCACTGAGGCCCTACGCGACGGTGCGGCGTCTGCGCCGGCTACAGCGAACGTCGTGCGCTCGGCACCGACCGCCAACGGCTTCACCACGGTTCTGGAAACCCAGAAGCTCGGCAATGAAGTCTATTTCGACGCTGCCGGCATGCCCGGCCGCGTGGTCGGGCTGAAGACGGCGAAATAAGTAACCTTATACTCCCCCACTTGTGGGGGAGGTGGCATTCGACCGCTTGCGGGAGAATGACGGTGGGGGGCCTTGCTTGCCACAGTAAGAAAGGCCCCCACCACCGCATCTAGAAAGCTGCGCTTTCGTCGTGCGGTTCCCCTCCCCACAAGTGGGGAGGTATAAGTAAGACGTTTCCCCTCATTATCCCCTCCGGCCGCCAAAACATGTTGCAATGCAGCGACTTATTTGTTTGGAAAAACGGGAAACTATACGCATAGTACGGGGCAGGAAACGCTAAAAAAAAGACAGGGAGGACAAAATGCCCCTTGCCCCCCAGGCCAGAAAAGCCAGCATCCGCCGGATCGGCGTCGATGAGCTGGAAATCGTGCGCGAGCTGGCGCTGATCATCTGGCCGAAGTGCTATCGCAATATCATCGGTCCCGACCGCGTCGACGCCATGCTGGCGGTGCTCTACGCCACCGAGGCACTGGAAGAAGAGATGCTGGAGCACGGCCACGTCTTCTGGGTGGCGCGCTACGGGCCGCTCGATGTCGGCTATGCCTCGGCCTACAAGGACGGCGGCCGGCTGTGGCTGAAGAAGCTGTATGTCCGCGACGACCATCGCGGCCTGGGGTTGGGCAAGGCTCTGATGGAAGAAGCGCTCCGGCACTTTACCGATCCGAAGGAACTGGCGCTGTTCGTCAACAAGGACAATACCCCCGCCATCGACTATTATTTGCGCTCGGGCTTCAAGGTCGAGGCTGAGGTACCGGTGACCATGGGTCCCTATGATTTCACTGACTATGTGATGCAACGGGCGGTATAGGCGCGGCCTTTACGGCTTTCTTATTTATTGGCGCACAACTTTACCGATTTTTTACCATGCTTAACCAATACGTTCATAATTGCTAATAATTCATTAACTTGCGTTCGCCTCACGCGAATATGTCAGAGGTAAACAATCGCGTTACTGGTTATATTCACAACTTTTTGGCGCCTCATTTCTATGCTAGAAAATTAACGACTGGTTAAATCGTGTTTAATGACGAGTTAACAAGCCGCGGTGCCGAAGGCGCCTAATAAACAAAACAGAAATGGAAATGCCCTGAATTCGACAACCGAAGGTGTCTAAATTCGCCATCTGACCCGAATACCTACGAACGAGGTCCGTTATGCCCTATACGCCCCGTATTCGTCCGATCAGCATCGACGAACTTGATATTATCCGCGACCTGGCCCAGCAAATCTGGCCCAAGGATTATCGCCGCATTGTCGCGCCCGACCAGATCGACGCCATGGTCAGCGCCCTCTTCGACCTCGATACGCTTGAGCAGGACATGGCCGAGAAAGGCCATCTCTATTGGGTGGTGAATGTCGGACAGAAGGATGTCGGCTTCGTGTCGGCTTATATGGACGGCGGTCGCATCTGGGTCACCAAGCTCTATGTCATGCAGGATTATCGCGGTTTCGGTTTCGGCAAGCTGCTGATCCAGGCAGCGATCGACTCGTTCACGCCAGCCCGCGAACTGGCCCTGTGCATCCACAAGGAGCACGACCGGTCGGTGGATTTCGCGCTGCGCTCGGGTTTCGCCATCCAGCACGAGATTCCGTTCACCGTCGGCAGTTACGGCTTTACCGACTATGTGATGCACAAAGATCTGCGCAATTGATTTTTGTCGCGCTTTTTATCCGAAAACCGCTTCACACTTTTCGGAAAGCGCTTAGAGCAGGTCATTGACGGACGGCCCGCCCAGGGCCGTCTGCCAGGTAAACACCACCAACCCATGCAGCACGACAGCGGGCCACAGCGACCCAGTGCGATGACGCATGATCGCGCAAGCTCCGCCCAACACGGCCGCGCACAGCAGGAATGGCACGGTCAGGAAAATCTGCGCCTTCGGCAGGAAGGTCGTCGCCTCGACGACGTGCCATAGAACGAATGCGGCTATCCCGGCGAGAAACCAGCGCGCCGGATGGCGGCTCTCGCCCACGGGCGGGATCAGCAGGCCGCGGAAAAGCAGTTCCTCGCTGAACGCCGGCACGATCATCACGCCCAATAGCCTGACCGGCCAGCCGTCGAAACGCGGCTGCCAGTGCACGAGCTCGGTCGCGAAAGCGATCAGGCCGATCACTGCCACGGCAGCCAGCGACACCCCCGCGCTTTCCGCCCAGCCCCGGTTATCCGGCAGGCGGCGTAACGATTGCCAGGCGTACCGGATCAGGTTTGGCATTACTTCGGCTTGAAGGCCTTGGCGGCCTGCTGCGCCTTGGAGACGTCGAGGAAGCCCATCTGCTTGCTCAAGGCGTCGCCCGCCTCTTTGGCCTTCTTGTTGTTCTGGCCGGCGGAGATCAGGTACCAGGTCAGAGCTTCGACATAGTTCTGCGCGACGCCCTGGCCTTTCTCATTCATGCGCCCCAGTTCGAACTGGGCATCGTCGTCGCCCTGCTCCGCCGACAGCTTGAACCACTTCATTGCCTCGGAGAAGGAAATGGTGACGCCGACGCCGTTCAGATAGGCGTACCCCACCCAGTACTGACCGTCGTCGTCGTTCTGGTCGGCAGCCAGCTTCCACCACCTGAAGGCTTCGCCGTCGCTTTCCGGCAGGAAATCGCCGGAATAGTAGAAATTGCCGAGGCGGAGCTGGCCGACGGGATTGCCCTGGATCGCCGCCATGGCGTCATATTTGAAAGCCTCGCCCATGTCGGATTCGACGCCGGTGCCATCGTAGTAGAAACGGGCCAGGGCCAACTGGCTGTAGGCGCAGCCCTTGTCGGCGCCTTTCTGGTACCATTGGCGGGCCTGCGCAATGTCCTTGGCGGCGCCCAGCTCACCATGTTCCAACGCGTTGGCTGTGTCATAGATGCCGTCGCAATTACCTTTTTCGGCGGCTTTGAGATAAAGTTCGCGCGCTTTTCCGGCGTCCTTGGTTACCCCTTCGCCGTCTTCGTACAGTTCGCCAAGCCTCGAAAACGCCGGGGCGTAGTCCTGGGCCGCCGCCAATTGCAGCAGACGAAGCCCTTCGGCCGTATCCTTGGCGACGCCCAGGCCGTCGAGGTAAAACAGGGCCAGGCCGTATTGTGCACGGGCAAACCCTTGGTCGGCCGACAGCCGGTACCAGCGCGCCGCTTCGGTCTCGTCCCTGGATATGCCGCCATAGCCATTGGCGTACATCCAGCCGAGCGAAAACTGGCCGTCGGCATTTCCCTTGTCGGCCGCTTGGCGGTACAGCTTAAGCGACATCGCCTTGTCTTCGGTGACGCCGTTGCCCCACAGATAGAGGTCGCCGAGATCGACAATCGCCTGGGCGTCGCCGGTATCGGCGGCCTTCTTGAGCCACTTGGCGGCCAGTGCGTCGTCCGCCTTGACCTTCTTGCCGTTATACTCGCCACGGAAATAGGCATAGCCCAGGTCGGTCATTGCCCGGACATCGCCGCTTTCGGCCAACCTGGTCAGCGCATCGATATCCGGCGCCTTGGCGGCACTGGCTTCGGCGGCCGCCGGTTTGGCCAGCGGACCGTTGGCGGTTTCCGCCGCTGGCTGGCCAGCCAGTACGGCACTCAGAATCGCAATGTGAATGAAGTCCATAGTCCCCTCCCCGGTCCTGGCCGTAACTTAATATCGTACACGTTGCGCTGTCCACAGATTCTCCCGTTTTGACAGCCGCTTTCCCCTCTCAGGAAGCGTTAACCCTTTTGCGCCCCTTTAAAATGGTTTATGACACGCCCACATATGGTCGACGCAGGGGGGCGCGTGCATTCTGTTGCCTCTGCAAGAGTCTTCATCCGGGACCTAAAGAGGAGCTTCCCCCATGATCGCCAAGCGTGTTGTCCGTCTCACTGCCGCCATCGGCGTCGGCGCGGCCCTGACCGTCGGACTGACGGGCTGCGGTTTCAACAATATCCCCACCAAGGAAGCCAATGCCCAGGAAAAGTGGTCGCAGGTTCAGATTGAATATGCCCGCCGCTCGGACCTCATCGGCAACCTGGTCGGCACCGTCAAGGGCGCCGCTGCCCACGAAAAGGACACGCTGACCGAGGTGGTCGAAGCCCGCGCCAAGGCAACCTCGATCCAGGTCGACGCCTCGACCGTTACCGATCCGGCCAAGTTCCAGGAATATGCCGCCGCTCAGGAAAAGCTGTCGTCGTCCAATATCTTCGGGCGACTGATGGTTGTTCAGGAGCAGTATCCCAACCTGAAGGCCAACGAGAACTTCCTGACCCTGCAGGTGCAGTTGGAAGGCACTCAGAACCGCATCGCGGTGGCGCAGCGCGACTACAATCAGGCAGCCAAGGAATATAACCTGACGCTGACCACCTTCCCGTCGCTAATCTGGGCGAACACGCTGCAGAGCGGCCACAAGCCGATGCAGTACTTCACCGCCACTGAGACGCAGACGGCCAATCCGACGGTCGACTTCTCGTCGCCGTCCTCGAAATAAGCCTTTCAACCAAGGCCACACAGACGATGTCTGCTTTTGTCATCCGCAAAGCGCACCCGTTCTGGGTGGCCTTTTTCGCGCTGCTGCTCAGCGTTGCACCCGCCTTCGCCCAGGATCTGAAGTTCCCGGACCTCAACGGCCATCGCGTCGTCGACCAGGCCAACATCCTGAGCGACGCCACCGAACAGGACCTGGAACTCAAGCTCAAGGGCGTCGAGGACGCCACCACCGATCAGGTGGTGGTGGTCACGGTCGACAGCCTGCAGGGGCGCGAAATCGAGGACTATGGCTACCAGCTGGGCCGTCACTGGGGCCTCGGCCAGAGCGGCCAGGAAAAAGCTTCGAACGGCCAGACCTATAAGGACAACGGCCTGATCCTGCTGGTCGCGCCGAATGAACGCAAGGTGCGCATCGAGGTTGGCTACGGGCTTGAGCCGGTGATGACCGATGCCCTGTCATCGATCATTATCCGCCGCGCCATCCTGCCGAAGTTCAAGGAAGGCGACTTCAACGGCGGCGTCGAAGCCGGCGCCGATGCCATCATCGCCCAGCTGTCGCAGGACCGCGGCGTCGCCATCCAGAAGGCGCAGGCAGCCGCGCAGGAAGAAGCCGGCAATGGCGGTCACCAACGGCTGCCGTTCCCGGTCGTCCTTCTGATCATCATTTTCTTCATCCTGTTTTCGCGCGGCTGGCTGCCGTGGTTCCTGCTGGGCAGCCTGTTCGGCGGCGGCGGACGCGGCGGCGGCTGGGGTGGAGGCGGCGGTGGCTGGAGCGGCGGAGGTGGCGGCGGTTTCTCCGGTGGCGGCGGATCGTTTGGCGGCGGCGGAAGTTCGGGGAGCTGGTAGACATGGCACTCAATATCGACCACGGCCGCATCAATGCCGCCATCGCCCGCGCTGAGGAAACGACTAGCGGCGAGATCACCTGTGTGATCAAGGCCAAGGCTTTGGATTACGGCGAAACCCCGCTCGGTTGGGCCGCGGCCTCGGCGCTGATCCTGCCGTTGTTGCTGACCGGCATGAACATGCTGCCGCACGAATGGCTGGCGCCGGTCGTCGACAAAGTGCTGGGCTGGTACGCGCTCGATGCCGACGGCCATTTCGCCATGTGGGAAATCGGCTTGAGCTATGCCTTCCTGCAACTGATCGTGTTCGCAGCCGTCTATACCCTGATCAACTACACAGGCCTGAAGTTGACCCTGACGCCCAAGCGCACGCGCGCCCGCAAGGTGCATGAAAAGGCGATGGAGCAGTTCTATGCGCGTGGCCTGCACCTGACCAAGGGCCGGACGGGCGTGATGATCTTCTGTGCGCTTGAGGAACACTTTGTCGAGGTCATCGCCGACGAAGGCATCTACACCCGCACCGACAAGAGCCTGTGGAACGAGACGGTGGCGACGCTGCTCACGCATATCAAGGGCGGCGACCTGACCGGCGGTTTCGAGGCGGCGGTAGCGGCCTGCGGCGCGGCGCTCAGCCAGCACTATCCGCCCGACGCCGAAAATCCTAACGAACTGCCGGACGTGCTGATCGAGATATGACGCTCGATGATTTGCGCGATCAGCTCGCGGATCTGCCTGATGTGCATACCGGCAAGGCCTTGCAGAATACCGGCCTGATGGTCGGCGGCAAGTTGTTTGCCCTTCTGTGGAACGGCCGGCTGATCCTGAAACTGCCGGCCAGGCAGGTCGACGCCCTGATCGAAAGCCACGACGCCGTGCGCTTCGATCGCAACCAGGGCAAGCCGCTCAAGGAATGGGTCGTGCTGCCGGAAAGCGCCGCGGCAGACTGGGTTGTGCTGGCGCGCGATGCCTACGCCTTCGTCGGCAGAGGCGCCAAATAAATCCAGCCTGCCCTTGTTTTGTCGCTTGCGCCGCCACATGTGTTATTGTATCAGCACGCTAACACATTAACACGGTAACACAGATGCAGGACCGGACCGCTCAGGACGATGCACGCGACGCCGAAATTCTGGCGAAGGCGTTGCTGTCCCTGCAAAGCCCCGGCGAGGTCCGCGCCTTTCTCGATGACCTGTGCACACCTGCCGAGATCCGCGCCTTTGCCGAGCGGTTCAAGGTGGCGCGCCTGCTCGATGAAGGTCAGCTGAGCTACCGCGAGATTTCGGAGCGGACGGGCGCGTCGACCACAACGGTTACGCGTGTTGCCCGCTTCTTACGAGAAATGCCACATCAAGGCTACCGGCTGGTGCTGGATAGGATGAAAAATGACTGAGCCACGTTTACGTATTGCCGTCCAGAAGTCCGGACGCCTGGCCGATCGCTCGCTGGAGCTGATGAACGCGGCCGGTCTGCGCGCCGTCAAGGGCGTCAATGAGCTGCTGTATCGCGTTGAGAACCAGCCGATGGACCTGCTGCGCGTGCGCGATGATGATATCCCGACCTTCGTGGCCGATGGCGTCGCCGAGCTGGGCATCGTCGGTTATAACGTGTTGGCCGAGCACTCTCCGGAGGCCAATCTGGAGGAAGTGATCGTGATGCGCCTGGGCTTCGGCTCGTGCACGCTCAAGATCGCCGTGCCGAACGATGTCGACTACACTGGCCCGCAGTTCCTGCAAGGCAAGCGCATCGCTACCTCCTATCCGAACATCCTGGCCAAGTGGCTCAAGGAACGCGGCGTGCAGGCAGATATCGTTGAAATGCGCGGCGCCGTAGAAGTCGCCCCCCGTATGAAGATCGCCCACGCCATCTGCGACCTGGTGTCGACAGGTGCGACGCTCGAAGCCAACGGCATGAAGGCGGTCGATCTGGTGCTCAAGTCGGAAGCGGTTCTGGTCAAGGCGCCACACGCCCCTCCGGCTGAGTTGGAACATACGTATGACATGGTGGTACGCCGGTTCGACGGCGTAGTCGCCAGCACTGGCGCCAAGTACGTCATGTTGAACGCGCCCAAGGCGCATCTGGATGAAATCATCAAGATGATCCCCGGCGCCGATGCCCCGACCATCATGCAACTGGCCGGGCGCGACGACACCGTGGCGGTGCACGCGGTCTGTCAGGAAAGCGTTTTCTGGGAGACCCTCGACAAGCTCAAGGCAGCCGGCGCTTCGGCGATCCTGGTCCTGCCGATCGAAAAGATGATGAAGTAATGAAGACCTTTGTTTGGAAAGATTTGACGGCGGCGGAGCGTCGGGCGGCCCTGAGCCGGCCCGAAAACCGTCGTGATCCGCGCGTGCAAAGCCGGGTCAAGGAAATCTTCGACGACATCGAAACGCGTGGCTTTGCCGGTCTGACCGATTGGGCAGTGAAGCTGGATGGCTTTGCGCCTGACGCCGTGCGTCTGGACGCCGGGACGGTCGATGCCGCGCGGGCGCAACTGACCGCTGACGACCTGTCTGCCATGGAACTGGCGGTCGAGAATGTGCGGGCGTTTCAGGCCGCCGAACTGCCCGCCGATGGGCCGGTGATCGCACCGCAGCCAGGCCTTAGCCTGCAACGGGTTTATCGGCCTCTGAACACGGCTGGGCTGTATGCGCCGGGTGGTACGGCACCGTTATTCTCAACATTGATTATGACAGCGGTTCCGGCTCTCGTAGCCGGCGTAAGGAACCGCATCTGCATCACGCCGCCCGCTAAAGACGGCTCGATCCACCCAATGATGATTGCTGCCGGCGCGGCATCTGGTCTCGATGCTGTATGGCGTGTCGGCGGGGCGCATGGCATTGCCGCCCTGGCTCTGGGTGTGTTGGAAGGCCTGCCTGCCGCCGACAAGATCTTCGGACCCGGCAATAAATATGTTGCAGAGGCCAAAAGGTATGCCACCGAGCGTGTGTCGGGCCTCGCCATCGACATGCCAGCGGGCCCGTCGGAACTGCTGGTCATCGCCGACGACACCGCCAATGTGAAACTGGTCGCTGCCGACCTCCTCAGCCAGGCCGAACACGACGCCGATGCCCAGGTCATTCTGGTGGCGTTGTCGGCCGATATCGCCACCCGCATCGACACCGAGGTCAACGCCCAGGTCGAACGGCTGCCGCGCGCCGCCATCGCCAAGGCTTCATTAGAACAGGCGCGACTGTTTGTCGTGTCGTCCCTTGCCGAAGCCGCCGAGGTTTCCAATCTGTATGGTCCGGAACACCTGGCCATACAGGTCAGCGACGTCGACGCGTTGGTCCCGCAACTGACCGCCGCAGGCACCATCTTCGCGGGGACTTACGCGGCCGAGACCTTCGGTGACTATGCCGCGGGCCCCAGCCACGTCCTGCCGACCGACGGCGCCGCCAAGGCCTGGGACGGCATCACGGTGCGGTCGTTCCTGACCAGCTTCGTGGTGCAGAAGGCGACGCGCGAAGGCGCTGCCGCCATCGCCCCCGCCGCCGCCCGTCTGGCCCGGCTGGAAGGCCTGGAAGCCCACGCCCTGGCCGCCGACTTCCGGCTTGAGATTTGACAAGCGTTTGACATGAGCCACCGCCACAATACGATGTTATGACAGATGTTTAACTCGCCTTTTTCTTCCCTGAGTTCACCCAATGCCGGGCTCGACTCTCTGCCCCCGTCGCTGGAGCCGCTGCGTGAGCGCATGGCGCAATTCTATGCCGTCGAGCCGCACCAACTGATGGTGACGCGTGGTGCATCGCACGCCATGGAAATCATCATGCGCCGACTGCGGGTGCACGGCCATGAGTTCGTCTGGGCCAATGCCGCCGCGGACCTTCACTATATGGAAGACCTGTGCAGCGTTTATAATCTCAGCCTGCGGGTGCCGCCGGCGTCGGGGCCGATGCCGAAGGGGGCCGGCTTTTACCTGCTGCATAACCCAAGCCAGCGTGACGGCAAGGCCTGGGATGTCCAGGCGGCGCGCGCGCTTGCGGTCGATATCTTCCCGACGATCCTGATGGTCGACGAGAGCTATTTCGACGTCTGCGAAGCGGAAAGCCTGACGGCCCTGGCGGTTGCCGAACCGAACGTGGTGGTGCTCAAGAGCCTGTCCTATCTGTTCGGCATGGCCGGCGCCCGCGTCGGCGCCTTGATTGCCAACACCAAGACCTTGCAAGGGCTGCTGAAGTTCTGCGAGCCGCACCCGCTGCCGACGCCGTGCGTTCGTGCCGCCGAAAATGCCTTGTCCCCGTCGCGGTCCTTAAGCGTCGCCGCGCGCGTCGACATGATCCGCGCTGAACAGGCGCGCGTGCGCGAAGCCCTGTCGCGCTCTGAGTTGCTCGACGGTTTCGACCTGCACGACGGGCCGTTCCTGCTGCTGCGGCCGCACAACCTGCTCAAGGTGCAGACGGCGCTGAAAAAGCTTGGCCTGTCGGCGCAGAACACCACCAACGGCCTGCTGCTGGCGCTGGGCGATGTCGCGGCCAATAACCGGCTCCTCAAGGCGCTGGACGTGCCAGCCGACCTGCCGCCACCGCGTTTTGGCGAGGTGCTGCGCGACACCAAGGAAACCAAGATCTCGGCGCTGGTCAATCTCGACAGCCCTAAGCCAGTCAAGGTATCGACAGGGATCGGCTTCTTCGATCACATGCTCGATCAGGTGGCAACGCACGGCGGGTTCTCGCTGCAACTGGCGTGCGAAGGCGATCTGGAAATCGACGGCCACCATACGGTCGAAGACTGCATGCTGGCTTTCGGCAGCGCCTTGAAAGCGGCACTAGGCGACCGTGTTGGCATGGCGCGCTTCGGATTCGTGCTGCCGATGGATGAGACCGAAGCCAAGGTGTCGATTGACCTTGGCGGCCGGCCGTTCTGCGTGTTCAAGGGGACGTTTGAATCGACGCACATTGGTGAGTACCAGACCGAGATGACGGCGCACGCCTTCCGCTCGCTGTCGGAAACGCTGGGCGCTTCGATCCATGTCGAGGTCGAAGGCGGCAACGACCACCACAAGACCGAGGCCTGTTTCAAGGCGCTGGGCCGGGCGTTGCGTCAGGCGACGCGCATTGAAGGCGATGCCCTGCCCTCCACGAAAGGCATGCTGGCGTGATCACGGTTATCGAAATCGGCTGCGCCAATACGGCTTCCGTTCTGTTCGCGCTGGAGCGTCTGGGTGTGGAGGCGCGCCTGTCGTCTGATGCCGCTGAGATTGCAGCCGCCGAGAAGGTTGTGCTGCCCGGCGTCGGCGCGGCCGGCTTTGCCATGTCGCGTATCCGCGAGTTGGACCTGTTTGATGCCATTCGCGGGCTGAAAGTGCCATTGCTCGGCGTTTGCCTGGGCCAGCAACTGCTGTTCGACGGCTCGACTGAAGGCGATGTCGAGTGCCTGGGGTTGATCCCCGGCCAGGTGACGAAGATGGTGGCCGAAGGCGACATGGTCGTGCCGCATATGGGCTGGAACCAGCTCAAGGTGACGCGCGACGATCCGCTGACGGCGGGTGTGACGGACGGCGATTTCGCCTATTTCGTCCACTCTTATGTCTGCCCGGTCAATGAATACACCCTGGCGACCTCGACCTATGGCCAGCCGTTCGCGGCCATGGTGCGCAAGGACAATGTCTGGGGTTGCCAGTTTCACCCGGAGCGCTCATCGGCGACCGGAGCGAAGATTTTGGAGAATTTTGTAAGACTATGATCCTTTACCCCGCCATCGATCTGATCAACGGCGAATGCGTGCGGCTGGCGCAGGGGCGCTTCGACGCCGTGACCAGGTATGATTCCGATCCGTTCAAGCGTCTCAACCTGTTCAACGAAGAGCATGCGCGTTGGGTGCACATCGTTGACCTCGACGGCGCCAAGGCCGGATCGCCGCAACAGCATGAACTGATTGGCCGGCTGGCGGCGGCGTCGAAGGCCAAGATCCAGACCGGTGGCGGCGTGCGCTCGCGTGAGCACGTGCAAACCCTGCTCGACCAAGGGGTCGGCGCGGTCGTGGTCGGCTCGGCGGCGGTGAAAAATCCGGAAGAGGTGCGCGGCTGGATTCGAGACTTCGGGAAAGATAGAATTACCCTGGCGATCGATGTGCTGCCGACCGAGGACGGCGATTTCGATGCCGCCCTGCATGGCTGGGTCGAAGGCTCCGGCATTTCGCTGTGGGACGTACTCGACTACTATACGGCCGGCGTGGCGCAACGCATTCTTGTGACCGACGTGTCGCGCGACGGCATGCTGATGGGGCCGAACATGGACCTGATGCGCGCCTTACGGCAAAAGCGTCCCGATCTGGAAATCCAGGCCTCAGGCGGCGTGAAATCGATCGACGATCTCTATGATCTCAAGGCCTTGGGCGTGCACGGCGCGATCGTCGGCAAGGCAATCTACGAAGGCATTATCGACCTGAAAGCAGCGCTCAATGTTGGCTAGACGCATCATCCCCTGTCTTGACGTCAAGGACGGCAAGGTGGTCAAGGGCGTGCAGTTCGTCGGCCATGAAGTGCTGGGCGACGCCGTTGACCTGGCCCTGCGCTACCGCGACGAAGGCGCCGACGAACTGGTGCTGTACGACATCACCGCGTCGGCGGAAGGCCGGACGGTCGACTACAACTGGGTGTCGGAAATCGCCCGGGCGCTGGACATTCCATTCTGCGTGGCTGGCGGCATCCGGTCGGCCGAGCAGGCAGTGAAGTGCCTGAACTCCGGCGCCGACAAAATCTCCGTCAACTCGCCGGCGCTCGAACGGCCCGATCTGATCAATGAACTGGCCGAAATGGCCGGGTCGCAATGTGTGGTGGTCGGTATCGACAGCCGTGAGATGGACGGCGACTACTATGTCCACCAGTATTCCGGCGATCCGGACAAGATCCGTCAGGCAGGGCGCCGGACGCTTGACTGGGTGGTCGAGGCCAAGTCGCGCGGCGCCGGCGAGATCGTGCTCAACTGCATGAACCAGGACGGCGTGCGCAAAGGCTATGACCTGAAGCAACTGCGGCTGGCGCGCGATCTGGTCGACATTCCGCTGGTGGCGTCCGGCGGCGCCGGTGCGCCCGAGCACTTCCGCGACGTGTTCGAACAGGCCGATGTCTCCGGTGCCTTGGCCGCCAGCGTGTTCCACAAGAAGATCATCCACATCCCGGAGCTGAAGCGCGAGTTGCGTCAGGACGGGATCGCGGTGAGGTTATAATCATGCCCGAAGCTCACAAACTGCCCAATCCCCTCAACGCTTCCGATATCGCGCAGATCGATTTCGGCAAGGACGGCGGTCTCGTGCCCGCGGTCGTGCAGGACGCCGACACGCTGCAGATCCTGATGCTCGGCTACATGAACGCCGAAGCGTTGCAAAAGACGTTCGACACGGGTTTGGTGACCTTCTATTCACGCTCGAAGGGCCGGTTGTGGACCAAGGGCGAGACGTCAGGCGACACGCTCAACCTGGTGCAGATTCTTACCGACTGTGACGAAGACGCCCTGCTGGTGACGGCGCGGCCGAACGGTCCGACCTGCCACACCAAGACGACCTCGTGCTTCGGCATGGAGACGGCGCCCGGCATCGGCTTCCTCGGGCAGCTGGCTACTATCGTCGCCGAACGCGCCAAGGCCGATCCAGCCGACAGCTATACGGCTCGCCTGATGCAGAAGGGCATCCCCAAGATCGCCCAGAAGGTCGGCGAGGAAGGCCTGGAAACGGCTCTGGCCGGCCGGGCCGGCGATCTCGACGAACTGCACAGCGAAGCCGCCGACCTGCTGTATCACCTGTCGGTGCTATTGATGGCGCGGGAGACGTCGCTGGAGGCGGTGCTGGATGTGCTGCGTGACCGGCACAAGGGCTGATTTACAAACCGCAAAAGCTGTGGTTGTCTGAAGTCCTTGGGGGGACTTCAATGAAAAAAGCCAAATTTTTCCTTAGCCTGTCGGCGCTGCTGTCTGCGTCTGGCCGCATGAGCCGTTTGCAGTACTTTGTCTACGGGCTGATCTACGCCGCCATCTTCTTTGCGGTTTTCCTGACGGCCGCCCTGAACGGGTTGTTTATGCTCGACGACAACGGCGACCTGACCAATCCGACACCTATGTCGATCGCCATCTATGGCGTAATCTATGCCTTGTTCCTGTATGGCTTGTTCGGCCTGTACGCCAAGCGCCTGCACGACCTCGGCTGGCCCGCGGCGCTCGGCATCCTTGTTATCATCGACATACCCGTTGACCTGATCGTACCCGTTGCAAAGACATATATTGCGTTGCCGCCTGTCGTTGATCTGGTACGGCAAGGTGTGGACCTCGTCGCCAAGATCGCCACAATTGGTCTCGGATTGATGCTAACCTTCCGGCCTGGGGACAGGGGCACCAACAAATATGGCCCCGATCCGCTAAAACCACCCGCCCCGCCCATCGACGTCTTTTAGGCCACGCGGCGTTTGCGCCTTCGGCCATCCCGCGTTAAGCTTGGTTAACGAAGCTGCGCGGGAGAGACGGCCATGATCAGCACGGAGATGGTCAGGACCAAGTGGGACACCAACGGGCGCCTGGGCAAACGGGCGTACCAGAAGTCGCAAGGCGGCCTGAGCCTTGTCGGCCTGTTGATCCTGATCGCGGGCGCGGCCTTCCTGCTCAACTTCACGCGTGATAATGTCTGGCTGTCCTATGGCGTGGTTGTGGCGGTGGCGATCTACGCGATCTATCTCCAGTACCATTATGCCCAGCGCTCGATCCGCCGGCTGCACGATCGCGGCCTGCCCGGCTGGCTGTTCTGGCCTGTGCCGCTGGTCGGGCTCGCGGCCATCGCGTCCGGCGCGCTGCTGCTGGTCAAGGTGATGATCGCCGGTCAGTTGATGGACTTCCTGTGGAACCTGCCGGGCCTGCTTGAGCCGCTGGTGCGGATCTATTTCTTCAACGGCCTGGGCTGGTGGGTGACGGGCCTGATCATCCTGTACAACCTGTTCCTGTGGTACAATCTCAACGCCCGCGGCACGCCCGGTCCCAACCGCTATGGCGAGGTCGACGAGGACTGACGCAAACCGAATCAGCGCCTCGGAAAACCGCCCGAAACGGCCTGATCCGGCCGCTTTTTTCGCCCGAAATGGCACCCGCCGCCGATAAGGTCCGCGCACGGCCCCTTTGTGGCGTTGACGTGACAAATTCCTTTGCCTAAAGCGAACGTTAAGGCTAGCCTTCCCCTGTTGGGGGAACCCGTGTTTTGCCCTTGGAACAAGCCGTTGCCGGGGCGACCGGGCCACAGGACAGATAGATGAAACCAAGACGCCCGCCGCTCAATCTCACCGATCCGAAGTCGAAGACCGCGTCCAGGGCGGCGACCCCGAAAACGCCTGAGTCCGATGCGGACGACACCGCCGCCGAAGACGCCCTGCTGGAAGCCCCGGATGCCGACGATGACGACGGCCTGGACATTCCGCCGCCCGCCTCCCCGTCGCGCCGGAAGACCGCGTCTTCGGCCCCCCCGCCGACGATCGAGCTGAAGACTCCCGAGCAGCAGGCCGCCGCCGAACTTTTCGAGGACAAGCTGGCGGACGAGCCGGCCGTCGTAGAGCCCCCCGTTCCCGAGACGCCGGAGCCCGAAGCGCCGATCTTCGAAGCGCCCGCCTTTGAGACGCCGGTTTTTGAAACGCCCGTTTTTGAAACACCGGAGCCCGAAGCGCCGATGGCGGAAAAGCTTCCCGAGGACGACCTGCTCGAAGCGCCGCTGCACGACGACACAGGGCTCGGCATCGCGCCGACCGACACCATCGGCAAGCCGGCGAAAAAGCCGGGAACGTTCAGCATTTTCGACGAGCCGCCGCCGATCCCGGACAGCGCCCTTACTCCGCCCGCGAAGCGCAATCCGCAAAAGCCTCAGGCTCGCGTCGAACCGGAAATGCCGCAGCCGCAAAGCCAGCGGACGGCCGTAACACCGGTGGTGCATACCGAAGCGGTGCTCAAGGCCACGGGTGGTTCACCAGCCATCTATTACGGCGGCGCCTTCCTGGTCAGCCTGTTGTGGGCGGCTGGGCTGATCGGCTTCGTCTACAGCGCCGAAGTCGGCACCAGCATGGCCTTCGCCCCGGCGCGAGCGGCTATTCTGGGCCTGCTCGCCCTGTTCCCGTCGGGGCTGGTGTTCGCTGCCGCCTTCGCGCTGCGCAACGCCGCCGCCCTGTCGCGGCAATCGGCGCGCGCCGCGGCCCTGGCCGACGCCATGCTGGCGCCCGCCACCGCCGCCGCTCAGCAGACGCAAAGCCTGGTCGATTCGCTGCGCGATCAGGTCGACCACGCCGTCCGCGCCGTGCGCCTGGCGCACAATGACATTACCGAGCTGTCGGCGCGGCTGAAGTCCGAAACCGACCGCCTGCATGACTCGGCCAACCTAGCCCGCAGCGCCACCCAGGCCATCACCCAGTCGATGGAACAGGAACGCGACGCCGTCGCCCGCATGAGTTCCGATCTCGGTGTCCAAGCCGCCGGCATCATCGAAGCCGTCGACCGCCAGGCGCGCATGGTCGCCGACGCCTCCGACCTGGCCCAGACCCAGCTCCAGGAAGCCGAAGCGACGCTGGCCGCCCGCGCCACCGACATGATGGCGGCCGCCACCGACGTCACCACCACCGCTCGCTCTATCAGTGATGACCTCGACCGGCAGAGCGAAAAGCTGCAGTCCGCCGGGACCGGCGTGGTCGAGCAGATCCGCGTTGTCGAAGAAGGCCTGTCGCAGCAACGCGCCGGGCTGGTGCAGGCCGCGCTTTCGCTGCGCGCCGACCAGGAAGACTTCGCCGTCCATATCGAAAACCAGCGCGCCCAGCTCACCGAAGCTCTGGCCATTACCCGCGTCGCAACCGTCGACCTGGGCGAAACCTCGGCCAAGGGCGTCGATGTGCTGCGTGATATCGTGCTGACGGCGCAGGAAAATTTCCGCGCCGTCACCTCCGCGTCGGAAAACGAGCGCACCGCCTTCGAAACCCGCGTCCATGCCACCCTGTCGAACATCTCGACCATGGCGGCCGACGCCCGCGACGATCTGATCAACGAGACCAAGCGGGCGCTGGAGCAGCTCAACTCGGCCGCCGGCGAAGCCCGCCGCGCTGCCGACGCCGCCGCCCAGACCGCGCAGCAGCGCGTCGACCGGCTCAACGAGTCGATCTTCGAAGCCAGCAAGAAGGCCGACGAAGTGTTCGATTCGCGCTTCAACGCCGCGCGCCGCCTGATCGAGGATTCGGCCGACCTGATCACCGAAGCCGGCGACCAGACCGCGCAGAAGCTCGACGACAGCTTCTCCCACACCCGCCGCACTATTGCCGAGGTCAACGAAGCGCTGACCGAGCTGACCAATAATGCCGATCAGCTGCCGCTGATGGCCCAGGACCGGCTGCACGAGATCCGCCGCTCGGTCGAGGAAGGCCTGCAGGCGCTGACGGCGGCCGCGCAAAAGGCAGCGCTGGAAACCGAAGCGATCGACAAGTCGTTCCAGGACCGCGTCAAACGCAATTATGAAATGCTGACCGAAGCGGTGCGCCTGATGGGGGTGATCTCCGGCGACCAGCCAATTCCCGGCGTGGCCGATGGTGGCTATCGCGCGACGCGGGCCGTCACCCCGCCGCAGCCGATGCCGCGTCCGGTGGCGCCGCAAACGCCGCAGGCCGAAGCAGATCGCGCCCGCCGCGTCGCCGCCCAGAACGCTGAAACCCGTCCTTCCCCAGGCCCGCAGGCGCAACCGCAACCTCGCGCGGCCCAGCCCGCGCCGCGTCCGGCACCACAGCCGCAGCCTCCGGCCCAGCAGCCACAGTCCGGTAAGGACCAGGGCCAGGGTGGCTGGTCGTGGCGTGATCTGCTCAACGGCATGGAGCGTCAGCCAGCGCCGCAACCGCAGACGGCCCCCGAACAGCTGCAGGCGCCGCAACCGCCAGCGGACGTCGAGTTCGACAGCCTGGATGACATCATGGTCGCCGAGGTCGCCGCCATGGGGGTCGATGCTCCTGCCCTGCTCAGCCGGGCGCGCGTCGATGAAATCATCGGCGCCGTCGTCGCCGAGGACAATGAAGGCGCCCGCCTGGTGGTCCGCCGCGTGGCGCCGGCCGCCATCCGCCGCCTGGCGCGCCGCCTGGTCGCCGACCCGGTGCTGCGCCAGCAGGCTAACGACTTCGCCACCTTCTACGACGAGCAGGTCAATATGGCGCTGATGTCGAAGGACGTGACGCGCGGCCTGCAGGAAGTGCTGAACAACGACAAGGGCCGCGCCTATCTGCTGATCGACGCCGCCATTGCCGACATGATCTAGGACATCCCAAGTGCGACTGCGCGTAAGCGACGAAACCTTTCCAATTGCCGGGCGCTTCACCATTGCGCGCGGCTCGAAGACCGAGGCCAGCGTTGTGCATGTCGAGCTGGAAAGCCCCGACCAGGCCCACATCGGACACGGCGAAGGCGTGCCCTACGCCCGTTACGGCGAGAGCATGACGCAGTGCCTGGACATGCTGGAGGCGGCGCGGCACCGCATCGAAACCGAGCTGAGCTTCGGCGAACTGTACGAAATCCTGCCGCCCGGCGCGGCCCGCAATGCTGTCGACTGCGCCTTCTGGGACCTGAACGCCAAGCGGACGGGTATTCCGGCCTATGAGACCGCCGGTTTGCGGCGGCTTGATCCGCTCAAGACGGCTTATACGCTAAGCCTCGACACGCCCGAAGCCATGGGCGCGCAGGCGGCGGCAAACGCGCGCCGGCCGTTGCTCAAGCTGAAGATCGGCGGAGCGGATGATCTTGACCGGGTCGAGGCGGTGCGCAAGAACGCCCCGAAAGCGCGGCTGATTGTCGATGGCAATGAAGGCCTGAGTTTCGACGATCTGGTGCGGATCGCGCCGGACCTGGCCAAGCTTGGCGTCAAGCTGATCGAACAGCCGCTGAAGGTCGATGAGGACGAGCAGTTGCTGGGCTACGACTGCCCGGTGCCGTTATGCGCCGATGAGAGCCTGCATACGCGGGCGGAGCTGGACCGGGTATCGCGGCTCTATGCCGTGGCCAATATCAAGCTCGACAAGACCGGTGGCTTGACTGAGGCGCTGGCGCTGAAGGCTGATGCCATCGAGGCCGGCATGGGCATCATGGTCGGCTGCATGGTCGCGACGTCGCTATCAATGGCACCGGCCATGTTAGTGGCGCAAGGCGCGGATTTCGTTGACCTTGACGGGCCGCTGCTGCTGGCGCGCGACCGGGAAAACGGGCTGGAGATCACAGGCTCGGTGCTGCATCCACCGAAGCCGAGTTTGTGGGGCTAAGCCTCAGCGACCAGCTTTTTACGGTTCAGAAACAGCCAAACTGTGCCGCCTGAGCCGATCAGCGCCAGGATAAGCATCGCCCCGTAGCCATGCGCGCCGAAACGCTCAAACGCCCAGCCCGAGATCAGCGTCCCTACCCCCATCATCGCGCCGTGCGAATAGGCGGCGTTGGTCGTCTGGGCCAAGCCTTCGTAGCCCTTCGGCGCCAGTTTGTAGACAAGATCCAGCGCCGCGAAAAACGTCGCGGCGAAGGTGAAGGCGTGCAGCACCTGCAACGGCCACAGCGCCCATAGCGGCGGCAAGGTGGTCATCACCGACCAGCGGATCAGACTGGCCGCGGCGGCCAGCAACAGCATCCGCCACGGCCCCAGTTGGTGGCGCAAACGGCCGCTGAGGGTCATGAAGGCGATTTCGGCGATCACCCCGACCGCCCACAGATAGCTGCACATGGCCGACGACAGGCCGCGTTCGGTCCAGATTACGGTCGAAAACGCGTAGTAGAAGCTGTGTGCCGCCTGCAGGCAGGAGCCCGAGATCAGGAGCACCACCAGCCCGCGATTGCCGAGCAAGGTCTGGATCCGCTTCCAGCCATTGTCGCTGTTGCCGGCGGCGCGCAGGTGGCCGGGGTCCTGGCGTGGCTGGTTGCTGAGCAGCAGCCGGCCACCGACGGCCATGACCGCCAGCGCCGACACGATCCAGATCAGCACCGTGTCGATCGGCGCGGTCAGCAATATCCAGCCGACAATGATTTCCGCCACCACGAACGAGGCCGAGCCGATCGCACGCGGCCAGGCGTAATTGAAGCCTTCCGAGCGCGACAGTTGCAAGGTCATGGCGTCGTGCAGCGGCCCGATGCTGCTCGAAGAGCTGTAGGCGCAGGTGTAGAAGACCAGGTAAGCGATGAACCGCCAGACGCCGAACACCGGCAGGGCCAGCAGCGCATACAGCCCGCACGCCGCCATCGACAGCAGCAGCAACGGCGTCCGGTAAAGCGTGAACTTGTCGGCCCAGACGCCGCTCAAGGGGCCGGTCGCCATGCGCAGCAAAAGCGGCGCCGCCAGGATGGCGCCCATTTCTTGCCCGGTCAGGCCGTGCGCCTTCATCCATAAGGGCATGTAAGGCAGATTGGCGCCGGTCATGATGAACAGCAGGATGTAAAACCCGGCCTGGCGGGCCTGTGTGGGGAGGCCGTTTTGCGGGGAACCGTTTTGGGGGGTTGTGGCGGCAGGCATTTGCGTCGTAGAGTCGGACCATCATTAGGCGTTAGCGCCCGCGCCCCTATCCTTAAAGATCATGACCGATTCTGTAAATTCGAAGCCGAAGTCAGAGGCCGCACCGCGCGGCCTTTACCCCGAGATAGATCCTTACGATTTCGGCCATATGCCCGCGGGCGGCAAACACCGCATCTATTACGAGCAATGCGGCAATCCGGCCGGCATTCCGGTCGTGGTGCTGCACGGTGGACCAGGTGGCGGCACCTCACCCAACCTGCGCTGCTATTTCAATCCGGATGGCTATCGCATCATCCTGTTCGATCAGCGCGGCTGCGGCAAGTCGACACCGCACGCCAGCGAGGATATCTCGCTGGAGGACAACACGACCTGGCATCTGGTCAGCGATATCGAGGCGCTGCGCGAACGGCTGGGCATCAAGCAGTGGGTGGTGTTCGGCGGCTCGTGGGGCTCAACCCTGTCGCTGGCTTATGCGCTGAAACACACCGATCGGGTGCTGGGGCTGATCCTGCGCGGTATCTTCCTGGTGCGGCAGGCGGAGCTTGACTGGTTCTACCAGTCCGGCGCCAGCTTCCTCTACCCCGATATCTGGCAGAAGTTCATCGCGCCTATTCCACCCGAGGAACGCGGCAACCTGCTCGAGGCCTATATCAAGCGGCTGAACGGCCCGGACAAGGCGGTGCAGCGCGCCTGTGCCCTCGCCTGGAGCGGCTGGGAGGGCGATACCTTGTCGATCGAAGGGCCGACCGATGCAGCGTCGAAGTTCTCCGATCCGGATTTCGCCGTGGCGTTTGCGCGAATCGAGTCGTGGTACTTCAAGAACCGCGGCTTCTTCGAGTCGGACAACTGGGTGCTGGAGAATATCCGGCGGCTGAAGGACGTACCGGCGTGGATCATCCAAGGCCGCTATGACGTGGTGACGCCGATGACGACCGCCTGGGCGTTGCACAAGGCGTGGCCGGAAGCCAAGTTCAACCTGATCAAGAAGGCCGGACATTCGTCCAGCGATCCGGGGATTCTGGAAGGTTTGGTTGCGGCAGCGGATGAGGCGCTGGCCTTGCTGGCACGTTAACGCCACACGCTCCCAAGCGTAAAAGCCTTCAAATTGGATGAGATGCTAGCCGGCAAGCGCCGCAGGTATACTTCATACCTGCAAGCGCAGACTGCGACGCAATCGGCCAAAGACCTGAATTTTACTCGAAGCGGGCGAAGATCGACTGCTGCCTCGGCAGTTCCTGATAGCGGTGAACCTGGACGCCCAGGATCAGGCCGATACCGGTCATGACCATCATCATCGACGAACCGCCATACGAGACCAGCGGCATCGGCACGCCGACCACCGGGAACAGGCCCATGACCATGGCGCCATTAATCAGCACGTAGAGCCCGAACGTCGCCGTCGCGCCCGCTGCCGCCAAACGTCCGAAGTGCGAGTGCGACACCGACGCCATGCGCAGCGCCATCACGATCAGGCCCAGATAGATGGCGAACACAGCAAACCCGCCGACAAAGCCGAGTTCCTCGCACACCGCCGCCATGATGAAGTCGGTGTGCTTTTCCGGCAGGAAGTTGAGCTGCGACTGCGAGCCAAGCCCCAGCCCTTTGCCCAGCAGGCCGCCCGAGCCCATGGCGATCTTCGATTGCAGGATGTGGTAGCCGTCGCCGGACGGATCGCTTTCCGGATTGAGGAAGGTCTGGATGCGCTTCAGCTGGTAGCCATGCAGGTGCGGCAGGACCAGCGGAATAGCCCCGATGACCGAGGCTGCGCCAGCGGCGATGACCTTCCAGTTCAACCCGGCCAGGATCATGACCGTCAGGCCGGTGAGCGCGATCAGCACCGCCGTCCCAAGGTCTGGTTGCTTCATGACCAGGACCACGGGAATGCCGATCATCGCCGCCGGTATCAGCAGCTTCCAACTGAAATTGGCCTCCTTGGCCGAGGCCTCATGGTAGAACTTGGCCAGGGCCAGCACGATGGCCAGCTTCATGAATTCCGATGTCTGGATTTCGACCGGCCCGATGTCGAGCCAGCGCCGCCCGCCCATGTGAACCGATCCAAAAAGCGTGGTCGCCACCAGCAAGGCCAATGAAATCGCGTAGGCCGGATAACACACCCAGAGCCAGATACGCAGATCGACCAGGGCCAGCAGCAGGGCCATGATCAGGAACAGGCAGAAATTACGCAGCTGCGCGAAGGCCCACGGCTGCCAGCTCATGCCGGTGTGGCCCTGGGCATTGACGTGGTCGCTGATGCTGTAGAGCACCATGACGCTGATGCCGGCCTGGCAGATAAGCAGCAGCACGAACAGCCAGTTGATCTGGGTGATCTTGCTGTCGTAGCGCTCGCGCTGGCCGGGGCGTGAAAGGGCGGAATCAACCATGGTGCACTCAGGTGTTCGGAGCGGCGCCAGGGGCCGCTGACGCCGGATTAATATCGTCCGGCGGCGGGGGCGCGTCGCCAGTGGTGTCGTTCGGGTCCAGCGGCGGCGGCGCGGCCAGGACGTTGGTACCGACGATGCGCTTCTGGATTTCAGGGTCTTTCAGCAAGGCCGTGCGCATGATCTCACGAGCCTTGGGCGCGGCGCCTTGCGAGCCGAAACCACCGTGCTCGCAGATGACCGCCATGGCATATTTGGGAACGTCGGCCGGGGCGAAAGCGACGAACCAGGCATGGTCGCGGCCCTTCCAGGGGCCGGTGGCACCGTGCTGGCCGCGGCCGCCGTTATAGCTGGCGAACTGCGCCGTACCGGTCTTGCCGGCCATCTTGACCGGGCCGAGGCCGAGATCGGCGACCCCGGCAGCCGTGCCGGAGGTGACCACGTCCGCCATAGCCTGATGGACATAGGCGACGTGTTCAGGATTGACGGGCAAGTCCTTGTACTTTTCGGCATGGACCTGATCGACGCCGCCGATCGACTTGATCAGGCGCGGCAGGACGGCCTTCTTGCCGTTGGCGAGACGCGCCACCATGACGCAATTCTGCAGGGCGCTGACGTTGGTATAGCCCTGGCCGATGCCGAAGGTCGGCGTCTCGCCCGGCCACCAGCGCGTGTCGGCCGGATTGCGCTTTTTGAAATAGTCCGCCTTCCATTGCGTGGTCGGCACCAGGCCCTTGCGCTGGCCTTCGATGCCGATGTCGAAAGTCTGCCCCAGGCCGAACTGCGTGGCCACGGCGTGGACCGGGTCAGGTCCGCCCATCGCCAGGGCGCACTGGTAGAAATAGACGTCACACGAGGTCACGATGGCGCCGTGCAGGTCAAGGGTGCCATGGTGCGAGTCGCACTTGAAGACGTGATTGCCGAACGGAAAGGCGCCGTTGCAGGTGTGCGTGGTCTTCGGGTCGTAACCGTTTTCCAGCGCCGCCAGGGCGACCATGGTCTTGAAGGTCGAACCCGGCGGGAAGGTCGAACCAATCGCTTTGTCGAGCAGCGGCTTGTGGTCGTAATCGCTGTAAAGCTTGTAGACCGAACTCGAGATACCCGACACGAACAGATTGGGATCGAAGCCCGGCGACGAGGTCATGCACAGGATTTCGCCGGTGTGGATGTCCATCATAACGGCGGCGCCAGAGTCTTGTTTTTCGGCGAACAGGTCGACGGCGCGCTGTTGGATGTCGGCATCGATGGTCAGCACGATCTCCTGACCGGCCACCGGCGGAACGGAACCGTCCGGATCTTCCCCGACCACCTGGCCGCGCGCGTTGACTTCGACCTTCTTGCCGCCAGCCGTGCCACGCAACTGCTTGTCGAAGGCTTTTTCGATGCCCTGCTTGCCGATGCGGAAGGCCGGGTTGTGCAGCAGGTTCTGCTCGCTCTGCGGCGCGTCCTTTTCCTTGTCGAGGTCCTTCTGCGACACCTTCGAAACGTAGCCGACGACGTGGGAGAAAGCGCCGCCGTAGTAATAGGCGCGCAGTTCATCCTCGTCGGCGACGACGCCGGGAATATCGTTGGCGTACAGGCTGACGCGCGAAAAGTCCTCCCAGTTCAGGTCGGACGCGACAATGGTTGGCACCGAACGCTGGTTCTGGTTGATATCGCGCAGGATGCGGCGGCGCGACGACACGGTCTGTGGCAGGATGTAGGACACCTGGTCGAGCGTGTCATTGATGTTCTCGACAAGATTGACTTCGATCTTGACGCTGAACGACGGACGGTTGCCGGCGATCAGCTTGCCGTTGCGGTCCAGGATATTACCGCGCGGCGGTGCGATCAGGCGGAAGTTGAACTGGTTGGCCGCCGACAGTTTCCGGTACTCGCTGCCCTGGATGATCTGCAAATGTCCCAGGCGGCCGATCAGTCCGACCAGGCCGAACGCCACCACGCCGCCCATCACGAAGATGCGGCGGTGGAACGCGCCCTGGCGTTCATTGACATCGGTGAAGACAATCGATGGTTCGGCCATTTTACTCAGCGACTACTGGAACCGGACATCCGTATGGAGGTACTTTTCCGTCAGATACATTACAGCAGGAAACAGGGCGGTGGTGGCGAGAAGCTGTTCGAACACGCCCCACAAGCGGACGACCTGGCCTGTGTCCATACCGGCCAGGATGACGGCGACGCCGAAAAAGACCACCTCGGCGGCCACAAAAGCGCCGAACACCACGATCGGCTCCTGACCGATGATATAGGTGCGAACCAGCACAAGGCCGCCGTAGACCAGCATCAGGTCGAAGGTCCAGAAACCGATCGGTGCGCCCCAGAAATAGTCGAGGAATACGCCCAGCGCGGCCAGCACGAACGGCGCGACATAGGACGGACGGATCAATGGCCAGGCAAAGGCCAGGGCCAGCGGCGCCACCGGCTCCGGCAGGTAGAGGCCGAACGGCTGGAAGGCCGTGGCCAGCACGATGGTGAAGACGATACTGATCAGGGCCGGCGCCAGGATCCAGTCCCACGGGCCGATAATGCGCGACGCCATGGCGGCGCGCTGGGCACGGGTCTGGGCTTGGGAAAACAGGCTGCGCACCAGGGCTTTGCGGCGGTGCGCGCCCCTGGGCGGCATCATGGGGTGGTTCCCCCTGCCGGCACGAACGGCCTGAACTCGGGCTCAGCCGGCGCGGCGGCAGCGGAAGACGGCGCCGCGGCCGGCTTGGGCTTCGGCGCTGTCTTGACCTCGGGCTTCGGCGTCGCCGGCCTGAGCGCTGCCGTCGTGGTCGAGGCTGGGGCGGGCTTCGGCGCAGCGGCAGCTGCCGAAGCGCTGGCGGCGGCGGAATTGGCGGCAGCCGCGGCCGTGGCGGCCGAATTGGCGTCGACCTTCGGCATCGGCGGCGGCGGCAGCAGGTCGCTGACCGGCGGCGTCTTCAGCAGTTGGTCGGCATTGGGAAGCTGCGAGAAATCCTTGAACAACAGGACCTTGACGAAATCGATCGGGGCGCGGTCGGCGTAGAGCTTGACGCGCCAGACATTGTCGACGCCCTTGACGGCGATGCCGACCGGCACGCCGCGCGGGAAGATACCGCCGTCGCCCGAAGTCAGAACCTGATCGCCCTGGCGCACCGTGTCCTTGCCGCGGACGAATTCGAGCTTGGGATAGCCGCCACCGTCGCCGGTCATCCTGGCGCGCGCGTCAGTGCGCATGACCATGATCGGCACGTGGCTGGTCACATCAGTGATCATCAGGACACGGCTGACGTTCGGGCTGACGCCGACGATACGGCCGACAAGGCCCTGGTCGGTGATCACCGGATTACCAAATGCGATTTTCTTCTCGGAGCCGGCGTCAATCAGGCGATTGTTGTTGAACGGACCACGCGACACCGAAACCGACCGCGCCGTCACCGTTTCGACCGGCGGTTCGGTACGCAGGTTCAACAGCGCCTCATAGCGCGTGTTGACGTCCTTCATTTCGAGGTAGGCGTCGCGGTACTGGTTGAGTTCCGCCACCTTCTTCTTGAGGATACGGTTCTCGCGGACGGCGAACAGGTAGTCGTCGAGCCAGTTGGTGCCGTCGCCAGCGGCATGCACCGGGCCGGACAGCACGGAGTTGACCGGCTCGGCGACGGAGTCGAAGGCGGTGCGCGCCGCATAGGTCGACGGATCAACCTCATCGCGACGATCGCCAAGCAGCATCAGGGCAGCGACGACCAGAACAATCCCGACAATCCCGATAACCAGCCAGGTCACCGGCAGTTTCAGGTGCTCAAAGTGCTTGTTGTCCCCGTACGGCACGCCTTAATTCCCGAGAGCGTCTTAAAAACTGCCCAAAAACTGGATGTACGCTGCATCCCGCAGTCTGGTTACGTCAGATTCGGCTCAAAATTAAGACATGAGCGGTCTTTCTCTCTTTTTAGGAGAGGGTCGCGTCCAGAATGCCCTTCATCCAGCGCGGATGCTCAAGCACGCGGCCGCAGCCGATGGCGACGCACGACAGCGGATCCTCGGCCACAGACACCGGCAGGCCGGTCTGGTCGCGGATTTCGACATCGAGGCCACGCAGCAGCGCGCCGCCGCCGGTCAGCATGATGCCCTTGTCGGCGATGTCGGCGGCCAGTTCCGGCGGCGTGGCTTCCAGCGCCACCTTCACGGCGTCGATGATCTGGGCCACCGGTTCGGCCAGAGCTTCGGCGGCCTGGCGTTCCGACATGCGGACTTCGCGCGGCACGCCCTGCATCAGGTCGCGGCCCTTGACTTCGATCGCCATGCCTTCGCCGTCGTGCGGGACGCGAGCGGTGCCGATGTCCTTCTTGATGCGTTCGGCGGTGGTTTCGCCGATCAGCAGGTTGTGGTTGCGGCGCATGAAGTTGGTGATGGCTTCGTCCATCTTGTCGCCGCCGACGCGGACCGACTTGGAATAGACGATACCCGACAGCGACAGGACGGCCACTTCGGTGGTGCCGCCGCCGATGTCGACGACCATCGAGCCGGTCGGCTCATGGATCGGCAACCCGGCCCCAATGGCCGCGGCCATGGGCTCGTCGAGCAGGCCGACGCGGCGCGCCGAGGCGTTGAGGCAGCTGTCGTTGATCGCCCGGCGCTCAACCGCAGTAGCGCCCGAAGGCACACAGACGATCACCTTCGGGTTCACGAAGCCCTTGCGGTTGTGGACCTTGCGGATGAAGTACTTGATCATTTCCTCGGCGACTTCGAAGTCGGCGATGACGCCGTCGCGCATCGGGCGGATGGCTTCCATATGGCCGGGGGTGCGGCCCAGCATCTGCTTGGCTTCGATGCCGACGGCATGGACCATCTTGCGGCCGCCGACATTGCGCAGCGCCACGACCGACGGTTCATTGAGGACGATACCGCGCCCCTTCATGTAGATCAGTGTGTTGGCCGTACCAAGGTCGATGGCAATATCGTTGGAAAAACCGCCGAAGAAGGACTTTAACATGGACTAGACTGCCTTGGTGTTCCGTTTGGGTTTTGAGGCCGGGGAAAAGGAAAAATTAGGTGTGCGGATTCAGGAGGTTAAGTTAGGTAGACGGGCGCGCTGCCAAGCCTTATCGGGGACTTAGACTCACGGGTTGAACCTTCCGGAAAGCCTTCACTTGCCCTCATATTTAGCGAATTTCAAGGGGCTCGACGAAAAAGAAAGTTTCAACTCACAAGCCAAATAGTTAACACGCTGATTTTACGATTCTCTTAACGCCGTAAACGTTGATTCGCACACAAAATTGTCATCATTTTTCGGTGTTTCGCGACCGGTTTTGAACGGCTCGCACGCCGTTTTCAGCCGCCGCGATTCTTTCCGGCCTCGTAAAGCCTCCGCGCGCCGATCATCACGGCCAGCCAGAGCAGCGCCAAAGCGCCCATCATCAGCGCCATCTTCCAGTTCCCGCCCTTGGTCAGGGCGGTGTAGGACGTGCCGAACAGGGCCACCAGGGCTGTCTTCGGCAACACGCCCAGCGCACAGCCCGCAATGAAGCCGGTGAACGAGGCCTGCGAGGCGCCGAACGCCATGTTGACGACGATGAACGGCGCCGATGGGATGTTGCGCACGATGAACGAGGCCGAGAAGGCGTTCTTGCCGATATAGTCCGACAGCTTGTTGACATGGTCGCCGCCCAGCTTGCGCAACAGCCCGCCGCCCATGAAGCGGCCCATGTAGAAGGTCATTGCCGCCGAGACGACGGTGGCGAACCAGCTGTAGACAAAACCCCACCACGGCCCGAACACCACGACGGCGGCGGCGATCAGCACGAACTGCGGCGCGCCGAACAGGGCCGACACACAGAACACCAGGGTGACGATCAGGATGGCCAGCGGTGAATGCTGGTACTGCTCCATCCAGCCCTCTAGAGCCTTGAGCGCCGCCTGCCCCCACTCCGACTTGCCGACCAGGAAAACGGCGCCGACCAGGACCAGCAAACACAGCGTCGCCAGCACCGCCCGATACAATTTCGTATCAAGGTGGACGAAAAAGCCGCTCAATTTCTGCCAAAAGGGATTTTGCATTGCGGGGGTTATGTCCTTAAGGCAAGTCTACAGCAAGCCATTTCATCACGCTATTACAGCAGCCGTTTCCCGTTACCGGAATTCATCAGTGAAAATTCTCGTCCGCCAGTTCCACGGTGTGGGCAACCAGATGTTTCGCTATGCAGCCGCGCTGTACCTTGCCGATAAACTGGGCGGTGAAATCGAAAACATCATCCAGCTCGACCGCGATCCAGCGAAGCGCGAAGCCGGGCGGCCGTTCCTGCTCGACCGGTTCGCCATTACCGCGCCCTGCCGCAACGCGTCGGCCTTCGACCGCTTTCTCCAGAGCGAAAAGCCGCTTCTGCTGCCGGCGGCAAAGGCGCTGCGCCGGCTGGGCGGCGCGGTCCTGTTTGTAGAACCCGAGCACCATCATTACACGCCGCTGCCGGAAGGTTTGGGCCTGGCCACGGCCAGGTCCATATACATGCAAGGCTTCTGGCAGGTGGCCCATTATGCCGAAAGCCTGGCGGGCAGGCTGCGCAGCGAATACCGCTTCAAAACGCCGCCCAGAGGCCAAAACCTCGCGCTCCAGCAACGCATCCGTGCCGACATCAACGCCGTATCGGTCCATGTCCGCCGAACGGACTACGTGACCATGAATCTGCCGCAGAAGCCGCTGGCCGACAGCTATTACCGGCGGGCGGTCGCCGAGATCGAACGTCATGTAGACTCTCCATCGTTCTACGTCTTCTCGGACGACATGGCCTATGCTCGCACCCTGTTTGGCGGCGATGCCTGCTTCCAGTTCGTCGACCACAACGGCGACGACGCGTCTCATGAGGATCTGCGGCTGATGTCAACGTGCCGTCATCACATCATCGCCAACAGCACGTTTTCGTGGTGGGGGGCCTGGCTTGGCGACAACCCGGGCAAGACGGTCGTCGCGCCGCACAACTGGTGGGGTGTGGCCGGCACGCACTTCCCAGACATTTATCCGCGCGGCTGGACCATCCTTGACGACTAAAGGGTTTTTTGTTGCCTTACCGCCTGATATTACCGTTCCGGACCTAGGGTGGTGGCGGAGGAGTTGCGGCAAAATCCGCACGCCCGGAAAAATTTGACGCCTTACGGCAAAGAGAATTGCAAATGACGAGTGATGACAGTTGGACAAATGACAAGGCACAGGTAAAGAGGGTGCTGCATTTTACCGGGGGCGTTTCAGAAGCCCCGGCAACCCCGCAGGTTAAGGTCACTCCCATGGCGAATTTTTCCGAATCCGACACGCTGAAGCGCGTGAAGCCCTCTCCTACCCTGGCCGTATCGGCCAAGGCGCGCGAACTGGCGCGTCAGGGCAAGAAGGTCATTTCCCTGAGCGCCGGCGAGCCTGACTTCGACACACCCGAAAACATCTGCGACGCGGCGATTAAGGCGATCAAGCGCGGCGAAACCCGCTACACCGACGTCGACGGCACGCCGGAGCTGAAGGCGGCCATTGTTGAGAAGTTCAAGCGCGAAAACGGCCTGGATTACAAGACGACCCAAGTGTCGGTGTCGCCGGGCGGCAAGCCGGTGATCTACAACGCCATGATGGCGTCGTTGAACGCCGGCGACGAAGTGATCGTGCCGGCGCCGTACTGGGTGTCTTATCCGGACATGGTGCTGCTGGCCGGCGGGACGCCGGTGTTCGCGGTCGGTGAAATGTCGACCGGCTTCAAGCTGAAGCCGGAAACACTCGAAGCCGCCATCACGCCCAAGACCAAGTGGCTGATCCTCAATTCGCCGTCCAACCCGTCGGGCGCCGTCTACACCGCGGCCGAACTGAAGGCGCTGGGCGAAGTGCTGAAGCGTCATCCGCAAGTGTGGATCCTGACCGACGACATGTACGAGCACCTGCTGTTCGACGGCATGGAATACGCCACCATCGCCCAGGTGGTGCCTGAGCTTTATGACCGCACCCTGACCATGAACGGCGTGTCGAAGGCCTATTCGATGACCGGCTGGCGCATCGGCTACTGCGCCGGTCCGGAGCCGCTGATCAAGGCAATGTCCAAGATCATCTCGCAGTCGACCTCCAACCCGTGCTCGATCGCGCAGTGGGCCGCCGTCGAGGCGCTCAACGGCACGCAGGACTTCATCGCGCCGCGCGCCGCTACCTTCCAGAAGCGCCGCGACCTGGTCGTCGCCATGCTGAACAACGCCAAGGGCATCCACTGCCCGACCCCGGAAGGCGCGTTCTATGTCTATCCGTCGATCGCCGGCTGCATCGGCAAGCAGGCTCCGTCGGGCAAGATCATCAACACGGACGAGGACTTCGCGGGCGAACTGCTCCAGCAGGAGGAAGTGGCCGTGGTGCACGGCGCGGCGTTCGGCCTGTCGCCGTTCTTCCGCATTTCATATGCCACGTCGGAGTCGATCCTGACCGAAGCGTGCTCGCGCATCCAGCGTTTCTGCGCTTCCCTCAAGTAAGACTGCCGACCGGTGTGCGTTGATTTCCAGCGTGCGCCCGCGCTCACGGCGGAGACGCGGACGCACGCCTTTTCCCAAGGCTTCGGGAGCCTGATCGTATGACGCATGCCCTGCTTCCCGCATGGCTGGTTGTGCCGTGGCTGCTGTTGGCGGCGTTCGGCATGGGGAGCGTCGTGGCTGTCATTCTGGTACAGCTGGTGATTCAGGGGGGACCGGTCGATATGCCGCGCGGCCGCGGCTCGCATGCCCGGCCTACCCCCACCAGTGGCGGCATGGCACTGATCGGGGCGACGGCGTTTGCCGTCGGTGTCTGCGTCTGGTTATGGCGAGCGAATATTCCCGGCAATGCCAGGGATGGCCTGCTCCTGTTCGGCTTCGCTGCCCTGATGGGCCTGTCGGGCGCCGTTGACGACATGTTCGGCCTGCCCGCCCGGCTGCGCCTCGGCTTTCAGATCGTCCTATGCCTTATCTTCGCCTGGCTCTACCGCGTAGCCGACCTGCAACTGGGCTTTGGCGTCAATGTTGGAGTCTGGGCGCCGATCGGGATCATCGGCAGCACCGCCTGGCTGGTGCTCGGTATCAATGCCATCAATTTCATGGATGGGTCCAACGGTCTGACGCTCGGGGTGCAGACTTTGGCCATGCTGGCGCTCGGTGGTCTGATCCTGCTCATGGCGCCGCTTATTCCGCAGGGCGTTTTTCTCGGCATGACGTTGCTGATCCTGGCGGCCGCCATCGGAGCGCACGTTGGCCTGATGCCGTTCAACCTGCCGCTTGGCCAGGTGTTCCAGGGCGACGCCGGCTCATTGTTCGCCGGCGCGCTGATCACCGGTGCCTGCCTGCAGGTCAAGACCTTCGGCGCTGGCTCGGCCTGGATCGGCGGTTTTCTGCTGGCGCCGTTGCTGGTTGACGTTGTCCTCACCCTCCTGACCCGCCTGGCGCAGCGCAAGGACGTCTTCAAGGCACATCGCGAGCATCTTTATCAACTCTGGCTGCAATACCGCGATCCAAGCCACGCCCGCCTGGCCTTCCGGGTATGGGGCCTGTGCGCCGTATCTGCAGCAACCGGTGTGACCGCACGCCTGCTGCTGCATTTTACTGGCGTCGACCTGCGTCTTGTGACCCTGATCGCCATCATCACGTTCTTCAGCTTCGGATGGGTGCGCATCCGCCGCAAGCTGTTGGCGGCCGAACCGCTCAAGCCCGCCGTCGCCAAGTCCTGAGCCATGACCGGGCCCGCCCCCTCCTTTGGAGACGCGTTGAGGGTCTGGGCGCGCATCGGCATCAGCAATTTCGGTGGCCCGGCCGGGCAGATCGCCCTGATGCACCGCGTCCTGGTCGAGGAGCGGCGCTGGCTCAGCGAGGACGAATTCCTGCGCGCCCTGAACGTCTGCATGCTGCTGCCTGGCCCGGAGGCGCAGCAACTGGCGACCTATGCCGGATGGCGGCTGCATGGCGTGCGTGGCGGCGTCATGGCAGGCGGGTTATTCATCCTGCCAGGGGCGCTGCTGATGCTGGGCCTGTCGATCCTGGCGGCCGGATTCGGCGATATCAGCTGGGTGCGCGGGCTGTTCGCCGGCATTTCGGCGGTCGTACTGGCGATCGTCATTGAGGCCCTGCAAAGCATCGCCAGGCGCGCCCTGCACAGCCGCCTGAGCTGGGCCATTGCGGCGGCGGCCTTTGTTTCGCTGTTTTTCTTCAACCTGCCGTTCCCGCTGGTCATCGCCGCAGCCGCGATCATCGGCGGATTGTTCCTCAAGCCTGCTCCAGTGCCTGAGCGGACCGCAGCGCCATCGCGGTCGCTGTTGAAAGGCCTTGTCACTCCGGCAGCCGGGCTGGCGCTGTGGGCGGCGCCGCTGGCCGTCATCCGGCTGGGTCTGGGGCCGTCGCATGTGCTGTGGCAGGTGGGATCGTTCTTCAGCAAGACTGCCGTGATGACCTTTGGCGGCGCTTACGCGGTGCTGGCCTATGCCGGGCAACAGGCGGTGCAGCATTATCACTGGCTGACGACGGCTGAGATGGTGCGCGGGCTGGGTTTGGCGGAAACGACGCCGGGGCCGCTGATCCTGACCCTGCAATATATCGGCTTCCTGGCCGGGTGGCGGAACCCGGCGCCGTTCGGGCCTCTGCTGGGCGGCACCCTGGCGGCGGCGCTGACGACCTGGGTGACGTTCGTACCGAGCTTCCTGTGGATCCTGCTTTTGGCGCCACATCTAGAGGCCGTGCAGCGCTGGCCCAGGCTGAACGCCGCCCTGTCCGGCGTGACCGCCGCTGTGGCCGGGGTCATCCTGTCGCTCAGCCTGTGGTTTGCCGTGCACGTGCTGTTCGGCACGGTCGGTGAGACGCATGCCGGTCCATTGCGGCTGCTGGTGCCGGAGTGGTCGAGCCTGAATATCGAGGCTCTTGTGCTGGCTGTTATGGCGGGGATCGCCCTGCTGCGTTTCCACGTCGGCCTGCTCAAGGTGCTGGCGGCGGGGGCGCTGGCCGGGCTTAGTCTCGCAATTGCAGCCCCATGAAATAGTCGTCGATGAAGACACCATCGCCAGCGTGGACGCGGCCTTTCAGGTGGCCTTCGATGACGAAGCCCAGGCTTTGGTAAAACGGATAGCCGCGCGGATTGTCCGGCCGGCAGAACAGCTCGATCCTGCGGATGTGCGGCATCCCGGCGCGCGCCGTGTCGAGGAAAGCGGTGAAGAGCTTGCGGCCTAGCCCCTGCCCTTGCGTCTCCGGATCGATGGCGATAGTCAGGTCGGACAGCACATGGGCGAACAGGCGCGGCACTGGCGTCGCGGCCTGGATCATGCCGAGGATGCGATCGCCGTCGTGGGCGACCAGGATCAAGCCACGCGCCAGGCTGTTGGCAACAAACGTCGCCACATAGTCGCGGGTAATCTCGTCCGGGCGGCGGGCCAGTCCGATCGGCTCGGCGGCGGTTCGCAGCATCATGGTGAAGATGCCGTCGATGTCGGCTTCGGTGGCGCGGCGGATATCAGTCTTCATCGTCATCAGAAACTTTGGCGCGGTTGGATTTGACGGTCGAGCGGATGGCCTTCCCCACCAGGCGGCGACGGACGGAGCCTTGCGTCGGTTTGGTCGCCTTGCGCGGCGGCGGCGGCGGTTCAGCGGCCTTGCGCACCAGCTCGCAGAAGCGCTCCAGCGCCGCCTTGCGGTTCATGTCCTGGGTGCGATGGACCTGAACGAACAACACCAGTTCGCCCTCTTGCGTCACGCGCCGCCCGCCCAGCTTGGTCAGGCGCTGCTTGACGTCATAAGGGATGGTCCAGTTGTTGGTGATCGAAAAGCGCAGCTCAACCGCCGTGGCCACCTTGTTGACGTTCTGGCCGCCCGCGCCCGACGCCCGCACGAAGCTTTCGTGCAGTTCATCGTCTGGGACTGAGATTTTCGGCGTAATGAAGACCATGCCGCCTTGTGCGGGAATTCGGCCGCGCCTTCAAGACTTGAGCGGTTTCACACCGGCACGCAGGCGCAGATCCAGTTTCAGCAATGGCGCCAGGCCATCGATCGCGGGCGCGGTGGGCAGGCCAGCGGCGGATAGCTGATCGGCCGTCCAGTTGTTGCACAAACGCACGATCGAGAAGTGTTCGGAACTCTGGAAAAACGCGTCCGATCCATCACCGACTTCAGCCGCGACCGGCTGTCCCTGATTGTCGGTAAACGACGTCTCGATGTTGTTTGCCAAAGCATCGAACCCTTCGGCCGACAGATGGACCACACTGACAACGCGGCCGTCGTAGAGGCGCGGATCAGTGACGCCAAAGACGCGGACAACCGAAGGATTGCCGGGATGAAACAACGCGCGGGCGCCGTCGAGCAGCCGCGACGAGACCGGCCCCTGAGCCGCGAAAAACTTGGCGTCCCCCCAGCCATAGGCGATCCAGGCCTTGCCCGAGGCCGCTTCACCGGCTCTGGCCAGCAAACCGCCATGACTTCTGACGTGGTCGGCCGGCAGGATCAAATCGCTGTGGAAGCCATTATTAAGGACGTAGATCGTGACGGATTCACTTCCCGCCGGATAGAGCCCATGGTTTCCGTGACGCAGTGTGAATATTGCAAAACATAGATAAAGGCCCGCGACGGCCCCCAAGACCGTTGCGATGCGGCTATTCTGAAATCGCGTCATGACCCACCTCTTGAACATTGTTCATGAAGCCATGAATGCGTGCCGTTGTCCAGCGAATTATCACGAACCCGTGAACGTAAAAACGCCGCCGGCAGGACCGGCGGCGTCTACAGTTCGGAATATTATGACTTAGTTCGACAGCGTCGACTTCAGCATCCAGCGGTGCTTTTCGTGCGCCGTGATGCGTTGCGTGCACAGGTCGTTGGTCGAGATGTCACCGGCCTCGTCGGCGACTTCAGCCGCCTTCTTCAGCGTGGCGATGGCAACTTCGTGCCCGGCCACCAGGTCCTTCAGCATGTCGGGCGCCGAAAGCGTCGGGTCACCGTCCTTGATCGAGGTCAGATTGCCCAGCGCGCCATGGCCCATCGGCGCATATTCGTCCAAAGCACGAATACGTTCGGCGATCTCATCGATCGACGTCCAGATTTCGTTATATTGCTCCTCGAGCAGCAGGTGCAGGCCGCGGAAGTTCGGGCCCCGGACGTTCCAGTGATAGCCGTGGGTCTTCTGATACACAGTGAAGCTGTCGGCCAGAACCTTTGACAGTTCGTGGGCCACGGTCTTGCTGTTGTCGACACCGGATTTGCTCATGGTCTGCTCTCCTTTAAAGGCGCGTATTCCATACGACTTCGCCTGATAAGGATTCAAGTAGGCTTGAAGAATTTTAGGCCGCTTTTCCGCGCGCCGCCGCATAATCACGCTCGGCCAGGCGTTTCATGTACCCCATTACCCGGAAATGGATGTGCCGCGTCACGTCGGCCGCCCATAAATCGAAATAGGCCGCCGGTCGGACATGCAGCCGATACCAGCTGGTCGCCGTGATCGTGGTGGTGCCGTCGGCATTGGGCGTCAACAGGATCTCCCCTTTGTCGACGGTAATATGGCCGATGATTTCCGGATGCTGAGGCTGTTTGGTGATGGCAAAGACCAGCTTGCGATTAGGCTCAAGTTCGACGATGCGCTCTTCGAAGGCATGGTCCTGGCTGAACTTGCAATCGCGGCGCGCACCAACGGCCTGCACTGGCGCCACCGAATGGGTCGGCATCGGCAAGCCGACCTGCCACAACCAGTAATCCGGCGGATTGGGATTATCGGGATAGTCGACGACATACTTCCAGACATATTCCGGCGGCGCATTGACTGTGACCGAGTCGACTATGGCGTCCGCATAGTCAGGCGTTGGCCCAGCGGTTTCCGCCATTACGCCCAGCACCACCAGCGGCGCCAGGCTCACGGAAATGGTCTTCGACCGGCGCCACCAAGCCAAGGCCCGACCAACAGCGCACCCAATAGCAATAATCCCCAGATGCAGCGGTGCGGCCATCAGCAAGCAGATGACGCCCTCACGCAGAAACACCGCCCCGAGAATGTCGTTGGCCAGCCAGATGGCAGCGACCAGTCCAAGCGCGGACCAGAAACCTTGCTTGACCCGGCCATACATCAGCGCCGATACCAAACCTTGCACAAACGGCAGCAACACCAAGAGGCTGCCATTATAGAGGAACTCCGGCGTGTTGGCCGCCATGAACGGGGGAATCGTTCCCTTGTACCGAATATAGAAGACGACGGCGTAAGGCAGGAAGATCAGGATCCAGCCGGTCAGCAATCCCCACAGAAAACCCTTGATCCAACGCCCTTTAGGCGCAACGGCAGCTTTGCCGTCTTCGGTTCCCTGCTCCATCATCCCTCCCCGGACAATCATTTAGCTTTATAGCTAAATGTAAAATGCGGCGCCGCCTTTTGTCAACCTGTCACAATTCGTGATGACGGTTTTATGACCTTTCATATTGCATTGAAGTCACCAGGAGTTATGTTACGCTCACCTTATGCTGAAAATGAGCATAAGTAAGTTTGGGAGGGAAACCCATGGCCGATACAGCCCAGATCCTGGCCTTCACGCCCGAAGTCGATGCGGAAACCAGCACCATCTATGCGCGGTTGAAGGACAAGGTGTCGCCGCTGGAATGGCAACTCCAAGCACCGTTGATCGCCGCCATCAACCGTTTGAAAAAGCAAATGAACGCTGTTGTCCTGGCGCACAACTACATGACGCCGGACATCTTCCACGGCATCGGTGATTATGTCGGCGACAGCCTGGGCCTGGCGCGTGAAGCCGCTGCCTGCGACGCTGATATCATCGTCCAGGGCGGCGTGCACTTCATGGCCGAAACCTCGAAGATTCTGGCGCCGGAAAAGACGGTGCTGATCCCCGACATGCGCGCCGGCTGTTCGCTGGCCTCGAGCATCACCGGCGCCGATGTACGCCTGATCAAGCAACGCTATCCGGGCGTGCCGGTCGTCACCTATGTCAACACCACGGCCGACGTGAAGGCCGAAACCGACATCTGCTGCACATCTGCGAATGCGGTGCAGGTGGTCGAATGGGCGGCGAAGGAATGGGGCACTGACCGCGTTATCCTCATCCCTGACCAGTTCCTGGCCAAGAACGTGGCGCGTCAGACCGATGTGAAAATCATCGCCTGGGCCGGCGCTTGCGAAGTGCACGAACGTTTCGACGCTTCCGATATCGCCGAAGTGCGCGCTGCCCATCCGGGCGCGGTCGTGCTGGCGCACCCGGAATGCCCGCCGGACGTCATCGCGGCGTCGGATTTCACCGGCTCGACCACCGCCATGGCCGACTATGTAACGAAGAACCAGCCAAAGCAGGTGGTGCTGATCACCGAATGCTCGATGGCCGACAATGTCACGGCCGATGCGCCGGGTGTAGAATTCCTGCGGCCGTGCAACCTGTGTCCGCACATGAAACGCATTACGCTGCAAGGCATCTACGACAGCCTGGTCAAGCGTCAATACGAGGTGACCGTCGATCCGACGGTCATCCCGCGTGCCCAACTGGCTGTGCAGCGAATGATCGATATGCCGAAGCCGGACAAGCCGGCGCGCTACGACATGATCAAGGCGCGGCACCATATCGACGTTGAGATGATCAGCTAAATTGCTCCCGCCCCTTCCCCTCTCCCGTCTGAGGGGAGAGGCAAGTGAAGGAGGCCATGATGGCCACTGAGATCTACATCCACAAAGGCCCGCTGGTGATCGGTGCGGGGCTGGCCGGGTTATCGGTCGCGCTCAATGCCGGGCCACATAAGACGCTGGTCCTGGCGCCGGTCGCGCTGGGTGTGGCCTGCTCGTCGGCCTGGGCGCAAGGCGGGATCGCCGCGGCGCTGTCGCCGGAAGATTCGCCGAAATATCACGCCATGGACACGGTCGCAGCCGGCGCCGGCATTGTCGATGAGCTGGCCGCCAAGACCCTGACCGAGATGGGCCCGGAAACGGTGCGCAAGCTCAACGCCATGGGCGCGCCGTTCGACCATAAGGACGACGGCTCGTTCGTGCTCAACCGCGAAGCCGCGCATGGCCTGGCGCGCGTCGCGCGCGTCGGCGGCGACCTGGCCGGCAAGGCGATCCTGGAGACCGTGGTCAATGCCGCCCTCACCTCACCCCATATCGAGATCTGGGAACAAGCGTTCGCGCTCGGCCTGATCAAGTCGGACGCGAACACTGTCATCGGCGCCGTGGTCGAGCACAAGGGCAAGCGCGTCGAGGTCTATGCCCCGGCCGTGATCCTGGCCAGCGGTGGTTTGGGTGGCCTTTATGCCGTGACGACCAACCCGGCCAATCTGCGCGGCGAAGGCATGGCCATGGCCGCTTTGGCCGGTGCGGAAATCGCCGATCCGGAGTTCGTGCAGTTCCACCCGACGGCGCTCGATTTCGGCCTCGATCCCGCGCCGCTGGCCACCGAAGCCCTGCGCGGCGAAGGCGCCATCCTGATCGACCGCGACGGCGTCCGGTTCGTGCTGGAAGATCATCCGGACGGCGAGCTGGCGCCGCGCGATATCGTCGCCCGCGCCGTCCATAAGGCCAATATGTCAGGTCGCGGCGCGTTTCTCGACGCCACGAAAGCCATCGGCGCGCACTTCGCCGATGAGTTCCCGACCGTGTTCGCCTCGTGCATGGCGCAGGGGGTCGACCCGCGCGTTGAGCCCATGCCGGTGGCGCCCGCCGCCCACTATCACATGGGCGGTATCCGCACCGATATCTTCGGCCGGACGTCTTTGAAGGGGCTTTATGCCGCCGGGGAATGCGCCTCGACGGGCGTCCACGGTGCCAACCGGCTGGCGTCGAACAGCCTGCTCGAAGCGGCGGCCTTTGGCGAACGCGTCGGCAAAGCCGCAACCGAGAACCTGAACGAAGCGGCGTTCGCACCGGATACGGCCCACGCCCTCAAGCCCGCCGTGCCTCCGGTGCTCTCGGCCGCTGACCTGAAAGCCCTGCGCGACGCCATGAGCCGCTATGCCGGCGTGGTCCGCGACGAAGCCGGGCTCAAGGCGCTGCTGCACATCATCGACGAACTGGACGCCAAATATCCTGGTGCCCTGCCTTTGGTGAACGCGCGTCTGATCGCCGAATGTGCCTTGCAGCGCCATGAGAGTCGCGGTTCTCATTACCGCAGCGACTATCCGCAGACGGCACAAAAAGCGGA